>NZ_JAAKZD010000006.1:0-151581 GCF_015230035.1 Campylobacter concisus
CCAAATTTCACTTTTTTGTTATTTTGCTTTGAACCTTAAATAAATATAATAAAATAGACGACAAATCAACAAAACGATACAAATTTAAATTTTAATCCCTCAAAAGCGCAATTTTCTTGCTTTTACCAAACTATAAATTTTGCTTAAAAAGCTAAATTTAAATAGCAATTTTTTATAAATTTTTACTCCAGTTTCATAAAAGTTATAGTTATAAATATAAAGCAAACAAAAATTTAAAATTTGTTATTTTTCCCCAAAATTCTATATGTTTTACGAGAAAAAATTTGTATAATAAACCCTTAAAATCTAAACCAAGGAGGATATAGATGAATTTGCGTAGCATCTTAGTCAAGGTCTCAGCGATCATCGCTTTAGTTCTTGCCATTTGTATGGCTTGCTTTGTATTTTTTATATCACATGTCTTAGAGCGTGAGATCAAGGAGGGAGTAGAAACAACTATCCAGCAAAACGTTGCGCTTGCGATGGACACAGTTGAGCTATTTGATGAAGATAACGAAGATAATGCAAAACTATATATGCATGTCTTAAAAGAGGCTTTAGGCAACATAAGAGCCACTAGCCAAACCATAAAAACAGAAAACGACGACGCTTTAGAGCTTATCTCAGACAAAATGGGCGTGTTAAATAACAACCATGAAATTTCTGATAAGATCAAAAAGCTAACAAACGGCGGTATCCCAACCATCTTTGCAAAATCAGGCAATGAATTTGCTGCTGTATCTACTTCACTTTTACTAGATGATGGCAGTAGAGCGCTTGGTATGCTAAATAAAACGATCTATCCAAAGATGATGAATAAAGAGACATATGTGGGTGCTCTAAATATTTTTGGTAGAAACTACATGTGTGTTTATGAGCCAGTCGTTCAAAACGGAGAGGTTGTAGCAGTTTTATTTATAGGTTACGACTTTACTGAAGGCTTAGAAGATCTTCAAAAGACAATGGCACAAATGAAGCTAGGCGAGCATGGGTATTTCTCTATCTACAACACAAAAACTAATAAATTTGAGATCCACCCAACTCAAGCTGGTAAAGAGCTAAGCAGCGATGTTAAAGCTGCTATGGAAAAAATAGCGAAACAAAAAGAAGGTGTTGAATTCGCTAATACTGGTGGTGTTGAGCGTATAGTTGCGTTTGAGCCATTTGATAAGCTAAACTGGATAGTGCTTGGCTCAGCTGTTACTGATGACTTTTTAACACCTCTAAAAGTAGTTAGTAAAAACTTCATCATAGCAAGCATTATAGTTACATTGCTTCTTATTATAGTATCTATCTTCTTGCTTAAAAAGCTAGTTGCAAATCCTATCGATAGACTAGGAGCAAATTTAAATGCTATAACATCTGACTTTACTCTTAAAATCCCAATCTACGGCAAAGATGAGATAGCTAAAATAAGCAATGATATAAATAACTTCATAGAGCGCATTAGAGTGCTTATAAGCGACACTAAAAACCTTTCAAGTGAAAACAGCTCAGTTGCAAACGAACTAAGCTCTACCTCTCTTCAAACAGGCAAACGCGTAGAAGAATCAACCCAGATCGTTGAAGAGACAAATCAAAGATGTAAGTCTATGCAAGAAAGCATGAAAGAGTCACTTTCAATAGCTCAAGCTGGTAAAGATGACCTTCAAAAGGCAAGCACTCATATAAAAACAGCAACTGACGCTATCAGAGCCCTATCATCTCAGATAGTTGATTCTGCTAATGTAGAAAATCAAATGGCAGGTAAGATCGAGCAGCTTAGCCGTGACGCAGAGCAGGTTAAATCAGTGCTTGTGGTTATCAATGATATCGCAGATCAGACAAACCTACTTGCTCTTAACGCAGCTATCGAAGCAGCTCGTGCAGGTGAGCATGGACGTGGCTTTGCAGTCGTTGCTGACGAGGTTAGACAGCTAGCTGAGAGAACTCAAAAATCTCTAACAGAGATAAATGCAACCATTAACGTTATCGTTCAAGCGATAAATGATAGCAGTGAGCAAATGGGCATCAACTCTAAGCAAATTCAAGAGCTAACCCACGTTGCAAGCGACGTTGAAAAGACGATAAATGATATGAGCGCAACGATGAATAATGCCATAGCGATGTCTGATAAGACTATGCAAGACTACATCGCAACTGGCAAGAACGTAAATGAGATCATGGATGGCATCTCAGAGATCAATCAAATTTCATCTGAAAATGCTAGAAGTGTCGAAGAGATAGCTTCTGCAGCTGAGCATCTAAATAAGATGACAGACGCGCTAAATTCTAAACTAAGTGTCTTTAGAACTTAAGTTTTTACCTCTTAAATTTAATGTTTTAGGTCTAGCTTTGGCTAGACCTTTTTAAATTTAAACCAGCTAAATTTAGCCAGCCACACTTTTAAACCTATCTTTATAAAACTAGTAAAAATTTGGCTTGATAGATTATATCTCTTATCTTCGCTAAATTTTTACGTTGTTTCTACTTGAAGTTGCGATCACAAGAGAAAAAACTCTTAAAAAATATTGCGATACTTTGCCTTAAATTTTTGCATTCAAATTCATAATTAAATTTTTAAATTTTACTTACTCGACCATGTATACTAAAAATACAAACCATATAAATCTCTAAATCCTAAGCTGTAGTGCAAGATATGGGAAGCTTGTGAGCGACATGACGATTGCAAAATGCGGATCTTTTAAGCTTATTTTCGGATATAATTGGCTCTTAAATTTAAATATCTTTTAAAAGGAATAAAGGAATGGCAAATATTTTTCTTTGCTCCTACTTCGCGGAGATTGCGAGCAAGATCAATGAAGTGGTAGATTTTCAAGGTAAGCATGTTGCTTTTATCGATACGGCAGCAAAATTTGAAGAGGTGAATTTTTACGTAGATGAAGCGGTGAAAATTTTGGAAAAATTTGGTGCGAAGCTGACTCGTATTGATATTTCTTGTGTTAAAAACTTGGTTACGCAGATTTCTGAATGTGATGAGTTTTGTGTTGCAGATGATAAAATTTTAGCTACTATTAATAAGTGCGACATCATTTATGTAAGCGGCGGAAATACATTTTATCTGCTTAATGAGCTGCGAAAATCGTGCGCCGAACAAGCTATAAAAAACGCGGTTAAAGCTGGTAAAATTTACGTCGGTGAGTCAGCAGGGGCGATCGTGGCCGCACCAGACACGAGATATGCTACGCTTATGGATAAAAGTAGTGTAAACATGAGTGATTTTACAGGATTAAATTTGGTTGATTTTTGCGTAGTGCCACACTTTGGCTGTGAGCCTTTTGTGGAGGCTACTCACGAGATAATGGAGAAATTTGGGGACTTGTACGATTTGCGACCTATAAATAATGCTGAATTTATTGCGCTTTGAGATAAAAATTTATGCGATCTCTGATAAAACATACGCCAAATATTTACTCAGAGCATTTTCCCTATAAAATCACTTTTTGTCTGCAAATCTTACTTATAAATAAAGAAAATAATTAAAACGCAAAGTTTAATTTTTAAGGCTAGAAAATTAAGCAAAAACCGCTATAATTTCGCTCTGACACGGTAAGCGGTCGCTTTTGCACTACGCAAAAGAGGAAAGTCCGAAAATTTACCCTACTCAAATATATTTTTATGCAAAATTTCTTCTAGCACAACTGTGGCGTATGAGCCCTTTTGAAGTGTGAAATTTAAGCTAAAATGAGCGTTTTCTTCGTTGTATTTGTAGCTTGTATTTTCAAGATACGCCCAGTTAAAGCGCCTTGAGCCAGCGATCTTTGAAGTAAGCGAAAATGCCTCAGCGAAAATTTCATCCTCAAGCTCTTTTGCCACGCCGCTTGCCTCATAGGCCTTTGCACCGACTATAAGTCCAAGGCTTGTGATATCGCGCTTAACAAATCTTTGCGCCTCTTGATCTAAATTTTCACACAAAAAGAGCTTGCCAAACGGATAGTGCCCTAAAACCTCTCCAGGAAGCAGCTTAAAAAAGCTCTCCTGCGTCTTCATCGCTTTTAGTTCATCTTTGCTAAAGTTTTTATAAATTTCGCCTAGCTCACTTAAGCTAAAGTCGCTTACAAACCTTGAAATCTCAACCCTTTTGCTAAGATAGCGGTTAAAAAGATCGCTTTGATAGGCTGAGATCAAAAAGTCATTTAGCTTTACATTTTTGCTCTTTTTACCATTTATAGTGCCGTTTTTAAGTAGCTCAAGGCCAGTTACAGCATTGTCGCCAAATTTACCAAAGCGCTGGTAGCCAAAGTAGTTTGCATAGCCCATTTTATCGATGCTGACAAAGGCCTGCTCTAGCTTTTTAGCGCTACTTGGCAGCACCTTTTTTAGACGGATGAAAAAGCTATTGCCCTTTAGATGTCCGATGCGAAGCTTATTTTTATGGACGTTTAAATTTAAAATTTTCATCTTTTCATGGCTAAAGTTTGCAAGCGCGCCCTCAAATTTACGAGGCATCGAGATAAACTGCGTCGTCATACCTTGCTTGTCTTTTAGCCCAGCATAGCCAAAGTCACGCATCTTAGCCCCTGTAACCTCGCTTAAGGCGTGCAAAGCGTCGCTTGTCGTCATATCTTTTTTAGAAATTTCAACGATCAAGTGCTCGCCGTCGCCACTAAATTCATAAAGCGGTATCTCGCGCACGACAAAATCATCTGAATTTTTAGAAAAATATGCCTCGATGGGCGCATGAGTGAGCGCATAGAGCGGCTTAAAAGTGGTGGCTTCTTGCATTTTGTCTTAACCTTTTGTGTGAAATTTTTGCAAAGATGTTGATCTTTGTCCTAGTTTTTGCGGCGATCCTTTTTATGGCGCTTAAATTTTTAGGGCTAAAGGTAAATAAAACCTCGTACTCCTCGCCGCTACTAAGCTCAAATTTGCTTAGTTTTTTTGTAAATTTAGCGCCCTTTTTGCTAGCCTTTAAAAGCTTACCAATGTCGGTATTAAGCCCGTCTGAGATATCCATGGCGGAGTTTATAAGATGAGCTGCTTTGTAAAAAAACTTATCTCTTAAGATAGGCCTTTTAAAGCGTGAGTTTTTAGAAATTTGAGCCAGTCTTAGAAGCGAGTTTAGCCCCTTTTGGCTGCCTCCAAGCTTGCCTGTAAATGCAACAAGATCGCCAAATTTAGCATTTTTTCTAAGCACTGCCCTGCTCCTTAGCTCGCCGATCACACTAACGCTTATGTTTAAAATGGGGCTACTTATCGTGTCGCCGCCTATTATCTTTACGCCAAACTCCTCGCACGCCCTATTTATGCCCCTACTTAGCTCGCTGATCTGGCGCGGCGTGAAGCTCTTTGGCAGACTAAGCCCTAGAAGGGCAAACTTTGGCTTAGCGTTCATCACGATCGTATCTGAAAAATTTACGATCATAGCCTTGTAGCCGGTCTCTTCAAGGCTTAGCCAGCCAAGTTTAAAGTGCGAATTTTGCGCAAAAATGTCCTTACTAAAGACCATTTTGCCAGCAACCGCCGCGTCATCGCCGATATATGCGTTACTAAAGCGTTCAATCGTGAAATTTTCTTTATCCATTGAGCTATTATAATGAAACTCCTTTTAAATTTAGGATAAAATAAGCCCAAAAAAAGGATACAGATGCAAAGAGTTGAGATTTTTAGATTTGACGCGAAAAGAGATGTTTTGGCATATTTCAAGCCCTATTTTTTAGAGATTTCAGACTTTGCAAACTTAAACGAGCTTTTTGCCCACGTAAAGAGCATAGACCCCTACTTTAGCCCATTTGAAGGCTTTGTCAAGGTAAATGACGTCGTAGTTAGCACCGCCCAACCACTTGCAAATTTAGCTCAAAAATTTGGAGACGAGCTTTGCATCGCCCCGCTTGATGAAAAAAGAGCGGTTATAGACCTTGCTATAAATGATGATGACTTTTGGGCGAAATTTGAGCCATTTGCTAGCTTTTGCAAAAGAGCTGACAAAGAGCTTTACGCTAGCTTTAAGCCTTATTTTTACGCTGATTTTGTGAAAGACTACGAGCCAAATTTTATAGGAGCTGCCGCGATAATGCTAACTCATCATCTTTATAAAAATGAGAAAAATGATGAAATTTTAAAGCTAGTGAGTGCTAAAAACGGCATTTTGATAGCCTGCGAGCTTGATGATCTACTCTTTGAAGGAAGCGAAATTTATAGCGAGGCGATTAATTTTTTCAAAGAAATTTTAGGCGTAAAAGCTGCGCCAAAATATGAAAACGAGCTTAAAAAGATAGAAAAACTTAGCAAATTTAAAGAATTTAAGATAGCCATAAAAGATAGACTGCCTGAAAATTTAAGCGCATACAAGGCAAATTTTATAGAGCTAAACGCCAAAACACCTTGCGTATATGAGCTTTTAAAGATTGATGAAGAGCTAGCTTGCAAGCTTGCTAATAAGATAGTTTTTGCTGCATTTGATAGTGGGGCTGATTTTTTACTAGCTAGCAACGAGGCTGAGTTTTATATCTTTGACACGCTAGCAAGAAAGCTTGAAAAAAGTGCTAACAGAAGCTTGCAAGAGTTTTATGTCTTAAAAGTTAGTGAGCTAATGGCGCTTGAAAATGGCGAGATACCAAGCGGGCTAAAAGAGCATGTTTTGAAGGTCGGTTTGGTAAATTTATAAGCTAAATTTACTACGTCAAATTTAAAGCATTATGGCACTCGTGCGATTTTAAATCTTGTATTTAGGGTTTATAATTTTTCTAAAAAAATAAAAAACATTATTAAAAATAAGCCATTTTAAGCTCTTGCAAGTTTAGATAATGCTTTAGTCGCTAGCAAAAATACGCCATGGTTTGATTGCCGCCAAAGCCAACAACAAAAACCAAAGTACTTAAATCAGAAAGTGTTTTTAAAGGTCAGATAGCAAATTTACAACCTAATTTTAGATAAATCTAAAATTTAAG
Organism: Campylobacter concisus; assembly: GCF_015230035.1. Classification (GTDB taxonomy): domain Bacteria; phylum Campylobacterota; class Campylobacteria; order Campylobacterales; family Campylobacteraceae; genus Campylobacter_A; species Campylobacter_A concisus_BK. The sequence goes on from NZ_JAAKZD010000006.1 coordinate 6,891, forward strand.
AGTTTTAAAACCCACTTCAAGCCTATTAAATTTTCAAATGTCTTGTTCTATATTTTGACCTCTCATGCGATCTATATACATTTGAAACACTAGTAAAACTTGTAAATTTAGGCTTTTAGCAAGGCTATAACATCTAAAAGACAAAACGGCAGTAGCCAAAGGTAAATTTCAAGCTAGACTTGTCAAATTTATGATCCATTTTTACTAGCCACTTCTAAAATTTATGCTTACATTTGCCTTGCAGTACAAAATGGCGAAATTTACTCAAACTAACAAACAATCATTTAAAACTTGATCTAGTAAAAATTTAATGGCTGCATATAAATTTATAGTACCGCAGCCTATCGATACAAAAAATAGCGCGAGCCAAAACAACCAAGCAGATCGCTATTTAATGCCCATATCTAGCAAATTTATAGGTGAAATTTACTGGCTTTATTTTAAATTTTGTCAGGTTTTCTTCTAAATTTGTTTTAAAGTAAAAGACCAGCAGCAAGCTTTTATAGTTCAACACAAAACAAACGCACAGCCTGACTTAAAAAACAATCTATAATTTGCTAGTTTATTTTAAATTCCACAAGCTCACTATTTTAAATTTGATCCAATAGGCTAACTTTAATCACATAAAAACTAAAAAAATTATTAGCAAAAGTCAGGCAAGTAGGCTTTATATTTACATGCAAATTTACCAAAACTGGCACAACGCAGCTTTATAAAAAATACGCCTGTAATCTGCTAATTTTGTTAAGCTTAAATGTTTTTACACTTCTAGCTTTTAAATTTAAAAGTTTTTGCGCTCATCGCAATAGATCAAATTTAAATTTTTCTAGCGCACAACTCTAAATTTTACCTCCAATAAAGCAAAATCATATTATTTTACGTAAATTTTTACATATTATTTTTAGTATTTTTAGAAATTTGATATGCTAAATTTAAAAATTTGTGTTTTCTGGTGTAAATTTTGGTAGTTTTCAAGCCAGCCAAGCCAAAAACCGAGAAAAACAGATAAATTTAACTAGAAATTTTATGCTACAATATAAAAATAGCCTTAAATTAAGCCATTTTTATTTTAAATTTAAAAGCAATTTTATCAAGCCAAAATGCTAAATCAAATTTAAAGCTTAATGATCAAGGGCTTTGCCTATACGGCCAAGAGCGAACTTGAGCGATCACGTTAGCTTTATGCGCCGATAGAGCCATTCTTATCAATGCAGACGGCCAGCAAACAAAGGGGTCAATATTTCGCACGACTACGACCGACAAGTCGCCACCTGAGTATAAGTACATGGGCTGGGCTACGGAGCGCATTTTCTTTCCACTTTTGCGCACGAGCGTGCCAAAGCCACTAGGCTACAACCCTATCCAAATATCTCAAATTTACTAAAAAGCTCTGGCTCATCTTTTACTACGCCACGCCTCACAAGCTCAGCCACCACTTCGCGGTCGCAGTCAGTTTGCATAGGCCAGCCACGCGTGTAGCCCTCCAGCTCGTCCTTGCTCGTCGCATCCACGCAGAAATTTTCACCATCTATGTAGATATCACGCAAAGCATCTATGTTATTTGTCACGCGCCAAAGCAGCATATATGGATTTTCTAGGTAGTTTTGCATATCCACGACGACTAGAAGCTTGAAAAACTCCCTAAATTCCAAAAGCTTAAAAAATAGCTCTTTTACAGGGCGATCTTTTTCAAATTTAATCACGCAAATAGGCGTTTTACTCTGCTTTTTAAACTGCCTAAGCTCTCTAACATTTGGCGCAACGCTTTGAAATTTAGCCAAAAGCTCATCATCACTTAATACCGCAGGGCTAAATTTACAAAAGTCCTGCGTCGCGTCGATGCCAAGCTTGCCGCCAAAGCACGAGTTAGGACTAGCGTGATCGAGCTGGTCGCACACGCCTTGGCTTATCAGCACACTCTCACTGCCAAATCTATCAAGCACAAAGCTTGCAAATTTGTCGTATTCTGCTAGCTCTGGTGCATCGTTGCCCACAAAGATCGCATGCTTTACAAAGCTCATCTGTCCAACTCCCCAAAACGCGTGCATAGCCTGCTTTGCATGGGCTGGATAAAGGGCGTTGATCTTGGCCAGGATAAGATTGTGAAAGACGCCATTTTCAGGCATATTGTAGTCTAGTAGCTCTGGCACGGTCGTTCGCAAAAGTGGCAAGAAAATGCGCTCGGTCGCCCAGCCCATATACTTATCTTCAAGCGGCGGCTTGCCAACCACGGTCGCGTGAAAGACAGGGTCTTGCTTGCTCGTTATCGCCGTGACCTCCATCACCGGAAACGGCTCAACTGGCGTGTAAAAGCCAGTGTGATCGCCAAATGGCCCCTCAAGCTCGCTCTTAACAGTATTGACAAAGCCCTCGATCACGTAGTCGGCGTCGTGCGGGACGTAAATTTCATTAGTGAGCGACTTTACAAGCCTAGCTGGCTCTTTGCGGATGAAGCCGTAAAGTAGCAGCTCAAAGACGCCCTTTGGCAGTGGCGCCTGAGCGCACCAGATGTAGAGTGGATCGCCGCCGATCGCCACAGAGACTGGCATCTTACGGCCTGCGCGCTTATACTCGTGAAAGAAATTTGCGCCGTCTTTGTGGATCTGCCAGTGCATGCCAAGGCGATTTTTATCATAAATTTGCAGTCTATACATACCTAAATTTTGCAGCGTGCCGTCAAGACTTTGCGTATAGACCTGCCCCATCGTGATAAAAGCACCTCCGTCATGCGGCCAAGTCTTTAGCGCAGGTAAGCTCAAAAGATCAGCCGCCTCGCCTATAAATTTAACCTGCTGGCACTCGCCCTCGCCATTTAGCCTTTTGGTAAAAATCTTTCTCATGCTAAAAAGATAGGCTAAAAAGTCAAGCTTTTCTTTGAAATTCTCAGGTTTTTTGGGCTTTAAGAGCTTCTCTATCTCAGCTGCGATCTCATCAGGCTGTACGCCAAATATCAGCTCAAGCGCCCTTTTTGAGCCGTAGATATTTGTAAGCACTGGGGCAAATTTACGCCCAGTTTTTTTGCAGACTGGATTTGTAAAAAGTAGCGCTTGTGAGCCCGCGCGTTTGACCTCGATGTAGCTAGCGTGCGCGATCTCTAGGTCAATATCCACTGGCTCATCGATCACCCTAAGTAGGCCATTATCTTTTAAAAGCTTGATGTAGTCCATATTTTTCCCTTAAATTTTTAAAGATGATAGCTAAAATTTGATAAAAAAGGCGATGCTAATATTTTGTTATTGCACGCAAAGGCAGTTTGTGCGTGTCTGTTTTTTTATCGCAAAGGCAACTCTATCATCTCGGCTAAAAAATGGCGGCAAAACAGGCGAATGATTAAATTTAGGACTACTCTAGCAGCTCGCCAAATATCTCTTTGCTATATTTCATAAAGCGCTCATTAAGCTTAACATCCTCGGTATCTACGCAAATGAGACTATCTTGCACCTCAAAAATGATGCTCTTATCAGTGATCTTTACTCGTTTGCAAGCGTTGTAGCAAATGTCGCCATTACACTCGGCATATAGGCCGTTTATCTCGGCGTTTTCGTCGTCGCCCTTTTTTAGTTTGATCGGTCTTTGAAAGATTATGTAGTTTTTGTAGTCATATTTGTCGTCTGCAAGACCGATCATATAGTAGTTGTCTTTGCTATTTTTGGTAGCACTTAGGGCTTTTGCTTTAAATTTTAGCTAAAACACGCTTACGCCATCTCTTCAGCGCGTTTTAGCAGCTCTTTCGCCCCTTTTTCTATAAATTTATGCGCTAGCTCCTTGCCGACGCTTTGAAATTTATCTTTGTTAGTCTTTAAGCTATCTTTTATAAACTCGCTTCCATCAGGCAGACCAACGATCGCATCGATAGAAATTTCATCTCCTTGTAGCCTTGCGCTTATGCCTATTGGCACTTGGCAGCCACCTTCCAAAACGCTTACGAAATCACGCTCTATGGTCGTTTCTATAACTGCATTTTCGTCGTTTAAAAAGTCAATCTGCTCTAAAATTTGCTTCTCATCTCTGGCCTCTATCCCAAGAGCGCCCTGACCCATCGCAGGTATCATCTCGTCAAAGCCAAATGTGTAGATGTGTGCCACTTCAGCCTTGATATTTAGGCGGTTTATGCCAGCCATCGCCAAAATGATCGCGTCAAATTCGCCCTCTTTTAGCTTTCTAAGTCTAGTTTGCACGTTTCCACGAAGCGAGATGATCTCAAGATCAGGCCTCATGATAAGTAGCTGCATCTTGCGGCGCAGGCTCGTTGTGCCAACTTTTGCGCCGTGCGGTAGGTCGCTAAATTTAGCAAATTTCTCACTTATCATCGCATCTCTTGTATCCTCACGTGAGCAAATGGCAGCTAGTCTAAGCCCTTTTGGAAAGACTACTGGCACGTCTTTTAGGCTATGCACCGCGATATCGGTCTCGCCTTTTAGCATGCTATCTTCAAGCTCTTTTGTAAAAAGCCCTTTGCCGCCGATCTTTGCAAGTGGCGTGTCAAGTATCACGTCGCCCTTTGTCTTCATGCCCTCAAGCACGACCTTCACGCCCTTGTGCTGCGCCTCGATCCTAGCCTTGATATGTTCGCTTTGCCAAAGCGCTAAGATGCTCTTTCTAGTTGCTATTTTTATCTCTTTCATCATCTCTCCTAATTTACTCTTTTTGGCTCTTCGATGACCTCAACGTCGATGATCTCGCCATCATCTTTTTTACTGCCCTGCTCGCTAAAGTTTTGAAATTTAAACTCCTGATAGCTTTCATTTTTCGCTGCATTTTTCTTAAACACTAAAGAAAAAACGACCACGGCTATGCCAAAAATATCCGTTAAAATTCCTGGCAAAAACAGCAACGCTCCGCCAAAGCTAAGTCCTAACTGGCTAAATAAATTTCCGCCAAGAAAGCTTTTAAATGCCGCTTGAGGCGAATTTAAACTAGAAAATCCAGCATTAAAAAGAAGTGCGATACCCACAAATCCAGAGACCAGCACCTCAAGAAAGTAGTTCAAAAAGCCAAATTTATCCACAAAAAGATAGATAAAGACCGCCTCTATGATGAAAAACAAAAATGCGAAAAATCTCATAAGCTTTCTTTTATCTTTCTAAAGGCGTCATCTGCGCCTATAGCCTCTTTGCTTAGCCCATCTCTTGTGATAAACTCGACCTTGCCATTTGCAAATTCTTTACCAACAAGTAGCGCATAAGGAAAGCCAATAAGTTCAAAATCATTCATCTTAACGCCAAATCTCTCGTTTCTATCGTCGATGATGACGCTAACGCCGGCTTTTTTAAGGCTCTCATAAAGCTCAAATGCAAATTTCACGCCCGCCTCATCTCTTAAATTTGAAATGATGATCTCCACATCAAACGGCGCGCACTCTTTTTTCCAGATGCAGCCCTTCTCGTCATGGCTAGCCTCTATCATCACAGCGATCAGCCTGCTGATACCGATGCCATAGCAGCCCATCAAAAATGGCTTTGCTTTGCCGTTTTCATCAAGATATGTCGCATTCATCGCAGCTGAATATTTATCGCCTAGCTGAAAGATATGACCGACCTCTATGCCTTTGCTAAGTTTTAAATTTCCGCCGCAAACTGGGCATTTATCGCCCTCTTTTACCTTTACAAGGTCTTTAAATCTCTCTTCGTTAAATCCGCTAACACTAACGCCAACAAAGTGATAGTCCTTCTCGTTAGCGCCACATATCATGTTGTTTGCGCCCCTTAGCTCGTTATCTATAAAAAATTTCACATCTTTTAGCCCAACTGGCCCGCAAAATCCAGCAGATAGTCCAGCTTTAGCCACGTCAGTCTCGCTAGCATCTACAAGCTCTAGCGCCTTGCAAGCGTTTTGCGCCTTTGTCTCTTGAAGCTCATCGTCGCCCCTTACAAAAAAGACCACGACCTCTTCTTTATCCTCGTAGATCGCCTTTTTCATAACAGCTTTTATGCAGTAAAACTCGCTAACTTTGAAAAACTCAGCGACATCTTTTATAGTTTTTGCATTTGGCGTTAGAAATTTAGCCGCGTCCGCCTCTGGTGCCTCAGCCTCGCTAACTCTTGGTTTTCGTCTTGCCGCCTCAACGTTTGCAGCGTATCTGCAAGCCTCACAGCAAAGTATGTCGTCCTCTCCGTTACTTGCAAGCACCATAAACTCTTTACTGCCACTTCCTCCTATGGCTCCGCTATCAGCCTCAACAGCTCTAAAATTTAGCCCTAGACGAGTAAAAATCTTACTATAAGTTGCCTCCATAAGGTCAAACTCACGTTTTAGATCCTCTTTGCTAGAGTGAAAGCTATAACCATCTTTCATCGTAAATTCGCGCCCTCTTAGCAAGCCAAAGCGTGGTCTTGCCTCATCACGAAATTTAGTGTTTATCTGGTATAGATTTAGCGGCAGCTGCTTGTAGCTAGTCACCTTGCCACGCACCAAAGCAACGGCTGCCTCTTCGTTTGTAGGGCTTAGCACAAAGTCATTTTCTTTTCTATCTTTAAAGCGCAAAAGTTCCTTGCCAAAGACGTTGTAGCGGCCACTTTGCTTCCAAAGCTCACCTGAAGTGACCACGCTAAAGCTCACCTCCTGCGCGCCAGCCTCGTCCATCTCCTCTTTTACAACGCGTGAAATTTTATCGTGCATGATCTTTCCAAGCGGCAGATAGTTGTAAAGCCCAGAGCCGATCTGCTCGACAAAGCCGCCTCTTATCAAAAACTGATGGCTTGGCAAAGATGCGTCTTTTGGCGCTTCCTTGGTCGTTGGGGCGTAAAATTTACTAAATTTCATCTATATCTCCTGCTTGAAAATTTTGTTCATCTTTTATGTCAAATAAAAATTTAACTCCGTTTGAAAGCTCGCTCGCTCTCTCCTCGTCTGCAAGCCCTTTTAGCTTCATCGTTGGCTGGTGCAAAAAGGCTTTAAAGACTTGATGAATGAGCTTTTGCGCCTCATCATAATCGCTATGCTTTAAATAGCCCTTTTTCATCGCCTTTTCTAGCTCATTTTTCGCGCAAATTTCAGCCTGCTTGCGGATTGATTTTATAAGAGGCACGCTCATATCTTCTTTTAAAGTCTTTAAAAACTCGCTCGTGTCTTGACCGACGATTGAGTAGGCCTTTTGCGCCTGCTCCTCTCTTAGGGCTAAATTTTTACGCACGATCTCCTCTAAGCTATCGACCGTATAGACGCTGATAAGCTCCGTGTTTAAAAGATCGATGTCTCTTGGCACGGCGATATCAAAAAAATATCTATGAAATTCTCTTGGCTCGATGATCTCGCCTGTGATGATGGCGTGTGGGGCTGCGGTGCTTGAGAAGATGAGATCGTAGCTATTTACGTATTCTTTTAGTTTTAATATACTATCCCAGCTCGCGCTATCTCCTAAGCTATCAACTAACTGCTCGACGCGCTCGGAGCTTCTGTTTATAATGATCACCTCTGCGCCGCTTGATATGAGGTGCTTTGCTGCTAGCTCGCCCATCTCACCAGCACCCACGACGATAGCTGTTTTACCTTCAAGCGTGCCAAAAATTTCTTTTGCTTTTGCTACGGCGACGCTTGAGACTGAGATCGGGTTTTTAGAAATTTGAGTTTCGTTTCTAACCTTGGCAGCGCACTTACATGCGTAGTGGATGATCTTACTGATATCTTCGCCACATGAGTTGTTGTCATAAGCAAATTTAAAGGCATTTTTTAGCTGGCCAACTATCTGCGTTTCGCCAACGACTAGGCTATCAAGCGAGCTTGCCACAGCAAATAGGTGGTGGGCGGCACCGCTGTTCTCGTAGATGTCAGCTCTCTCATAAAGCTCATCTTCAAAAACGCCTGAAAATATGGACATACACCTGATGATATGAGCAGTAGCGGCCTTTACATCCTCTACACTTGCTATGATCTCGACGCGGTTGCAGGTGTTTAGCACCATGCTCTCTTTTATGTTTTTGTTTGAATTTATCAGCTTTAAAATTTGCTCTTTTTTCTCGTCACTATCAAATGCAAGCTTTTCTCTGACCGAAATATCAGTATTTTTATATGTAAAACTTATGTCTAAATAGTGCATCAAAATTCCCTATCTATCATGCTTTTTATGATCCCTTCAAGCTCGGCGTTTTTATACTCTTTTATCGCTTCTATTGCTTCAGCTCCAAGCCTTTTTGCCTCGCTTACAGCCTTGCTAAGTGAGCTAGTTTTATCGAAATTTTCTTTTAGCCATGAAATTTCATCCGCATTTAACTTCTTTGCCCAAAGCGATCTAAGCTTTGCCCTGCCAGCCTCGTCTAGGCTCTTATAAAGATAAATGTAAGGAAGCGTTGTTTTGCCCTCGACAAAGTCGTTAAGCGCTGGTTTGCCAAGCGTTTTTTCATCTTGAGTGATGTCTAAGATATCATCAACGATCTGAAATGCAAGACCTAAATTTTTGCCATAAATGCCAAATTTCTCGCTATCTTTGCCAGCTAGCTTTGCCCCACAAATAGCCGTAGCTTCTATCAAAACAGCTGTTTTATAATAGATCATTTTTAAATATTCTTGCTCGTTTTCATTAAAATTTTCAGCCATTTTCACATCCATCATCTCGCCGATGCTTAGCTTACTGACCGCATCTGAGATGACAGCTGCGATGCTTGGATCAAATTTTGTAAGCTCAAAATAAGCCTTTGAGTAGAGAATGTCGCCCAACATAACCGAGTTTTTACTACCAAAAAGTGCGTTTATGCTTGGTTTGCCGCGTCTTATATTTGCCTCGTCTATGACGTCATCGTGTAGCAAGCTTGCAAGGTGAATGAGCTCGATGATAGCGCAAAGCTTAAGCGAAATTTCACTCTCGCCTGCGATCTTTAAAAGAAGTTTTGAGCGAAGCTTTTTGCCTGAGCTTATCTTTAAAAACATCTCAAACGCCTCTTTATAGCCAAGCTCGCTTATAATTTTGCTCATTATTTCATCGATTTTATCCATTTTTATCCTTCTATTTATCCTCGTGCGGATCTCTAAAACCCACATCCACACGCTTGCTCTCATCTAGCAGCGCCACCCTAAAATGCGCCTTTTTGTCCTTAAAATCAATAAATGATATATAAAGACTCACGCTCTCGTTTGGCGGCATCATAAAATCAGGCAAAACTCGCTGCATGTAGGTGTTTTGTCCTTGTCTTAGCGAAAAGACCATCTGCCTTGGATAGCGCCTAAAAAAGCTCTGCACAGTGATATTTGTGCTATCAAACAGCGTCCAGCGAAAGTCAAACGTCTCAACTCTTTGAGTTCGCTTTTCAGTTATAAAAACCCGCGCCCAATCATCTTTTTTAAGCTCAAATGTATGCACCGAATTTGGGTCAAAATTTGGCTCTTTTGCAAAGACAAGAGCGACCAGCAAAGCAATGAGCGCAAAAATTCTACTCATTTTGGCTTAAAATTTCTCCGCTAAGCTCGATATATAGGTCATTTAATCCGTTATAAATTTTATCTTGTTCGCTGAAAATAAAATTTCTGATCTCATCTTCACTAACGCCATGTTTTTCGCAAAGCTCGCTCATAGCTACAAATTTCTCAAAAATTTTATCTATCTCGTTTTTAACCAAAACGGCATTTGCGTTAAACAAAATGTCATAAAATTTATCCCTCGCACTGCCCTCAAATATATCTATCATCGTTGTTTCTTTGAAAATTTCTTAAGATTATAGCCAATTAAAACTAAGTTAAAAATTTAATATTATCTCCCACGCTTCGCTGACATTTTTAGCATTATAAGTCGCAGTTTTGCTCTCCTCGCCAAATCCCCAGCAAACTTGCACATAAGGCATATTTGCATTTTTGGCCGCCAGTTCGTCTTTTAGGCTATCTCCTATAAAGATCACTTTATCGGCTCCTGTTTTACTAACAGCTAGGTGAAGCATCGCAGGATCTGGCTTTTGCGGTATCTCCTTGCTAGCGCCGATAACCTCGTCAAATAGCTCATAAATTTCATTTTTCTTTAAAATTTTCTCTAGCGTATCATGCGGTGCGTTGCTTGCCAAAACGACCTTATAGTGAGCATCTCTACACTTTTGCAAAAGCTCTTTTACGCCCTCATAGGTAGTCGCACATTCATCGTAAAATTTCTTAAATTTCTCTTCAAAACCCTCTTTTAAGCTCCTGCTTGGCGTGTCGATGCCGTAAAACTCAAGGGCTAAATTTCTACCTGGCTCGTTGATCGCTTTTATGATAAATTCTTTTTCAAGTGGCGGCAAATTTAGCTCATCTCTTACTTCATTTACCGTTTTATATATCGCCTCGCCGCTATCGATCACCGTGCCGTCCATATCAAAAATAACTACTTTCAATCCTCATCCTTAAATTTATTTTTATGTTTCACTTTTTTATATGTCTTTTGATTTTTTAGCTTATCAAGTAGATTTGCCGCCTTTAAAAGCTCCTCTTTTGAGGCATTTTTGATAAGCAAATTTATAAAATTTTCTAGTGCCTTTGAGTATGGCTGATCAAGATAAACAGCCTCTATTTTTTCGATGACTTTCGCGTTTTTCTCCACTCTTTGGCGAAATTCAGCCTCGTCAAAGTCATCTCTTTTTAGCCCGTTTATCGCTGATTTTGCAAATTTTTCTAGCGCACGAAGATATTTTACACGCTTAAATTTGTCCGTGACTTGGTTCAAATTTTTCCTTTTTTTTGGCAAATTATATCAAAATTTGATTTTATCCCCTAAATTTTGGCTTTGCTAATGTATAATTTACGCCAAAATTACTTAAACAAGGAGCAAAAATGAGGCAAGAAACCGCTGCGATCCACGTAGGCTACGACACTCAGGGGGGCTTTGGCACGATGGCTGTGCCTATTTTTCAAAGCACAGCTTATGACTTTGGAAGTGCCGAGACAGCAGCTGCTAGGTTTGATCTAAAAGATAACGGCTACATCTACACAAGACTTAGCAACCCAACGACAGATATCTTTGAAAAAAGGGTCGCTGCACTTGAGGGCGGAGCCGCTGCGATAGCGACTGCAAGCGGTCAGTCAGCTTTGTTTTACAGCATAATAAATTTAGCCCAAGCAGGCGATAATATCATCATCGCTAAGAAAATTTATGGCGGCACGACGGTGCTTTTTACGCACACGCTAAAAAGATTTGGCATAGAAGCTAGAGTCTTTGACAGCGACACTGCTGATGATCTAGAGAGCTTGATAGACGAAAAAACTAGGGCTATATTTTTTGAAACGCTTTCAAATCCGCAAATTTCTATCCCAAATATCGAAAAGATCGTAGAAATCGCAAATAAATATGGCATCATCAGCATCACCGATAACACCGTGCCAACGCCTATCATCTTTCAGCCACTTCGCCACGGCGTCGATGTTTGCGTGCATAGCGCTAGCAAATATATGAGCGGTCAGGGCCTTAGCCTAGCGGGCGTGGTCGTCAGTGCAAATCACCTAAACGAAAAGCTAAAAGGTAACAAGAGATATGAGCACTTTAACGTGCCAGACGCGAGCTATCACGACATCGTATATGCTGATATGACCGATCGTTTTGACATCTACACGCTAAGAATGAGGCTTGCTATCGTGCGCGACATCGGCGCTGTGATATCTCCGTTTAACTCTTGGCAGCTCATACAAGGGCTTGAAACGCTCGCTGTTAGGGTTGAAAGACACTCGCAAAACGCGCTAAAAGTGGCTAAATTTCTAAACTCTCACAAACATATAAAAAGTGTGGCATACCCAGGGCTTGCCGAAAACGTGGATCACGCAAAGGCGCAAAAATACTTTAAAGATGGCATGGCAAATGGACTATTTTGCTTTGAGACTGATAGCTTTGAGCGTGCAAAAAAGATGCTAGAGCGCGTAAAACTCTTTAAGATCGTAGTAAATATCGGCGATACAAAGTCGCTCATCACACACCCAGCCTCAACGACCCACCAGCAGCTAAGCAGTGAAGAGCTCATCAAAGCTGGCATCACAAAAGAGCTGATAAGAGTTAGCATAGGTCTTGAAAACGCCGAGGATCTGATAGCTGATCTGGCTCAAGCCTTAGAATAGAATTTTCTATTTTTTTCTAGCTCATCTTGGGCTAGAAATTTAAATTTGACCTTCAAAAACTTCCATTAAATTTTAAAATTTGCAAGCGATCATATCACATCACCAAATTTTAAACTTGCTAGAGTTTTAAATCGCATGCAGTGCGTTAGCGCTATTGCATGCCACCGCTAACGTCGTCGGGGTTGGGGGATTGTTAAGGGGGAAGGGAGCTTTTTTGCTTCGCAAGCTCGCAACTGCAAGCAGACCGTAATTAAAGCCTCTTCCCCCTTAACAATAAAATTTATAATTTATTTTGTAGTCTTATTTAAACAAATTTGATTTTGTTAAAACTCTAAAGAAAGAAGTTAAAACCTCTTCTTCCTAACATCTTCAACTATAGCTTTAGCCATCTCATCTACTTCTGATGTGACTTCGTTTGCTTGGTTTGCAATTACAACGTTTTCTTTTGTTAGGTGATCTATTTGAGCAACTGATTGATTTATCATATTGATACCTTCACTTTGCTCTTTTATAGATTCACTCATCTCATTTATTGATTGAGCTAGGACATTTGTATTTGCTTCTATCTCACCTAGAGATTTTTGAGTTCTCTCTGCTAGTTTTCTAACTTCATCAGCAACAACGGCAAAGCCTCTACCATGCTCTCCTGCACGTGCAGCTTCTATTGCAGCATTAAGAGCTAGAAGGTTTGTTTGATCTGCTATATCTCTAATGATAGTTATGATGTTTTTAATCTCATCACTTTGTCTTATAACATCAGCTGTCTTTTGAGAGATGGCATTCATTGAGCTAGACATTTGCTCAACTGCAGCTGCAGATTCTTGTAAGCTATTTGCTTGAGTGTTTGCTGAGCTTGTTACTTGAGATACTGACTCAGCTAGAAGTTTAGCTTTTTCTTCTAGTACTTGAGCTTGGTTTAGATTGTCATTTAGCATTTTAGAGATTTCAATGCCAAGAGAGTTTATGCCACTTGCTATCTTACCATCATCATCAAGTCTTTTTGTAAAGTCTTGGTTTTTATAAGTGTTAAGTAGATCAAGTACATCTTTGCCGTTACTTGAGATTGCATTTTTAAGAGCAAGTTGTAGATCTTTAAATGTGCTTTTTAGTTGATTTAGAGCTGGGTTATTAGTATCAGCTTCTAAGTTTGCTTCATAGTTGCCATCTTTTATCTCATTTACAAAGGTGTTTGCTTTTTGGATGAAGGTGTTCTCATGCTCTTTTGCCGTCTGGATAACCTCTATATTTTCATTTATGAGCGACGACATGATGCAAATTTCATCTTTACCTTTTAAACTTAGAAGTTTAGCAGAATTTGTCTTGTTGTTTAGATATAAGAAAAACTCGCTTAGCCCGCCCTTTACGCTATCGATACCCGAGATGATATTTTTACCGACAAAAAATGAAACCAAAACAAGCAAGAGTATAAAACAGGCAAGCAAAATAACCATAGAAACAGCTAAGTTGCCAGCTTCGCTCATATCTTGTAAAGCTTTATCTTTCATATCATTTAACAAGTAAAGCTCATAGTTTCTAAAGTCATCGATCAAATTTGTAATGCTTTGAAACCAACTAGCCGCTTCGAACTTGCTAGCTGTCTCATCTGGAGTAGCGATAGCACTTTTGATGATATCATCTATCTTTTTAAACTCATCACTTTGCAAGATCTCTTTTTGCAGGCTGTCTGCGTATGTGCCTGCGTTAAATTTCACATAGTCATTTAAGAGATTTTTGATATTTGCATTAAATGAAACCAAATTTACGTATGTATTTTTATCGATGTTATGTTTTATAAAGGCAGCATTTAACACCGCCCTTGTGATACCAAAATACTCTTTGATCTTTGAGATGCTAAAAATTCTAGCCAAGTTATCTTTCATATCAGGCTCAGAACTGCTTGCGAGGGAATTTTCAAATATAAGTGTATTTTCGATCATATCGTGAAATTTAGGAGCTATGAGAGCAAAACTTTCTTTGCTATCTACTTTAGCTCTTATGCTATTAAGCTCGCTTGAAAGTTCATCTTTGTTAGAAAGTTTAGACAAAACGCTATCAACTTTAGCTCTTTGCTCTTTTAAATTTTTATCAGAATCTTTGCCATTAGCTATAAAGCCTGCGCTATAGCCACGCTCTTTTTGAAGTTCATGGATAAATTCACTTTGTTTTATGATATCTTCAGCTGTATTAAGGCTTGATACAGCTTGGCTTCTACTCTTAAAAACGCCATTTAAAATATAAATACTTGTTGCACTTAAACAAATAAGACTTAAAATTACAATTAGTAGGATCTTTATTTTTATACTTAGATTATTCATTTTTCATTCCTTTGCATTACAAGATACGATATATTGGCTGTTTCTCCCAAAAAACGAAGCGGATTTTATTACTTTAATAATTAAATATAACTTGAAAATATAAATTACATTTAAGCAACAATAAATTTACTTTAATTAACAAATAGCCTATTTTAGGTGATTTAAGAAAATTTTAATTACAAATAAATAATGTAAATTAATAAAAATTATTCAAATTTTCTCTTAAATTTATGACAATAATTAAATAAATTTGAAAAAGTAGTTAAAGATATTTTATAAGCAAAGATAAATTTAAGCAGGAGATCACTCCCCTGCTTTGAAATTATTTAGAAAATTTTGGCTCAGAAAATGCTGTAAGTTTTGGTGCTTCATCGCCTTGATATTTTCTGATATTTACAAGAGCTGTGTGGCTGATGTTGCCGTTTGCTAGCTTACTTGTTGGGATATCTATGGTTAGCACGTTTGCAGAGCCATTTTTGCAGATGCCACTATCAAAGCCGTCATACCAAGCGCCCTCAGCTAGTTTTACAACGCCCTCTTTGATGTTTTTAGTCACATAAGCACCAGCTAGTACCTCGCCGCGAGCGTTAAATACACACACCAAATCGCCTGTTTTTACGCCAAGCTCTTTTGCGTCATTTTCGTTTATCCACACTGGCTCGCGGTTAGCGATAGCATACTTCTCACGAAGTGAAGTTTGGCTTAGCTGTGAGTGCAAGCGGTCAGTTGGGTGAGAGCTTATCATGTGGTATTTTGCAGGTTTGTCTTTCATGCCTAGCCACTCGATCGGCTCAAACCAAGTTGGGTGTGCCTTGCAGTCATCATAGCCCATTTTCTCGATCGTATCTGAGTAAATTTCGATAAGACCGCTAGGCGTTCCAAGAGCGTTTAGCACAGGATCTTCTCTAAACTCACCAAGCCTTACCCAATTATCACTATCTTGAGATGAGGTAAATGTGACTGGTTTGTTTTCATTCCAAAACTCTTCAAATGGCTTCATATCACTTGCGAGCTCAGGGACCGCTTTTACTTGAGCGTAGGCTGCGTCGTAGTACTCTTTGATCCAGTCAAACTCGTCTTTGCCGTTATCTGTGTAGGCGATAGCTAAATTTTTAGCATAAGCCTTGCAAAGGTCAGTGAAAATTTGATAGTCATCTTTTGCTTCGCGGTATTTTTCAACGACTTGTTTCATTGGCACGATGTTCATGTTTGAGTAGTCCCCAGTCATCGTGATGTCGTTTCTCTCATACTCTGTGGTGACTGGAAAGACGATATCAGCCATCTTTGCTGTCGGTGTCCAGTAAGCTTCGTGAACGACAACCGTTCTTGGCTTTCTCCACGCTTTTAAATTTGTATTAGTATCTTGGTGATGAACTAGTGGGTTGCCGCCGACCCAGTAGATAAAGTCGATGTCTGGGTAGGTGATCTTTTTACCGTCATGATCTATCACTTTGCCAGGGTGAAGCAACGCATCAGCGATACGAGCTACTGGGAAAGCGTAGTTGGTTGCTTTTTGTAGCCAGCTTTGACCTGTGCCTGCTACTGCGGCTGCTTTTGCGACGAAGCGACCGTGTTTGTCAAACTCGCCTGTATCAGTGCCGATAAACTCGCCTTTTTCGTTAAATTTACCCACACTTGCGCTATTTACGCCGCCAATGACTGCGCCTTTGCATGTTGGTGCGCCGCCGTTTGAGTAGTGGTAGCTTAAGCCAAAGCCTCCACCTGGTAGGCCTATCTGACCGATCATCGCAGCTAGCGTTACCATCGCCCAGTGTGGTTGCTCGCCGTGGTGAGCGCGCTGCATACCCCAGCCACTCATTAGCATCGTGCGGTTGCTTACAAATGTATCAGCTAGCTCTTTTAAAGTATCTTTGTCGATACCACAAATTTTGCTCGCCCACTCTAAATTTTTAGGAGTGTTGTCTGTCTTGCCTAGTAGATATGGGAGGAATTTATCAAAGCCATAAGTGTAGTTTTCGATAAATTCTTTATCGTATTTGCCACTTTCATATAGGTAGTGCATCATGCCTAGCATCATCGCTGTGTCGGTGTTTGGCACTGGAGCGATCCACTGAGCTTTGTCGAAGTATTGTGCTGTTTCAGACCTGATAGGATCGATCACGATAACCTTGATATCTTTTTTGTTTTTTAGCTCCTCAAAGTATTTAAAGCCCTGCTCATCAGTCGCTGTCCAAGCTATGCGAAGAGTAGCTAGTGGGTTTGCACCCCAGATGACTACGACTTTTGAGTTTTCAAGCACTACTGGCCAGCTAGTTTGCTGCTCATAAACCTCTATACTACCTACAACGTGAGGCATGATGATCTGGCTAGCACCTGTTGAGTAGTCGCCAAGTGAGCCAACAAAACCACCACTAAGGTTCATAAATCTATGAAGTAAAATTCTCGAGTTATGCACATTGCCGCTTGATTTCCAGCCGTAGCTACCTGCAAAAACGCTTTGTAAGCCCTTTTGCGCTCTTGTTTTTTTAAGCTCTTTAGCAACTAGCTTGATCGCGTCCTCATAAGGCACCTCGACCCATTCGTCTATGCCACGAAGCTCTGGTTTTGGGCTATCTGGATTTTGCAAGTAGCTCTTTCTTACCATTGTGTGTTTGATACGACTTTTATAGATCATATCTGGTGTGTAGTGCTGAAGTGGGTTGTAAATTTCACTTGTTTTTTGGATAGGCTCTGACTTTACAGCGATGCCGTTTTTAGTTGTCACTTTTAGCATGCCCCAGTGAGCAGCTGTAAGAGTTTCGCCATTTTTTAAAACGCCCTTTTTAACCTCATCAGCAAACAAATTTGAAGCTGTTACACCTGAAAGTAAAGGTGTAGCTGCAAGTGCTGTTGCACCTTTTTTTAGAAAATCTCGTCTGTTCTCGTTCATCGTGTTCTCCTTATTTGCCTAAATTCACATCAGATGAGTGTTTTTGTAGGTACTCGATAACTAGCCACTCGTCTTTTTTCTCTATTGCGGTTCTGCCGATCATTGATTTTAGAAGTGACGGCCACTGATTTGCGTTAAAGTGCGTAGTTTGAGGCAACGCATGGCAAACGCCACAGCTCTCTTTATACATCTTATCAGCTTTTGCAAACATTGCATTTACGTCAGTGCTAAAGCCATCTTTTTGAACAAAAACTGTCGTTTCTACCTCGTTCCATTTACCGTTTTTGCCCTCTTTTATCACTTTGATGTCAAAAGGCGCAGTTTTTGCAAATGCTACTGAAATGATCCTCGCGCCATCAGCGAAATAAACTACGTTGCTAACGGCTGGGTTTTGATAGCCTTTTACTTTGATCTGCGCTCTGTCGCCGCTAGTTTGCAAAATTTCAACTGCGTTGGTTGGTAGCAGCCTGCCTATGCTCTTAGCTGAGTTTGCGTCAGCATATACGTCCTTTACGAGATCTGTGTAGTTCATACCCGCACCAAATGCAGCACAAGCTACGATGGCTGAAAGAATGATTTTTTTCATATTTCTCCCTTCAAAATGAAATCGTTCAAATTCTAGGGGCTTTTTGATTAATTACAAATTAAAATTAAAAATATGCTTTAAGGATAATGCAGAAAATTTTATTTAAAAATGAGTAAAAATACGCCAGATACGATAAGGCAGAGGGCTAAAATTTCTTTTAAATTTAGCCTCTCACCAAGAAAGACAACAGCCAAAATGACAGCCAGCACAACGCTAAATTTATCAACCAGCGCTACCTGATAGACCTTGCCCGCTTGCATCGCTTTAAAATACATAAGCCAAGATAGCCCAGTAGCTATGCCACTTAGTATGAGAAAGAGCCAGTTTTTAGGGCTTAGAGAGCTTAGTGGCTGCCATTTTTTAGCCACGCTTAAAAGTAAAATAAGCATAAAAACGACAACGATCGTTCTTATAAATGTCGCAAAATCGCTATCGATATCCTTTACGCCAAGCTTTGCAAAGATCGCGGTAAGTGCAGCAAAAATAGCCGAAAGAGCTGCATAGATAAACCACTCTGGCATCTTTATCCTCTTAAATTTAAAGGGGCAAATTTGCTTCGCCCCAATCTAAATTTATCCCTCGTAATCACCAAGCATATCAAGCGTAGGAGCAAAAAAGAGAGCCCCAGTCACTGGCGTACTAAAGTCAAGCAGCCTATCTGAGTTGCCTTTTGGCTCGCCGATAAACATCTTTTTAAGCATAAGCTCAACCGTTGAAAATGTGCTAGCATAAGCGATGAAATAAGTGCCTGTTTTGCTACCTTCAGTAAATGGCATATTGCCACGCACGACCTTTTTATCGTCGCCGACATTTGCAGCTGAAGAGTGTGAATTTGTAGGTTTTACGCTCTCGTCCATCTCGATGTCATACTCTTTTGAGCGGCCTATAACCTTTTCTTGCTCGCTTACGCTTGTGGCGTTCCACTCTTGCATTTTATGGAAGTATTTTTGCACGAAAACATAGCTTCCGCCTTTAAATTTAGCATCCTCTTTGCCTACTTTTGCAAAAAGGTCTCTATCTTCGCCATCAGGATTTTCAGTGCCATCGACAAAGCCAATTATCGCTCTGCCGTCGTGGTACTTAAAGCCTTGAGTCTCATCTGTAAGCTCTGCAAATTTAAACAAAACTTCTTTGATATTTTGCGCCATGTCAAAGCAATCAGCCGCATTTAGCGCACGGATGTGGATGTGGATATCGCCCTTTGTGCTAACAGCTTCATGTTTATCGCCTTTGATAGCTTTAAAATTTACAAGCTCTTTTGGCAATTCTTTTGAAATTTCAAGCTTTTTCCAAGCATCATGACCCACGCCAAGGACGCAGTTTACATTTTCGTTTGCGCCAAATCTAACTTTAGCAGTTTTGTTTAAATTTACAACTAAAGCACAAAGCTTAGCAAAGCCCTCTTTACATGATTTTTTGTCGCCTTTTAAAACCCATGTTTGAAAGACTGTGTTGTTACCAGGTGCTTGTGTGACCTCTTGTGAATTTACACTCATTTTTTCTCCTTTAAATTTTGCTTTTATGCGATATTTTCTAAATTTAATTGCTCATTGATATGATCATCGCTATCGTCAAAGACAAACTCGACCTTGTTTGCGCCAAAGCTCTTAGCTATCGCTTCAAGCGTGTCGCGAGCTGATTTATGAATTTTACTTTGAAGCTGCGAGATAAGGCGAACGCTCATCTTTTTGACTTCATTTCTGGCCTCTTCGATTAGTCTATTTTTATCTTCTTCTGTAAAAGTGCTACCAAAAAAGCCATTTAGCGAGTCAGGCAACAAAAATGGTATAAATTTGCCATTTTTTTCATCGTAAAATTTCATATCTGCGATTGAAAATTTATACTTACATGGAGGCATTTTTATCTTGTAGCTAGAGTTTGCGATCTGCATGATCTCAAGTCTAGGGCTAGTTAGGTCGTAGATGAAATTTATCTCAAACTCAAATATCATCGAAAGCTTCTTCTCGCTTACCAGCCACCTTAGATACTCTTTGCCAAAATTTCCAAACGCATGATCTGTCTTTGTGACGATCTCTTTGCTATACACCTGAAAAACAGATAGCTCGCCGATGCTTTTTAGCTGCGAAATTTCAGTGCTGACTGAGACATTTTCGCTATCATCTTTTGCCTTTTTTAGCGCTTTGTTTGACCTATAAAATGCAAATGCCAAAATAGCTAGCAAGATAGCTAATATCAAATTTGCGTATTCGCTCATATTTTCTCCTTTAAAGCCCGCATTTTATCCTAAATTTGTAAAGCAAAAGAAATTTATCACTCTGGCAAGGTGATAGGGCTCTTATAAGGCATGTGAGCTCCCACTATCTTTGTAGTCTCGTCCTCCAAGCCATCAAGCACCTTTTCTCTTGTTTTGGCAGCTTGGGCTGGATCTACATCATAAGTGATAGATATGCTTGGCTCGACCTCTTGCACTGCTAGGACGTGAAGAAGATCAGCTATAAAGATGATCTTGTCGTTATCTGTCTCAAAGCTTATCATGTTGTGCCCTGGAGTGTGGCCGTAGGCTGGGATAGCCATAATCTTTAGCGCCCCGTTAAATAGCGGCTTTTTATGGTCAAAAAAGCTCTTATCATCTTTATAAAGCGATAAAATTTCTTTTGTCCTCTCGTCTTTGCCCTTCATCCAGTAGCCCCACTCCTTTTCATCTATAAGAAGCTTGGCGTTTTTAAATGTCTTTTTGCCTCCATCTATGAGCCCACCTATGTGATCAGGATGAGCGTGCGTGATGATGACATAGGTTAGATCCTCTGGCTTTATATTGCCAAAAGTTTGCAGATCATACTTTAAAATTTTCAAGCTATCTTCATAGCCGCTATCTATAAGTGCCGTGTAGTCCTCGCACTTTGCAAACATTACGTTGTGTTTGTTTGGTAAATTTTTAGTATTTGCCACAAGCTCTTTTTGCGCCTCATCTTTGGCTATTAGCTTATCTACTGGCGCGTCAGTCGTCTTTAGTGAAAATACATAAAGCTTGCATCCACCCATAGCTCCTATCCATACTTGATCGTTTTGCTTGCTAACCACCTCATCATCGGCACAAAAAGCTAAAGTGCAAAACAACGCAAGGCTTAATAAACACTTTTTCATATCTCATCCTTGAATAAATTTGCGAAATTTTAGTCCTGTAAATTTAATGAAAGTTAATGCTCACTACTTTAAAAGGTAGCGAGCTTATAAATTTAGAAGAGTTGAGTGAAAGAAAAGCCATTTTTATTAAGCGTATCTTTGATCTTTTCTTGATGCTCAAGCCCTTTTGTCTCAAGCGTGATAGTGATGCTTGCATCGCCGTAGTCAAGCTTTGTTGAAAAGCGGTCATAGTCGATCTTAACTATGTTTGCATTTGCTGATTTTAGGCTATCAGTTAGGCTCATGAGCGCTCCTGGCTTATCTACAAGTGTGATTTGCAAGGTCATCTTGCGGTGAGACTTGATAAGACCCTTTTCGATGATGATAGAAAGCACTTGAACATCGATATTTCCGCCACTTAGCACCACGCCTATCTTTGCGCCTTTTTTAAATTTGATCTTATCATGCATAAGTGCTGCCACGCCAGCTGCACCAGCTCCCTCAACTACGATCTTTTGCGTCTCTAGCAAAAATAAAATCGCAGTTGCGATCTCCTCATCATCGACCTGCACAAACTCATCCACGCACTCAACGATATTTTTAAGCGTTATCTCGCTCGCATCACGCACAGCGATGCCATCAGCTATAGTGCGAACTGACTTTGAGTTTATGCTCTTTTTAGCGCCGTAGCTGTTAAACATCGCTGGAGCGCCCTTTGCGCCGACGCAAACGACTTTAGTTTTTGGATTGACTTGCTTTATACAGCTTGCCACGCCGCTAGCCAAGCCACCACCGCCAACTGGCACTACAACCATATCAAGGTCGCTTATCTCATCAAGCATCTCAAGACCCACAGTGCCCTGCCCTGCCATAACATACTCGTCGTTAAATGGATGAACAAAGGTCATATCCTTTTCTTTGGCGTAGTTCACCGCAAAAGCGTATGCCTCGTCGAAGTTATCGCCCTTTAAAATGACCTCTGCGCCAAGGTCCTTCGTGCCAGCTACCTTTAAAAGTGGCGTAGACTCTGGCATGACGATACAAGCGTGCACGCCAAATTCTTTTGCACTTATAGCTACGCCTTGAGCGTGGTTGCCAGCGCTTGCAGCCACGACGCCACGTTTTCTCTCCTCGTCGCTTAGGCTAGCTATTTTGTTATATGCGCCTCTTATCTTATATGCGCCCGTTCTTTGTAAATTTTCTTCTTTCAAATAGACATTTGCGCCCAAAATTTTACTAAGCTTCGCGCTTTGCGCAAATGGGGTCTTGGTCACGAAATGACCGATCGTTATCTTTGCTTGGATGATTTTATTTAATGAAACCATTTTTTTAAATTTTCCTTTTTAAATTTATTCTTTTGCCCTAAGCAGCACGCCACACTCGATGTGATGAGTGTTTGCAAACTGATCAAAGAGCGCAAATTTTATCACTTTATGGCTTTTAGTAAGCTCATTTAGATTTTCTTTTAGTGTCTCTGGGTTGCACGAGATGTAGATGATGTTTTTGAAATTTCTAATGAAATTTATGACGCTTTCACTTAGTCCTGCGCGAGGCGGATCGACAAGGACGTGTGAGAAGTTAAAGTCGCTTAATTTTATCTCTTTTAGCCTGTTAAACTCCCTAACGCCAGCAAATGCGCTCATCAGCTCATCAGCGTCCATTCGCAAAAATTTGATATTTTCTGCCCCATTTAGCTCGCAGTTTTTAAGGGCATTTGCGATCGAGCTTTTTGAAATTTCAGTGGCAAGAACGTTTTTAAATTTAAACGAAAGCGGGATAGTAAAATTCCCATGTCCGCAGTAGAGCTCCAGCAAGTCAGCGCCACCCTCAACGCACTCTTTTGCCCAAGCTATCATCTTCTCATTTACCGCTTTATTTGGCTGGATAAAGGCATTTTCACTTAGGCTAAATTTATAAATTTGCCCATCAATATTTAGCTCATCAACTAAATTTAGCTCACCGCTAAGAAGCTTTTGACCACGAGATCTAGCTAGGATCATCGCATCAAGCTTGCTAGCTAGAATTTTCATCGCCGCTTCAAACTCACTATCAAGCTTTTTGTGATAAAGAAGCGTGACTAAGGTGCCGCTTTTACAGGCGATAAACTCCACTCCAAAGAGCTTTGTGCGTAAAATTTCATCATCTTGCAAGCTCTCAAGTAGCCTTGGCATGAGATGTGAAATTTGCTCGCAAACCTTTGGGCACTCATCTATGAAGACCTTTTTATCTTTTTCGCTTGCGTGCATCGTATAGCTAAGCTTGCTGCCCTCGTGCCAGATGCCAAACTCAGCCCTCGTGCGGTAGTGCTTTGGGCTTGAGCTAAAAACATCAAATTTGCCATCATAAAATGGGGAGAAATTTTGCTTGATAAGATCAGTTTTAAATGAAATTTGCTCACTATAAGGGGTAAAAAGAGTGCATGATCCGCACTCTTTTAGGTATTTGCAGTCCAAATTTATGCCGCTTTCTCTTCGACTTTTTTACCGACAAATCTAACCAAAGCCCAGATCGCTAAAAATCCGCAAGGAAGTGCGATCCAAACGCTTAGACCAAGTGCTACAGGCAAGTAGCCAACAAGCACACAAACCGCACAAACACTAAGTGCGTAGATCATCTGCGTTGAGACGTGATCGATATGGCTACATCCTGCGCCCATTGATGAAAGTATCGTAGTGTCTGATATCGGCGAGCAGTGGTCACCAAAGATAGCGCCAGTTAAAACGCTTGAGATATTTACGATCATATAAGCGTGCATCGCATCGCCATCTAAGCCGTAGTTTTTGCCCACTGCATAAGCTAGCGGGATAGCAAGAGGCATCAAAATGCCCATTGTGCCATAGCTGGTGCCAGTTGAGAAGCTGATAAATGAGCCAAGAATGAAAACAGCCACTGGCAAGATAAATTTAGGCGTTGAATCACTTAGTAGATCAACCAAATATCTTGAAGTGCCAAGCTCTTTAATAACCGCGCTAAGGCTCCAAGCAAGAAGCAAGATGACGACCGTGATGATCATAGTTTTCCAGCCCTTTACCCATGTGCTAATGGCCTCTTTTACATCAAAAATTTTGCGCCAAACGCCCATGACGATAGCTACTATACTAGCGAGCAATGCTGCTTGAAATAGCGATGTAGCAGAGTCAGCTGCGCCAAAAGTATCTTTAAATGTTGAAAATGAAAGTGGATTTGCAAGTGCATTTTTAAGAGTATCGCCCTCAAGTGCAGCAAGACCGCTAAAATAAAAGCTAGTAAATGCGCCGATAACTAGCACAAGAAGCGGCACTATCGCATTTGAAGCGCTTAGTTTTACGCCCTCTTTTGGCTCAAGAGTCTTATCTTCAAGGTCTTGAATTTGAGTTTTGCCTGAGTGAAGCTCGCCTCTTCTAGCGCGTCTTTCAGCTGCTAGCATAGGACCATACTCGCGTTGCATCAAGGCTGTGCAGACGATGAAAAACAAGATAAAGAGGTTGTAAAATCTATATGGAATGGTCTCGATAAATATAGAATAAGCGTTTATGTCAGTCTCGCCGATAAGCTCGTAGCCCTTTTCGATGAGTGAGACTTCAAGACCGACCCATGTCGAGATGATAGCGATACCAGCGATCGGAGCTGCAGTAGCGTCGATGATGAAGGCTAGCTTTTCGCGGCTGATTTTAAATTTATCGCTTATTGGTCTCATGATAGGACCAACGATTAGGGCGTTTGCGTAGTCATCGAAAAATACAAAGATACCCATAAGCCAAGTTGAAATTTGAGCTGAAACGCCAGTTTTTGCCTTTTTGCTAAGCCAAAGAGCAACCGCCTTTGTGCCACCCATCTTTGTGATAAGTGCGACCACACCGCCTATACAAAGCACTTGAAGCAAGATGCCTGAGTCGGTCTTGTCAGCCATCGAGTCAACGACCCTTGAAACGATGCCAGTAAAGCCTTTTACGATGCCCATAAAGACGTTTTCATTGATGATATTTATGAGAAACGTTCCGCTAAAAACACCGATAAATAGCGACAATATAACGTCTTTTGTGATAAAAGCAAGTGCTATTGCCACAACAGGCGGTATAAGCGTGAATACGCCGTAAATTTCAGCGTTTCTCTTTGCCACTTCTGGATCAACACCAAAAAGCGCGGCACTAAAAAATAGTAATAATAAAATTTGTCTCACAAGAACTCCTTAAAATTTTTCTATCGCAAGCCCAGCCCAAGTCTGCGTATTTGCCATGACTTCGACCCTGTTTATATTTACACTCTCAGGCATATTTAGGCAGTTAAGCAAAATGGTCGCTATATCCTCAGCTGTGATGAAATTTGTATGCTCATAGATGCTATCAGCCTTTGCCTTATCGCCCTTAAATCTAACTTCGCTAAATTCAGTCTTACAAAGACCTGGCTCGATGTTTGTCACCCTGATATTTGTGCCAACTAGATCGTTTCTTAAATTTAGACTAAACTGCTTTACAAAGGCCTTTGTAGCGCCATAAACGTTGCTACCAGGATACGGCCACGAGCCAGCTGTTGAGCCAAGGTTAAAGATATAGCCCTTTTCTTGCTTGTAAAGTAGTGGCAAAACCGCCTTTGTAGAGTAGATGAGACCCTTTACGTTTGTGTCTATCATCGTCTCAAAGTCCTCTACCTTTGCGTCTATCGTCTTTTCTTGTCCCAAGGCAAGTCCAGCGTTATTTACAAGCACTTCGATATCTTTAAATTTATCAGGCAGGCTATCAACTGCGTCAAAAACAGCCTTTTTATCACGTATGTCAGCTACGATAATGTGCGTGTCGCCAAGCTCACTTGCTAGCTTTTTTAGCCTATCTTCGCGCCTTGCAAGAGCTACTATCTTGTAGCCCTCTTTTGAGAGTCTTCTAGCGATCGCCTCGCCAAAGCCAGATGTCGCACCTGTCACAAAAGCTGTCTTTTTCATATCTCTTCCTAATTAAAATTTGGCTTTAAGCCAAGATCTTCTAAAAATTTAATATTTTTTTCGTTTTTATCTTTAATCGCATAATCAAGCGCGTTAAATCCCGCATCATCAGTGGCGTTTATATCAGCGCCGTTATCTATCAAAAGCTTTAAAATTTCAGGCGTTGCGTGAGCTGCTGCATGCATAAAAACGCTTCTGTTTGTATGCTCTAGGCCGCACGTATCCTCTACTTGCATCATGCCTAAATTTATCATATTCATCTTAGACTGCTCGTCGATGTAGCTCTCGTTTGCATTGGCTCCGCTCTTTAGCAAAAGCTCGCAAAGAGGCGCATCCTCAAACTGCACAGCATAAAAAAGCGCACTTTTGCCAAAGAAATTTTTGTGATTTACATCGGCTCTATTTTTAAGCAAAATTTTCACATTTTCTAAATTTTTAAGAGCAAAAAATAGCGGCGTTTCATCGCCTAAATTTACGTCAGCCCCGCGCCTTATGATCTCTTCTATCATCTCGCTACTTTTGTCATTTAGCAGTGCGATATCAAGTAAATTTGTAAGCTCTGCGGTGGTGAAATTTTTAGAATAAAGCAAATTTGCAAGCTCGTCTTGACTTAGCTTTTGAGCCATCATCTTTTGCTCAGAAGTTAAAATTTTAGCTTTATTTACATTTTTGCCAACGCTAAAGCTTAAAAACTCATTTATCACGCTAGTTGCGTAGTAAGCGGCACTTGCGCTATCAACGCCTAAAGCCTCATAAAATTTAACCAGCGGAGTTTGAGCATTTTTATAAGCTTCGCTGAATTTTTTATATTTTAAGAAATTAAACAAGCTCTCATTCGCCCAGTATCTAAAGTACTCCATTTGAGCGTCTTTTTGAGCCTCAGCCACTTCTGGCTTTGCAAGCTCTTTTTGATAGATATCAGGGGCAAACGAAGCTTTTAGCAAGATCCATCTAAATTTATTTAAATTTTCTCTATAAACGCCCTCGCCAACACAGCTTTGAGACTCGCTTCTAACAGCCACACTCGCATCAAAAAGCTCTTTTACCTCTTTTAAATTTAAAAGCGAGCCATCGCAATAAAATAGCCCCTCATTCGCGTAAGCAAGCTCGTTTGGAGTAGTTTTAAAGCTCTCTTTTTTAGCAAGATCACTGCACTCTAATGCGTGTAAATTTACAAAAAGAAAACTGCTAAAAAAGAGAAAAAAAGCTACTTTTTTCATCAAAGCTCCTTAAAATTTCGCGATATTGTAACAAATTTATATACTAAACTCGCTTATTTCATTAAAATTTAGGTATTTATAAATTTGATCTTTGTTTAAACTAAGGCTATCTCTTACTATTTTTTTATACTCGCTAACGCTTGGCAAACGCCCTAGTAACGCGCATACAGCGGCTAGCTCAGCACTTCCTAGATAGACCTTTGCACCCATGCCCATTCTGTTGTCAAAATTTCTAGTCGAGGTCGAAAAAACAACGGCATTGTCATTTACTCTTGCTTGATTGCCCATGCAAAGCGAGCAGCCTGGCACCTCTGTCCTAGCATTTAACCTTTTAAAAATTTCATAAACGCCCTCATCTTCAAGCGTCTTTTTATCCATCTTAGTTGGCGGAGCGATCCAAAGCCTAGTAGTGAGCTTACTCTCACGCTCCAAAATTCTAGCAAGCGCCCTGTAATGCCCGATATTTGTCATACAGCTACCCACAAAGACCTCGTCGATATCGTGTGCTCTTTTGCTATCAGCTAAAATTTCACTTAGCGTTGCCACGTCGTCTGGGTCGTTTGGACAGGCGAGGATCGGCTCATCTATCTTGGATAAATCAATCTCTAAAATTTCAGCATATCTTGCGTCCTTGTCGGCCCTTAAAAGAGTTGGGTTTTCTAACCATTTTTGCATTTTTTCTTTTCGTCTAGCAAGCGTTTCATGGCTCTCATACCCAGCTTTTATCATCGCGTCTATTAGCGCAACGTTTGAGCGAACGTACTCCGCGACGCTAGCCTCACTTAAATTTACCACACAAGCAGCCGCCGAGCGCTCAGCCGAAGCGTCACTTAGCTCAAACGCCTGCTCCACTTTTAGACTCTCAAGCCCTTCTATCTCTAAAATTTTGCCCGCAAAAATATTCTTTTTGTTTTTCTTTTCAACGCTTAAAAGCCCTTTTTTGATAGCAAAATAAGGTATCGCATTGACAAGATCACGAAGCGTCACGCCCTCTTTTAGCTCGTCTTTAAATTTGATCAAAACTGACTCTGGCATATTTAGCGGCATCATTCCAAGCACCGCTGCAAACGCAACTAGGCCGCTGCCCGCTGGAAAGCTAATGCCAATAGGAAATCTCGTGTGACTATCGCCACCGGTGCCCACCGTGTCAGGCAAGACCATGCGGTTTAGCCACGAGTGGATGACGCCGTCACCTGGTTTTAGGCTAACTCCACCGCGAAGCGTCATAAATTTAGGCAGGCTCTTTTGCATCTCAAGGTCGCTTGGCTTTGGATAAGCAGCCGTGTGGCAAAAGCTTTGCAAGACAAAATCAGCCCCAAAACTAAGGCTAGCAAGCTCTTTTATCTCATCTCTAGTCATCGGCCCTGTGGTGTCTTGCGAGCCAACGGTCAAAATTTCAGGCTCCACGTATGCCCCAGCTCTCACGCCATCCTTGCCGCAAGCCTTGCCGACCATCTTTTGAGCGAGCGTATAGCCACCGCCTAGCTCTTTTGGCTGATCTGGCTTTATGAAAATTTGCTCCTCGCCAAGTCCCAAAGCCTCTCTGGCCTTTTTGGTGACTTGCCTACCTATCATCAAAGGTATCCTGCCGCCTGCTCTTATCTCGTCACTTAGGGTGTTTGGGCTTAGTTTAAAATTTGCCACGAGCTTTTTTTCGTTGCCTGCTAGCTTATAAATTTCGCCCTTAAATGGATAAATCTCTATCTCATCGCCCATTTCTAGCTCATTTACGTTTGCAACTATCGGCAGTGCGCCGCTATCTTCGGCGGTGTTAAAAAATATCGGAGCTATGGTCGTGCCGATCACGATGCCGCCAGTTTTTTTGTTTGGCACGCCCTCTATCTCATCGCCAAGGTGCCACTGGATAGAGTTTATACCGCTCTTTCTGCTGCTACCAGTGCCAACCACGTCACCAACATACGCCACGCTCTTGCCGCGACTTTTTAGCTCTTTTAGGACTTCTAAGCCCTCAGGCATCTTTTTAACAAGCATCGCTTTTGCGTGAAGCGGTATGTCAGCCCTTGTATAGGCCTCGCTTGCGGGGCTTAGATCATCTGTATTTGTCTCGCCAGGCACCTTAAAAACCACTGCCTTTATGCACTCGCTAAGTGGCTTTTTATGCGTAAACCACTCGGCGTTTGCCCAAGAAAGAAGCACCTCTTTTGCAAATTTATTGCTATTTGCTAGCTTTGCGATCTCGTCAAAATGCTCATGTACCAAAATGATATTTTTTAGCTCATTTGCCGCAGCTTGTGCGATAGTTTCATCGCTATTTTTTAGAGCTCGCACTAAAATTTCTACGTTGTAGCCGCCAAGCATCTTGCCTAAAATTTTAATTGCACGAACCGCGTCAAGCCCGTCTATTTTAAGGCCTTCTATAACTTCGCCAAGAAATTCTGCCTTTATCTTTGCCGCGTCATCAACGCCTGGATTTACACGATTAGTGAGTAAATTTATAAGAAATTTTAGCTCGTTTTGCGCCTTTTCATCGCCGTTAGAGTTGCCAGCAAGTTTTATCAGCTCGCAAATTTCGCTTGTTTGCTTGGCATTTAGCGCAAGCGGTGGCACGCCCCCTTTTTCTCGCTCACTCACGTGTTTTTCGTAGTCGGTAAAAAAGCTCATAAATTTCCTTTGTGATTTTGCCAGTTTTAGTCCAAAATCGCTGATTTTGCTTGCATTTTATCAAAAAGCAAAACAATCTAAAGTAAAATTTGCCCAAAATTTCAAATTTCAAGGAGCAAATGTGTCAAAAGCCTACCTAAAATCACCCATTGGAATTTTAGAGATCGTTGCTAGTGAAAATGGAATTTGTGAGATAAATTTTGTAGACAAATTTGAAAAAGTAGCGGTAAAAGATGAAAATTTAAAGCTTTGTTTGGATGAGCTAAAGGCTTATTTTAAGGGCGAGCTTAAAAAATTTAGTGTTAGACTTGATGTAAAAACGACCAAATTTAGAGCCAAAATTTATAATGCTTTACAAAAAGTGCCATACGGCGAAACGACCACATACGCAGCCCTAGCACTTGCCGCAGGCCATAAAAACGCTTACCGAGCAGCAGGCTCAGCAAATGCCAAAAACCCAGTGCCCATCATCGTTCCTTGCCACAGAGTGCTCTCTCACAGCGGCCTTGGTGGCTACTCAGGCGGCGAAGGTATGCCAACTAAAATTTGGCTACTAGAGCACGAAGCAAAGCATAAATAGTTAGAAATTTAACAAAAGTTTTCATTAAATTTTAAAATTTATGAGCGAGCATATCACGGCTCTAAATTTAGTGCTAAACGAAGTGTAGCCTAAATTTAGTAGCCTGCTAAGGCGAGTGAGTAAAGTTTTAAAATTTACAAAGAGAAATGAAATGTGGCAAGTTTTATCAAAATTTTAATAAGTCAAATACTTAATCGTATCTTGATAAAGCACTTGATTTTCGCATTGTATCAGTAATAGGTCATTTTCTTCAAAGATTGTTGAGCCAGTTGGCTTTTGATACTCGTTTTTACGCTTTATTAGGATTATTAAAAACTCAGTTGGAAGCTCAAGCTGAGCCAAATCTTTGCCAATTAGTTTTGAGCCATGGTGGATGGTGTGCTGGTGAAGCGTGTAGCTTAAGATCGGAGAGTTTTCCACTGCCTTAACATCCTCTTGCTCGCTCTCTTTGACCTTAAATTTATCAGCTGCAAAGCCAAGCGACATGCCCTGTATCAAAATCGAAATCAAAACCATAAAAAATATAATGTTAAAAATCATATCCGCACCACGTACGCCATCGACATAAACATAGGTAGCTAGCACAACTGGCACAACACCTCTTAGTCCAACCCAAGAGATAAAAATTTGCTCATTTATCTTAAATTTTGAAAATGCAAGCGATGCAAAAACACCAAGTGGTCTTGCAAAAAACATAAGCCACAAGGTCAAAACAAGCGCCATTAGTGCTGTTGCTGGAAGCTCGGAAGGATTTACCAAAAGACCAAGCGTCAAAAAGACAACTATTTGCATAGTCCAAGCGATACCATCGTGAAAACCGACTAAATTTTTCTTGTGAGAAAACTCTTTTTTATTTATAAAAATTCCAGCAATATAAACAGCCAAATAGCCATTGCCACCGATTTTAAAGCAAAGCGTATATAAAAGTAATATCCAAGCGATAGAAAAAACCGGATAAAGGCCCCAGCTTTTTAGGCGAAGTCTATTAAAGATGGCTGGCAAAGCAACGCCAAATAAATAGCCCATAGCAATACCTATGCCAAACTGCTTAACTAGCGTAATAGCCCACTCAGATACTGT
Source organism: Campylobacter concisus (assembly GCF_015230035.1). Classification (GTDB taxonomy): domain Bacteria; phylum Campylobacterota; class Campylobacteria; order Campylobacterales; family Campylobacteraceae; genus Campylobacter_A; species Campylobacter_A concisus_BK. The sequence goes on from NZ_JAAKZD010000006.1 coordinate 38,180, forward strand.
CGGCGTGGTATTTAGTGAGATCATTTGAACGATCGTCATAGTTAGAAATATCGCCATTGGATCGTTTGAGCCAGATTCAAGTTCAAGCAATGGTGCAATGCTATTTCTAAGTGAAATTTTCTTGGCTCTTAGTATGGCAAATACCGCTGCTGCGTCTGTCGAAGAGATAATGGAGCCTAGCAAAAAGGCTTCCGCCCAGGTAAAATCAAGCAGATATTTTGCTACTGGAGCGATAGCTAGCGCGGTTAAGAAAACACCAAGTGTAGCAAGCGCTAAACCTCTGCCAAAAATAGGCTTAATCGCTGCAAAATCAGTATCTAGCCCACCAGCATAAAGTATAAATATGAGTGCCAGCATACCGACATTTTGAGCGATTACTTGATCATCAAAATTTACACCCAGCAAGCCGTCTGAGCCAGCCAGCATACCAACACCTAAAAATATTATTAAAGATGGAATTCCAAATTTATCAGAGATCTTACTTAAAAGAATGCTAGTTATAAGCAAAACTGCAAAAAATAGTAGTAAATTCTCCAAACAAACTCCACAAAATTATATTAAATTATACTTTCAAAAACTTCAAATTTATCTTGATTTACAAGCATCTCGAGCAAGACACCGTAGTTGTCTTTTATCTCATCTTGAAGTTTTATAGCAAGCTCTTTTGCATCTTTTCCATCTTTTGGATAGGTGACTACTAGATCGATCGGCTCAGCGTTTAAAAACTCTTGTATGCCAGTTAGTAGCTCGCTAGCGCCTCTTTCGTTTGTGCCGTGAAGCACGACTACGTAGTGTTCATTTTCTCTTATGACAACGTCAGTTTGTCTTAGGATTTTTTCAAAAATTTCGCCATATTCTTTACTATTTGGCAAAGAAAAATATATCAAAGATAAATTTTTCGCATAGTCCTTTACGTTTTTGTATCGCTTTATAAAAGCTATCTCAAGATCGATTATTGATAAAATATCAACTGCCGAGAAGATTTTTGCCGCCATTTTTACACTCCTTTTTTTGCGGTTTTGATTTTACGTCGCTATTATATCTTGTAAATTTTCAAAAATAAAGACATTCATTCCATTTTTGTATTCATAGCCAAATTTTAGTCCATGAGCCTCAAGGATGTTGCTAACTATATATAAACCTAGACCAAAGCTCTTTTGCGCATCCTCGCCCTTGATAAATGGCTGGATGTAAAAGTCAAGGTCATTTTTTAGCTTCTCACCTTGAGTTATAAATTTCATATGATCCTTGCTAACCATAATATTTACATGCTTATCGGTTGAGTACTTTATGCCATTATCTATCATATTTTTTATAGCGACCGAAAATAGCTTAAAATCAACCATCACCCTAACCTCATCAAGCTCGCTGATACCAACATGCTCCTTCTCAACCATCGCTATATCGATAGCTTCATCGATGAGATCTCTCATAAGACAAGGCGTTTTATTGGTAAGTCCTATCTTTGAAGTGATCTGCTCGATCGCTGCAAGCTCGTTTATCAAATTTTCAAGCTTGTGAAAGACAGAGATGAGTCTCTCTTGATTTTTGCTTTTTTCTATCATTTGAGCGGCGATCAGCCCCTTTGTGATAGGCGTTTTTAGCTCGTGCATGATATTTCTTAAGAAAAGATGCCTTGAGTCATTTAGCGCTTTGATCTGACAAACAGCCTCATAAAATGCCTCTGAAACTTCAGAAATTTCATCCTTGCCATTACCGACATTTTGTACGCCATCAAGCTCGCCATTTGCAAATTTCACGATCTGACGCTTTAGCTTTCTAAGCGGCTTTATCTTATAGATGACAAAGATATAAGCAGCAAGCAAAATGACCGCAACCACCAAAAACACAGCCTTTATCACCTCATATCTATAAGGCTGAAATTCTTTATCCATCAAAAGCTTTAGCTCGTCTAAATGCTCGATCTTTAGGTAATGGTGCTTATCATAAAGCAAGATCGCACTTGATCCTAGATCACTTGAAATTTCTTCTAAAACGGCTGCATTTTTTAAAATTTCTTCTTTTTCATTTTTAGCAGTGATCTCTGGCATGTCGATGTTTGAGAGCTGGCGGTCGTACTGAGCTTTATTTATGATGCCACCCATGTAGAGCAAATTTGTCCTAGCGACGTTTGAGTATTTGTTATTTAGCTCTCTTGTGTAGTTTTGTTTATCAAAACCCATGAGCCACAAAAAGGCCAAAAATATCGAAACGAGTGCAAGCCCAAAGATAAACGTTATCGTGATAAATATAGAAGATCTTGGCATCAAAGGACCAACTTGTAGCCGATGCCGCGGATCGCGTGAATGTATTTTGGCTCTTTTGGATTTTCATTTAGTTTTTGGCGAATTCTGCCGATGATGACGTCGATACTTTTGTTTGAGCTATCTTCATTTATGCTCTCGCAGTTGTAGATGAGCTCCTCTCTAGTGACCGCCCCACCCTCTTTTTGAAGCAGATATTTTAAGATGTCATACTCCGCTGCGGTTAAATTTAGCACGCTTCCTTTAAATAAAATTTCCCTCTCAAATTCCTTTAAAACTAAGTCTTTGTTTAAATTTCTTGCCTCATTTGCAGGAGCTATGCTCTGCCTTCTTAGATGGCTTTTTATGCGAGCAAGAAGCTCTTGTGGGTCATAAGGCTTTGGTAGATAGTCATCCGCGCCGTTATCTAGGGCATTTACTTTGTCTGTTATATCGTGCCTTGCGCTTGAGATGATTATAGGGATATTGTGCTTTTTTCTTATCTCTTTGCAAACCTCTAGTCCGTCCATGCCAGGGAGCGTAAGATCAAGGATAACTAGGTCAAATTCGCTTGTATTTAAAGTAGATAGTCCGATATATGGCTCCTCGGCCGTCGTTACTTTTATGTCGTAGTTTTCTAGGTATTCAGTTAAAATTTCAGCAAGCTCCATATCATCTTCTATCATTAAAATTCTAGTCATGATCTTTCCTGTTGTAAATTTATTTTTAAGGATTATAGCAGATAAAGGTTTTAAAAATTTAAAAGAGTTAAGAGCTGAAATCTCAGCTCTTAAGTGGTTATTTTATAACAAGGCCTTGCATGATGCCACCGCGGTTTATCCACACTAGCGTCTTTTTGCCTTTTGCATTCTTAACAGTGCTTGCAAATGTTTGAATATCTTTTATGCTCTCTTCGCCAACTTGAACGATCACGTCACCTCTTTCAAAGCCAAAGTCTTCAGCTTTTGAGCCAGATTTTACATCAGTTACAAGCACGCCTTGAGTATCTGGGCTGATCTTATACTTAAATCTTATCTCATCGCTTAGATTACTAACGCTAAGACCTTCTATGATGACGCTTTTTGAGGCTGTTTTTGCGTTGTGATCCATATTTACAAGCTTGATTTTTGTATTCATGATTTTATTTGATCGCTCGTAAGTTATATCAACGCTGCTATTTGGAGTTAGTGAGCCGATGAAATTTTTAAGATCATTTGCATTTTTGATAGCTTTGCCGTTTGCTGAAATGACCAAGTCGCCTCTTTTTAGCCCTGCTTCATCTGCTGGCATGCCCTGCTCTACGCCGCTTATTAGTGCGCCCTCTTTATTTGTGTAAAGCTCTTTTTGCTCATCGGTTAAATTTGCTATCGTAACGCCGATAAATCCACGCTCGATCTTGCCGTCAGTTATCAGCTTTTTAGCGATATCTTTTACCATATTTGATGGGATCGCAAAGCCTATGCCGTTGTTGCCACCACTTTTTGAAAGTATGGCTGAGTTTATACCGACTAAATAGCCCCTACTATCAACCAAAGCACCACCTGAGTTGCCAGGGTTTATAGAGGCGTCTGTTTGGATGAAATTTTCATATTGATTAAGTCCTATGTTGTCTTTATTTAGCCCTGAAACAATGCCTTGAGTGATGCTCTCGCCTACACCAAAAGGATTGCCTATGGCAAAGACTACGTCCGCGTCAAGTAGCTTTGACGAGTCAGCAAATGTTATCGCATTTAGCCCATTTGCCTCTATCTTTATAACGGCTAGATCGGTTTTTGGATCGCTGCCTATTAGCTTAGCTTTATACTCCTTGCCACCATTTGCCAAGGTCACAACGATCTGGTCGCTATCTTCGATGACGTGGTTGTTTGTAACGATGTAGCCGTCATTTGAGATGATGACGCCAGAGCCAAGAGAAGTTGTCTTTTCTTTCTCTTTTGGTTTTGCAAAGTTAAATCCAAAAAATTCATTAAAAAACGGGTCATTAAACATCTGCTCGATACCTGCGTTATTTACTGTTTTTGTAGTCGAGATATTTACAACTGAAAGTTTTGCCTGAGCGATAGAATCGTAGTATGATAGCACACTATTTTTATCGCTTAAGGGCGAAACTCTAGTTACATCTTGGTTTGCTTCGTTAAATTTAATATCAGCTCCCATTAGCAAAGAAGCTGCTGCTAATGAAATTAGCATAAATTTTTTCATTTTTTTCCTTTAAATTGAAAATGTCTTGAAATTATAAATAGAGCTTAAAAATAAAATCTTAACGCTTTTTTCTCCTTTGTAAATAAAAATAAACTTGACTTGCATAGACTAAAGTTTTGTGATATAATCCGTGTCAAAAAACATAAGGAGAATATATGAGCGAAAGCTTATATGAAACTTTAGGAGTTTCAAAAGGCGCATCAAGCGACGAGATAAAAAAAGCTTATAGAAAACTTGCTAGAAAGTACCACCCAGACATCAACAAAGACCCAGGAGCAGAGGATAAATTTAAAGAGATAAACGCTGCTTATGAAATTTTAAGTGACGAGAAAAAACGTGCCCAGTATGATCAATACGGCGATAATATGTTTGGCGGTCAAAATTTCCACGACTTTGCCAGAGGTTCAGCCGATATGGGCGATCTAAACGATATCTTGAAAAATATCTTCTCAGGTGGATTTGGCGGAGGCGGCGCTAAATTTAGCGGTGGATTTGGCGGAGGTTTTGAAGGATTTGAAGGCTTTGGCGGAGGTGGATTTGGCTTTGGCGGAGCTGATCTAGATGTAAATGCCAAAATTTCTATACCATTTGACGTAGCTGTAACTGGCGGCGAACATAAGATAAATTTTAATGGCGAAAGCATCAAGATAAAGATCCCAAGCGGTATAGAAGGCGGCGAAAAACTTCGCATAAAAGGCAAAGGCAAGAGTGCTGGCGGTCAAACTGGCGATCTTATACTTGCCATTAGTGTTGAGCCAAGTGACGAGTATGAAAGAGTCGGAGATGATCTATATAAAGATGTAGAAATTCCACTAAAAACTATGCTCTTTGGCGGCAAGATAAATGTACATACATATAAAAAAGATGTGACCATCAAAATCGCTGAGAACTCAAAAACAGGCACAAAGATCCGCTTGAAAGGATACGGCGTGCAAAACAGAAAGAGTGGAATTTATGGCGATCTTTACTTAAAAGCTAGGGTAAAACTTCCAAATATCAGTGAGCTTGACGAGGGCTTAGTAAAAGAGTTAAAAGAAAAATTACCGGAGTAAAAAATGCAAAATTACGAAGAACCACTTTTTTTAATAAGCGTTGTAGCAAAGGTTTTAAGCATACATCCACAAACTTTAAGACAATACGAAAGAGAGGGACTAGTTGAACCCTCAAGAACAGATGGCAAGATGAGGCTCTACTCGCAAAAAGACGTTGATCGCGTCAAAACGATACTAAATTTGACCCGCGAACTTGGCGTAAATTTAGCAGGTGTTGATGTGATACTTCAGTTAAAAGAGAAAATTGACGATTTAGAAGCAACCATTGATGAGTTAAATAAAAAATTACACGAAGCTACCAGTCAAACTAGCACTAAAAAATCGCTTGTGAAGAGAAAAAGTAGCTTTGATCTTGTATTTTACGAAGGCAAAAAATAATATATGGAACAAATTTTAGAAGGCTTCTTGCTTGTCGCTGCGATCTCAGTCGCGTTAAATGTCATTTTTAAGAAATTTCAGATACCAACCATCATCGGCTACATCGTAACCGGTACGCTTATATCAGAATTTTTCAACCTAAAAAGCAACGATGAAATTTCTCATATCGCGGAATTTGGTATCGCATTTTTGATGTTTACGATCGGACTTGAGTTTAGCTTTAAGCACCTGATGAGCATGAAAAAAGAGGTCTTTCTAAATGGCGGTCTGCAAGTTTGTTTAAGCGGCTTTGTGATGGGCGTGATGCTCTACTACGCGCTTCATCTAAAGGACGAGACAGCGCTTATCGCAGGTCTTGCCTTTGCTCTATCATCAACTGCGATCGTGCTAAAAACGCTAAATGACAACGGCGATGTGAGTAAAATTTATGGTAGAAAGGCACTTGGAATTTTGCTATTTCAAGATATCGCCGTCATCCCGATCTTGCTTATGATAGATATGTTTAGCTCGCAAGATGCCTCTATAAATGAGCTTTTGCTAAAAACATTTACGAGTGCGGTTATCCTTATCGTTGTGCTATTTTTGCTCGGCAAATACGTCATCAACTGGATATTTTATAAAGTCGTTCAGACAAACTCTCAAGAGGTCTTTATCGCAACTATCCTCTTTTTAGTAGTTGGCGCCAGCACGCTAGCTCACTTCTTTGGCTTTTCATACTCTCTTGGTGCATTCTTAGCTGGTATGATGGTGGCAGAGACGCAGTATAAGCACCAGATCGAGGTCGATCTCATACCTTTTAGAGATCTGCTTCTTGGACTATTTTTCATAACCGTTGGCATGCAGATAAATTTTGTAGTCGTGCTCTCAAACATCTGGCTAGTTCTAGGTCTAGTCTTTAGCATAATGGTCGTAAAAGCCATCGTCGTTTTTGCCGTTTTAAATATCTACTTAAAACGCAGGGTCGCTGCTAAGACTGCACTTAGTGTCTGCCAGATCGGTGAATTTGCACTGGCTGTCTTTGGGCTGATGACTACTAGAAATTTACTTGATGTCCAAACAGCTCAAATTTTCATCGCAGCCTCTGTTATATCGATGTTTGCAACACCTTTTATACTTAAAAAGCTTGATGTCTTAGCTGATCTTGTAGAGCGTGAGGTGGTAGTTGAGTCAAACGAGACCTTAAAGCCACAAAAACTAAAAAATCACATCGTGGTCTTTGGCTATGATAGGCTTGGTCAAGAGGTGGTTTTAAGACTAAAAGAGACAAAACTTTTATACATCGTGCTTGATAATGACATCAGCCTAGTTGAGCTTGGCAGAAGCCGCGGGGAAAATGTATTTTTAGGAAACGTGCTTCAAAGCAACACTCTTGAAAACGCTTGCTTAGACGACGCAGCAGCCGTTATCATAACAGTTAGCAACGAGCAAAGAGTTGAGCTGATCGCGCAAAAGATCAAAGACTACGGAGCAAATATCCAAACGATCATCAAAGCAAATGGCGAGGGCAACAAAGATATCTTTGGCGAGCTAGGCGAGAATTTCCACCTTATAAGCGAGGAGCGCGTCATGGCAAAAACCCTTGTTCATGAAGCCCTTCAGTGCAAGATCGACCACGACGTAAGAGCGTAGTAAATTTTAGCTTCTTAAAACACGATTTTTTAAGTTCGTTTAAATAAATTGATAAAACTATTAGCAACTTTTTTGATTTCATAATAAACAATAGAGACAATAAGAAGCTAAAAATTTGTCTAGCCGCAGTATCATTTAGATATAAATGGCAAAGAATTAAAAATTGATGAGCTATTAAAAGATAAAAAATAGAATTTATTGCAAATTAAAATAAAAGCATATTTGGCAATAATATGCTTTTAAAAACTAAAATTAAAGCCTAGCTTTGCCAGGCTTTACTCATTTCTTAAAGTTTGAAGGACATTTACCTCTGTGGCTTTTTTGGCTGGATAGTAAGACGAGATAGCCACGATAAATACAGCTCCAACTACGATAAGCACAAGATCAAGGGGTGAGAGTTCAAGTGGTAGTTTGCTTGAGCCATAGACATCAGCTGGCAGGTCTATGATGTTGAAATTTCCAAGTAGAAATAGCCCCAAAAAGCCAAGCACCAAGCCAAATATAATGCCACCTCCGCCGATAACTAGCCCTTGATAAAAGAAGCTTCTTTTTATCTCGCCTTTGCTAGCTCCAAGTGCTAGAAGCAAGGCGATTTCTTGCCTGCGGTTCATCACTGTCATTAGTAGCGAGCTTATGATATTTAGCGACGCCACAAGGATAATGAGCATCAAAACGATGAAAAGTGCTCTTTTCTCAAGTGCGAGCGCTGAGAAAAAGTTGCCATTTTGCTCCCACCAGCCAATGGCAACCGTGCCTGCTGGAAGCCCCTCGCGCACTCTTTTTATATCATCAAATGGCTTACTTGAAAAGATGTGAATTCCATCATAAACGCCCTTTGGATAGTCCAAAATTTTTCTCAAAGCATCAACTGAAGTATATGAAAACGCCTTATCGTAGGCGATTAGCCCAGATGTAAATGAGCCACCGATGTCAAAGCGCTTCATCTTTGGCGTTAGTGAAAAGCCAGCCGGATCAGCCTTTGTAAAGATAAGAGTTAGTTTTTCATCATCTCTTAGCCTAAACTCACTCGTTATGCCGCTTCCCACAAGTATCTCAAAACCCTCTAACTCTTTGTCTTTTAAAGCTTCGTTTACGACTGAGTTTATCTGCTTTTCATCTTTAAAATTTACGCCATAAATTAGCCCGCCTTCAAGCGCGTTTGCCGAGCGGTAGATGACCTGCGTGCTGATATATGGACTAAATTTAAGGTCGCTAAATTTAGCTTTTAACTCATCTACAAAGCCATCATCGATCGATCCCTTAAAGGCGCTTTGAACGGTTATAGGGTAGTTCATCGTAAAAAGCTTGCGCTCAAATTCTTTGTCAAATCCATTCATAATAGCCATAGCAACTATTAAAACCATAAGTCCGATGCTCACACCAAGAAAGGCGAGCAAGGCGCTTAGAGCGATAAATGGCTGAGTTTTATCAAATCTTAAATATTTAAAAAGTAGATACTTTGGTAAGCTTGTCATCAAATAGCCTTTAAAAGATTAAGGCGCTTTGGCGCCTTAAAAGTAGAAATTTTAAGCAAATATGCCTTTTTTAGGGCCACTTTTGCCGTGGCAATCTTTATATTTTTTACCGCTTCCGCAAGGGCATGGAGCGTTTCTTGGTATCTTTTTTTCTGGTGTGAAATTTTCATCTTCGCCTTGATTGTTGTAGTTTAGAGTCTCATTTTCAGCATTTTGACTAGCTTCAAGCATCATCCTAGCTTGCTCTTCTTGCTCCTCACGGCTCTTAAATCTAACGATTTGAAGCGTTTTAACGCTCTCAGTTTTTAGTCTGCCAACTAGCTCCATAAAGAGGTTGTAGCTCTCTTTTTTATACTCAACTAGCGGATCTTTTTGATTATACCCTCTTAGACCGATGCCAGTTTTTAGGATATCCATCTGATAAAGATGCTCTCTCCACGCATTATCAAGCACTTGAAGGTATAAAATTTTCTCTATATCTTTTCTTTGCTCTTCATTTAGCACGCTCATCTTTTCGTTATATCTAACCTCTAAAATTTGCGCTATTTTTTCTACTAGTTCATTATACTCTAGCCCTTTTAGCTCGCTCTCGTCGATCTCTTCGCCACAATCTGCAAGGATGATAGAGCATAAATTTTTAATGTCATAATCATCTTTTAAGCCGCCATGGAAAATTTCAGCCGTATCAAGTAAATTTGTAGCGTATTCAACTCTATTTTGAGCTATTTTTTCGCTCATATCATAGTTTTTATCAAGTAGTTCGTCGCGGTATTTATAGATAGTCTTTCTTTGCTCATTTGCCACGTCGTCATACTCAAGCAAGTGCTTTCTAGCCTCAAAGTGCAAGCTCTCGACTTTCTTTTGAGCGTTTTCAACAGCCCTTGTCACCATGCGGCTCTCGATACTCTCGCCCTCGTCGATACCAAGCCTATCCATGATAGCTTTTATGCGGTCGCTACCAAAAATCCTTAAAAGATTGTCCTCTAAGCTTAGATAAAATCTACTCATACCAGGGTCGCCCTGACGTCCAGCACGGCCACGGAGCTGATTATCTATCCTTCTGCTTTCGTGCCTTTCGGTGCCGATGATGTATAGGCCACCAAGGTCTCTCACCTCGTCGTTTATCCTGATATCAACACCACGTCCAGCCATGTTTGTAGCGATAGTTACAGCGCCTTTTACGCCAGCTTGAGCGATGATCTCGGCCTCTTTTTCGTGGTTTTTAGCATTTAGCACAGAGTGTGGGATGCCAGCTTTTTTAAGCATCTCATGAAGCACCTCACTGCGCTCGATACTTGCAGTTCCTACAAGCACTGGCTGACCCTTTTCGTGAGCTTTTTTAACTTCGTCGATGACCGCTTTAAATTTCTCGTTTTGAGTTTTATAGATAAGATCGTTTTGATCGATCCTCTTAACTGGCACGTTTGTCGGGATTGAGATAACTTCAAGATTATAAATTTGAGAAAACTCAGTAGCCTCAGTCTGAGCTGTACCAGTCATACCTGCAAGCTTTTTATACATTCTAAAGTAGTTTTGATATGTTGTATCGGCTAGCGTTTGACTCTCTTCTTGAATTTTCACACCCTCTTTTGCCTCAAGCGCTTGGTGAAGCCCCTCGCTAAAGCGTCTGCCCTCGCTTAGACGTCCTGTAAATTCATCAACGATGACAACCTCGCCATCTTTTACGACATAATGAACGTCTTTTTCAAAGAGATTGTGTGCCTTTAGAGCTTGATCTAGGTGGTGGCTTAGCACAGCGTTTTCAAGGTTATATAAATTTTCAACTCCAAAGAGCTTTTCAGCCTTGCTTATGCCAGCCTCTGTGATCATTATCGTTCTATTTTTTTCATCTACTATAAAATCCCCCGTTGGCTTTGAGCCTGGCACGTTTGGATCGGCCGGAGTGCCTCTGGTAAGCTGTTTTGCGACTTGATCAGCTCTTATGTAGCCATCGAGCGTGCGGTTTGTTGGACCAGAGATTATAAGTGGCGTTCTAGCCTCATCTATCAAGATACTATCGACCTCATCGACGATAACGAAGTTATGGCCTCTTTGCACCTTTTGACCAGCTTCAAATTTCATATTATCACGAAGGTAGTCAAAGCCAAATTCTGAGTTTGTGCCGTATGTTATGTTGGCATTATACGCAGCTTGTCTTACCTCATCGTCATATCCGCCACTTAGTATCACATCGACGCTTAAGCCTAAAAAGTTATAAAGCTCGCCCATTTGCGTCGCGTCACGCTTTGCAAGGTAGTCATTTACTGTTACTACATGCACGCCCTTGCCGCTCATCGCGTTTAATATAACTGGCAAAGTCGCAACCAAGGTCTTACCCTCGCCTGTCTTCATCTCAGCGATCCTGCCCTCGTTTAGCACCATACCGCCGATTAGCTGCACGTCAAAATGGCGCATCTTAAGCACCCTTTTACTGGCCTCTCTAACGATCGCAAAGACATCATTTAAAATTTGATCTAAAGTGACTTTCTCTTCGATGACTTGGGCTTTTAGCTCGTTAAATTTGATCTTAAGCTCATCGTCGCTCATCTTCTCATAAGTAGGCTCTAGCGCATTTATCTGCGCCACACGTTTTATATATTTTTTGACTTCTCTATCGTTTTTCGTGCCAAAAATCTTTCTAAATACCGATGAAATCATTACTTTACCTTCCTAAATTTTTAAACTTTGGATCTTAGCATAGTTTAACTATTTATTTAATTAAACTGGGCTAGAATACGCCAAAAAAGGATAAAAAATGAGAAAATTTTTGATAGCTTCTCTCGTTGCAGTTTGCTCATTTGGCGCTGGCTTAAATTTTAAAAGCCTGCAAAGTGACTTTACTCAAACTGTTTTTAGCGAGGGTAAGAGTGTAAATTATAAGGGTAGATTTTACGCTAAAAGCGACAACACCGCACTTTGGATATATGAAAGTCCAACACCAAAGAGGATTTACTTTGACAAAGACAAGGTGGTCGTGATCGAAGATGAGCTTGAGCAAGCCATCATCTCAAGACTAGATGACACGCCAAATTTGACGCAGGTCTTAGCTCACGCAGAGCAAATTCAGCCGACACTTTATAAGGCGATATATGACGGAGTTGAGTATTTTATAACGATCAAAAACACGCTTCCAACGACGATTGACTATAAAGACAAGCTCTCAAATAAGATAAAGATAACCTTAAGCAACCCTGTAAAAGACGCGCTCATCCCAAAAGAGACGCTAACTCCAGTCATCCCACAAGGTTACGACATCGTAAATCAATAAATTTGGCTAGCTTTTAGCCAAATTTACTCACTTCTCTCCGAAGTCTTTTCCAAATTCTTGCACATTATTTAGATCGATCGGCTTTTGCACCACGTCATTTGGATCAGGTGCGACGATGATCTCGTTGCCTTTTTTCTTCTTTTCTGGCTTTGTCATCACATCTTCATTTACGCTTGGATCAGAGCATAAATTTTGACTTTTTATCGCCTTTATGATCTCGCTTAGCTCTAGATTATTTATCACTTTAATATTTAAAATAAGCACGTCATCGATGTCAAGCGAGTGCTTTTTGGCTGCGTATTTCATAAAGAGCTCTTTAAATTTCTCTTTTCCCATTGAGGTTAGGATATCCTCCACGTAAAAGCTGCCAACAACGACGTTTAGCGCATCAAGCACGTATGCTTCGTTCTCCTCCACGTCACGTCCGACAACTTCAAGGTTCATGCTTATCTTTTTTGTTAAATTTTGTCCAGCTTTTGAGTAGATATCTGTCTGAAAGTCACTCACTTTTAGCACGTCTGCAAATGCAAAAACGCCAAAAACAAGGCTTAGAAATAACTTTTTCATAAACTCTCCTTAATATGCAAAAATACGTTTTCTTGGTAAAATTTCTTAACTTCGTCGTCAATTTTAACCACTTTTCTTAAATGCTGCCTAAAATCACTTTTCTTATCATAAAAAAGTTTTAAATTTTTAGGATTTACCGCGCGAGAAAGTGCGACGTAGAGCTGTCCTTTGGCAAAGATGTGGTTGATGTTGCAAATGAGCGAATTTATGCTCATGCCTTGAGACTTGTGGATAGTTAGCGCATAGGCAAGTTTAAATGGAAACTGATAAAGCGATGCCTGCACGTTCTCCTCGATCTCGTCTTCGTTTAAATTTAGCGCGCAAAAGTTATAAGCGCACTTTTCTATCTCGCAGATCTCGCCGCTATCTTTTTGCACGATCACACTTGATATGGCGCCATTTTCTTTTAAAATTTGCATGATCTTGCCCTGCTCGCCGTTGTAGTACTCGCCCCATTTATTTGAAGTAAAGATGATTTTTGCACCTATCTTCATCTCCAAATTTCGTGAGATATTTAGCGTATTTGCCCACTTTTCAAACTCTTTTTTATCTAAATTTTCATCCACCACAAGCACGTCTGAGTTTGAAATTTCAAGTGGCGCACTAAGTGCAAGAAGTCTTTTTTGATTTAGCATCTCAGCCTCAGCGTTTCTGCCAAAAAGCACGCTAGTTTCGCTATCTGGTTCGATAGCATCCACTCGCAAGCTCTCGATGTAGGCCATCATCTCATCATCTAGCTCGCCAACTCTAAGACGAGAGAGAATTTCATAAAATTTAAGATCATTTGTGCGTTTTGAGAGCAAAAGCTCGACATTTGTAAATTTCATATCCTCCCACGCACTGGAGTTAAAGGCGTATAAAAAGTTAAAAAGTTTACTCTCATTTTGCTCTTTTTGCACGGGTGGCAGCTGATAAAAGTCACCCACTATGAGCACCCTGCCCTTAAATTTAGAGGTGAGCAAGCGGTATCTTATCATCTCCATCACGTTTGAGCTAACCATCGAAATTTCATCAATTACAAGCAGATCGCAGGCATCTAGCATATTTCGGAGTTTGCTTAGCTTATCTTTTTGGCGGTAGTCAAGCCGTCTTAGCTCCTCGTAGTCCTTGCAGTAGCCAAATTTAAAAAAGCTATGCAAGCTCACGCCTCCAAGGCTAACAGCGCTTATGCCAGTTGAGCCAAGGATGACGACATTTTTAAAATTTTCTTTGTAGTGTCTGATGATGGAGGCGGTCAGATAGCTCTTGCCAACACCGCCGCCGCCTGTTAAAAAGACGTTTGATCGAGATAAAATTTCTAAAATTTGATCTTTCATCTACTCAAACATCTCTGGGCGATACTCAAAATGCATCGTATCAAAGTGCTTCCAGCGTCCGCCCCAGATAAATTTATGCTTTTCAAATACTCGCACGATTTTTTCAGGGATCAAATTCTCATAGCCCTTACTCCACTGCCAGTAGTGGCTCTTTTTTACATTTATATCGATCGCGATGCCGTAGCTGTGCGCGCTTAGGCGGTTTGTGCCAGCGATGATGCGCCACTTAAATGTCCCGCCTGGATCTTTTAGGTACTCAAGTAAATTTGGATCGCTCTTTGCCATTTCATTTAGCTCGTTGCTCACATCCTGCAAGGCAGCTACAGCACCATTTTTAGAGTTAAATTTCAAAGGCAAATTTAAAAAATCCTTTAACCAGATAACATCAACCAAATTTGCCTTTACCGCGCTCTCACTTGAGCCATAAATTTTGCCTAAAAGCTCGTAGTTTCTGCATCTACCAGCATCGCTTAGTGCCGCGCTAAGTGGCGAAAACGCAGCGTAATCAAGCGCGTTCATATCCTCTATGTCAGCGCCAGTGCTGCACTCTTCATCTTTTTGTTTAAAATCATCATAGACCAAACTCGTGCCATCACTAAATTTAACCAAATTTTCTTCGATCTTCACGCCGTAAGCTCGCTGCAAAGCCGAGATCTTTCTAGCCTTATCCAGCATCCCTTGCTCAGGCCTCATCACATTTATAGAATCAACCTTTGAGATAAGCAAATTTGCACTTTGTATGTCGCTTCTGTTTTGCCCTATGTTTAGCGTAGTTATCGCAGTCGCTCCGATTAGCGCGCGGCCATTATTTGCAGTCTTTAGCCCCCAAGCATCATGCACGACGTAGATATCATCGCCCTTGTATCCAGCATAGAGCATGATGTGACCTGGTAGATGCACGAGCGTGAGATATGGCACGCCTTTTTCTTTTATCTCTTTGCTCTTTGCGGCGTTACTAAGGCCTTTTAGATTGATCTTTTCTCCCATATTTGCCTGCGCCCTTGAGTTCCTAGGTAACCACACGCCAAAGCTTGCTAGCAGGTCTTTTGTAAAAAGCGAGCAGTCTCTTAGCTTATCCACCCCGCCCCAGCCATAAGGCTGAGTAAGAAGCGAGCTAAGAAGTGTTTTTAAATTTGAGTCGTTAAATTTAAGTGGAAAAAGGGCGCTAAAAGACTTTGGGAGAACAAACTCCCTAAGCATATTTCTTACATAAATTTTGCCGTAGTAGTTTTTGTCATCTTGTGCCAAAACTGGCAGTATTGCGCCGACACGCGAGTAAAATAAAAAGTTTCCGCCCTTGTCATAAACTGGCATCTTGTCGGTTTTTATCGTGACAAAGCTTGACTTTTGATAGGCAAGCGCCTCTTCATCGCTTATAAATTTGATATCTTCAACCTTCACCCAGCCCCAAACCGCATCATCACTCACAAACGCCCACGCCCTATCTTTTGAGAGGTGCGATACAAAAAGCGGATGAGCGATGCTTAGGGTGGATTCTTGCAGATAGTCAAACGGATAGCCCTCGCCTGGAGTTTGCGGGTTTAAAAATATCGGCTCGTCGGTTGGAAAATTTCTTACAGCTGTGTTTGCTGAAGTTAGAGCGTAAGCTGAAATTTGCAAAAAGCCAGCGAAATTTGCATTGTCCTTTTGTGCGTCAAACCAGCTTTGAGGTATCTGCCTAAAATTTGAGCCAAAATACTTTCTCTTCTCGCTTGGTTTATATACATTAAACGCCCAAAAAGCGTCGTTTGGGTTAAATTTCACGCCTCTTAAAGTAAAAACTTTAAATCTTCTTTTTAAAATTTCATCTTGAGCAAAGCTCGCACTTTGCATATTTTGAGGTAGCGACGAGGCGTCTTGTTTTACTTCAAATTCAAGCAGGCTGATGCGCTCATTTGGCTTATAGACATTTTCGTCTGGCAGGGCATTTTGCTGCTTGTTTGGCTCTGGTTTTGTTGTCTGCGAACAACCCAAAAACAAAGCAACACTAAGTGCTAAAAATATACCTTTTTTCAAATTTCTTCCTTATCCTTAAATATAGCTTCGACGATCAAAACAAAGATATAAAACATCTTTTCATCGTTGTTTTTGCAAATTTGCTTCATCGTCTCGTTTTGATCCTTGACCTTTATATCGTTTGATCTTAAAATTTCTGCAATATCTGAGCCAAATTTCTTTGAAAGCTCGCCCACTTTGACATCATTTAGTGCGTTTAAAAACCTTGTCGTGTTGCAGTCCATCTGAACTGGCTTATGCTTTAAGATATTTTTAAACTCAAGGCTTAGCTTTTTTAGCTTTTTCTTCTTGACGTAGCTGTGGATTATGGTAAGGACAACCAAGCTAAAGCCAAAGAAAATGTGCAAATTTAGCGAATTTTCGCTCATCTCTCCCTTTAAAAAGAGCACACCGCTTGCAAAAAGTCCCACCACACAGGCAAAAAGTAGCAGCAAGATGATGTATTTAAAGATCACCTCGAGCATGACGTTATCTTTTAGCCTCTCAAACATCAAGCCGCCCTATCTCATCTTCGCTAAAAACTAAAATACCATTTTCTTTTAGCAGTTTTGCCGCTACGCCGTCGCCAAAGATTAGCTTTTTACTAAAGCTTCCATCATAAATTTGCCCACTTCCGCAGCTTGGACTTCTAGCTTTTAGGATCGCCTTTTTGCAGCCATTTAGCTTAGCTATCTTTAGACAAATTTCAGCCCCAGATTTAAAATTTTCGCTCACATCTTTAGCGGTTTTTGTGACGACTAAGCCACCTTTTATCTCAGCTGGCTCTCTTGGCGTGCTAAGTCCGCCAAAAACCTCTGGACAGACAAAAAGCAGATGATATTTTTTTGAAATTTCATCTAAAACGCCACTATCCAAAAGGTTATTTTTGCCGTTAAATTTGCAGTTTATGCCAGCCAGACAAGCGCTTATTAAGACCTTTTCTCTCAAAGTCCGGCTTCTTTTAAAAGCTCGCTAGCATAAATTTCACGAAGTTTGCTTGAGATTTTGCCCACTTTTGCGCCGTTTATCGCCTTGCCGTCAGCATAGATGACTGGCAAAAGTATGAGCGTAGCAGCCGAGATAAAGACTTCATCAGCCGCGTAAACCTCGTCCATGCTAAATTTACACTCCTCTATCTTTAGGCCGATATCTTTAGCGATCCTTAAAAGTCTCATACGGCGGATCCCTGGTAAAATTTCATTTGAAAGTGGCTTGGTGATGAGGGTTTTATCTTTGATGATAAAAGCGCTCGAGCTACAGCCCTCAGTGACAAAGCCATTTTCGACCATAAAGCCCTCGTCCGCGCCCTTTTTGTGAGCCTCGTTTTTGGCGTAACACTGAGCTAGAAGCGAGATTGATTTGATATCGCGTCTTTTCCACCTGATGTCCTCGACGCTTACCACTTTTATGCCAGTTTTTGCAGCTGGGTTGTTTAAAATTTCACTCTCGTAGCAAAAGATAAAGACGCTTGGGGTTAAATTTTCCATAAAATAGAAATTTCTAAACGCCACACCTCTTGTTACTTGCATGTAAATTCCGCCCTCTTTTAAGGCGTTTTTGGCGATCATCTCATTTAAGATCGCTTCAAATTTATCTTTTTCGTAAGGCAGGCTTATATCTATCTCATTTAAGCTTCTCTCAAATCTCGCCCAAAAGCCCTCTTTATCAACCATTTTTGAATTTATCACAGGCACCACTTCATAAATCCCATCGCCAAATATAAATCCTCTATCAAATGCGCTAACTTTTGCCTCATCTTTTGGCAAAAACTCGCCATTTAAAAAGACCGTTTCTAAAGCTTTATCTGCCATTTTTAGCTCCTTAAGTTTGTGCAAATTGTATCTAATTTTGTTTGAATTTATAGATTCTTAGATATAATGAGACGAAATTTTTAAGGTAAAAAGTCTATAAAAAATGAAAGAAAATCTAAGAAACACTATCATTAAAAATATTTTTTTCGTCTCAAAACAGCCAGTTTTATTTAGAGATTTACTTGAAGCAAATGCCCTTTTTAACGAAGGTATGCTAGTTGATGGCGCAAAGTTAAATTTTAGATTTAACCACGTGAAGCTCTATCAAATTTATGCACTTATCTGCTTTGTAGTCTTGTTTCCGCTTCTCATCATCACGCACCACTTTTTAGCAAAGGCCGACGCGCACATCTCGATAATCGCAACTACCATCGTCACTTCAGCTGTTTTTATCGGCTTTGACATGTTTAAGGTTTGGGCAAGAAGAGAGATAAGTTTGGAGCTCATAAAAAAGGCTTGGAGCGTGCATTTTCCATATTTTGGATATGAAAAATACTCAAGCAAGGTTGAAGAAATTTACAACACCGCTCTTAAAAATGACGTTTCAAAAAAAGATTTAGAACAATATATATATGAAAAGCTAATCTCTCAAAAAGAGAGCGCTGAGTAAATTTCATTTTGTTTTAAAGCAACTCGTAAAATTAGCTTTTTAACGTTTTCGTCTTTGCAAAGCAGCTTCGCTTCTATCTCGTTTATGAAATAATATGGAAGTTTTTTGATCTTTTTATCTAACATCAAAAACCTATCTGAGATGATTTTTATATCATTTTGCAAGGCGTTTTTCTCTTTTAACTCATCTAAATTCAGATAATTTCTAAGCTTAACTAGATCGCTATTTATATCATCAAGCTTGCTAGCTATAAATTTTGCATTTTTCATATTATCATCGTCTAAATTTTTACTAACTTTTATAGCGTAGTTTAGCTCATTTAGCGAGCCTAAAACCCTTTTTTCATCCGTGCTAAAAGCATCTTTATTTGACTCATTTAGAGAAATTTGCACTAAATTTCTAAAACCTATCAAGGCACTGCTTAAGCTATTTTTTATCGCTGTATAGTCATTTTTCTTAGTTAGCAGATAGGTAGCAAAAACTATCAAAAAGCCAGCCGCCACGTCAAGCAGTCTATCGACCATAAGGGCTAAAAAATCTCTTTTTATAAGCGAAAAAATAGCTGTAAATTCAAACATAAAAGCCGTTGCAAAGACGATTTGTTTGTAAGATTTTAGATAATAAACCAAAAACATACCGATAAAGACAACCACGTAAAATGCGTATGATTCACCCATAAATTTCACAAAAGCAAGCGCGATAAAAAAGCCGATAACTCCGCCAAGAAGGCTATCTCTGCCTGCATTTTTCAAAGCGTCTTCGTCGCTTTTGTTTAGGCTCATCACTGCTATGGCTATCCAAATTCCGTGATTGATATGCGTGGCCTGCGCTATAAAAACGGCTAGCGACATGCAAATGGCAAGCCTTAAAGACTCTTTTAATACTTCATTTTTTAAATTTAGCTTTTTAAACGCCTCTTTTAGCGTGATCTTTTTTGTGTTGTTAAACGAGAGTTTGTCCTCGCCGCCCTCTTTTATAAGCAAAAATTTATCATAAAGCACGCCAAGCGAGCTTGCAAAAATTTTAAAATTTGAGTTTTTAGCTAAATTTAGCGCATCAAATTTTAGCTTTGGAGTTTGATTTTTGAAAATTTTTTTAAGCTCGAAAAGGTTGTAAGCGATCTCATTTTTTACCTCATTTAAAAGCGCTTTGTCCTCGATCCTTTCAAACGAAGCGCCCAATGTTCGAAGCAAAAGAGCGATCTCTTCAACTTTATAAAAATAAAATAGCGCTTTGGCTTGATTTCTAACCAGCTTAACATCTTTTATCTTTAGGCTTTTGTTTGCGAAAATTTCTTTTGATTTATCAATCGAGCTCATCAAATCTGCGATACTTGCGTAAAAATGGCTCGTGCCAAGCGCCTTGCTCGATAAGATGGCGCTGTCTAGTAAAAAGCCGATGCTTTTTTTAGTAAATTTGCCGTATTTGCCAAAATTTTCAAATTTTATGATGATACTTAGCACGCCAGCAAGCACTAAAGCGCCGATACTATCAGCCACATTTAACCCAACTGCGGCCTTTGTCACAAAAGCAACTAGCCCTGTTGCATTTACAGCGAGTAAAATTTTATTTAAATTTGAGCTATAAATTTGGCTAATGCCTACCACAAATATCCAGACAAATACGATAAGTGAGAGCCAAACGCCAAGGCTCATAAGGGGTGCAACAAAAGGCATAAATAAAGATGAAAGAGCGATATAAAGTAGCAAAAACGCAAGCTTGCTGCTATCTTTACACTCAAGCTCGCCAAGAAAGAAGATACCCATCGTGATATTTACAGCCATGATGGCGCCGCTTAGATGAAAGAAGTAAAAGCACAAAAAGCAGTTAAAAGCGATGGTTGTGGCAGCTTTTAGCGAGTAGATGAGCTGGAAATTTGCAGGGTCGTAGTAGCGGATAAAGCTTTTAAATTTCTTAATTATTTCCATTGACGCTCTTGCATATTGTTTAAAATTTGATTTTTATAACGCAAATTTTCAAGCTTTATGCTAAGAGCTCTGTTTTCTTCAAGGAGCATATCTCGTTTGCCGCTGATGTCGGCGATATCTCTACTTATATAATAAATTTGATTTGCTATATAAATTTTTGGCAAAAATAGAGCTAGCGCTATAAAAACCGCCAGATAGACCATCACTAGCGTCTTAAAGCTTAAATTTACCTCACGTTTTTGCTCCTCGTCGTGAAGTGTTAGCAGCTCTTCTTTTTCTTGCATCTTTATCCTTTTATCTTAAAAATACGCAGTTTTGCGCTCTTGCTTCGTGAATTTTGCGCTAGCTCACTTTGGCTTGCTGTTAGTGGCTTTTTGGTTAAAATTTCGCCCAGCTCGTGGTTATTTCCGCACTCACATCGGTAGATGCCAGGCGGGCAGATACAGCTGTTTGCCCACTTTTTGAAGCGCTCTTTTACGATCCTATCTTCAAGCGAGTGAAATGTTATGATCGCCACTAAACAATCTTTAAAACCGCCTTTTTCTATACTATCAAGCAAATTTGTTAGCTCATCTAGCTCGCCATTTACCTCTATCCTGATCGCCTGAAAAGCAAGGATCGCAGGGCTAACACCGCGCCCTTTTATCTGGGCTGTGCCTATTATATTTGCAAGCTCTTTTGCGCTTGTTATCTCGCCTAAATTTCTAGCATTTATTATCTTATTTGCGATCCCAGCGGCATTTTTTAGCTCACCGTAATCCCTAAAAATCCTAACTAACTCATCAAACGAGTAGCCATTTACCACGTCATAGGCGCTAAATCCTCGCTCTTTATCCATGCGCATATCAAGCGCGCTTGAGCCAAGGCTAAAGCCTCTATCATCTTTATCTATCTGCAGCGAACTAACGCCAATGTCAGCCAAAATCCCTCTAACATTTGAAATTTCATCGCTACTAAGCTTGCTAATAAGCTCAGAAAAATTGCTCTTATAAATTTTCACTCTGCTGCCAAATAGCTCAAGTTTTTTGAGCGAGAAATTTATAGCCTCGCTGTCTTTATCGCAAGCGATCAAATTTAAATTTTCATTTTGAGACAAAATGGCACTAGAGTGCCCAGCATATCCAAGCGTGCAATCTATAAAATTTCCACGCAGGTCTTTAAAAAATGATAAAACTTCGTCAAGTAAAACGCTAATATGCGGACTTTGCAACACTGCCTCTTTTATGAAATTAGTGTGAAAATTTATCGAAATTTTACTTAAAAAGCTATCATTACATAAAATTTTACACAAATTTTAAGATAGCTTAAATATAATCACCCAAACATAGGAGAAAAAATGGACTTATTGCACTCAACAAATGAGATAAAAAAGATATCTCTTTCGATGTTTAGAAAGAATTTTTTTGGTGTTTTTCATGGTTCTATCTCAGCAAGGGTAGAAAAAAATCAATTTATCATCAACAAGCAAAGTGCCATTTTTGACGACTTGCAAGATAGTGATCTAACGCTTCTTTCATCAAAAAAAGACTACCGATGGAATGATGCAAGCTTAGATGCTGATATACACTTAAATATCTACAAAAACATAAATGAAGCAAAATTTGTCTGCTACGCCATGCCTCCATACGTGACAGCTTATGCAATGAAACATGAAAAGATCGCACCAAAAGACTATTTTGGATGCATGAGATTTAATGAAATTTTAGTCTATGATCCAAAGCAGTTTGACGACTGGTATGAGCGTGCTGAGACAGAAATTTATAGAGCGATGATAGAGAAAAATACTAACGTCGTCGTGATCAAAGGATACGGCGTTTACGCGTATAGCAGGAGCCCTCAGCTACTTGCAAAAGATATAGCTTTGTTAGAAAATAGCTGCAAACTACTTCATTTTACTGGTGATTACAGCGATTTTAGCATTTAAATTTTTGCTAACAAAGATAAAAAATGTTAGTAAAAATTTAGCAAGAAACGTTTTTATAAAGCCCCATTTTAAGCTTATTTAAGCCAAATTTCTATAAAATATCGCACAAGCTTTGTTAGTATTTTAAAGGAAGAACTTAATGTTATCTTGGATGCAAAAACATAAAAAATATCTAGTCGTGACAATTTGGGTAAGCACGATAGCTTTTGTCGGTGCTGGTTTTGTCGGCTGGGGCGCATACGATCTAAACAGCAACAGAGCTACTTCAGTAGCCAAAGTAGGACATAGAAATATAAGCGTTCAAGAGTTGCAACAAAAATATGATAGGTTATATCAGTACTACAACAATGTATTTGAAGGCAAACTAACTCAAGAGAAAGCTGAAGAGTTAGGTTTAGAAAATGCTGCACTTCAAGCTGCTATTCAAGAAAATTTATTACTAAATTTTGCAGACGATATCGGTCTTAGCGTTAATAAAGACGATGTTTTAAAATATATAATCGTCGATCCAACATTTCAAAAAGACGGCGTTTTTGACAAAAATTTATACTACGACGTGCTAAGAAGAGCCAGGATAAACCCAACTGATTTTGAAGACAATCTAAAACTAACTATCTTACTAGATAAACTTAGAACTATTTTAAATTTACCTGCTAGCAAAGAAGATATCGCCATGATGGAAGCTAGCTTTTTCATGCAAGATAAATTAGTTGTGCAAGTAGTAAATGCTGATCAAAACGATATCAAAGTAGATGAGAAAGAGCTAAAAGATCTTTGGGAGATAAATAAAAATAACTATATGACAAAGACACTTTATGGTATAGATACATACTTTGTCGAATCAGAAAAAAGCGACGCAAGTGAAAGCGTTTTAAAATCTTACTATAACGAAAACCAAGATAAATATAAGGGTTCTGATGACAAGATAAAACCTTTTAGCGAGGTAAAAGCTGAGGTTAATAAAGACTACAACATAGAGCAAAGCAAAACTAACGCTTTAGAAAAGTATGTCGCTGTTAAAAAAGCTGAGCTTGCAACTAATGGTTTTATAAGTGTAAATGAAGACAACGCTACTTTTTCACTTGATGAGATAAAGGGTGCAAAAGTTGGCGAAGTGATAAAACCATTTATCTACAAAGATGGCTATTTAATAGCTAGAGTAAAAAGCATAACTCCTCCACAACCTATGAGCTTTGAACAAGCAAGAGCCAATGTGCTTGAAATTTATAAAAGTAAAAAAGAAAAAGAAATTTTAACAGCAAAAGCAAAAGAGACTCTACAAAACTTCAAAGGCATAGATGTCGGCTTTGTTAGCAGAGAGGTAAATGGCTCTATTGCGGGTTTAAACGAGAGCGATACAAGAGCTTTTGTATCTCAACTTTTCGACACTAACAACACAAAAGGTTATGTTATATTAGATGACAAAGCCGTAGTGTACGATATTTTGGAACAAAGATTGCTTACTAACAATATAAATAACAACTATAAGCAAATAACACAGCAAAATGTTGCGATGCTTAAAAACAACGAGTTGATAAAAGATTTAACAAACAAACTTCTAAAATATTATGAAGTTAAAGAATATGTCAAAAGGTAAAAATTTTGAGTACTAGAATTTTAGGCATAGATGTCGGATCATTTCAAATTTGCGCTGTTATAGCAGAGCAAAATGATGATGGCATAAAGATAATAGGAATAGGCACAGAAAAAGCACAAGGTATAAAAAAGGGTGCTATAAATAACATTGAACTAGCTGCAAAATCTATAAAAAATGCACTCATAGAAGCGCAAAAAGTTGCGGGCACACACTACGAAAGAGTAGTAGTTTCGATATCTGGAAAATATACTAAAAGCGTAAATAGTAGTGGCGTAGTAAATATACCAAATCATGAAATAGGCATAAAAGAGATAGAGCGTGCTATGCAGATGGCAGATCACAATGCCGAGACTTCCCCAGAATATGAAAAACTTCATGTCTTACCTTACAACTTTAAGGTGGATGGACAAGAATTTATAGAAGATCCTATCGGTATGAATGGCACTAGACTTGAAGTGCAAACGCATATCATAAGTATTCAAAAATCACAACTAAGCAACCTAAGAAAGGCTGTAAATTTAGCAGGTGTGCAGGTTGATAATGTAGTTCTTTCTGGTTACGCTTCAGCCATAGCAACACTAACAAAAGACGAAAAAGAACTTGGTGTTGCACTTATAGATATGGGCGGCGAGACATGTAATATGGTAGTGCACGCTGGAAATTCACTAAGATATAACTCATATCTACACGTTGGCTCTGCAAATATAACTATAGATCTTTCAATGGCGCTTCATACTCCTTTACCAAAAGCTGAAGAGATAAAACTAGAATATGGCAAGCTAGTAAATAAATCAGTCGATCTTATCGAGCTTCCTAGACTTGGTGATGAGCAAAAAACTCACGAAGTTTCACTTGATGTTATATCAAATGTCATCTCAGCTAGAGCAGAAGAGACTGTGATGGTGCTTGCAAATATGCTTGAAGATAGTGGATATAAAGATCTTGTTGGCGCTGGCATAGTACTAACTGGTGGCATGACAAAACTTGATGGATTAAAAGACCTAGCTTCTGCGATATTTGACAATATGCCTGTAAGAATAGCCAGACCAAAAGAGATGGATGGTTTATATGAGATTTTAAGAGATCCAGCAAATTCTTGTGCCATAGGACTTTGCATGTATGGTGCTGGTGAATTTACACCTTATGAGATAGACTCAGAAAAAAAGATGAGATATAAAGGTGAGTTAAGATCAAAGCCAAAAGCAAATTTCAATATTTTTGAAGAAGAGAAAAAAGAGAAATTTGAAACAAAAAAACAGGATAAAGATGATTTTGAAGAAGGCATTGAGCTTGTAAATATGGATATAAATTTAGAGCAAACAAACAACAAAAACGAGCTTGCAAATATCGCTGATATAAGCAAGCAAGAAAAAAAACCAAGTGCTTTAAAGAAATTTTGGCACAGCATGACACAACTATTTTGAGGAGAATTTTTACAATGAGCAACAGTTTCACAATCGAAGAGAACAAGAGCCTATATAGCGCAAAGATAAAGGTAGTAGGTGTAGGTGGTGGCGGTGGTAATATGATAAACCACATCATAAGAGAGAATCCAAATTTAGACATCGATCTAATGATAGCAAATACGGACGCTAAGGCACTTGACAATTCTCCTGCACACACAAAGATACAGCTTGGTGAGAAAAAGACAAAAGGTCTTGGCGCTGGCATGAGACCAGAAGTTGGCAAAGAAGCTGCGCAAGAGAGCTACGAAGAGATAAAAAGCGCTCTTGAGACTTCTGACGTTGTGTTTATCGCTTCAGGCCTTGGCGGTGGAACAGGTACAGGCGCTGCTCCAGTTGTTGCACAAGCTGCAAAAGAGATAGGTGCGCTAACAGTTGCTGTTGTGACTATGCCTTTTTCATTTGAGGGCAAAAAGCGCAGCAAGCTAGCTGATATAGGTCTAAGCGAGCTTAGAAAAGAGAGCGACTCTATCGTTATCATACCAAACGACAGACTTTTAACTTTGATAGATAAAAAATCAGGCATCAAAGAGAGCTTTAAAATGGTTGATGAAGTGCTTGCAAGGGCGGTAAATGGTATGTGCTCTATCGTGCTTGACTCTGGTGTTAGCGATATCAACCTTGACTTTGCTGACGTAAAAACAGTTATGAGTCACAGAGGTCATGCTTTAATGGGCGTTGGCGAGGCTTATGGCGAGGGTGCAGCTCAAGAAGCTATCAAAAATGCTATCCAATCACCACTACTTGATAACATGAACATAAACGGAGCGCTTGGCGTTTTAGTTCATTTCAAAATGCACCCAAACTGCTCACTTGACGATCTTCATAGCGCGATGTCAATGATTGAGGAGGCATCTGACGATGATGCTGATGTGATCTTTGGCACAACAACCGATGAAAACATAGAAGACAATAAAGTCGAAGTTACTATCATCGCAACAGGTTTTAAAGGTGCAGAAAAAGAAAGCGAAGAAAAAAAAATAGCCCAAGAGCCTGAAAACGATCTTCTAAATAAAAATATCGTTTTAAAAAGAAGAGTAAGTGGTGGATATAACAGCGATGAATATATCTCTCAGCTAGATATCCCATCATATCTTCGCCATCAAATGGACTAAGTCCAAACTAAAAATTCTCCTATTAAATTGCAAGTTCATCTTGCAATTTACCTTTTTATATATTCAAATTTTAACCATTACCTAGCAAATTCCTAAAATCATATTCTATAACTCGCATTGTATTTTTAACTTTTACTTGCATAAATTTATTTGTAAATTTATTAAATAGTTTAAGCAGCCCAAGCAAATTTAACTACGCTTTATGATTTTTTTAAAATTTAAAGTAGAAGTTTAAGAAGAAAAGCTAGAAATTTAGCAGCAAAGCTAAATTTCTAGCCAAATTTATTAATTCACTCCAAGTTGTGCTTTTACAAAGTCGCTTGCCATTTGGATATTCCACTCAGGCTCCCAAACTAGGTCGATCTCGCACTCTTTTACGCCATCCACACCAAGCACAGCCGTTTCAACCCAGCCAAGTATCATCTCATGAAGCGGGCAAGACTTGGTTGAAAGCGTCATCGTCACCTTTGCTTTACCGTTTTTATCGCAGCTCACATCATATATTAGCCCTAGCGAAACGATATCAAAGCCAACCTCTGGATCGACGATATTTGACAAAGCATCATAAATTTTTTCTTTCATTTTTTATCCTTTAAAACCAGTAAATTTAAAAACATTTATCATATTTATAGCAAGCAAAATGATGCTTAAAGCCATAAAAATCATGCTTACATAGACCAAATTTCTCATCTCAAAGCTAACTGCCAAAAAGTAGCAAACAAGCGAAATGGCATTAAATACTATGGCAAAATAGGCCGCCTTTTTTAATATCATCGCATCAAGCAGCGGCACTTTTGCCTTGCCAACAAATGGCGCCACATAGTGATACCAGATAAGAAATGGCGCGATCTTATATAGATGAGCCACGATAAAGGCAAACAAAAAGCCATATATCATAAAAAATGCGGCCAAATTTAGCTTTTCAAAAAACATAAATATAGTAGCCACAAACAAGGCAAGCAGCGAAAGTGCAATATTTACATTCCAGTAGTCATACGCCTTTCTCACGCGCTTTTTTAAGATATAAAACGCCTGAGCTATAAAAAGCAAAGCTGCCACAACCGCTGCAAAAATCGCTAAATTTTCATCAACCGCCAGCAAAACCCCAGCCAAAATATAAAAGGCAAGAGAGGCTTTACTAAGTGTAAATTTAAGATCATGCGCCAGAGCAAACATCGGTAAAAGCACGCTTGCAGCCCCAAGTATCACGAAAAATACAAAACCCAGCACGAAATATACGTGAAATTTTAGCGTCATAGTAAAATCAAGCACAAGCGTGCCACCAAGTATCATCACTAGGCAAAATCCAAGCGTTATGCCAACTAATAAAAATATCGCCGAGACAAAGAGTGCAAAGGCAGCGAAACTTCTTTTTTGATTATCCATAAAGCTTAGCGCATAGGTCGAGCCAAAAAAGAGAAGTGTGCCAAAGAGAAAAACTGCGCTGATTTGTAAAATTTTGGCCTCGCCAAATATCATCGCATAGCTCATAGCAAGCAGTGATAGGCAAAAGATGGCTAAATTTAAAATAGCCCCCTTGACCGTAAAAAACGGCTTTTCTAAGATGACTGAGGTTAGCTGATAGAGCGCTCCGATGATGATGCTTATCACAAAGCCCACGAAAAATATATGCAAAAAGCCAGCTGTATTTAGCGAGCTAATCGCCTCAAAATCAGCGTAAAAAAAGGCCCCAATGCTAAGCGCTAAGAAAAAAATGCCAGCGATAAAGTAGCCGCCAACTAGTTTAAATGGCGGCGCATAGGTATTTAAAAGCATCTTAGTGGCAAAGGCTAGTGTCTATGTTTTCGATACTCGCACCCTCTTTTAGGCTAAAAGTCATCTTCACAGCTCCGCCCTCAAGATCCTCGCGCTTAATGTCAAAGCTCTTTTCTATCTTAGGGATGAGCCCAGCTGGAAATTTGTGATTTACCATCACGATCTTTGTGTTTTTATCAGCAAATTTAATAGCTAAAAGCGCATTTACCATAGGCTCTGGCGGCACGCAAGGACGTGAGTCAAAACCTACAAAATCTACACCATTTTCACTAAATTTATAAAAAGGCACCGTCGCACCATCGACGCTAAACTGCTCTGCATTTTTGAAAAATTCACTCATTTTTTCTCCTTTTGATTTTGGAGAATTATACTCTGATTAAACTTTTCAAACCATTGATTTGCTTCAACAAAAGCTACTTTACGTAGGGGATAAACTCCTCGTATCCAAGCCTAGCCATATCCTCAAGCGGTATAAATTTAAGGCTTGCGCCGTTTATACAATACCTTAGTCCGCCCTTGTCACTTGGTCCATCTTCAAAGACATGCCCAAGGTGCGCATCGCTGTTTTGAGACCTCACCTCTACCCTTTTCATCATAAATGAGTTATCCTCGTTATACGCAAGCGCCGTTGTCGTGATAGGCTTTGTAAAGCTTGGCCAGCCACACCCTGCGTCAAATTTATCAGCGCTTGAAAAGAGCGGCTTGCCACTGGTAATATCGACATAGATGCCCTTTTTGTCAAATTTATCATACTCACTACTAAATGGCCTCTCAGTCGCCGCCTCCTGCGTCACGGCATACTGCTCGCTGCTTAAATTTCTCTTTAGCTCCTCTTTACTAAGCGGCTTAAATTTAGCCTCATCATAAAGCGGCTTGCTCGCCAAATTTAGATCGATATGGCAGTATCCAAAAGGGTTTTTATCAAGATAGTCTTGATGATACTCCTCGGCAATGACAAAATTCTTAAGTGGCGCCACCTCAACCACGATCTTATCTTTAAATTTCTTTTGCTCGATCTTTATAAAGCTCTCAATAACTGGTAGATCGTCCTTGCTAACATAGTAAATCCCACTTCTATACTGTCTGCCGACATCATTGCCCTGTTTATTTAGCGAGGTCGGGTCGATCACTCTAAAAAAATGGGCCAAAATTTCAGCCAAAGCGACCCTGTTTTCGTCAAATTTTACATAAAGTGTCTCGGCGTGGTCGCTCTCATGTAGCTCACGGTAGCTAGTGCTCTCACTCTTGCCATTTGCGTAGCCCACCTTCGTATCCACCACGCCAAATATCTTTTTAAAATATCCCTGCATGCCCCAAAAGCAGCCACCTGCTAAATAAATTTCTTTCAAATTTTGCCCTGCCATCGTCCGCTCCTTTAAAAACTCATCTTTTGCCATTAAATTTACACCCAAAAATACCGCCAAAACCAAGAGAAAATTTAATATCTTTTTCATGTGAGCTCCTTTTTTGAAGGATTATATAAAATTTAAAGTTATAAAGTGTGAAGCAAGGGGCAAAGTGCCCCTAAATTTTAGTGTAAGAAGTGTCTAACGCCAGTGAAATATAGCGACATGCCGTGCTCATCGGCAGCCTCTATCACCTCATCATCTCTGATGCTACCGCCTGGCTCGATGACGCATTTTACGCCCACTTTGCTAGCGATATCGATGCTGTCTCTAAATGGGAAGAACGCCTCACTTGCAAGCACGCAGCCACTTAGATCGATCTTTAGCTCTTTTGCCTTTGCCACGGCCGCACGTGCAGCATCCACACGGCTAGTCATACCCATGCCAATAGCCACCATAGCGCCATCTTTTACATAAACTACGCAGTTGCTCTTCGTTAGCGCAGCCACTTTCCACGCGATCTGAGCGTCTTTTAGCTCGCTGCCAGTTGCAAATTTCTTGCTCATTTGCTTCATATTTTCAAATTCTTCGTCTTTTACGAAGTCTCTTTCTTGAAATACAAAGCCACCATCGATGTGCTTAAAGTCAAATTTATCATTTGCGCGGACTAAAAATTTATTATCCTGAGTGAAAATTTTGATGCGTTTTTTGCTCTCAAACACCTTAAGCGCGGCATCATCGACATTTGCAGCGATGATTACTTCAACGTAAATTTCATTTATCTTTTTAGCTAGCTCCTCATCAAGCGTGCCATTTATCGCCACCACGCCGCCGTATGCTGAGATCGGGTCGCACTTAAGCGCTGCTACGTAGCTCTCAAGCAACGTATCTTTTACCGCAAAGCCGCAAGGGTTAGCGTGCTTGATGATAGCCACTGCCGGAGCGTCATCAAAGCTAGTTGCAAGCATTAAAGCGCCATTTATATCGGTCATGTTATTGAAGCTTGCCTCGCCTTTTAGGGCTCTAAAATTGTTTGTGAAGAAATAATCAAACTCATAAAGTGCGCCTTTTTGGTGTGGATTTTCGCCGTATCTAGTGTCAAAAACCTTGCTTCCCACGATAAATCTAGCATCGCCAAAACCGCCATTAAATCTATCATTCATATAGTTTGCGATCATGCTATCATATGCCGCTGTGTGCTCGAACGCCTTTATCATCAGCGATCTTCTAAACTCGTAATCATCGCTTTTTTCTTTTAGGCGCTTTAAAATTTCATCGTAGTCAAGCACGCTTGTGACTATAAGCACGTCTTTAAAGTTTTTAGCAGCGCTTCTTACCATAGCTGGGCCGCCGATGTCGATATTTTCGATGATCTCGGCAAAGTCATCAGTCCTTATGGTAGTCTCTTTAAATGGATATAAATTTACGCAAACTAGGTCGATACCCTCGATGCCATACTCCTTTGCCTGAGCCACGTGCGTAGCGTCGTCACGTTTGTGCAGGATGCCGCCATGTATCTTTGGATGAAGCGTCTTTACCCTGCCCTCAAACATCTCAGGCGACGCCGTAAATTCGCTAACCTCAGTGGCTTTGACACCCTCAGCCTTTAAAAGTTTGTAGGTACCACCAGTTGAAAGTATCTGCCAGCCAAGCTCTTCTAGCCCCCTTGCAAACTCTACAATGCCCTCTTTATCGCTAACGCTAAGCAACGCTCTCATTTTTTCTCCTTTATTAAATTTTAAAGATATTTTCCTGCAAAAAATGAACATATGGCAACAATAACTGTCACAAAAATGCCAAGTGTTATCATCTTATGTTCAAATTTTTTGTCTAAATCTCCTCTTATTAAAAGAGTTAATTCACTAACTTGTTTTTTAGCTTCATTGTAAAATTTTCTTACATGATAATTTCTTTCAATAAACTCCCAAATTTCATAACATTGATGTTTTTCTTGCTTGACTGGATTTAAGAAAAAACTTTTTATACTATAAATACAAAAATCATCTCTAATTTTTTCCAATTCTTTAACTTTTTTAGCTTTATCTGGATCTGATACTGTATTTATAGTCTTTTCTATAAATTTTTGTGTGTTTATATTGTAAGCCAATCCTATTAAAAACAAAAGTATAAATCGCTCAGCTTTTTTATCATCGATACCAAACTTAGAATTTGATAACATTAAAAATCCACTTTCAGCAAAAACAACATCAATATCATTAGAGGTATATCTATTTTCTGATAAAATTTTCAAAGTCTTACTCCCTCTAAGCAATATTGATATCTGTTCATCATTTAAACCATTGTTTTTACCCTTAATAACATAGTATATAAAATTTTTATCTAGCTCAAAATTATTTTCATCTAATTCTTTTTTATTAGAGAAATATTTAGATAGATTTTTTATAAAATAATTTTTTTCATCGTCTTGACTACAAAATGTCTTTTCACCATCGTACTCAAAATATGAACTTTCGAGAACTAAAAAAAACAAACTAAATATTTTAAATATCTTAAAGTTTTTCTCTTCTATTTTGCAAATACTACACTCTTTTTTTACGCTTTCAAATATAAATTTATGTTCAATATCTTTAAATTCAAATTTATCTTCATTGATTTTTTCAATCAAAGAAATTTGATAGGCTGAAATTTTATGAGCGCTCAATACTTCATTCTCCTGTTTTATCAAATTTACTCCGCCAAACACATCGCTTTTTCAAGCACAAGTAGCCCCATGGCTGTGTCTTTTTTGATATTTTCTTCTGTTAAATTTTTTAGTTTTTCTAAACTTTTGCCACTAGCATTTACTGCAAAATGGCTCTTTTTGACTAAATTTTGAAACTCTCCGCCTGCGATATCCACACTAAAGGCATAGTTTGAAATTTGCTTGCCACCAAAATAGCTTGAACTTAGCACGTTTAAATTTACAGCCTCTTTCTTACTAAATACCTCGCAGATCGGCTTTTTAGCGCTAAATTTAACTACCTTTATGCCGCCCTCATCTGAAAATATATACTCTTTAAACTCATTTAAATTTTTAGCTCTAACTGCCTTAAAATCAGCCTCCACGCCATCACTGCCAGCTAGGATGATGCTAGCAGCGCTTGTCTTATTGTATTCGCCGATCTTTTTGCTATTTTCAAAAAGCGTGCTATCTTTTAGCTCAAATTTGATCTCATTTCCATCAAGATCGCTCACGTTTAGCTCTCTGCAAAAGCCAGCCACAGCCAAAAGCAAAATCACAAATTTCTTCATCTAAACTCCAAATTTCTCTTTTAAACGCCCATAAGCCTCATTTATCTCCTGAAGCTTTTTGGTCGAGCGCTCTATCACCTCTTTGCTCTCGCCCCTGCCCATCAAAATGTCAGGATGATACTGCCTCACAAGCTCTTTGTAGCAAGCCTTTACCTCATCAAGGCTTGCATTTTTGCTAAGTCCTAAGACTTCAAATGCATCATTTTCTTGGCTTATCTCATCATGGTCTGCCCCAAATCTCGAGCCATAGAAGCTATCAAATTTAAAGATTATCTCATCAAGTGTCTCTTTGTCGATGCCAAATCCATAAGCGATATTTCTTATGATGTCTTGCTCGCTTTTGTTAAATTCTCCGTCTATATAGGCTAAATTTAGAAAAAAAGTGAGCCTAGCCACGCAGGTATCGTAGTTTAGATTAAACGCGCGCTTGTAGTTTCTGGCGGTTTCATAGGCGTTATCTACATTTTCTTTTTGGCTATTATAAACCTCTTTTAGATACTCGCGCACGCCGCTAACACCACTAACTTTCTGACTTAGATCATCAAGCACTTGAGTGATCAGTCTAGCCTCTAGCTCGCTAACTCTGCCGTCACTTTTAGCGACTTTTGCAAGCAGTGAGACTAGAAATTTAGCCTCATCTACATTTGCTTGTTTCTTGCGGTTGCTACTTTGGACATTCATAAATAAAAATATCGCACCGCCTAATATCAGTAAAAACAGGACTCCAGACATATTACCACAAGTGATAGATTGTATTTTTTATCTTGCCATTTACTAGCTCATTTTTGCGCCATGAGCTCTCGTCGTTCATCACGTTCCAGCGGCGCTCCTCAGGGCGATAAAACCAGTCTTTATCGATCTGATAGTAAATTTGCTTGCCATTTGTCTCGATGATGTTTGCGATGTTGTTATCGTGATAGCTGTTCTCATCGTAGTCGGTAAAGGCTCGCTGCCCCATCTCTGAGTAAAGTAGCGTTAGCTCCTGAAGCATCTCGTTTAGATCATCGTCCATCTTTTTGACGTGCAGACCGATCTCCTGCGCCTCACGAAAGAGTATCGGATACTCGTGCGCCGGATAGTCTGCGTTTAGACGCTCTGAAATTTCAACGATCTTTTTATCATCATCTATGTGATATCTAAGTAGCTCAGAGCAAATTTTAAGTGAGAGCGAGCTGGCGCGATCAACCGCACCAAAAACTAGCGGATGGATATACTCATATAGCGAATTATAGGGGTTTGTGTCGTTTGGTCTATCTTTGTCCTGCTCTTTCCAAAGCTTCACCACACGGCTAAGCTCGTCCATAGAGACACTAACTAGCTCGTTGCCCTTGTTTGTAGGGCTTAGCTCGTGTTTGAGCGATGTATCAACTGGCGTTAGATATGCAAGCGGACCCATCACGATCTCGTTTGCGCCAAGCGCCATCATCGTAGCAGCTGAAGCGCAGTTTGATGGGATCAGTGCTATTAAATTTTTGCAGTAGTTTCTAAGGGTGCTAATAATCCTAAGTGCAGCTATACCGCTTCCGCCATCACTTTTTATGAAAAGATAGGCAGTGTCTATCTTTTTACCCTTTAAAATTTCATACATTGCGCTTGCATCGTTGCCGCAGACATTACCAGCGTTTGAGTTATAGTAGGTTATCAAAGGGGCGTTTAGCCTTTTTTCTATCGTACTTATCAAATTTTGAGTATCGCTAAAGAGCACTGGTGGCTTCGCCACGCCCTTTTTCTCGTTTTGCTCTACTTCCTTTTCTCCGCTTACTTTTTCCTTTTTAGAAAACATCTCTTAGTCCTCCTTTTTTACGATTTTTGCAAACTCATTTAGATAAATTTCTCTTACGTCCTCCAAGCTCTCATCTATCTCATTTAGCTTAAATCTCTTGCCTCCGCTAACGCCGATCTTTTCAAATTTCACACCAAATTTAGTCGCAAGCGCTTCAAATTTAGCCTCATCTTTCACGCCCACAACCGCTCTTGAAAAGCTCTCGTCAAAGATGAAATTTGGCTCTTTAAATTTAACTTCACATTTTACGCCGATGTTTGAGATGCTAGCCATTTTTGCCAGCGTGATAGCAAGACCGCCTACTCCTACGCTATTTGCAAACTCTAAAATTTGCTCTTTATTTGCCTCTATCACTAGGTCCCAAAGGGCTCTTTCAGCTTTATAATCAACCTCTTTTAGCTTACCACCAACCACGTTAAATAGCGCCTTTGCGTAAAGCGAAGCTGCAAATTCACCGCTTGTCTCACCAAGCAAGTAAATCACCCTGCCCTCGCTTAAAAATATGCTTTTTAGGTTTAAATTTGCATCTTCATTTACACCAACCGTGACGATGGCTGGCGTTGGATAGACGCTAACACCGTCAGTGTCGTTATAAAGGCTCACGTTGCCACTCACAACTGGCGTATTTAGCTCACGGCAAGCCTCTTTTATGCCTTCACATCCCTCTTTGAACTGCCACATTACCTCTGGATTTTGCGGGTTGCCGTAGTTTAGGCAGTCGGTGATCGCAAGTGGCACAGCGCCACTCATCGCTACCTTTCTACCAGCTGCAGCAACTGCTCTTGCAGCGCCAACTTTTGGATCAACGAAATTTGCTCTAGGATCGCACTGAGCAGCCATAGAGACGGCCTTTTTAGTGCCTTTTACTCTGATACTTGCAGCGCCTAAGTGTCCAGGCTGTTTTATTGTATTTGTCTGGATATTTGCGTCGTATTGGTCGTAGATGAAGCTTTTATTTAGCACTTCTGGCTCTTTTAAAAGCTTGAAAAATGCGCTTTTGTTATCAACATTATTTGGAATTTT
Source organism: Campylobacter concisus (assembly GCF_015230035.1). Classification (GTDB taxonomy): domain Bacteria; phylum Campylobacterota; class Campylobacteria; order Campylobacterales; family Campylobacteraceae; genus Campylobacter_A; species Campylobacter_A concisus_BK. Next base: position 73,933 of record NZ_JAAKZD010000006.1, read on the forward strand.
TAAATTTGCTATCTCATCAAGGTATTTTGGACGTGCGACTGGACGATCAAGCACCGGAGCTGCCTCGCTAAGTGGGCCGATAGGGATTTCGCCTGCGAGCTCACCGTGCCAGTAAAGCTGCATCACGCCGCTACTTGTGACCTCGCCGATGATCTCAGCGTCAAGGTCCCACTTTCTAAAAATTTCAAGTACCTTTTGCTCATAGCCTTTTTTGGCGCATATTAGCATACGCTCTTGAGACTCACTTAGCATTAGCTCATAAGGCGTCATGCCAACTTCACGCATCGGTACGCGCTCTAAATACATCTTCATGCCGCTGCCGCTTCTGCCAGCCATCTCAAAGCTAGAGCTTGTTAGCCCTGCTGCGCCCATGTCTTGGATGCCGATGATGTAGTCTTTTTTAAAGAGCTCTAAGCACGCCTCCATAAGCAGTTTCTCAGCAAATGGGTCGCCTACTTGCACCGTTGGGCGAAGTGATTTATTTTCGTCGTTAAAGCTATCGCTCGCCATCACAGCGCCACCAAGTCCGTCTCTACCGGTCTTTGAGCCCACGTAAATGACTGGATTGCCCACGCCTTCAGCCTTGCCGTAGAAAATTTCATCACTTTTGCAAAGGCCAAGCGCGAAGGCGTTGATTAGGATATTGCCATTAAAGCTAGGATCAAAGGTAGTTTCACCGCCGATCGTTGGGATACCCATGCAGTTGCCGTAATGCCCTATGCCAGCAACACTTCCTTTTAACAAATATCTATGCTTTTTGGCTAGCTCGCCCTCGCCTCTTATCTCGCCAAAACGAAGCGAGTTCATGTTCGCAACAACTCTTGCACCCATCGTAAAGACATCTCTTAAAATTCCACCAACGCCAGTTGCAGCGCCCTGAAACGGCTCGATAAAGCTTGGGTGGTTGTGACTCTCCATCTTAAACACAGCTGCAACCCCGTCGCCAACGTCGATGACGCCAGCATTTTCGCCAGGTCCTTGGATGACCCAAGGTGCCTTTGTCGGAAAGCCGTTTAGGTATTTTTTGCTTGATTTGTAGCTGCAGTGCTCGCTCCACATCGCCGAAAATATGCCAAGCTCTAGTAAATTTGGCTCACGGCCTAAAATTTTTAAGATCTCCTCATACTCTTCGTCGCTGATTTTATGTGCTTGTATGGTAGCTTTATCCATTGATGTAACCTTTTAAGAATTTTAAGCTATTTTACAACCTTGCTTATAAAAAGTTACTAAAAAGCCTTTTGGAATTTACTAAAACAAAGCACATTTGAGAGAATTTTGCCTTGATTTACAAGGTCGCTTTCGATAAATGTTTTATAAAAATTTTGCGTTAGCGTCTCAGCCTTAATCTTCTCTTCATCTTCGCTTGAAAGGTTGAAATAATAGCTCGTCTCTCTTAGAAAAAAGCCTTGATCTTTAGATATATCTGAGTTTAAGATCACCGCAAAAAAGCCATTTTTCAAAGGGTGATTTGTCACACTTTTTACTTTTATCACCTCTTTGCCACCTGCAAAAGCTTCGCAAACTGGCATGCTCTTTGTGCTATAAACTACGCTTTTGATAGCGCCATTTGAAATTTCATAAAATTTGATATTTTTTGCATTTACGAGCTCCTCTATGTCACTAGCATTTGACAAGATAAGCTCATGGTTTGTGCCCAAATTTTTAACAAGCACCATTTGATCTGCTTCGCTGCCTTGCATGAGATCGCCAAGAGCGCTAAATTCTGCATTTACTCCGGCTGCTTTTATCTCAGCCTTGCCAACAATGTTTGCAAATTTATTAAAGTCATTTAGGCTGTTTTGCTGCTTATAAATTTTCATCTCGTGAAAGGTTTCGTTATTTTCAAGATAGAGTAAATTTGCCTCATCGCTTGGCTTTAGAATTTGCTTGCTAGCACACCCAGCAAAAAAGACAACAACAGCTAAAAGTAGAAATTTTACCCTCATTTTTCCCCACACAAAAGATATAAATTTAGATGCCCCCTAGCGCAAATGGCTAGAGAGCGGTAGAAATTTGTTTTTACGCTTTGAAAACTTTTTCAAGATGCGCCTCATACTCTTTTAGATATCTTGGCACGTCTGGCATCTTGATAACATCGCAGCAGATAAAGTGCGGAAGCGACTTCATGCCCAAAAACTCATTTGCCTTTCTAAAATGAAAATAAACTCCATCAACGCCGCGCGCCTCAAAAAACTCGTTTGGATCGCTAAATGCCTCAGCTGGAGCATTCCAAGTAAGGCTTAGCATAAATTTCTTGCCATTTAACAAGCCGCCTTTGCCGTAGTTTTTAGTTGGATCGACCCTGTGTCTGCCATCACTCGTATAAAGCTTGCCGTGTCCCGCTGTAAAGACCTCGTCGATATATTTTTTCACTATCCAAGGCTCGCCCATCCACCAAGCTGGCATCTGCCAAACTACCGCATCCATCCAGAGAAATTTCTCAACTTCAGCCTCGATATCATAGCCTTGATCTATCACGGTTTGCTTTACCTCGTGACCCATTTTAGCTAGTTTTTCGCATGCAAGATCGTGAAGTGTTTGATTGAGCCTGCCATCTGAATGGCCAAATTTTTTGCCACCATTTATAAGTAAAATTTTCATTATTTCTCCTTTAAAAAGCGCAGATTTTAGCCAAAAAAAGTATCATTTTCCTAAACAAAAATGGCTAAACATCTCATCTAAAATTTCGCTTCTCTCAAATGGCTTTGTAATGCTTGCAAGTGCCTTTATCGCGGTATTTAGCTCGTAAGCGAAAATTTCTAGCTCCTCTTCATTTAGCCTTAAAAACGCCCTTTTTAAAGCCTCGCTCGCCTCTTTGCAGCTTAAAATTTGGCGGTTTGAGCTTAGCATGATCTCGTCGGTATCTTGCGTCTTGAGGTAGCCCTCAAGCTCTTTTAAAACTACGCTCGTATCAGTTTTTGCAGAAATTTTGATAGCGCCGTCCAAATTTATGTCAAATTTAAACGCAAGATCGCTTTTGTTTAGGATGAAAAAGGCTTTTTTGTTTGAGTTAGAAACGAGCTTTATTATCTCTTTGTCTTGCTCGTCGCTTGCAGATGAGCCGTCAAAGACAGCTAGGATGATGTCGGCCTCGTTTATGGCAGAGATTGAGTAATTTATGCCGATTTGCTCGATCTTCCCAGCATCTTTTCTGATGCCTGCGGTGTCTATTATGCGAACTAGATGCGAGCCTATCTTGAAATTTTCTTCTATCCTATCTCTAGTTGTGCCCGCTTCGTCGCTAACGATCGCTCTTTCGTATGCCAAAAATGAGTTTAAAATGGAGCTTTTGCCAACATTTGGCTTGCCAACGATGGCGATCTTAAAGCCATCTATTAGCCCTCTTCTTTGCTCACTAAGAGTGGCTATGCGCTCTAGCTTCTCACTATTTTTTAAAAGCATCTGCTTAGTCTGCTCTAGCAAATTTGCAGGCAGATCATCATCAGCATAGTCAATCATCGTCTCAACAAAGGCAAGAGTTTTGACCACTTCGCCTCTGATCTCGCTTACAAATTTACTAAGATCGCCTTGCATCTGGCGGGTTAAAATTTTAGCAGCGATCTCACTTTTTGAAGTGATAAGCCCTTGCATCGCCTCAGCCTTGGCTAGATCCATCTTGCCATTTAAAAATGCTCGCTTGCTAAACTCGCCAGGCATAGCAAGCCTTGCGCCAGCTCTTATTAGCTCATTTAAAATTCTCTCACTCACCATAACGCCACCATGAGTTTGAAACTCGACGATATCCTCGCCAGTAAAGCTTGCAGGAGCCTTAAAATATATAACAATAGCCTCGTCTAAAATTTCATCATCAAGGGAGTAAATTTTTGCTAGTTTTGCGTATCTTGGCTCTAAATTTGAAAGTTTAAGAAGTTTTAAAGAGATGCTTAGAGCGTCCTTGCCGCTAAGCCTTACGATAGAAACTGAGCCGATGCCATACGCTGTGGCAAGGGCTGCGATAGTTTCACTCATTTTTTGAAAAAGTCATTTACGACGACAAATTTGCCGTCATTGCCGCTTTTTATGCCGACATATTTATCTGGGAATTTCTCGCGAAGTTTCTCAAGTGCTATCTTAACCAAAACTCCGTCAAGTGGCTTTGTTTGGACTCTACCGCTATTTTGAACACGCTCGATCACGCCATTTAGATATTGATCCATCATCGCTTCTTGATTTTGCAAAAATTGCGCGATCTCAAGGCGGATAGCAAGGTTGTATTTTGAATTTAGCCAGTTATAGAGCATATAAGAGATCGCTTTATATCTATAACCCTCTTTGCCGATAAGTAGCGCCGCGTCAGCACCGTCTAGCTCGATAAGCACGGTCTCATCGTTAAATTTACTAACTTCTACCTTGTCTATCTCAAAGCAGCTTGCTTTAAAAAGACGCGTCATGCCCTCTTTTATCTCAGGTAAAATTTTATCAAAGTCGATTACAACTTTCTCTTTTTTCTCTTTTGGTAAAGCTTGAGGTGCGTTCTCTTCATCAGTTTGGTTGAAATTTTCGATGATTGAAGTATCTAAGATATTTTTAGGAGCACTTTTGCTAACTTGTGGCTCTTTTGTCCCTTTAGTCTCTTTTTGCTCTTTTGGCTCATCAAGTCTTTTTATGACATATCCTGGCTCTTCAGCCTCTTTTTCACCATTTTCGGCAAAGGCATCTTTTGCAAGAGCTGAGTTTTTTTCACTCAAATTTGGCTTTTCATTTTTATGCTCTTTTTGCTCAGGCTTAGTCTCATTTTTCTCATCTTTATGCTTTTTAGGATTTCGCTTTTTATCATTATGATCGTGTTTTTTACCCTGTTTTTTCTCTTCTTTTACACTCTCATTCTCATCACTTTTTTTAGCAAAATTTCTATCATTTTTTGGTTTATGCTGTGGTTTTGGCTGATTTTCTAAATTTGCCTCAATGATCGCTGTCTTTTTAAAAAATCCAAAAATTCCACCACTTGGATGTTGCAAGACCTTTATGTCAAGCTCTGTAACTGAACAGTTAAGCTGCTCGGCTGCCTTTTGAAATGCCTCTTGGAGAGTATTTGCTTCTATTTTCATTGAGCCTTTACCTCCGCAGCTTTTTTATGTTTTTCAAAAAGTTTATTTACAAAGACTTGTTGAACGACTGAACAAACGTTATTTACAAACCAGTAAAGCGTAAGACCTGCTGGGAATGTCACAAAGAAAAATGTGAAGATCAAAGGCAAGAATTTCATAACCTTTTCTTGCATAGGATCAGTAAATGTCGTAGGTGTAAGTTTTTGTTGTAAAAACATTGTTAGACCCATCAAGATAGGTAGCACAAAGTATGGATCCATTACTGAAAGATCGTGTATCCAAAGCATCCAAGGAGCGCCTTTTAGCTCGATCGCATTTAGTAAAACGCGGTAGATCGCAAAAAATACCGGAATTTGAAGCAAGATCGGCAAGCAGCCACCCATCGGATTTGCGCCATGTTTTTTATATAGCTCCATCATATGGACTTGCATCTTTTGCTTATCGTCTTTATATTTTGTTTGGATCTCTTTTACCTTTGGAGCAAGCTCTTTTAGCTTATTCATCGATAGCATACCCTTATATGTAAGTGGGAATAAAACTATCCTTATAACAAGCGTTAGCACAACTATCGCCCAACCCCAGTTGCCGATGTAGTTATGTAAGAAATTTAAGAATGCAAACATCGGCTTTGCAATAAATGTAAACCAACCATACTCGATAACGTCATTTAGCCTCTCATCCATCGAGCTTAAAATTTTATGCTCTTTTGGTCCGATGTAAGCGCCTAGTTTTAGACTATCATTTGCCTTTACAAAGACGATAGGATTGTTATTTGCATCTTTATCTACAACAGCTTCAAATGGCTTGTTAAATGAGTAAAATAGCGTTGTGTAGTATCTATCAGATGCAGCCGCTATAGTTGTGTTTGCATAGTTTTTAACCTCTTTTGCATCGCCATCTTCTATGATATTTAGGCTATCGTCTGTATTTCTAAGCATGACACCATGAACCGTGTAGCTATCTATTGCGATATTTGGTCTAAAGCCAGGAGTGATGAAATAATCAACACTTTTACTTAAATTTACTTCAACCTCGTAACGACCATTTGGGTAAAATTTGATATTTTTTGTAACAGTAATACCATCTAAATTTTGAGTGAGTTTTATAGTTTTAGGCTCGCTGCTAGCATCTACCTCGCTAGCGTCACTACTATATGTAACCTTAAAAGCGTCAGTATTTAAAGCACTATCGTTAAATCTAAGCTCAAGCGGCAGTGGATTTTGTGAAACAAGCTCGATTTTGTTGCCATCTTCTGTTTTATACTTATCTTCGGTGAGATAAAATTTCGCAATCCTACCTAGCTTATCTATCTTTGCTTCGTAGCTTTGACCTTTGATGGTAGCGATTATTTCGTTTGAAGCTAAATTTTCATTTGATTTTGGAGTATCGTTAGTAGAGGCTGGGGCTTTGCTTTGATCCATTGTTTGAGAGATCGTTGTTTGGTTTTGCTCTAGTGGAGCTCTTTTTGGCATAAAAAAGTCATATACTATGAAAAATACGATTGACAAAAGTGCTGCGAGAAGCAACCTTTTTTGCATAGACATCTGTTCCATTTAATTTTTTTCCTTTAATTTATCTAATACTTTTACGACATAAAATTTACTATTTTGGCAAGGGATAAACCAGAAATTTACATTTTTGGTATCACTTTTTTGAAATATAAAACATGAGTTAAATTTTTTGCGGATGATTGGGTAGTTGATACCGCCTTTGAAAAGTTGATTGCATCTTAAAATTCGCATGAATGTTGCAAAAAAAGCAGAGAAAAAGCTGTTTGTTTGAAATTCCCAAATGGCATATTGTGAGCAAGTCGGATAGTAGCGACAGCTTTTTGGCAGAAGTATGGAAATATATTTTTGATAAAAAGCGATAAATTTAATCGCATATTTTTTCATTTTAGACATCCCATTTTTTTTGTAGACCAGCTCAAATTTTTACAAATTTTGTCAAATGAAATTTCTGTAATTCCATTTTTTGCGACCATAATGTAAGTGCCATCTTTTAGCTCATTAGAAATAGAAAAAAAAGCAGCTCTTAAAAGTCTCTTTGCTCTATTTCTAACTACTGCTTTTCCCACTTTTTTGCTAGCAACAACTGCTAATTTTTTTTCAATTGTAGGTTTATAAAAAACTACGCAAGCGTCGCAGTGCCATTTACTGGCCTCTTTATAAACCTGAGAAAATTCTCTCGAGTCACTTAGTGACTCAAAACCAGCTAAGCAGCCAATCTTTTTCTACCTTTAGCACGTCTAGCGTTGATAACCTTGCGGCCATTTTTAGTTTTCATTCTTAAACGAAAGCCATGAGTGCGTTTTTTAGGGGTTTTATGAGGTTGATAAGTCCTTTTCATTTCTATCCTTAAAGTTAATATAAAAAGTGGGATTTTATCAAAGCAATACTTAAATTCCTTTGAATAAATCAGCCCGAAAAAACTATAATTTAAACTTTAAGTAAATCAAGTTATAATCCAAAAATGAAATTTCATAAGAATAAAGATCTCTTAGAAAAATTACTTTTTTTAAAAGCGATCGGTTACAATTTTATAGATGAAAATTTTCTTAATTTAAGTAAATATCAAGATTATAACAGCATAGACGAGCTAAATAGTGAGATAAAAAAGTGCTCTCTTTGCTTTTTAAGAAATAGCTCAAAGTGCGTTTTTACTGGCTTTGGCGATAAAAATAGCAAGATAATGTTCGTATCGCTTTGCAAAAAAGATGATTATTTTGAAGGCGCAAGTGGCAAAATTTTAGAAAATGCTATAAATAATGGCTTAAATTTAGAAAAAGATAGTGTTTATATAAGCTTGCTTTTACGCTGTGAAATTTCAAATAGTGACGCGAAAAATCCAGCGTTAAAGAGCTCGTTTGAGCTTTGTAGGCCATATCTTTTAGAAGAGATAAGACTTATTAAACCAAAAATTATCATCACTTTAGGAGAGGAAGCTTTCATGCATCTTTATCCAAATTTGCTCTCAAAGGGTGGATTTTCAAGCATAAGAGGGAGCATTTTAAAAGATGATGATAGGTTTATAATGCCAACTTTTTCACCAGAGTGGATCAGCAAAAATCCAAGTTTTGAAGAAAATTTTATAGATGATTTGAAAAAAATCAAGGGAGTGATATGAAAAGAATTTTTCTTTTTTTAGTTATATTCGTAAGCCTTTTTGCAGCGCAAAATGAAGCCTTAAGCGAGATGCAAGACGAGATCACTGAGGCAAAATTTGAAAGCAACATCACTAAAAATCAAAGCCTCTCAAGCATACCACCAGCAAAGATCACTTACATAAATTTAGAGCCAGAATTTTGTGATAGCTCTTGCCTAAATGAGCTTATTAAGAGCGATATGTTAGCTAGCTTTATGGCGAGATTTGAGCCAGCAAAGATAGATGATAAGGCACTTTTAGACCTTTATGCTTCGCTTGGTGGAGAGATGGTTTTAAAGCTTGCGCAAAGCGACAAGATAGCAGTCATCATCCCTCAAAAGGTTATAAAATCATACGCAAATGTCGTATCAAACGCAATTCTAAGCTACATCTTAAAACAAGATGCAAATGTCGAAGTGAAATTTATAAATAGCAGCGACGAGAGTTTGCCTAGCCTTCAAAACGCGCTTCAAAACGCTAGAAACGAGGGCTTTATCTACTTCATAGCTGCCCTTACTCAAAATGGCGCAAACATAGTAAATTCTCTCATCTTGCCAAACGAACTCATCTACATCCCAAGCGTTCATAGCTCTTTTGTGACAGCTCCAAAGCCAAATTTGATCTTTGGCGGAGTTGATTACAAAGCGCAAATTTCAGCCCTGCTCGCTTTTGCCAACGAAAAGATAGTCGCCTTTGACGATGGCAGCGCGCTAGCACAAAAGCTAAACGAGTATGTGCGCATGCAAAGTAGCGACTACTACGAGAGCTCGATCACTGGCAAAGATATAAATTTAAACAACACTTTAAGCAAAAAGTCTAAATTTGATAATGCAAGCGTCTTTTTAAACATCCCTATAGTTAAAGCTTCGCTTGTAGCAACGCAGATGAGAGGCTTCGAGATAAAGCCATACGCGCTTTTAAGCACGCAGATAAATTTCTTGCCAAATATCTTTAGCGCTATCACGCAAAGAGATAGACAAAATCTCTTTGTGGCAAATTCGCTAAATTTACTTGATGAGAGATTTTTAGGGCTTGGAGATCTTTTTGGAGTTGATTTTAGATACTCACAGATCGGCTACTCAAGTGCCTTGGGAGTGGAGTATATCTATACAAATTTCATAAACAAAAGTGCCAGCAAAATTTTTGCTGAGAGAGTTGAGGGCTCGCAAGTTTTATATGATGTGAAAATTTATGATACAAAAAGCGATCACTTTAATGAGGCAAATTCGCAGGAGCAAAACAGCACAAACGGAATTTAGCAGTTTTGCTTGCTAAAATTTAACCCCATTTATAAAAGTTTTCATGTTCTCATCTATCTTTGCTAGTCTGCCCTCTTTCATAAAAGCTAGCGTGATAGTCGCTTTAAAGAGCACTTTTTCGGCATCTTTTTCTTCAAATTTATAAATTTCTTGCTCTAAAACAAGGCTTGCCTTTTTAAGCTCTATGAGCTTTGTTCTCACAAAAACCTCATCGCCAAGCACGGCTGAAGCGAGAAATTTAGCCTCAAGAGCTGAAACGACAAAGTATCCGCCCTCTTTTGTGAAATTTAGCCCAGCCTCAAAAAACGCTTCACTTCTGGCTCGCTCGCAATATTTAATATAGTTTGTATGATAGACGATGCCGCCTGCATCGGTATCTTCGTAATAAATTCTTATCTTCACTGCAAAGCTCCTTTAAATTTTCATTTGCTCTTACTAGGCTTGCCTTTAGCGCCTCTAGTTATCGTAAGCGACTGATCATAAAACAAGATAAGCACCACCGAAACGCCCACACCTAGAGCTAGTGAGACCGTCGTAGTCGTGATAGCGTTATCAAAAAATATGATCAAATACTCATTTTTCTTAGCGATGCTTGTCTCATTTAAAAATGAAAAAAGTGCCAAAATGCCCTTATACGCAAAAACTCCTGGCACCATCGGCAAAAGCGCTGGAAATGCGATGATCTCAGCTGGAACCTTTAGTCGTTTGGCAAAGAGCATGCCTAAAATTCCACTCATAAAAGAGACTATGAGCGTTGCGACACTGATGTTAAAAAATCCCATCTGCATGATCCAAAAGCGGCTAGCATGCGCAAATGCAGCGAGCAAAGCGCAAAAGATGAGAGTTCTTTTTGGAGGCGAGCTAGCATAGGCAAAGCCCAGCCCAGCCACCGCAGCAAAGCCGGCATCTACAAGCGTTTCACAAAAAAGCTCAAACATTTAATATCTCCGCACTGCTAAGCGTTAGCGTGATATAGACACCAACAGCCATGCAAAGTATGAGGATGCCCGTGCTTATGGCTCTACTGATGCCAACAAGGGTGTTATCATTTAGGATGTCAAAGACTGAATTTATGAGAAAAACGCCAGGCATCATAAAGAGCACAGACGAGCCTATCGCCACATCGCTTGTGTGCGTAAGTCCGTAAGATACGCCAAGATAGGCGATAAATGAGACGACAAAGGATGTCAGGACGTATTGAACCTTTAAATTTACGCCCATTTTCGCAAGGGCAAATTTAAGAGTGTAGCCAACAAGCGTTGCAAAAAATATGCAAACAACTGAGCCAGCATCTCCTCCAAAAAGTCTGCAAAATGCCGCATTTGCAAGGCTTATCAAGATAAGCGAGCTAGCAAATTTATTTGCACTGACACTCATCACGCTATCAAAGCTCTCTTTAGCTTCATCTAAACTTAAGCCATCATCTAAAATTTGCCAGCTAAGTGAGGATAGCTCGGAAATTCTGTTAAAACTAACATGCCCTAGAGGGATCTTTCTCACATAAGTTCGGCGCAAGGAGTTATCCTGCGAGTCCATCACGCTAATGGTAAAATACTTCACAAAAATGGTCACGCTAACGTCGTAGCCGTAGTGCTTAGCTATGCGGTCGACGCACTTTTCTACACGCGCTGTGTATGTGCCAGCACTCACCATAGCTGTCGTGTATTCGGCTAGGAAATTTGTTAAGATTTGGATATCAGGCTTGGCGTTCATTTTGACTGATCTTAAATTTCACAAAAAACAAAATGAGCTGCAAAACAAGCATCACTTTCATCACATATTCGCTTGTGCTGTGCATCTTGGCAAATTCTGCTGTCTGCGTCGCCTCAGCACCTAGACTTTGAGCCTGCACGATAAAAGGCGTAAAGATAAAGACAAAGCTTAACGCTAGGGCTAAGTTTAAAAATGAGAGCATAAATGTGCTAAATTTTAGTGAAAATGCAAGCTTTTTTCTTAGATCAAAGAGCTCGCCAACTGCTACAAATACGCTTACAAATAGCAAAACATAGTTAAATTTTAAAAATATCTTTGTCATCATCTGCCCGCTCATAAAATGCGTTAGCACCCCCTCGCCTATGATGCTTTGTGGGAAAAATATGACTGGCGCGACCAAAATTCCAAGCGTTAGCTCAGTGCCGATCACCGCTGCTAATAGTAAAAAATAGATACTTCTCAATCTCTCTCCTTTATAGTTTTAATCTCGCGTAAAAGCCCCGATCAAAGCCTGCTAAGTCCTTATAAAACGTGCTTTTAAAGCCGTTAAATTTTAGCGCCATCTCCATGCTCGCTCTTTGATCATAGCCCATCTCGCAGGCGATATTTTTTATGCTGCGATTTCTAGCGATAAGGATGATGTTTTTTAAAATTTCATCCCCGATCTCGCCGCCAAATAGCGCCTCGTGCGGTTCGTTTATCACAAATTTATCGAGTTTATAGTCTCGAGCGATATATGGTGGGTTTGAAACCAAGATGTCGATATCACCTGAAATTTCATCGATATATGAGCACTTTACAAAGTCGATCTTCTCGCTTACATTAAATTTAAGCGCATTTTTTTTAGCTAAATTTAGAGCCTTTTCGTTTATATCGGTGGCTACTATTTTAGCGTTTGTTTTAAGAGCTAGCATGACGCTTATTATCCCGCTGCCAGTGCCGATCTCAGCGATCTTTGGCGCTTTGTAGCTACTTGCTATCTCTAGCACTTTATCGACTAAAATTTCAGTCTCAGGGCGCGGTATCAAAACGCCACTTTCTACCTCAAACTCCAGCCCATAAAAGCCAGCCTTGCCGGTAATGTACTCAAGCGGTTCGCAGTTTTCAAAGCGCTTTACAAGGTCAAAGTAGCCGCTCTCATCAAATTCGCTCTTTTGGTTTAAAAATATCCACTCGATGCTCACATCAAGGTAGCTCATGAGCAAAATTTTAGCCACTCTGCTTGGGTTCTCACAAAGTGGCTTTAGCCTTAAATTTGCCTCTTTTAGAGCCTCTTCAACTCTCATTTTCTAGCTCATTTATCCGCTCAAAAAGGCTTGGGTGCGAGTGATAGACAAATGAGTAAAGCCAGTGCGACTTCGGAAATGCTTTGTTTTCGCTGCCAAGCTTGGTTAGGGCGTTTATCATGTCAGTTTTGTTTGAAATTTCTTTTGAAAATCTATCTGCACCAAATTCATTTTTGCGGCTAAAGTGCGAGATGATCGGCGAGAAAAGAAAGCTAAAAATAGGTGAGAAAAGCACCAAAAAGATGATGATGCTAGCGCCATTTTGCCCAAGTCCTATCGCCTCGTATGCGCTTACGCTAATGTTTCCAAAGATAAAAAATAGACAAAATAGCATGACCGCGCTTAGCGCTATCATTTTTAGGATATCTTTATGCTTAAAGTGTCCAAGCTCGTGCCCCAAAACCGCCACGATCTCCTCGGTGCTTAGCTTTTTTATGAGCGTGTCAAAAAGCACCACTCGCTTTGTCGCTCCAAGTCCGCCAAAATAGGCGTTTAAGCGGTTGTCGCGCTTGCTAGCGTCTATCGTAAAAACGCCGCTACTTTTAAAGCCGCATTTTTCAAGCAAACCCTCTATCTTGCCCTTTAGCTCGCCATCTTCAAGCGGCGACATCTTATTAAAGATAGGCGCGATGAGCGTTGGATATATCAAATTTATAATTAAAGCGATGCCAAAACTTAGCAAAAACGCCCAAAACCACCAAAACTCTCCAAGAAAATTTATGCAAAGAAGCACGAGCCAGACGAAGGCCGAGCCAAAAATGAGCATTAGCGCTAGCGACTTTATAGTATCAACCAAAAATATCTTTGCGCTCATATTTGAAAAGCCAAGCTTTTTGTCTTTTACAAAGCTCTCGTAGATATTTAGCGGCAGATCAAGCAGCGATGAGATCAGCAAAAAGCTCATCACAAAGAGGATATTTTCAAGCGTAGTGCCATCTTTTAGGCAAGCGCTTGAGAGCATCTTTAGCCCAAAGCTTATCCACGCAAAGAAGATAACGGCGTGATAGATGAGGCTAAAAATTTCAAATTTTAGATTTGTCACGGCGGCAACTGCGGCGTTTTTATATTCGCTCGCTTCAAGCACGACTGGCTCTTTTTTGGCCTCAGCTCTTACAAAGCCGATCTGCAAATTCGCCAAAAAAAGCTTAAAAATCACATAAAAAATATAGATAAATAAAAGTGTATAAAACATATTCTCCCTTAAATTTCATAAAGACTAAAGCAGCCGTAGTCCGTTCTAACTGCGAGCTTGCCATCTATAAATTTAGTCTCGCAGTTTTTCACAACGTGATCTAGCGTAAATTCTGCCATCGCATTGCCACTTTTTAGATTGATAGCGTAGGCCCTGCTTTGATCTATCACCACAAGCTTGCCAGCCTCCACGCAAAACTCACTCACTCTTAGATACTCGTCCTTTATCCATGGCTGCTTTGCCACCTTTGCGCTCTTGATATCAAGGCAAAATAGCTTGTTTTCAAGATATTGCCTAAGCAAAAGTGTCTCATCGTCTAAAAAGCAAATTTTATCTAGCACACCAAATTCTGCTCTTAGCTCGCTTAAAATTTCGCCATTTTTTGCGTTTAAAATTTGCAGCTCATTTTCTTTGGTGTAAAGTGCAAGCATGCTAGCATCCGCACTAAGAGCCGCGCAAAGTATCGGCACGTGGCTTTTTGTGCTGCATTTATATTCGCCAAGCTTTAAAATTTTACCCTCGCAAAAAGTAAAAATCTGCCCAAACATACCAAAGACGGCTACATCATTTGAAGCGCAGATAAAACTCGCTATCTCGCTACTTTTCTTGACATTTTGCTCGGCTAAAATTTCACGAAATTTAGCCTCATTTGGCTCAAAAATGTAAATTTCATGATCAAGGTCTAAAAGTAAATTTTCGCCTACATGCTCGGTATGCCACGCAAGCGGCTTTGGCAAGGCGATCTGCTCTTTTATAGCGCCGCTTCGATCAAGCCTCACCAAAAGATCGCTAGGCTTGCCGCCATCTTTTTGACCGCCACTTTTATAAACGTAAATTTCATCTTTTAAGCCTGCAAACGAGAGCGCTCCAGTGTATCCACCGCCGATATAAACGTGCAGGCTCGCTTCACTGGCTTTTGCCTCGCTATCTTGCAGGACAAAGCTCTTTTTTAGGCTCTCCCACTCTTTTTTGACGCAGGCTTTTTTAGCCTCTATCTCGCTTGCAAATTCTTTTTTAGTTTGCTTTGTTTTAGCGCCTTTTTGGCTCACGCTCACTAAAGCATTACCCTCTACGCCAAGTCTTAGGCGCTCACCGCTATCAAAATTTACAAGCTCACGCATATTTTACTTCAAAAAGTTGTCGTAAAAGCTACTGATAAATAGCACCAAAATGACAAAAGGCACGATAAATTTGATATAGAAAAACCAAATATTTATAAGCTTTGCGTACTTTTCGCTACCTTGCAAGATCTCTTTTTTTGCTTCATCTTTTAGCACCCAGCCCACAAATATAGCACATCCAAGCGAGGTCAGCACGAAAAATATCGTTGCACTTATCGCGTCGTATGCGTCAAAGATATTTTTGCCAAAAATGCTCACGTGGCTTAGTAAATTTGTAGCCATAAGTGAGGGCAAATTCCCAAGCACAAAGATGACGCTAAGCACTAAAAATATCGCTTTTTTGCGTTTTATCTTAAATTTCTCTTGCAGCGTTGTAATGATCACTTCATATATCGGCAGCGACGTCGTAAGCGCAGCGATCATAAGAAGCGCGAAAAACGCAACCGCAAAAAATCCGCCAAAAGGCATGTGCGAAAAGACGATCGGAAGCGACTTGAAAACTAGGCTAGGACCGCTATCTGGCGAGACTCCGTAGCTAAAGAGCGACGGAAATATCATAAAGCCAGCAAGCACGGCTATGACGGTGTTTAAGATGCCTGTGATGATAGAAATTTTAACTAAACCCTCGTCTTTTTTAACAAAGCTTGAGAGCGTTATCATCACGCCAAATCCAAGCGAAAGCGCAAAGAAAACCTGCCCCAAAACCTCAACAAAAAGCTTTAAATTTATCTTTGAAAAATCAGGCGTTAAGTAAAATTTCACACCCTCCATCGCACCCCCAAGCGTGATGTTTTTAGCGATCATTACTAGCATCAAGATAAAAAGAAGTGGCATTAGATATTTTGCTGAGCGCTCGATGCCTCCAACTGCGCCTTGCACCAAGATAGCGTAATTAACCAGGACAAAAACAAGGGTCGCAAAGCTGATGGCTAGCGGGTTGCTAACGATATTTTGCTCGTAAAATGCGCTAGTTTGCTCAAAACTCACGATGTGTGAGAGATCAAGCAGGCCAAATGAAATTTGAGCAATATAGTTTAAGACCCAGCCTCCGATAACCATATAATAAGCCATGATGCCAAATGCGCCAACAAGCCCCATCCAGCCCACTATCTGCCACTTTTTGCTGATCTTTTTGCCATTTACTGTGCCACCAAATGCATCAACGGCGTTGCACTTTAAGCGCCTACCGATGGCGTTTTCAACCAAAATCATAGGAATACCAATGACTATCATCGCTATGCAAAATACCAAAACATAGGCCCCACCGCCGTTTTGACCGACCAAGTAAGGAAACCGCCACGTCGCGCCAAAGCCGACCGTAGCCCCTGCAACAGCTAAAATGTATGTAAGTCTTGAACTCCACGATTTTCTATCCATATTATCTACCTTTGTGAAAAATTTGGATTATATAAAAAAAATGATTAAATTTTGCTAGCAAAAGGCGATGCTTGCGTGTAAATTTGACTTTTTTGCTAAATTTTAGGACTTTTATGGACGGAATTTTTATCTTTGCAGGATAATTTTAAATCTATTAATGCAAAACGCCCAATTCTACATATCCCTCCATCGCAACTAGCAAGATCCAACCCTCTTTTTGGCTGCAAAAATAGTGATGTTGCGGGACATTTTCAACCATAAATTTTAAAAAATCATAAAAGCATTCAGGCGCAAATTTAAGCTCTAGGCTAGTTAGATTGTCGCCGATATAGCCTATCTCGCTGCTTAAAATTTTACTTTGAACGCTTGCGTCTAGGCTTAGAAAATTTTTAATATCAGCAAAATTTTTATAATCAGCCGTTTTATAATCTTTTAAATTTTGTAAAAGCGGTTTTGAGCCGACAAATGTAAAATTTCGCTCTATAAAATTTGCTACATCATCGCTTTTGTGCCATTTTTGACCCAAATTTGACAAAAATGCAAGCACCTCATCATCAGCTGGTGTAAAATTTGAAACTGGACTTTTCTGGCTCATTTGTCTCCCTTTTGTAAGATCGCTACACCTTTATAAAAGAGGGATTATATAAAATTTTATTTAAGCTTTTGATGTGATATTGTAATTTTACGTATCAAAACCTGTGCGTAGCACAGCAACTTCTAACGTGCGAGGGGTTTGGGGGATCTAAAGGGGGATAAGGGGACGGCTTCGTAATTCAAGTCCCCTTGTCTCCCTTTTTAATAAAAATTTAAAAAAATAAAAAATTACAACTCTAGGTTTTGTAAGTTGCTAAGGCAAGTGAGTGAAAGTTTAAAATTTGCAAAGACAGCTTGATTAAATTTGTAAATTTGCCCAGAATTTTAAAAATCTAGGCAAATTTCACTCAAATTTACTCTCTAACGACGTGTAAAAACTGCATGTGTTTGCGGTATTGCTCGATGACGTCGTTTATCAGCGTGGCTTCGCTCCAGCCAAGCACGTCGTAGTCTTGACCGCCCTCTTTTAGATAGACTTCAGCCCTGTAGTAAAGATCGTCGCCGTCAAGCTCTCTGGTGTAGTCTGGGCTCTGGCTTTTGGTGAGATAGACGCCATATCTAAAGTCCATCTCGTCGCCAAGTCCGACGTTTAAATTTACAAAATTTTCGCCATTTGTGACCTTTGCTTCAAGGCCGTTTTTGGCAAATTCCTCTTTTAGCTCGTTAAAAACTTTTAGCACGACTTCGTTTAAAAATTTCTTGCCATCTTTCTTGCCTGGCAGCGTAATGATCGCACTTAGGCGCTCTTGCCACGGCTTTGAAAGATCACTAATGGGCATGTTGTTAAAGTTATTTGTCTCTTTTTTGGTTAGATCCACACGTAACGCCTTAAATAGCCCGTAAATGGCACCAAGTAGCACTATGGCAAATGGCAGTGCTGTGGTGATCGTAAGTGCTTGAAGTGAGCCAAGACCGCCTGCTAGCATCAAAAATGCCGCCACAATGCCCACTGTAACGCCCCAAAAGACCTTTTGCCAAACCGGCGTATCATCCCTACCGTTTGAACAAAGCATATTCATCACGATCGCCGCAGAGTCGGCAGAAGTCACGAAAAATATGACGATCATAAAGACTGCGATCACGCTTAGCACGCCTGAGAAGCTAAATTTTTCTAAAAACATAAAAAGTGCTGAGGCTGAGTCTGAATTTACCGTGGTCGCTAGCTCGCTAAAGCCGCCTTGCACAAGAGCGATCGCTGAGTTACCAAAAAAGCTCATCCAAGCAAAGGTAAAGCCAGTTGGCACGAGAAGCACGCCGATCACAAATTCTCTGATCGTTCTGCCTTTTGAAATTTTAGCTATAAAAAGCCCCACAAACGGCGACCAAGATAGCCACCAAGCCCAGTATAGCAGCGTCCAGCCGCCAAGCCAGCTCTCGTTTTGCCTCTCGTAGGCGTAGAGGTTAAATGTATTTGAGATGAGCGTAGAGATGTAGTCGCCGCTGTTTTGCACAAACGACTTTAGAAGCTGCGTCGTATCGCCCAAAAATAGTATCAAAAACATAAAACATATAGCTAGCGCGATATTTGCGTTTGACAAGATTTTGATGCCCTTATCGACACCACTTGCCGCTGAGATAGTAGCTGCAAAACAAAGCACTATTAGAAGCGTGATATGCATGGTCGGCAGGCCAAAAACGTGCGTAAGACCGGCATTTACCTGAAGCACGCCATATCCCAGCGAGGTCGCCACACCAAAAAGGGTCGCTACGACGGCAAATGTATCAATGGCGCTACCTATCTTGCCGTAAATTTTATCTCCGATGATCGGATAAAATGCCGATCTAAGCGTGAGTGGCAAGCCGTGTCTATACGAGAAAAAGGCTAGAATTAGCGCTACGATAGCATAAACTGACCATGCGCTCATGCCCCAGTGAAAAAATGTGATATTCAACGCAAGCTTTTGCGCTGCGATAGTTTGCGCGTCGCCAACTGGTGGGTTTAGATAGTGCATGAGCGGCTCGGCCACACCAAAAAATACTAGACCTATGCCCATGCCAGCGGCAAAAAGCATAGAAAACCACGAGATATTTTTGTGCTCTGGCTTTACGTGATCAGCTCCAAGCTTGATCTCGCCAAGCTTACTAAAGCCAAGAATGATGACGCTTAGCAGTATGACGGCAACGACTAGGATATAAAACCAGCCAAATTTGGCCGCGATGTAGTTTTGCATACCCTTAAAAAACTCATTTGAGAAATTTGGAAATATCGCTGCAAATGCTGCTATTAAAAATATGATAACAAGCGATGGGATAAATACTGAATTATTAAATTTTGACCTTTGAAATTTAAACATTTTTCTCCTTTTTATAAATTTCAGTTTTGCCTTAAAATAACAAAAAAGAGTAAATAGGTCAAATTTTCTCTTTAAAGTTTTTATGAAATTTTAAGCTTTAGCCACCAAAAATAGCCACTTTGAAATTTATCTCAAGTCGTTTTTTCTCTCTTTGGTTTTGCAAGAGTTGTTAGCACTATGACGACAAAAGCGATGCCAAATGTGATATACAAAATGATCTTTGGCGAGTCGAACTCTATCCTAGATCTCGCGACCTCTTCGCCGCTTGCCTCCACTAGCTCGCCGCGCTTTATCATCTCGCTGATATCTTTTGCGCTAAGCTCTTTAGACGGCCTTGTTAAAATTTCAATTACACTAAGATCAGCCACCTCATAAACGCTATGCTTTATGCCATAAAATGGCTTTATTTTGCTAAAAAAATAGACCTTATCGCCGCTTGCATACACTGCGCCATATTCGCCATCTTTTACCAGCCCTACTTCGCGCCAAGATGAGCTTGGGGCAAATTTATATAAAGAGACTGTTTGTGCCTCTAAGTGCCTGCCGTGCTTTGAGCGCCGCCACTCTTCGCCTTGCTGTAAAAAATACGCCGAGCTCTCATCTACAAAAACGTCAGCATAGAGCCTTTTTAGCTCGCCTTTTAGCTGGTAGTCTGAAATTTTAGCTTGCTCGTTTTTCGTGCTATCCCAAAAGTAAATTCCATCTTTGCTGGCAAAAAGAGGCCAAAACGAATGCACGTTATCCACGCTATAAATGGCGCTATAAGGCATATTTTGGGCGCTAAATTTACGCTCATTTGCAAACACCGCCCCACTTTTTGGCTCAAAAAGATATTCTATATCATGCTTTGGGTCATAGCATATCCGGCGCGTCCCATCTGTGTAGCTCGCATCAAGCCTATAAAAGCCTAAAAATAGGCTTTTGCCGTCTGTATAATATCCGCTAGCAGCGCCGCTTTCTGTCGTAATATATCTTAGCTCGCTAGGATCTGCGTCAAGCTTTTCACCCTTGTAGTAAAGCGTGCTGCCGTCTCTTGCAAAGCCAGCGTCAAAGATAGGCTCTAAATTTGTGCTTTCAACCCTTTTTGTCCTGTAAAAATAAGGGCTATCATCGTAGCTTTTTATAAAAACGTGAACAAGGTTTTTCATAATGGCGCCAAATTCGCTAAATCCCGCCTCTTTCTCGCTTCTAGTGCCACAATAATAGCTTATCTTGCCATCACTTATATAGCCATTGCCAAGCACTTTGGCACTTTTTGGATCAAGACCAGGCAAAATTTCTCTAGCGCAATAGACATGATTTTTATCAGCCGCCACGTTTGAGTAATCATATGCATGTTTTAGCTTTAAGACCCTAAAACTAGCTTCATCAACGCCTTTTAGCTCATACTTGCCACTGCCTGAAATTTGAACGTAAATTTTACCCTCAGGCGAGCGGTAAAACTCGCTACTATCAATGTTTGCAAAGCTTCTTTGATACTCGCCTTCATGCCAGAGATAAAGCATCGCCAAAACAAAAAATAGCGTCAAAATGACAAAAAGATAAAGTATCTTAGTCGCAATTTTTCTCATTATCTATAATCATCCACCCTTTTTTTAAGCTCGCTTTTTTGCGTTTTATTTTTAAAAATAGCGCCAACCACCGAGGCCACAAATGCAATGGCAAGAAATATCCAGTAGGCATATTTTTGCGAGTAATCATCAAAGTCGCTTATCGCATCGATCACCACCTCGCCCTCAGCTGGCGTCATAGCGCCTTGATCTACCATTTTTACTATCTCATCAAGTTTTAAATTCTTAACATTTGGACCATAAGGACGAGTGAGAATTTCAACCACGCCAAGGTCGTTTATATCATAAACACTGCTGTTAAAACGCCAGCCGTAGCCGACGTTATCAAAATAATAGGTCTTATCTCCGTTTGCATAAACCGCTCCGTAGCCATCGTTTCTAACAAGGCCGATCTTTCGCCACTGCTCTTTTGTATCAAGCCTTACGATACATGTGTGGCGTGAGCTTAGGCCGTGGCTAATTTTTGTGTTGTGCCAAATTTCATAGGTTTTTAAAAAATATGTCTTGCCATCACTTATCACCACGTCGCCATATAACGGCGTTATCTCGCTTTTAAATGGATCATCGCCGTCTCTTACAAACTCGCCCTCATCTATGCTGTTATACCACTGCCACTTTCGCTCCCAGTGATAGATACCGCCTTTGCCACGAAAGAGCGCATGATAGGAGTGCTCATCTTTTAGGTTAAAAAGTGGCTCGTATGGGGCAAATTTTGGGTCAAATTCGTGATCATTTGCATAGACCATGCCAGAATTTGGCTCATACAGATAGTGAATGCGCCATATCTCGCCGATATCACGCATTTGCGGGCTAAATTTGATCCCTAGTTTTGTGCTGTCATAATAGACATTTTCTCCGTCAGTCGTAAAATGCATGCTCTTTCTGCCAGATGCCTGCTCGATGTATCGCATTTTGCTGGCATTTGCGCCCTCTAGCTCTTTGCCATCATGATAGACCTTTGCTCCGTCACTTGCATAGCCAAAGCCCAAGATCGCAGCTAAATTAGCGTTATCAACCTGTCTAAATTTATAGATGTGAGTTTGCGCCTTAGGGGTATTAAACATTTTATGTGAGAATATGTCCCAAAACTCTTTAAGTGCGGATATTTCGAGGTTTGTCTCGCTTTCGCTATCACAAAAATATGTGATCTTGCCATCGCCAAAATAGCCATTGCCAAGTGCCCTAACGCCATTTGGATCAAGCCCGCTCATCACGAGATTGCCACAATACACCGCCTCATCACTAGCGCCAACATTTCTGTTGTCGTATTTGCCGGTGTCAATGTATCTAAATTTACTGGCTTTCACGCCTATTAACTCAAATTTACCGCCGCTTGGCACCATGGCATAGACCTTGTCATCTTTGACGTAAAAATAGCTATTATTTAACTCTTTACTATCGCCAATGTCGTCATCTAAAACAGAAACTAACCCAAAGACAAAAAAGTAGGTAGCAAAAAATATCACAACAATGGCGATTATTACTGAGATTAGCGGATGTTTTTTTAGCATTTTAGCCCCATTTCAAACAAATTTAGCGACCTCATCAAGCCGCAAAAACCTTTCATAAATTTAAATTTCAAAGTCCTATCCAAATATAAAATATCTAAATATCATAAGCCTAATATATGCAGATTTGCCCATCCAAAATAGAAAACAAGCGGCTGCTAATGTAACAAAAAGCCTATAAATGCTAAATTCCAACGTAATCCCATAATAAATAACCCACAAAGAAATAAAACAAAGATACAAGGCAACAAGCAAAAAGAATAAATTTTTAATCCTTGCAAAAAGTCCCGACTCTTCGCTGTTTTTTGCGATTAGCCTAATGGTCTCTATCTTATTTAAAAACCCAACCTTTTTATATTTTATCTGGACCAGATCGCCTACTTCATATTTATATATTTTAGGTGAAAATGTCTCACTAAATCTCATCTTATCAACGATAATGCTAAGGCTTACAACAGAATTTTGCCTAACAACTCTCGTATTTAGCGCGCTTATCCTACCGATCTTTTTCAAGCTACTCTAGCTCCTCGGCGATCTCTAAAACTTCAAAATAGTCATTTTCTAGGCTTTCAAGCTCAGCTTTTGCCTTTTCAAGCTCTTCATAAAGCTTGGTTAGCCCCACTTCTTGATAAATTTTTGGATCACTAAGCCCCTCGTTTAGCTCAGCTACTCTTGCTTCAAGGGCTGAAATTTTATCTGGATATGTGTTTAAAATTTGCGTTTGCTTATAGCTTAGTTTTGCGCCAGATTTGCTCTTTTGTTTGGCTTCATTTTGGCTATTTGCTAGCTCTTTTTCAAATTTATCAAGCTCTTTCATCTCATCTTCAAGCTCCAAATAGACGCTATACTCTTCGTGCAAGACATTTATCTTTGTCCCCTCAAACGCCCAGAGCTTATTTGCCATCTTATCGACAAAATATCTATCGTGGCTAACTAGCAAGATAGCCCCTTCAAAGCTTTGCAAGTAGTCTTCTAAGATGTTGATAGTTGCGATATCAAGGTCGTTTGTCGGCTCGTCAAGCACCAGCACATCGTAAGTTTTGGTAAAAAGCATCGCAAGCGCGACGCGGTTTTTCTCGCCGCCACTTAAAACGCCTATCTTTTTATCTAAAAATTCCTTTGGAAAGAGGAAATTTTTAAGATAGCCATAAACGTGCATATTTCGCCCACGAACCAGCACGTGATCGCCACCATTTGGGCAAAATGTCTCTATTAAACTCTTGTCATCATCAAGGACATTTCTAGCTTGATCAAAGTAGCCTATGCTCACCTCGCCTCTTTTTATCTCGCCGCTGCTTTGTTTTTCAAGCCCTAGCAAAATTTTAAGCAGCGTGCTTTTGCCACTGCCGTTACGCCCCACAATGGCGATCCTCTCGCCCTGCAAAACCCTTGCGTCAAATTTTTCAAAAAGCACCTTGCCGTCTATACTTTTACTTAAGTTTTTAAACTCAAAGAGCATTTTTTTGCGGTTTTGGCTCTGAACTTGGTTAAAATTTTTACTCGCACGCTCCAGCTCTAGCCTCACGCGCCTTATCACGCCTGGGTTTTTCTTGGCCTCCTCGCGCATAGCCAGCACCCGCTCTTTTCTGCCCTCATTTCGCTTTAGCCTAGCTTTTACGCCGCGCCTTAGCCACTCCTCTTCAGCCTTTAGCTGTTTTAGTAGCGTCTCATGCGACTTTGCAAGGCTTGCTAAAATCTCCTCTTTTTTGGTTAGATAGTTTGCATATCCGCCCTCGAAATTTTTTAAGCTTGCATCCTCGACCTCAACGCACCTAGTTGCCAGAGCATCGATAAAATACCTATCGTGGCTTATAAAAACTATGCTTTGATTTGAGCCCTTTAGCATATCTTCAAGAAATTTGACCATATAGACATCAAGGTGGTTTGTAGGCTCATCAAGCAGCAGCACATCTGGCTTTTTAAGGATGAGCGCACCCAGTGCCACACGCCTGATCTCGCCACCACTTAGCGAGCAAATGGGTCTGTTTTCATACTCTTTTAGCTTAAATTCTTGCAAAATTCGCTCGATCTTGTGCTCGATATTCCAGCCGTCTTTTGCCTCTATAAATTTTAAAAGCCTCTCTTGCTCTTTTAAAATTTCTTTGTTTTCAGGATCATTTGCTAGCAGGGCGCCACTTTTTTCATAGTCGCTTATCGCGTCAAATATCTCTTTTAGCTCGTTATTTAGCGCATCTCTTACGCTAAATGTGGCGTTAAAATTTGGATTTTGCGCTAGCATCTCTACGCTTATCAAGCTCTGCACTATGCGTCTACCGCTATCTGCTGCCACCTCGCCAGAGATGATCTTCATAAGCGTGCTCTTGCCGCTGCCGTTTTTACCGATGATCGCTATCTTTTCATTTTCATTTACACTAAGGCTTACGCTGTTTAAAATTTCATTTGCGCCAAATTTTTTACTTACGTCTATTAGGTCGATTAATGCCATTTTTCTCTCAAATTTTAAATTTTTTGGATTATATCAAAAGGGAGCTAAAACCTAATTTGGCTATAATCGCCCCAAAATTTAAAAAAGGAGAAATTTATGAATCTTTCTATGAAAAAACTGGTCGTCCCTATATTTCTAGATATGTTTTTGCACTTTATAACGCTCATCATAAACACCTACATGGTGACAAAAGTGAGCGTGCATCTAGTTGGCGCCATGGGTGCGGGCAATCAAGTGATGGACCTTTTTATGACCATTTTTAACTTCTTAAGCATGGGCTGCTCAGTCGTCGTCGCACAAGCTCTTGGAGCAAAACAAAACGAGCTAGCCTCAAGCGTCATACACGCAAGTATCACGTCAAATACGATCTTTGGCATCTTTTCAGCCATCATCATCTACGTCTTTGGCTACAACATCTTAAATTTACTAAACGTACCAAGTGATCTCATAAACGATAGCTTCTCATACCTTCACATCCTTGGCTTTGCATTGCTATTTGATGGCATCGGCATGGTGCTAGCTGCGGTGCTTCGCGTCTATAATCTAGCAACTGCTGTGATGCTAACTTCGGTTTTGATGAACATCATCACCATCTTTGGCAACGCCATCGCTCTTTTTGGCTGGTTTGATCTGCCAAATTTAGGCCTGCAAGGTGTTGCTATCTCGACATTTGTGGGCAGACTAATAGGCCTTTTTGTCCTACTTTACATGCTCATACGCGTGGCAAAAGTTAGAATTTATCTTAGCGGACTGCTTGTCGTGCCGTTTAGAATTTTAAAGAAAATACTCTCAGTTGGCCTACCAAGCGCTGGCGAAAATTTACTCTGGATGGCGCAATACATGGTCGCTTTTGGCTTTATCGCGAGCATGGGCGAGGCAACTCTTAGCGTGCAGACTATCTACTTTCAGATCACTCTTCTAATCTTGCTTTGTGGAGCTAGTATCAGCGTGGCAAACGAGGTCATCGTGGGGCATTTAGTGGGAGCTAGCGAGTTTAACGAGGCTTACGCAAGAACCTTTAAAGCCTTGTGGCTTGGAATTTCTATCACGCTCGTCGTCGTTTTGATCGCCTACGCCTTAAAGTATAAGATCATGGACGCACTAAATTTAGATGAGAGCTTACGCAAGATAATGCTACCACTCTTTACACTCTCGATCGTGCTAGAAGCTGGCAGAACCTTTAACATCGTCATCGTAAATGCCCTTCGTGCAAGTGGCGACGCGAAATTCCCGCTAGCGACTGGGCTTATCTTTATGTGGGGGCTTTCGCTGCCGCTTGGATATTTCTTAGGCATACACCTTGGCTGGGGCATCGTTGGCGTTTGGATAGGATTTTGCGCTGATGAGTGGCTAAGAGGCCTTGCAAATACATGGCGCTGGAGAAGCAAAAAGTGGCAAGAAAAACGCCTAGTTTAAGGCAAAAGAGCCTAAATTTAGACTTTTATGGCTTAAGCGTTTTAATAAATTTTAAAACAAATGTAAAGGCTATGCGATTAAGAGTTGGTAAGGACGCTAAGATCACGCTTTCTATGCCATTTTACAGCACGCAAAAGATGGCTCTTAGCTTTCTTGAGACGCACAGAATTTGGCTTGAAAACTCATATAAAAAAGCTCTTTTAAATTTGCCAAAAGATGATGAGATGAAATTTCTTGGGCAAATTTATAAGATCAAATTTGATGAGAGCGCAAAGGTGCCATTTTTTGAAGATAAATTTATCATAACGCCAAATTTAAAGGCACTTGAGCGCTTTAAAAAAGCAAGAGCAAAAGAGCTATTTTTAGAGCTTGTAAGCTACTATCAGCCTCATATCAATAAGCCAGTTAGTCGCATCGTCATAAGAGATAGCAAAACTCGCTGGGGCAGCTGCAACCACAAAAAAGGCTATATAAACTTAAGCCTAAGGCTTATAGAAAAGCCACTCTCTGCCGTGCGATACGTCGTGCTTCACGAGCTTACTCACCTGCTCTATCCGCATCATCAAAGCAGTTTTTATAAATTTATAGAAGCCATCATGCCTGATTACAAAGAGCAAGAGCAAATTTTAAAATCGTAATTACTTATACTTTAGATACAATCATCACCAACAACACCCATATCTTTTAATTCTTTAATCTTAAGTGATATTTTATTTATTTCTTTTTCTATATCATCTCGTAATTTTTTATCTGAATTGACTATTTTTAATATTTTACAAAAACTATCCATTTGACATGATAGCCTAAAATACGCTTCTTTATCATTACCAAGCTTTGTTTGTGTATATCGGCATACTTCAAGAAGTTTTTTTGCTGCCAATATAATTGCTTCGTTATTATAATGACAAAAACAATAGGCAAATAAAAATTTTTCATATTCAGTTGCTATTGGTAAATTTTTATCAATATATGGACGATATAACAACCTTTTCTCACTCTGATCAAAAAAGTCGCCTTCTATTAAACTTTTATTATAGCGTTCATCAAACTTTTCTTTCATAGCAATTAACAGAAGTATCCTTTCATCTGGGTCATCAACAATATTTGTAGCATACATCCAATTGTGTCTACAATAAAAATAATCTAAGATACCAAACAAACTATCATCAAAATTTTTGTCAATTTTTTTGATACAATTTATCATGACCTGACCAAGTTTATTGGAAAACAAAGCAAGGTCTTCACTGTACTGATCATGCTCTGCATTTTCATACAAACTTTTAGTAAATGCTTTTACTCTATTTAAAACATCATTTGCAGTAAAATAATCTTTTTGCACATACATATCATACAGATTTACTACCAATAAAAAAGTATTCCATTTCTCATTTTTGTCACACGTATGCGAAACTTCTTTATTTAAAAACATAACAGCATTACGATATATCTTACACTCATTACTGTTATTAAGTTTAAAATAACGTTTTGCATGCAACGTGTCTCCAAAGTCCTCAAACATAATTTTATTAAATAGCTCTAATTTCAAATCATTATATAAGTTATGTTTGATAATATACCTATATAAACATACCACTAAAGCTCTAGCATCATCTTTTTTATCAATCAAGCTTTCACTATTCCACATTTCTTCCATTTTCAATAATATTTTTTTAAGCAATTCTGTCATATCTGACCTATTTAGATTATCAAGATACTCAAACAGATCAATAAAACTAGTAATATTCTCATTTTCTGTAACTTCATTTTTAATGATTTTTCGCACAGCAAAATTTGTAATCACCACAAATTGTTCGCTATTTATAAAATCATTATTTCTATATGGATACTTTAAAGCAAGTGAGAAAATTTTCAACGATGAATAACTAAGATTAGAAAATATCGTTCGTTCTTTAATTAAAAGGTCCTCTTTTTTTGATTCAATTATCTGTTTTAACATAACATAAAATTCATTGAGTACCTTATAATAAATTTTGCTTTTGTCAACTTTTTCTTTTTCTGAAATATACCCAAAGTGTTCTTTTAAATATTCTTCATAATAACATTTGGCTTCACCAGTATCGTAGAAATAAGAATTTTTTAATATATCTAACGCAACTATCCACCCTATAGCTCCAATATAATAGTTTATAAATAGATTGGAATTTTCATTGTCATAGTAATACCTAGACAAAGTTGCCGCATTATACAACAACTTCTCTAAAAGAGTTTTGCACGAATGTTGCTCTTGAATATCCAATAGAGCGGTATCTACAAGTTCTGCAAAAATAGACCGTGCATAACTTATACTATATATTAAATAATCACTTGGTAATATATATTTTTTTATTTCTAATTTTTCTTTATATAGATCATCCATATCAAATAAACCACCATTTTTAAGCAGATCAAAATCCGTATAAAAAAAGATATTAAACCATATACCATTTGCTTTTTTATACTCTTTTTTTTCTTGATATATTAGTGCTTTTGTATTCTGCAATTCAAAATACTTATTATAAAAGACGTCTCCAAAGTTTTTTATAGATGGATTATCTATTATATACTTTTCCGCAACACCAATTAATTCTTCAGCCTCATTAAGCTTATTTGTATCTGAATAATAAAAAATATAAGCTCTAGCAATTAGCATAATAAAATGCATCATTATTAAGTTATTGTTTTTTGTTTTTATTTTTTGTTCTATTTCAAAAAAATCCTCCATTCTTTTTAAAGCACTATCAAAATCTTTACGATCATAAGTTAAAGACATGGTCTCTTGCGACAACTTTATGGCTATATCGGTCATATATTTTTCATTGTCTTGGCTTTGACTTAAAAACTCCAAAAATAGTCTTCCTATTTGAACAGCGTTTAACAAATATATACCATTGTAACTTTTTGAAGTTATATCTATATATTTGTATAAATATTGATCTAGCTTATTTATCCACTCCGTAGCCTGTATTGCATTATTTGAAATAAGATTATTTCTAAATATATCTAAAATTTCGTCATAATTTTCTGTGTTTAAAAATTTAACAAGCAGATCAGCAAAAATAATGCTATATCTATTAAACTCAAATTCTTTTGATACTATTATCTTAGAAAGTCCATCAAGAAGTGAAATTAGTTCGCTTTTAATAACATCACCATAATGTATAAGAATTGCGTTTTTAAATTCTCTATGAGTAAAAACATAAACTTCAGTATCGTCTTTTTTTGCAATTCTTAAGAATGGTTTCATAGCTGACATAAAGCGACTATAATGTATTAAAGGAAGCTCATGAGATAGGTTTTTATGAAATATTTCTGGTGCAACTTTATCAATGAACTCCTTGTTAATATTTATGAGTGTCAAAAGTTCGTTTTCACTTAAGCCATCTGTAATAGCCAAATACAACAAAACCTTTTGAATGAAAAATTTATCATGATGATATAAAGTTGACAAATTTTCTATAAACTCTTGAGTTATATAATCTTGGCTATTTGCAAGCATTACTATGTCTTTACTAGAAAGCCTTTTTAATTCCTCGCATGCTATCACTGCATAAAATGGCGTTCGATTTCCCTCTGAGAAGAACAAAAGCTTTCTCATTTGATTTTCTTGAATAGCCCTATTAAAAGACTTTAAAATTTTTAATACAAATTTGTTAAAATCGCTAATTTCTTTGACCTCAAGGGACAAAATACTACTTTTTCTTAATTCGAAGCACGCTAAGCTTTCTTGAGAATATCTTTTATCGTCCAATGCAGATATTATAATTTTACACTTACAATTTTCAGGGATAAATGACATATCTCTCATATTATCTAATTCTAATTGCTCAATACCGTCAATAAAAATAATTATTTTTTCATCTAGTAAGCCTAGTATTTCAGATATCTTATTGAACGACCCACTAGTATTTCCTATAATGCAATCTTTAATGTCGAGTTCTTCAAAAATACTACTAAAAAGCCCTGAAATTGTTGTGCTTTCAGATGTAGCACCAACAAACCGATATATAACTCGTTTATTGTTTTTTTCTAGTTCATCTATTGATTTTGCCATTATGGTAGTTTTACCACTTCCAGATTTACCATATAAAAGAAAAGAACCATGCAAATCTATATTATTTGCAAAATCTACTATATTTGAAATTGCTTCAGATACACTAAAAGTTTCAACAAAAGTGTCTAATTTTTCTTTTTTAAATTTATTATGTTCATCTTTTTCGCTTACATTTATTTGCTCAAGCTCTTGCAATTGCTGCGTTATCTTTGCTTTTAGAAAAATCAACACTTTTTCACAAAAGTTATTTAAATATTCTTTATTTTCTATATTTTCATGATAAATATTATCAGGATTTAGTACTTCTTCTATAAAATATCTAAAGTTCTTTACATTTTCAGTATCGCTATTATTTGTTTTTTGTTGTTCATCTCTACAAAAAACAAATATATGTTCTTTATCAATACCATTTTTTGCATATTCTGCGACTTCTTGGTGAGTAGCAGACATAAAATACTTTTCAGCATCTTTTTTTTGCAAATGACTTTTTACAACACCTGTCTGTAAAATTTGTCTTATTTTGTTTTCTGTCTCATACCAACTATCAAATACTTTTTGTTTTGTTTCATTATTAATTTTTTTCCATTCTTCAGAACTTATAATTTCTTTTAATCTGTAAATAGGTAATATTTTTCCTGATGTATCTAGCTGATTTTCATCCAAAAAATACCATTGATGTAATAAATTTTTATCATCTTCTTGAATATTGCTTACAATGGCTTCAAATTCTTTTTTTTCTATCTTTAAAGGCAATGGAATCCAACCATAACGATTGCCTGATAAAATTATAAAATTAGGATATGGATAGCTCTTGCAAGTTTTCACCTCATTTAAGCAAATTTCCATTGTACGTTGATCAAGTTGTGCTTCTTGATCTATACCCCAGCGCAAATCAATTGGTTGAAAAACAGCACCATTATTTTCGCAATATTGTTGTATTTCTGGAAAAACCCTAGTTTGCAATAACTCTCTTTCTAATTTGAAGTCACTAAAAGTTGACGATAAAAACAATCTAAAAATTTTTTTCATTTTATACCTCTATTTTTACAATTTATAGCATTATACAATCAATTATCGATTTTGATGACAATTTAATACGTTATAAAAAAAGCATATTACGAGACCCAAAAGCTTAAAAACACAAAAAGCAATAAAAATTATTATTTTTCTTAATTTAATTTTTTGTGATATCTAAAAAATCATATTTTTTAAATTTATTTTTTAGATATTAAAATGGTATACACCAGCTATAAAGTAAGTGTAAATTTAATATGTTAAAATTGCACATTACTTTACAAAAGGAAAATTTTATGAAAAAAATGATTTTTATCTCGCTTCTTGCAGCTTGCGCTCTAGCAGGTGACTTTGAAGATGGCTTGAAAGCTTATGCTGACTCAAATTTCACTGAGGCTTTGTCTAAATTTGAAGCAGGTTGCGCGGCAAATGACGCAAGATCATGTGCAAAAGCAGGTGCGATCTATCAGCTTGGCAAAACTGACGTGCCAGATAGCAACAAAGCGTTAGAGTTTTACAACAAAGCTTGCCAAGGTGGCGAAAAAGAGGGTTGCTCAGCAGCTGGTGGAATTTATCTAAACAGCGATCCACAAAAGGCAAGAGAGCTTTTTAACAAAGCTTGCGAGCAAAACGACGGCTACTCTTGTGGCATGATAGGCTCGATGCTAATAGAAGCTAAGAAATTTAAAGAGGCTTACACCTTCTTAGAAAAAGGCTGCAAACTAAATGATAAGATGTCTTGCGAGTTTGCAGGCGATCTAAAACGCTCAAAACAACTTTGATCTTTAGGCTTTTAAAAGCCTAAATTCTCACTTTTCTACTAGAAATTTATAAAAATTTAAATATTTAAATCCAAAGTTTAAATTTAAAAGTTTAGGCAAGAGAGCTCTTGCCTAATGTTAAATCGCTCTTATTTGATCAAGCGGTTTATCTTTTATGCTCCACTGGGTCATAAAGACAAAGCCATAAAGAGCTGCTGCTACGATGTAGGCTGTGTATTCGTTTGGCATTAGTCCAAATTTCACACAGATGCTTGGCACAAGAGCTAGAGGCACGACTGGGATAAGTAGCGCCCTCTCCCAAATCCTAAGCTTAGTGACGTAGTAGCCTTGAAGCAAGCTTGAAAAGGCAAACATCCCCACGATCGCCATACCAAATACAAGTAAAATTTCAAGCGGGTTGCTCATCCAGACTATCCCTTTTGAATCAAGTGGATCGCTCGTGTTTATGCTCTCAATTAACATAAGTTTGTTGTTAAAGAAAAAGGCAAATGGCAAGATCGCTGTTCTTAGATCGTAAAAGAACCCTTGCACGCCAACGGTTATCGGATTTGCTTTAGCGATGCCAGCTGCTGCGTAGGCTGCGATGCCAACTGGTGGCGTATCATCGGCTAAAATTCCAAAGTAAAATACAAAAAGATGCACGGCGATAGCAGGGATCAAAAAGCCATTTTTATGCGCCAAAAACAAGATAACTGGCGCAACAAGGCTTGAGACGACGATATAGTTTGCTGTCGTTGGAAGACCCATACCAAGGATAAGCGACATAAGAGCTGTTAAAACTAGGATCATCATGATGTTATCACCTGCTAAAAGCTCAACTAGATCAGAAAGTACTTGACCAAGGCCAGTAAGCGAGATAGAGCCCACGATGATGCCGGCAAGCGCTGTTGCGATGGCTATTGTGGTCATGCTCTTTGCAGCTGCGACCATCGCCCAAAATATATCTTCAAAGCCAAGAAGCACGTCGCTTAGCCCTACTTTTTCGCCTGAAGCTAGCTTTTTAGTTGGCTCTTGAAAGATCATTATCAAAAATAAAAATCCAATCGCATTAAACGCTGCAGCTATGGCTGACTCTTTTGCGATTAAAAGCGTATAAAGCAAGATCAAAATAGGCGTTATATAGTGAAGGCCACTTACAAAAATTTTAAATCTTGAGTGAAATTCGCTCTGATTTATGCCTTTTAGTCCAAGCTTAACGCTCTCTAAATGCACGATAAAAAATAGTGACAAATAGCACGCAAATGCTGGGATAACCGCTGCCATCATGACATTTGTATATGTCATACCTAAAAACTCAGCGATGATAAAAGCAGCCGCACCCATGATAGGTGGCATGAGCTGTCCATTTACACCAGCTGCGACCTCGATGGCTCCAGCTTTTGTGCGTGAAAGACCAGCTTTTTTCATAAGCGGAATGGTAAATGTACCAACGGTTACGACGTTTGCTGTTGAGCTACCTGAAACCATGCCAGTTAGGCCACTTGCGATGACTGAAGCCTTAGCTGGGCCACCTCTATATTTACCAAGAAGTGAGAAGGCTAAATTTATAAAGTATTGTCCAGCGCCTGCTCGCTCTAACAATGAACCAAAAAGAACAAAAAGGTAGATAAAACTAACGCTAACGCCGATAGGCACGCCAAAGACGCCCTCGGTTGTCAAAAACATGTGTCCTGCGATCTTTTCAAAGCTGGCACCCTGATGAGCGATGATGTCTGGCATATAAGGGCCAAAGTGATCATATATCAAAAATAATATACAAATGATAGGAAGCGCTGGTCCCATGACACGCCTGCCGGCTTCAAGCAAGACGATGATCGCCAAAAACGATATGACGATATCTTGAGTGATGTAGTCCCCTGTTCTATCAGCTAGCTCGTAAAAATAAACCGCTGGATAAAGCACGGCAACAACGCCTACCACACAAAAAACTAGGTCGTAAAATGGCAAACTAGAATGTGCCTTTTTATGAAAAGTGACTGGATAGAGCAAAAATACAAGCCCAACCGCAAAAGCTAGGTGCACTGAGCGCGAAATGTTAGTATTTAGCGGGAAATACGCTATATAAAGCTGAAAAACTGACCAAGAGAAGCACACAAATGCGATGAAATAGTTGTAAAAATTGCTATTTATCTCTCTTGTCTTTACCTCGACAAATTGTTCTTCGTTGTCATTAACTTCGTTCATCTTTCTCCTTTAAAATTTAAATATATAAATTTAGAAGAAATTTGCATATTTAAATTTTATCCAGAGGCAAAAGCCCCTGGAGATGGATTATTTTAAGATACCAGCCTCTTTAAATGCAGCCTCTGCAGCTGGGTGAAGTGGAGCTGAAAGACCTTGAACAAGATCCTCTTTTTTAACTGATTTTAGTGCTGGGTGAAGAGTTTTATACTCATCAAAGTTATCTAAGATAGCTTTTATCACAGCTTTTACAGCCTCATCTTTTGTATCTTTGCTAGTTACTAAAACAGCTTTTACACCAATAGTATTTACATCGTGATCGACGCCGTCATATGAGCCTTTTGGGATCACGCCTTTTGCAAAGTATGGTTTTTCTTTAAGAAGGTTATCGATCTCACTGCCTTCGATGTTTAGGATATCAATAGGCAAAGATGTCGCAGCATCAGTGATGTTTGCAGTTGGGTGACCAACGACAAAGCTATATCCATCTATCTTTTTATCTTTTAGTGCATGTGGGCATTCGCCAACTGTTAAAACGCCGCGGTATCCTAGTTTTGAAACGTCAAAGCCTTTTGCTTTAAAGACCTCAAGCGTGCTCACTTCGTTGCCGCTACCTGGGTTGCCTACGTTGTATTTTTTACCTGCAAATGAAGAGAGATCGCTTGTTAGACCGCTATCTTTTGCTACAACAAACGCAAGAAGCTCTGGATAGATCGCAACTACTGAGCGTAAATTTTCATCTTTTGCTCCGTCAAATTTGCCAGTGCCGTTAAATTTATCATAGACGACATCGCTTTGAACAAAGCCAAATGTGAGCTCTTTTTTAAGGACGTTATTTACGTTATAAACAGAGCCGCCAGTTG
Organism: Campylobacter concisus; assembly: GCF_015230035.1. Classification (GTDB taxonomy): domain Bacteria; phylum Campylobacterota; class Campylobacteria; order Campylobacterales; family Campylobacteraceae; genus Campylobacter_A; species Campylobacter_A concisus_BK. The sequence continues at coordinate 108,793 of NZ_JAAKZD010000006.1, forward strand.
ATTGAACAGAGCATTTTACGTCTGTATTTTTATTTGCCAAGCGGCAGATCGCTCCACCTATCGGATAGTATGTACCTGTCATGCCGCCAGTGCCGATACTGATAAATTCTTTTGCTGAAAGTGTTGTTGCCAAAAGCAATCCAGCAAGTGCCAAAGAAGTAGTTTTCATCTAAAATCCTTTCAAAAAATTTAAGGCTATTTTATTCTATAAATTTAGCTTTGTATCTTTTTGATATGATATTTTTATGCCATTTTGGTAAAGTTGCAACTATTCTACACAATCAAGGCTTAAAAAAATATTTTCTTAAGAATAAATTTATATTTCTTTTACGAGCATTCTAAATTTTTAGAGCTAGAAATTCTAGCTCTAAATTTAGTCGATAAACCTCTTTGTGATATTTGCGTAGGCATCGATCCTGCGGTCTCTTAAAAAAGGCCAAATTCTACGCACTTCTTCGCTTCTTTTCATGTCTATTTCAATGATCTTGCAAAGCTCATCTGTGCTATTTGCGCGGAAAAGCTGCTCGCCTTGTGGCCCGAAAACAAAGCTATTTCCCCAAAATTTTATCCCATCCATCACGCCGCTATCATCTTTTTCAAAGCCCACGCGATTTACTGCGACTACTGGCAGACCATTTGCCACGCTGTGACCTCTTTGCACCGCCACCCACGCTTCAAGCTGTCTTGACTTTTCATCCTCGCTATCGCCCTCAAACCAGCCAATAGCCGTTGGATATATGAGAATTTTCGCCCCTTTTAGCGCCATTAGCCTTGCTGCCTCTGGATACCACTGATCCCAGCAAACCAAAACGCCAAGCTTGCCAAGGCTAGTCTCAACTGGCTCAAAGCCAATGTCACCAGGTGTAAAGTAAAATTTCTCGTAAAATCCAGGATCATCAGGGATGTGCATTTTTCTGTATTTGCCAGCCACACTGCCGTCACGCTCGAAGACAAAGGCGGTGTTGTGATAAAGTCCGTCAGCCCTCTTTTCAAAGAGCGAAGTGACTAAAACTACGCCATTTTCTTTTGCCACCCTGCCCCAAAAAGCGACGTCCTCTTGCCAATCATTTGCGTGATCAAAGAAATTTGTATCCTCGCTTTGGCAAAAGTACTGCGTCTGGTGCAGCTCTTGGCAGACAACTAGATTGGCGCCACCTTTTTTTGCCTCGGCGATTAGCTCAAGCGTCTTTGCAATGGTTGCCTCTTTTGTCCCTTTAAATTCTTGTTGAAGTAGTGCTACTTTCATCTCATCTCCCTTCTTTGTCGTTGTATGGGTCTAAATGCGTGGTTATCTGCCACGAAAATTCCTTAAATTTCTCTCTTATCTCGGCTTCAAGCGAGTCGGCCACCTCGTGCGCGTCGTAAAGCGATATATCTTTGTCAAAAACTAAATGCAGCGTTAAAAATATGGTATTTGCGCTCTGTCTTGTGTTTAGGTAGTGAAAGTCTGAAATCCTCTGCTTTGCCTTTATCATCTTGATGATCTCAGCTGTGACCTCAGGGCTTGCAGCGTGATCTAGCAAGACACCAAAGGCGTCTTTGCCAAGACTTATAGCACTTTGAGCGATGTAGCCGCTTATCACGATACCAAAGATCGCATCTATCATCACAAATCCGCTAAATTTAATGATAAGAAGCGAGATGATGACTGCAAGGTTGCTAAAAAGGTCGATCTTATAGTGCAGTGCGTCTGCTTTGATGATAAGGTTGCCACTTTTTTTAGAAATTTGGTTTAAAAATAGCACCAAACATAGAGTCACCACGACCGAAAATACCATCACACCAAGGCTTAAGCCAAGGTCTATCTCTAAATTTGGCTCGCTAAATTTCTTAACGCTCTCATAAAATATATATCCAGCAGCCACGACGATGATGACACACTCAAATAGCGCTGCCAAGGCCTCCAGCTTTGTGTAGCCAAAGTTAAATTTCTCATCAGCTTGCTTTCTTGACTTTCTAAGTGCAAATAAATTTAAAAGTGAAACGATAAAATCAAGCATTGAATCAATCGCCGAGCCAAGCACAGCGACTGAGCCGCTAAAAAGTCCAGCTGTAAATTTCACAAGTGCGAGTAAAAAGGCGCAAGCTCCAGCTGCGATAACGGCCTTATTTTCGCCCTGCGTGCACTCCTGCTTATTTATGCTGTTAAACTCATAATCAAACGGACTTGACAAGGCTAAGACCTTTTGTATCTATTTTGGCTTGAGCAGTGAAGTGAGCCATTTTGACGGACAAAAACTAGCGAATTTACACCGATGATCTTTCTATCTGGCAGCGCCTGGGCTAGTAAATTTAGCACCTTTTCATCGTTTTCGTCGTTATATGTTGGCACGATTAGTGCGCCATTTATAAAGATAAAGTTTGCATAGGTGCAGCCAAGCCTTTTACCATCATAAAATTTAGGTTTTGGTAGCGGCAGAGCAAGTAGCTTAAAGCCAGTTTTTTTAAGCTCATCCTCCATCTTTTTAAGCTCATCAAAGTGCTCATCGCTCTCATCTTCGCAAGCTGCGTAAGCTATCGTATCAGGCGTGATAAAGCGCGCTAAAGTGTCGATGTGACTATCTGTGTCATCGCCTCTTATAAAGCCATTTTCAAGCCAGATAATACGTTTTAGTCCAAATAAATTTTTTAGTTTTTCTTCGATCTGCTCTTTGCTAAGCGCTTTGTTTCTATTTTCATTTAGTAGGCATTTTGAGGTGGTTAAAAGCACGCCATCTCCGTTAAACTCGACGCTTCCGCCCTCTAGTATCATATCAACCGGCTCAAGCTTAGTTTTATAAATTTTAGCTAGCTCTAAATTTATCGCATCATCTTTTGAACTCTTAAATTTACCGCCCCAAGCGTTAAATTTAAAGTCGTAACTTTTTATGCCGTCTTTGGTGCAAACGTCGATCATGCCGTAGTCTCTGATCCAAGTATCGTCAGTCTCAAGCTTTACAAACTCTACATTTTTAAATCTCTTAAACCTAGTAAAATTTGCCTCATCAGGGCAGATGAGCACCACCTTTTCAAAGGGCGTAATAGCAGCCACAAGCTCCTCATAGCCCGCCAAAATCTCCTCTAAATAAGGCTCCCAGTCGCTCTTACTATGTGGCAGCGATAAAAACAAAAGCTCCTGCTCTTCCCACTCTGCATACGCTCTCACGCTCTCTCCTTGTAAATTTTATAAATTCCATAAATCGTAACGATTATCCAAAAGACCTCTATCAAAAATGAGCCGAGGTTAAAATGCACAAAAAGCGAGATTATAAGCAGCACCGCACCTGCTAAATTTATTATCTGGTAGGCTAGATCACGGCTATTTAGACGGCCGATCTGAAGTAAAAAGTAGCCCATCACGATGCAAATCATCCCTAAAAAGCCGATGATCTGAAAAAGATCAATCAAATTTTATCCTTTTTGTAAGCTTAAATTTAAAGCGTGATCATATCTAATTAGTTTTAAATTTATGATTATGGGATAAAATAACTCCATTTTTCAGATTGGATTAAAGTTTATGGATTTTGAGTTTATTGAGAAATTTTACCCCCTTTTTGTAAAGGCTGGGATTCTCACCTGCCAGATCGCCTTTTTGGGGATCGTTTTTTCTATTTTGATAGGCATTTTTTGCATGGCTGTGAAATTTTACAAGCTAAAATTTCTCTCAAAACTAGTTGATTGTTACGTTGAGCTTTCAAGAAACACACCGCTTCTTATCCAGCTCTTCTTTTTATACTACGGCTTGCCAAAGCTTGGAGTGTCGATGAGTGGCTTTACCTGTGCGGTCGCGGGGCTTAGCTTTCTTGGAGGCAGCTACATGAGCGAGAGCTTTAGACTTGGCTTTGAGGCGGTGAGAAGGTCGCAGATAGAAGCAGGACTTAGCATCGCACTTAGCAAAAACCAGCTCTTAAGATATGTCATCTTGCCACAAGCCTTTAGCGTGGCACTTCCAAGCATCAGCGCAAACGTCATATTTTTACTAAAAGAAACCAGCATCGTTAGTATCGTAGCCCTTGCTGATCTAGTCTATGTCGCAAAGGATCTTATCGGACTTTACTACAAGACAGATGAGGCGCTTTTTATGCTGGTTATTAGCTATCTTGTCATCATCTTGCCAGTCTCGCTGGCGCTTAGCTACGTCGAAAAAAGGGCAAGACATGCAAGGAGTTAGTATATTATTTGACACGCAAAATTTACTAAGGCTACTTGAAGGTCTTGTAGTAAGCACTGAAATTTCACTCATCTCTATCATCATCTCCGTCATCGGCGGCCTTATACTTGGCGTTTTGATGAGTATGAAAAACAAATTTATCTATTTTGTTTTAAAAATTTGCCTCGAGATCGTGCGCATCATGCCTCAGATCGTCTGGCTATTTTTATTTTACTTTGGCGTTAGCAAGGCTTTTGATATCCACATCTCAGCATTTACCGCCTCGCTCATCGTCTTTAGCCTTTGGGGTGTTTTTGAGATGATGGATATCGTGCGCGGCGCTATCACCTCGATACCAAAGCACCAGTTTGAGTCAGCCGCCTCACTAGGACTTAGCAAATTTCAAATTTACTTTTATGTCATCATCCCGCTTGCTACTAGAAGGCTGGTGCCTGGAGCTGTAAATTTACTAAGCCGTATGATAAAAACGACCTCTATCGTCGTGCTAATCGGTGTTGTAGAGGTGGTCAAAGTCGGTCAGCAGATCATCGAGCGAAATGTATTTACAAATCCTATGGCGCCATTTTGGATATACACGCTCATATTCTTTTTATATTTTGCGATCTGCTATCCAGTCTCAAAACTATCGAAAAAACTAGAAGAAAAATGGAGCTAAAATGAGCGAAAATATCTTAGAACTTAAAAAAATAAACAAATTTTATGGAGAGCTTCACGCCTTAAAGGATATAAGCTTAGAGGTAAAAAGTGGCGAAGTGGTCGTGCTTCTTGGACCATCAGGCTGTGGCAAGAGCACAACACTTAGATGCATAAACGGCCTTGAGAGCATAGCAAGCGGCGAGATCGTCATAGACGGCGAAGTGATAGATGCTAAATTTAATGAGTGGCAAAGGATCCGCCAAAAAGTCGGCATGGTCTTTCAAAGCTACGAGCTATTTGATCACATGAACGTTATAGACAACGTCCTTCTTGGACCTTTAAAGGTGCAAAAAAGAGATAGAGCCGAGGCTGAAAAAACGGCTGATATGTGGCTAAGCAAGGTTGGGCTACTTGATAAGAAATTTGCCTATCCAAAGGAGCTAAGCGGCGGTCAAAAACAGCGCATAGCAATAGTTAGAAGCCTTTGCTTAAACCCTGAGATCATGCTATTTGACGAGGTTACGGCTGCGCTCGATCCTGAGATCGTTAGAGAAGTGCTTGATGTGATACTAATTTTAGCCAAAGATGGCATGACGATGCTAATAGTCACCCACGAGATGAGCTTTGCAAGGGCGGTTGCAAATAAGATCGTATTTATGGACGCTGGAGCGATCGTGGAGATCAGCGAGCCAGAGGAGTTTTTTACTAATCCAAAGAGTGAGAGAGCGAAGAAATTTCTAAATTTATTCTCATTTTAGAAAAAATAAGAGATAATTTGCCGTTTTTTTCAAAATGCGTTTAGAGCGAGATTTAGTCGCTCTTTATTTACTAAATTTTTCAAAGGAGAAAGAGTGAGAAAATTTAAATTTTTCTTATTAGCATTAGTCGCTACCGTCTTTCTAACGGGTTGTGGTGATGACAAAGGTGCGGACAAAGCAGCCGCTTCAAACCAAGCTGATACGATCGCAAAGATCAAAGAGCGTGGATATATAAGGATAGGCGTTTTTAGCGACAAACCGCCATTTGGCTACGTCGATAAAGACGGCAAAAACCAAGGCTATGACATCTACTTTGCAAAACGCATCGCAAAAGACTTACTTGGCGATGAGAGCAAGGTCAAATTTGAGCTAGTCGAGGCTGCTGGCAGGGTCGAAGTGCTCACAGCCGACAAGGTCGATATCACGCTTGCAAATTTCACAAAGACGCCTGAGCGAGCACAAGTTGTTGATTTTGCGCTTCCATATATGAAAGTTTCACTTGGCATCGTTAGCCCAGAAGGCGCTGTGATAAAGAGCGTCGATGAGCTAAAAGACAAGACCTTGATCGTCAATAAAGGCACAACCGCAGATGCGTTTTTTACAAAAAATTATCCAGATATAAAGCTTTTAAAGTATGATCAAAACACCGAAACTTTCGCAGCTTTGGTTGATAAAAGAGGTGCAGCTCTAGCGCATGATAACGCCCTACTTTTTGCCTGGGCAAAAGAGACTCCTGGCTTTGTCGTAGGCGTTGAAGCGCTTGGCGATGTGGATGTGATAGCTCCAGCTGTCAAAAAAGGCAACAAAGCCTTACTTGAGTGGCTAAATAACGAGATCATCGAGCTTGGAAAAGAAAATTTCTTCCACAAAGACTATGACGCGACACTAAAACCGATATATGGCGATAGCGTCAATCCTGAATCTCTAGTCGTCGAAGGCGGCAAACTCTAAATTCAAAGTGAGTGATCATAGTGAATGAATTTAATGAATATGTTCGCGATAGATTTTCTGAATTCGGCGATATTGTCATAAAATCCATGATGGGTGGATACCTTGTATATTTTAACGGTAAACTGATAGGTGACATTTGTAATAATGAACTGTTTTTAAAGAGAACGCCGACATCGGACAGACTTCTTGCAGACTCAGAACTACGTTATCCTTATAATGGCTCAAAGACGTTAATGCATGTATTCGAGAAATTTGAGGATGCGAATTTGATTGGAGAATTGTTGCGCAGCATGTATGCGGAACTGCCCGAAAAGAAACCAGCAAAAGCCAGATAAGTTGGATGTTTAAATAAAAATTTGAAAAGCATTTTGGAGTAAATTTAACCCAAAATGCTCTTTGCAAGCTACATTAAGCTCTTTAGCAAATTTGTCACTTTTTGCTCGATCTCTTCTAAGAATTCCTTGCTCTTTGCCTCAAATCTAGTGACGATAACTGGCGTTGTATTTGACGCACGCACCAGCGCCCAGCCATTTTCAAACTGAATTCTTATGCCATCAATATCAATGATATTTTTTATCTTTGGCAGGTCGCAGCCTTCGTTTTTCACGCACTCTTTTAGCTTGGCAACTATCTTAAATTTAGCCTCGTCAGTCGTCTTTATCTTGATCTCATCGGTACTAAAGACAAGCGGCATCTTATCAAGCTCGCCGTCAAGGTCAAAGCCCTTATGAACTAGCTCAAGCACCCTCATCATCGCATAAAGTGCATCATCAAAGCCAAAATAACGCTCTTTAAAGAAGATATGACCGCTAACTTCAGCTGCAAGATCTACGTTTAGCTCTTTCATCATTTTTTTGATGTTGCTGTGTCCAGTCTTACCCATAAAGACTTCGCCGATTTTTGCGATCTCATCATACATATTTTGTGAGCATTTAACCTCGCCAAGCACCTTTGGATGTTTCATGTTTAGCGCATAAAGATATGCTAGCTCATCGCCTTTTATATCTCTTTTTGGCGTTATCACGGCGATCCTATCGCCATCTCCGTCAAAGCCAAATCCAAGGTCAAATTCTTTCTTTTCGATGAGCGAAAACAGCTCTTTTAAATTCTCTTTTTCGCTTGGGTCTGGGTGGTGATTTGGGAAATTTCCGTCTGGATCTTCATATAAAATTTTCGCATTTAGTCCAAGTGCCTTGACGATAGGCACCAAGCTCACGCCAACAGCGCCATTTGCGCAGTCGATGACAAAAGGCTTTTTGAAATTTTTAAGCTCGCTAAATTCTTTTACAAAAAACTCAACGTATTTTTCTAAGATATTAAATTTCTCACAGCTCTCATCGTCTGCTATTTGCTCACCAGAGGCGATTATCTCGTTCACCTTATCTTTTAAAATTTGCAGATCTTTGCCAAAAAAACTATCTTTTTTAATAGTGATCTTAAAGCCGTTATAATCTTTTGGATTGTGAGAGCCTGTGATCATGATGTTTGCGTCGAAATAATCAGCATAAACGCTAAAGTAGCCAACAGGAGTTGGTAGCAAGCCGATGTTATAAATTTTAAAGCCACCAGCCTTGTTTAGACCGCTTAGCAGATACCTAAAAAGTGTGCTAGCACTTAGCCTTGCGTCAAAACCAACGCTTAAAGTTTTCACGCCAAATTCGTTAAATTTCTTACCCAAAGCAAGCCCTATAGCCTTGACGCTGTCCTCTGTCAAGTCTTTTTCAAAAATGCCGCGAATGTCGTATTCTCTAAAAATTTCATCATATTTCATTGTAAATTCTCCCTAAAAGAATGCAAAAATGATACAAGAATAAATTTAAAAAGGAGTAAATAATTTTATAAATTTAGTGAGGTTAAAATTTAAATTCGAGCTAGAAAAGGCTCTAGCTCGAAAGGGGCTGCTACATCATGCCGCCCATGCCACCCATTCCGCCCATGTCAGGCATTGCAGGCATTGCTTTTTCTTCTTTTATCTCACTGATAGTTGCTTCAGTTGTTAGTAGCAAGCTAGCCACGCTAACAGCGTTTTGAAGCGCAACTCTCTCAACTTTTACTGGGTCGATGATGCCAGCTTCAAACATATTTACATATTCGCCAGTTGCAGCGTTAAAGCCAAAATTTGCATCTTTGCTTGTCTCAACAGCATTTGCTACCACGCCTGCGTCAAAGCCAGCGTTCTCAGCGATTTGGCGAAGTGGGGCACGAAGCGCTCTTCTAACGATCTCAGCACCGATTGCCTCATCGCCTTGTAAATTTAAATTTACGCTCTTTGAAGCAAGGATAAGAGCTGAGCCACCACCTACTACGATGCCCTCTTCAACAGCTGCACGAGTAGCGCTTAGAGCGTCATCTACGCGGTCTTTTTTCTCTTTCATCTCAGTCTCAGTTGCAGCACCTACTTTGATAACTGCCACGCCGCCACTTAGTTTTGCAAGGCGCTCTTGAAGTTTTTCTTTGTCGTAGTCGCTTGTAGTCTCTGCGATTTGAGCTTTTATTTGAGTTATTCTAGCGTCGATCGCTGACTTCTCGCCTGCACCATTTACGATAGTAGTGTTATCTTTGTCGATAACTACGCTTGAAGCTTGTCCAAGGTCGTTTATAGTGGCACTCTCAAGTGTTCTGCCTAACTCTTCGCTGATAACTTCACCACCTGTTAAGATAGCGATATCTTCAAGCATCGCTTTTCTTCTGTCGCCAAAACCAGGAGCTTTTACAGCTGAGATGTTTAGCACGCCGCGAAGTTTATTTACAACAAGCGTTGCAAGTGCCTCGCCCTCGATATCTTCAGCGATGATTAAAAGTGGTTTGCCACTCTTTTGTACTTGCTCAAGCACAGGAAGCAAGTCTTTTAAATTTGTGATCTTCTTGTCAAATAGCAATATAAATGGATTACTTAGCTCAACTTGCATCTTTTCAGGGTTTGTGATGAAGTATGGGCTTAGATATCCGCGGTCAAACTGCATACCCTCAACAACGCTTAGCTCGTCTTGGATAGACTTTGCCTCTTCTACTGTTATGACGCCATCTTTGCCTACTTTCTCCATCGCATCAGCGATAAGCTTGCCGATGCTCTCGTCTGAGTTTGCAGAGATAGTAGCGATCTGAGCGATCTCTTTTGAGCCAGAAACTTTTTTAGAGATGTTTTTTAGTGCATCTATAAGAGCTGCTACTTCTTTATCCATGCCGCGTTTTACTTCGATAGGATTTGCGCCAGCAGTTACGTTTCTAAGACCCTCTTTAAATATCGCGTGAGCTAGCACAGTCGCTGTTGTAGTGCCGTCACCTGCTTGATCGTTTGTCTTGCTTGCTACTTCTCTAACTAGGCTTGCACCCATGTTTTCGATAGTATCTTTTAGCTCAACCTCTTTAGCCACGCTAACGCCGTCTTTTGTGATGTTTGGAGCGCCAAAGCTCTTTTGGATAAGGACATTTCTGCCTCTTGGTCCCATTGTCACTTTTACAGCGTCATTTAGTTTTTTTACGCCCTCGTATAGGCGATTTCTTGCATCATCAGAGTAAAAAATTTCTTTTGCCATTGTCTTTCCTTTTTAAATTATTTAATCACGCCTAAAATATCGTCGATGTTTAAAACAAGATATGTCTTATCATCTAAATTTACCTCAGTGCCAGCGTATTTAGCAAATACTACTTTTTCGCCAACTTTTACGCCCTCAGCTTCAGCACCAACTGCTTTTACCTCGCCGCTTAAAGGTTTTTCTTTTGCGTTATCAGGTATAATTATGCCCGAAGCTGTCGTCTTTGTCTCTTCTACGCGTTCGACTAGGACACGCTTGCCTAATGGTTGAAAGTTCATTGTTCATCCTTTTAGTTTAATTGTCTTTTTTAGCACTCTTTATTTTTGAGTGATGAAATCCTAGCATTTTTTTCTGAAAAAGTCAATAATTTATAGTGAATTTTATTAAAAACTTTAGTCTAAGTGACTAAAGTTTTATGATATGTAAAACTAATATAAAGGAATTTTATGAAAAAAGTAGCTTACATAGTTGGTGCGCTTGTGCTCATAGTAGCTTGCATTTTTGGCTTTATCTTTAGCTCTTTTGGCAATAAATTTATAGCCAGTAAAATAGAAAAAGAGGCGCTAGCTCGTGGTATTGATGTCAAATTTAAAGACTTTAACCTTGGTCTTAGCACCTTAAATTTAGAAGTGACCGTGATGAACGCCATAAATTTAAAGGCAAATGGCGAGCTTTCACTGCTTGCTCAAAGTATGAGCTTAAACATAGATATAAACGCCGACAAGGCAAAGGCTAGTGAGCTTGGGCTAAAAAAGGACATCGCTCTTAAGGCAAACGTGGCTGGCAAATTTAGCGACTTTAAGCTAACGGCAACTGGCACGGCGCTTGGCTCAAACATAAATTTAAACGCAAATTTAAAAGACTATCTGCCAAAAGCTCTAAATATTGAGGCTAAAAACATTGAGCTTTCTGAGATATCAGCTCTTGCTAAAAAGCCAAATTTAGCTAGCGGTAAGCTTGATCTAACGAGCAATATGCAAGGGGTTGATGAGAAAAATGAGCCCATCATTAACGCTCAAATTTTAGCAAGCGATGCAGCGATAAACAAAGCAATTCTTAAAAATGAATTTGGGCTAAATTTAGCAAAAGATATAAGCTTTAAAGGCGGCATAAATGCTAAATTTGCAAATGAAAAAGTGAGCGCTAAAACCCTTATCATCGCACCTGAAGCCACTTTAAAAGTAAATGAGACGACCTATGATCTAGCTAGTAAAAATTTAAAGAGCGACTTTTTGCTAAACGTGCCTGATCTTGCCCTTTTTGGCAAGCTCTTAGGCGAGCAACTAAGTGGCGCGGTGGATGCAAACGGCGAAATTACAATGCAAGAAAATGCCCTTCAAAACCTAAAAGCTGAGATAAACGGGCTTGGTGGCAAGATAAATGCAAATTTTGATAGCAAAAACTTAGCCCTAAATGCAACTAACATAAAGCTAAAAGAGCTTCTAGCGCTTGCCTTGCAGCCTAGCTACGCAGACGGGCAGATAAATTTAAACGCAAATTTTAGCGGTTTTGACGAGCTAAAAAAGCTTGCGGGCGAGGCTAAATTTGAGATAAAAAACGGCCTTATAAATAATGGTCTTGCAAAGCTTAAAAACGCAGCAAAATTTGAGCTAAAAGGTGGCGCCACAGCAAAAGGTGAGCTTATAAATTTTGACGCAAATGTGCTTAGCGATCTTGGCGAGCTAAAGGATGTAAAGGGCGTTTTTGACCTAAAAAACAGCCAAATTTTTAGCAAATTTGCCCTGCTCATTAGCGACCCTGAGAAATTTAAAGCGGTTAGTGGCTTTGAGGTTGGCTCAAAGATGGCGCTTGCAGGCGATGTGAAGCTCAAAGATAGCAAGATAGATGAGCTAAATTTAGGCGGCGATGCCTTTGCTGGCAAGCTAAACGCCACCATAAAAAACGAAAATCTTGATATTAGTCTAAATGAGGCGCAGTTAGGAGAAATTTTAGCACTTAGCGGCAACGACAGACTGGCAAACGCTAAGACAAATGTCCAAGCAAAGGGGCAAAATATCTTTAGCAAAAGCCCAAGCGTTACCGCAACGATCGCTTTAAATGATGGTAAATTTAACGCCGCAGCACTTAGCAAAATGCTTGATAAAAAATTCCCTGAAAACGAGAAATTTAGCTCAAATTTGAGCCTAGACTATAAAGGCGACATAGCAAAATTTAGTGGCGACTTTCTTAGCTCGCTTGTTGATATAAAGGGCATAGATGGCAGTTTTGACGTGGGTAAAAGCGCACTAAGCTTAAAGCTTCAAGCGGTAGTTTCAGAGCTAAATAAGTTTGCGTTTTTAGCTGGCCGCGAGCTTCACGGTAAATTTGCAGCCCTCGTAACGGCAAATGGCAAAGTGGATGATCTAAGCGTAAAAGCCACCTCTGATGATCTATTCAAGGGCAAACTCGAGGCAAACTACAAAGGTGGCGCGCTTGATGCGGTGCTAAAAAACTTTGAGGTCAAGGGGCTAACGCAGACTTTGGGGTTAGAACACCTCTATGACGGCAACGGCGATGCTAAATTTGACTACGAGACAAAGCAAAAGCTCGGTAAATTTGACATCTTGCTAAAAGAGGGTCACCTAGCCAGCACAAATCTCACAAACAACATCAAAACCTTCACCGGCAAGGACATCACAAAAGAAATTTACAAAGACGGCAAAATTTACGGCGATATAAAGGGCGATAACGTCGTTTTTAACGTAAATTTAAGCTCGCCAAAGAGCGACATAAAGGTTGCAAACGGCACTTATAATACCACCACAAAAATGCTTAACGCGCCACTTGTTTGCAGGCTAGAAAAGACCGACCTAAACGTGCAAATTTCAGGCACGACAGACAAGCTAAAATACGACGTCAGATCGCAGTATCTCGAAAATAAGGTCAAAAAAGAGATAGGTAGATTTTTAGATAAAAAGCTTGGCAAAGATGATGACGCAAGCGGCGAAAAGCAAAATTTAAAGGGGCTTTTAAAAGGGCTATTTTAGATGAAAAAGGCGGAAAATTTAAAGTATCTAATGGGACTTGGGCACTTTTGTAGCGACATAAACCAAAGTGCGCTTGGTGCGATGCTGCCCTTTTTCATCGCGAGCTACCACTACGACTACGCAACAGCCGCCTCGCTCGTGACTGCCACAAATTTAGCAAGCTCGCTCATCCAGCCACTTATCGGCCGCCTAAGCGACAAAAAAGAGCTGCCATACATCATCCCACTTGGGCTACTACTTGCTGGCGGGGGCATGAGTCTCACTGGCTTTGTGACAAACTACTACATCATCTTGGTTTGCGTGATGATAAGCGGTATCGGCGCCGCGCTCTTTCACCCAAGTGCCGCAAGGATCGTAAACTACGCCTCAAACGCTAAAAATAGAGCCAAAAGCATAAGTATATTTTCATTTGGTGGCAACGTGGGCTTTGCAGTTGGACCCATTTTAGTCGCCGTTTTTGTGGGAAATTTTGGCCTAAAAGGGACGCTAATTTTCATCATCCCTCAAATTTTTTTAACGCTTTTATACCTTAAAAAAGGCAAATTTATAAAAGCGCTAGAAGGCAATCACAAAAAGCAAATTTCACAAAAAACAAGCGCTCTAAAAGACGATCTGGGCGCATTTTTGAGGCTTTGTCTGTGTATATTTTCACGCTCTATCGTCGCTTTTGGCTTTTCGGCATTTTTCAGCATCTACCTCATCAAAATTTTTGGTCTTAGCAAAGAGGCTGCAAATGTAAATTTAAGTATGTTTTTTGCTGCAGGCGCGATCTCTACGCTATTTGGCGGAGCACTAGCTGATAGATACGGCCTAGTTAGGCTCATCAAAATAAGCCTAAGTATCGCCGCGCCGCTAGTCGTGCTAATGCTCTTTATCGACAGCTACGCGCTATTTCTCGTGGCCTCCATGTGCGTGAGCGCCTGCATCAGCCTATCTTTTAGCCCCTCAATCGCCCTTGCACAGCTTTATCTGCCAAATCAAATCGGCCTAGCCTCAGGCGTAACGCTTGGGCTTAGCATCACGATCGGCGGTATATTCGCAACGGTCATTGGTAAGATCGCTGACATCTTTAGCCTAACGCACTCGTTTTACTTTATCGCCGCAGTTTCGCTCATCTGCGCGGTGTCGAGCTACTTTTTAAAGCCGGTTAGCAAGATATAAATTTACAAAAATAGCTTGCTAACAGCGTATAGAACAGCCTTGTCGTCGTCTCTGATGCTGTAAGCGATCTTGTCACCTCTTTTTGATGCCTCAAATGCTGCGATCTCACTTTTACTAAGCTCTTTTGCCCAAAATGGCACCAGATGACAATGCCTTGAGCCACAGACTATATCCTTTGCACGTCTAACTTTAGCGCAAAGCTAAAGAGACACGGTTAAATTTCTCGCCCCTAGAGCTGATTTTGTAAATTTTATTTTTTGGGCTTTAAATTTTGTTGAGCAGGCAAAATTTGATACGAACTGAAATTTAGACAAAACTTGTCAAAAGAGAAGAAAATTTTTGCTCCTCCATAAAGGCAAAGCAAATTTAAAGATGTAAAAGAAACGAACCATGGAGCTTGGGGCGGCAGTATTTTGCAGTAGTTTTTATTTTAAAATTTAACAACCAAGCATCAAGGCAAAGTATCTTGTGATGATCTTAAATGTTACGAAGAAATTTTCGACCGAAGATAGAACACATAGTTCATCAAGGGAGAAAATTTCTAGTTCATTTAAAAGCGCACAAGAGACGAGCCTTTTTAAAGTTTTCTCATCTTTGCTATCTCATCACGTAACGCCGCCGCCTTCTCAAACTCCAGCTGCGCCGCCGCCTCTAGCATCTGCTTTCTTAGCTCTTTTACGATCGCGGCTCGCTCGCTCGCAGGCATTTTTTCCAGATTTGCGCCTTTTCTTAAAATCTCCGTACCGTCCTCGACGTGCAGACTCTCTTCGATATTTCTACTTGCAGAGTGTGGCGTTATGCCGTGAGCTTTGTTGTATTCATCTTGAAATTTACGTCTAGCAGTCGTCGTATCGATCGCCTCTTTCATGGACTTAGTTATCTTTTTGGCAAACATTAGCACCTTGCCATTTACGTTTCTAGCCGCGCGCCCCATCGTCTGTATAAGGCTCGTTGTCGAGCGCAAAAAGCCCTCTTTATCAGCGTCCATGATCGCTATCAAGCTCACTTCAGGCAGGTCAAGCCCCTCACGGAGCAAATTTATGCCTATTAGCATATCAAACTCGCCACTTCTAAGCCCTCTAATGATCTCATTTCGCTCGATCGCGTCGATGTCTGAGTGCATATATTTGACCTTTATGCCAAGCTCGATGTAGTAGCGGCTTAGCTCCTCAGCCATCTTTTTAGTTAGCACCGTAACTAGCACACGCTCACCTCTTGCAATGACCGCCTTTGCCTCGTCAAATAACGCTTCTACTTGATTGTCACTATCTTTTATCTCGATCAAAGGATCAAGTAGCCCAGTAGGTCGCAAAATTTGCTCATAGACATGCCCCTGACTGATACCAAGCTCATACTCGTTTGGCGTGGCTGAGACAAAGAGAAATTTAGCCTTTTTGCTTATAAACTCGTCAAATTTAAGCGGCCTGTTATCAAGCGCTGATGGCAAGCGAAATCCATACTCCACAAGCACCTCTTTACGGCTCCTATCGCCTGCATACATGCCCCTAAACTGCGGCAAACTCACGTGGCTCTCATCGACGATAACTAGATAGTCTTTGCCGCTTATCTCAAAGTAGTCAAACATCGAGTACGGCGTCTCTCCAGCCTTTTGACCAGTTAGGTGGCGCGCGTAGTTTTCGATACCTTTACACATGCCCGTACTCGCCATCATCTCAAGGTCAAACTCCACTCTCTGCTTTAGTCTCTGCGCCTCAACTAGCTTGCCCTGCTCGTTAAATTCTTTCAAGCGCACATCAAGCTCCTCTTCGATCTCTTTCATAGCGATCTTTAGCCTATCAGCGCCCACGATAAACTGGCTGGTCGGGTAGAGGATGAATTTTTTCAGGTCGTGTCTTTTTTTGTTTTCCAGCACGTCCAGGCTATACATCGTCTCGATCTCGTCGCCGAAAAACTCGATCCTAAACGCCTCGTCGTTAAAATACGCGGGATATACGTCCACCACGTCGCCGTTTACGCGAAAGTCGCCTCGGTCGAAATAAACGTCGTTTCGCTTGTATCCCATATCCACTAGCTTTTGCAGTAGCGTGCGCTGGTTGATTTTATCGCCGACGTTTAGGTATGCGACCATGCCTTTATACTCGCTTGGATTACCAAGGCCGTAGTTTGCAGAGACTGAAGCCACACAGACGACGTCATCAAAGCTTAGCAAGCTAGCAGTCGCAGAGAGACGCAGGCGCTCAAGCTCATCATTTACCGAGCTATCCTTTTCTATATATAGGTCGCTTCGTGGGATGTAGGCCTCTGGCTGATAGTAGTCGTAGTAGCTTATGAAGTACTCCACGTGGTTTTTTGGGAAAAAGCCCTTAAATTCGCTGTAAAGCTGAGCGGCAAGGGATTTATTGTGCGTCATGATGAGCGTTGGCATATTTAGCTCGCGTATGACATTTGCCATGGTAAAGGTCTTGCCAGATCCTGTCACGCCTAGAAGTGTTTGATATTTGTTGCCTGATTTTATGCTTTTTACTATCTCTTTTATAGCTCTTGCTTGGTCGCTGCTTGGGCTAAATTTAGATGAAATTTCAAATTTACTCATTGATCGCCTTTAAATTTGGGCGAATTTTATAGCAAAGATAGTGCTTTGTCAAATGAGAATTTTAAAAAGAATTTAGCCTCTGCGTGTTAGAATACGGCATTAATTATTATTTTAAAGGAACCTTTATGTTTGAAGATAATGCGATCTTAACCACACTAAGCGACAAAGTAAATGACCTCATCACAAAATACGATGAAGTTTGCAAAATAAATGAAGAGCTACGTAACGAGATCGTAACATTAAAAGCACAAAATGAGGCAAAGACTAATCAAATAATGCGTTTAGAAGAGGATTTAGATAAGAAAAATAGCGAAGCTGATGATGTAATGAAAAAGATCGAAGCCGTCCTTGGTAGATAAGCTAGACGTTTTTGGCATAAAATATGAAACAGATCACGCTCACCGTATCATCTCGCGACTATACGATAACGCTTGATGATGATTTTGCTGAAGTTTTTGAGCGTGACTGGCAGAAATTTATGGGGGGAAAGAAATTTATCGAGCCTCGTGAGCTTATAAACGCCTTTGTCGAAAAGAGCTACGAGAGCTACACAAATTTGCGCGTCGTAAAGGACGTCACAAAAGAGATAGAAGAGATACTAAAACCGGAAAATAAATGAAAAAAAGAGCTTTTACCCTAATAGAAATTATATTTGTCATCGTCATACTTGGCGTCTTGAGCGCTATTGCTATACCAAAGCTTTTCTTTACTAGAAGCGACGCCATAGTCGCAAATGCAAAAACGCAAATCGCAGCCATAAAAAGCGGCATCTCACTAAAATACAACGATAGCGTCCTAAAAGGCACTCCAGCATATCCAGACGCGCTTGATGATGGGAATAAACTTTTCAACAAAGTAATAAGCGTAAATATCGCAGACAGCGGCACAAAAAACGGCTGGCACAAAACTGGAGCGACAACTTATACCTTCAAACTAGACGGACAAACAGCAAATTTCACTTATAACAAAACCACTGGCGAATTTGACTGCCAAAGCAGTGACGGACTTTGCAGCGCCCTTGAGTGATGAGATACTACGAGGTCGTATTTAGCGGGGTAAATTTAGCTGCGCTCACATATAAAAGCGAGCTAGATATTGCGCCATTTCGCGCCGTCACTGCAAAGCTTAGGGGTAAAAGTCTAACTGGCTTTATCCTGCGTGAAGTGGGCGAGCCAAGCTTTAAAACAAGCTTTATTGATGAAATTTTACCCATTAAGCTAAACGATATCCAAGCAACTTTAGCTAAATTTATCGCCTACTACTACACCTGCGAGCTTGGCGTTGCTATAAATTTATTTGAGCCACAAAGCCTTACTGATGATGAAATTTACAAAGGCGAAAGCGACTTTAAATCGCCAAATTTAAGCCCAAAGCAGCTTGAAGCGCTAAATTTTATAAACGAGCGAAAAAGCTCGCTCATCTTTGGCGACACGGGAAGTGGCAAAAGTGAAATTTACATCGCTAAAATCAGAGAAATTTTAAACGCAGGCGCTCAAGCGCTATTTTTGATGCCTGAAATTTCACTAACCCCGCAGATGCAAAAGCGCCTAGAGAGCTTCTTTGGCGAGGCTGTGGCTGTGTGGCACTCAAAGATCACGCCAAAGAAAAAAGAGCAAATTTTAAAGGAGATTAAAAGCGGCAAAGCAAGGCTTATTGCAGGAGCTAGGTCTGCCCTATTTTTGCCACTTGAGAGGCTAAAACTCATCATCATCGACGAAGAGCACGACGATAGCTACAAAAACACGGGCTCAAAGCCCCACTACAACGCAAGGGACCTGGCCCTCTTTTTAACTAGCAAATTTGACCTGCAAGTGGTACTTGGAAGCGCCACGCCAAGCCTTACTAGCTTTTACAAGCAAGAATGTTTTCGCCTAAAAGGGACATATTTTGCGTCGCAAAAGAGCTATATATTTGACGAGAGCGAGACTGGCATAAGCGAAATTTTAAAAGAGCAGATCGCAAAAACGCTCGAAAACAAAAAACAAGCCGTCATCTGCCTGCCAACAAGGGCAAATTTCAAATATCTTGTCTGCAAAAACTGCGGCGAGACGGTGAAGTGTCCGTTTTGTAGCATCGGCATGAGCTACTATAAAAAGCAAAACGTGCTCAAGTGCCAATACTGCGAGCACAAAATGGCCGTGCCAAAGACCTGCCACCAGTGCGGCAGCGAGATGATAGAGGCTAAAAAGATCGGCACGAGCGAGCTTCTTGAGAGGCTGCAAGCTGAGTTTGCAAACGCTAGGATCGCTAAATTTGATAGAGACGAGATCACGACGCAAAATAAGCTCGTCAAGGCTTTAAAAGAATTTAACGATGGCAAGATAGATATCTTGCTTGGCACGCAGATGTTAAGCAAGGGGCATGACTATCACAACGTCGAGCTTGCTATCATCATGGGCTTTGACGAGCTTTTAAATTTTCCTGATTTTAGAGCCAGAGAGCGGACACTTGCCCTTGCCATGCAAGTAGCTGGAAGAGCTGGTAGAAATGGGGCTGGCAGGGTCATCATCCAAAGCAAGCAAAGGGAGTTTTTCGAGAGTTATATCAGCGACTACGACGCGTTTTTAAAGGAGGAGATCAGCTACCGAGAGGGGCTATATCCGCCATTTACTAGGCTGCTTCGCGTGGTCGTTTCGCACAAAGATGAGAGCACGGCAAAGGGCGCAATGAACGAATTTGTGCAAAGACTAGAGCCACTAAAAAGCGATGAGCTAGAGATCGTTGGATACGGCAAGTGCCAGGCTGAGTATCTTGTGGGTAAATTTAGATATGAAATTTTGCTTCGCTCAAACTCGCACACCATGCTTTTAAAAGCGGCAAACCTATGCAAAAGCGAACTTAGCGATATCGATATAGATCCAGTGAATTTTAGCTAGAAAACGATTTAATCAAACAAATTTTAAATTTAATAAGTTACTAAGGCAAGTAAGAAAATTTTAAAATTTGCAAATTTGCTTTGTTAAATCAAGTGAGCGCCAAGTAAATTTTAAAATTTCATGAACGAGTAATTTCGGCTCTAAAATTTGAGCTAAGCTGTAAGCGAAGCCAAATTTTAGTAGTCAATTCTTAGAGGTAAATGAAATTTTAAAATTTGTCGCTACGAACTAAAAAATTTAATTTTTACAAAAAAGGTTCAAGCGAATTTTAAAATTAGAGCTGGCATATCACTCTTCTAAATTTAGTGGCGAATAGCTATGAGCCCTAAATTTAGTAAGCTGCTCAGGTGAGTAAGTAAGATTTTTAAAAATTGAAAAAAAACGTAACTAAATTTACTTTATCCAAAAGGGGGACAAGGGGACTTGAATGACGAAGCCGTCCCCTTATCCCCCTTTTTTTAAATCCCCTAAACCCCTCGCACGTTCAAAGTGCATGCAATTGTGCTTCGCACTGCATGCGTTTTGTGTAATAGAAAGTCAGACAAATTTTAAAATTTCATGAGCGAGCATATCACGCTTCTAAATTTAGTAGTCTGCTAAGGCGAGTGAGTAAGATTTTAAAATTTGCATTTACAATAACAAACTGCCTGCATTTAAAAACTTTATTAATTTTTCAAGCCTTTTAAAAGCCATTTTTTCTTATAATCCCCCAATAAAATTTAAAGGCAAAATTTTGCAACGATACCCGACAAAACAGATAAAAATTCGCGATGTTTTAATAGGCGGTGACGCACCGATCTCCGTGCAGTCGATGACATTTTCAAAGACAAAGGACGTAAAAGGCACGCTAGAGCAGATACAAAGGCTATATTTTGCAGGCTGTGACATCGTGCGCTGCGCAGTTTTTGACAAAGAGGACGCCAGCGCGCTAAAGCAAATCGTCGCTGGCTCACCCATCCCAGTCGTTGCAGACATACATTTTAACCACACCTACGCGCTCATCGTTAGCGAATTTGTCGATGCTATCCGCATAAATCCAGGCAACATAGGCTCAGCTAAGAATATAAAAGCAGTCGTTGATGCCTGCAAGCAGCGAAATTTACCTATCCGCATAGGCGTAAATTCTGGCTCACTTGAAAAGCAGTTTGAAGACCGCTACGGCCGCACGGTTGAGGCGATGGTGGAGAGTGCCTTATACAACATCAAGCTTCTTGAGGATTTTGACTTTACAGACATTAAAATTTCACTTAAATCAAGCGATGTCGAGCGCACTATGCAAGCTTATAGAGCGCTTCGCCCAAAGACAAACTATCCATTTCATCTAGGCGTAACAGAGGCAGGTACGACATTTCACGCGACTATCAAGTCCGCGATCGCACTTGGCGGGTTACTACTTGAGGGCATAGGCGATACGATGAGAGTTAGCATCACGGGCGAGCTTGAAGAGGAGATCAAAGTCGCAAAGGCGATCTTAAAAGATAGCGGCCGCCAAAAAGAGGGGCTAAACATCATCTCTTGTCCAACTTGTGGGCGTTTGCAAGCTGACCTCATGGCTGCAGTAAAGCTCGTAGAAGAAAAGACAAAAGGGATAAAAGAGCCGCTAAACGTCTCAGTTATGGGCTGCGTGGTAAATGCGATCGGCGAGGCAAAAGGCGCAGACGTTGCCATAGCCTTTGGCAAGGGAAATGGCATGATCATGCGACACGGCGAAGTGGTCGCAAGGCTGCCTGAGAGCGAGCTTGTGGATAGATTTTTACAAGAGATCGACGACGAGATAAAGAGCAGAGGATAAAGCAGTGGCAAAAGAGAGACTTAACGAGATAGAATTTAGCAACCTTTACGACCTTGATATGGAGCGAGCCATACTAAGCTCGATCATCGCAAACAACGACGCTTTGGGCGAAATTTTTGACACGATCAAGGCTGGGGACTTTTACTTAAAAGCTCACGCGCAAATTTACAAAGCGATGGTTGATTGTCTAAACGGCGACGTGCCTATCGCATCGACATTTATCAAAAACAAGCTTGGCGAAAACTACGATGATAACGTCATGGCGAGCATTTTGGCCACAAACTCGATCATCGACATCCAAAGATACGCAAACGAGCTAAAAGAAAAGTCGATAAAACGCAGTCTAGTCAAGATCGCCCACGACATCCCAAGCAAGGTAAATGAGGACAAAGCTAGCCGCGATATGGTCGATGAGCTAAGTCAGGAGTTTTACTCGCTAGTCGATGGCAGCGGCACTGGCAGCATCAGAGATAGCGAAGATATCATAAAAAGCTTGATCGTGCACATGCAAAAGCAAGCAGCCCTAAATGAGCGCGATATCATCGGACTAAACACTGGCTTTAAAAAGCTAAATGAGATGATAAAAGGCTTTAAAAATGGCGACCTCATCATCATCGCAGCGCGCCCTGGCATGGGTAAAACGACGCTTTGTCTAAATTTCATGGGGCATGTTTTAAAAAGTGGCGCTGGCGTCGTCTTTTTCTCACTTGAGATGCCAGCAGAGCAGATCATGATGAGGATGCTAGCCGACAAGACCTCGATCCCGCTTCAAGAGATAATGACAGCGACCATGGACGACGAGAAGCTCGCTCACTTTAGCCACGCATGTAGCGAATTTTCGCATGCCAAGCTCTTCGTGCACGATAGCGGCTACGTAAATATCCACCAAGTAAGGACACAGCTTCGCAAGCTAAAGTCGGCTCACCCTGAAATTTCACTCTGCGTCATCGACTACATCGGCCTTATGATGAGTACAAACAACTTCGCCGACCGCCACATACAAATAGCTGAAATTTCTCGTGGCTTAAAGCTTCTAGCACGCGAGCTAGATATGCCTATCATCGCACTTTCGCAGCTAAACCGCGGCCTTGAAGCACGCGCGAACAAGCGCCCTATGCTAAGTGACCTAAGAGAGTCAGGCGCGATCGAGCAAGACGCCGATATCATCCTTTTTGTCTATAGGCACGAGGTCTATCTGGAGCAAGAGGAGAATGAGAAAAAGAGCAAGGCAGCAGCCGAGGGCAAAGAGTATAAGAGCGAGCATGTTTTTAACAAGCTTCAAGAAAACGCCGAGATCATCGTTGGCAAAAACAGAAACGGCGAGGTCGGATCTATCGACGTGCTCTTTCAAAAGCAGTACTCACGCTTTTGCGATATCGCCACCACACCGGTGCAATCAACTGAATTTAAAGAGTAAATTTGCCAAAAAGCAGGCGTATATTTTATTTTATCCTGCTTTGCATTTTGCTTTTTTGTCTAAATTTAGCACTTAAATTTCATGAATATAACGCATTTATGGAGCTTGGCGAGCAAGACATCGTTGGCAAAGTAAGTGTAAATTTCACCAAAGAGAAAAACGGCAAAAAGCGCCAAATCATAAGGATCGACACCTCAAATTTTAGCTTTTACACAACCGCTTCTAAAAAAGATGAGATCAGCCTTTATGACGTCGTGGCGCTTAGCGTTCAGCCAATAGACGTTAGTTTTAAAGACTATCTGTCTGGCACATTTTACATGCCAAGCTACGATAGAGCCGTTATCAAAAGAGATGATAGCCTAAGGCAAAGAGCCATAAATTTCATCTCCGACCAGCACGAAAACGCCAAAATTTCGCAGCTTTACTCAGCGCTCTTTCTTGGTACAAATGTCTTTGGCGAGCTAAGAGATAATGTCTCAAACTGGGGCGTGGCGCACCTCATCGCCATTAGCGGCTATCATCTTGGCGTCATAAGCGCAGTTTGCTTTTTTCTTTTAAAGCTCGTTTTTAAGCCCATCTACGCAAGATATATGCCTTACCACTCATACATTTTTGACTTTACTATCGCCGTATTTTTGGTGCTTTGCTTTTACTTTTACATGATCGGCTTTATAGCAAGCTTTTTGCGGGCATTTTTGATGAGCGTGGCTGGCTTTTATATGATATGTAAAAAGATAAAGATCTTAAATTTCTACACACTCTTTGGCGTTATTTTATTTAGCGTCGCCCTATTTCCGCAGCTTCTTTTTAGTGTTGGCTTTTATTTTTCATGCCTTGGTGTCTTTTATATCTTCGTCTATCTTTTCTATTTTGCGCCCAAATTTAGCCTGCTAGCAAACTCGCTACTTTTAAATTTATATGTCTTTTTTGCCATGGAGGTTGCGGTGCTCTATTTTTTCCCGCTCATTAGCCTCTTGCAGCTTAGCGTGCTTGTCCTAAACTACATATTTGGCGTATTTTATCCACTAAGCTTTTTGCTTCATATATTTGGATATGGCAGCATTTTTGATGAAATTTTAAGCAAGATGCTAGCTTTTAGACTAAGTTCAAGCAACCTTCACATAAGCACATTTATCTTTTTACTCTATAACGTCATCACGCTTTTATGCGTTAAATTTAAGCCAGCAGCATTTTTGCCGCCACTATTTGGCGTCGCATCGTTTTTGCTCTTTTTGCTAAATTTTTCGTAATCAAAGTTTTATTTAAATTTGCCGATATGCTTTTAAATTTAAAGGCGAGGCGATGCAGATAAACTCAAATTTTATAAATTTAACTAAAAATAACTCTTCAAATAGTGCAAATTTAAAGACAGATGAGGCAAATTCAAAGAGCGAAAATTTACAAAATGACAAAAGCACTATCTTGCATGACGTTTCAAATTTAGTTAGCGAGACAAATAATGAGAGCGAGAGTAGCGCTGATATCATAAAAAAGCAGTTAGAAAAACTGCAAAAACAGCTAAAAGAGATCGAAGCTGCGATAAAGCAAGCAAGTGCTAGCAAAAATCCATACGCAAAAGAGCTGGTTGCATCGCTTCAGACCAAAAAAGGGGCTATCTTTGCTCAGATAATGCAGCTAAACGCCCAGCTTGTAAAGATGCAAGGCGCTTAACAAGATCAAATTTAACCTTAAATTTAACCTCACGCAGTCTTTACGCCGTAAAATTTCATCACTCTATTGTGAATTAATAGCGAGATATACATTATCACAGCGCCCAAAATAAGCCTTGTTAGGTTGGTATCCTTTTGCCAAAAGACTAAATTTACGATGATAGCAGCTGGTATGAGGGCGTTGTTCATTATGGCAAGCACGCCACTATCGACCTCGCAAGCGCCTTTGTTCCACATAAAATAGCCAACCCCACTAGCGACCGCTCCAAGCCACAAAAGCACCAAAGTTTGGGTTAGATCTACGTGAAATTTAGCTGGATTGCCAAGGGTTATTAGTGCGATCACTGCTACAAAAAACGCTCCAAAGTGAAAGTAGCCAAAGACCTTTTTTTGATCCACATCATATCTCTCCAAAAGCGCCTTATACGCACTCTGCCCTGCTCCAAAGCAGATGTTTGCCCCTTGCACTAGCAAAAAGCCCTTTATCGCCCCTTCGTTTATCGCGCCATACTTGATGATAAGCGCGCCAAAGACCGCCACGCCAACGCTAAAGAGATAAAGCGGTCTAAATTTAAAGCTAAATGCATCATAAATGAGCGTGACATAAAACGGTGTAAAAATGGTAAAAAGCGCGACTTCTGGCACGCTTAGATACAAAAACGAGTTGTAGTAGCAAAGATACATTAGCCCTATTTGCACCGCTCCTATGCCCATTATGCCAAGGGCGAGCTTTGGACTAACGCCTCGAAATTTCGTAAATGGCAAAAAAACTAGGCTTGCAAGTGTCACACGCACAAAAACAGCCAGATAGCTATCGACCTTGCCAGCTAAAAATTCCCCTATCAAGCTAAAGCTAAACGCCCACAAAATGGTCACAAAGATCAGTTTATTCATTCTATCACCACCTCATTTATATTTCTTGCGCATTCAAAAAAGTATTCAAGCTTGTTTAGCTCGAGCAAATCGCCATTTAAAATGAAATTTGCCCTGTCGCTAAAATTTTTCTCACTCACAAACAAAAACTGCTCAAATTTTACCTTGCCGCTAAGATAGCCATTTAGCAGGTCATTAAAGTCGCTATCAAGACTATCTTGCTTAAGTGAGTCTAAATTTAGCCTAGCACTTAAGCCCTCTATCACGCCTCTTAGATCCTTTAGCCTAGCCATTATCCTGTTTTCTTCGTCACTTAGATCAAGTGCGGCTTTTTGCTCCTCTATGCGCTTAGTTTGGCTTTGCTTGCTAAGGCTTAGGCTATCTGGCAGCTTCCACTCAAACTCCACTCTAGGCTTGTTCGCATCAGCATACGCATCAACCATCTGCGAAGTCGTCCTCTCGCCTTTTTTAAAGCTGTTATTATTCACACTTTGCGTATCTTTTAAGTAAATTTTTGGAGCAAATTTGCTCTTTTGCTTCTCATTTTCTTGCTCTTTTATATATTTTTCTTGCTCCATCGCCCCAAGTTTGGCGCTTAGATCATCCTTGCTAAAATCAGGCATCACTATCTTTGAGCCAGCATTAAAGCCGATCTCGCCGTTTGAGAGCAAATTTATCCTTGAGTTTAGCTCCGCTAGCTTAAGCCCAAGCTCGTCAAGCTCGGCTCTTTTTTTATTTAAGGTGAAATTTATCGCATCAAACTCGCTCTTATCTATATCGCCATACTCAAACCAAAATTCATTTTCAGCCGCAGCCTTGGCAAAGCTATCTACAAATTTTGTCTCTAAATTTATGAGAGAATTTAGCGCAACAGCGTTGAAATAGACCTTTGCGACCTGAAAAGCGGTTAAATTCATCAGCTCTTCGTCTTTATAAATTTTTGCAACACCCTTGTGGTCTAAAATTTTATCCGAAGCCTCGCTAGCACCGCCATCAAAGATGAGATACTCGACCTTTGCCGTGATCGATCCTGCCTTTGTCATATATCCGCCCTTTAGCTCGTCAGGCACAAAGGTATATCTGCCATCAAGGGATAAATTTAGCTTGTTGCTCTTGTTTTTATTTATATATTCATTTTTATTAAATTCTTTCAAACTCTCAAGCTTCGCACTTTGCGCCAGAGCGATGATCTCTAGTAAATTTCCAGCCCAAAGAGGCAAAGCAAAGAGCAAAACAGCCAAAATCTTCTTCAAATTCTCTCCCTTTCATAAAATTTTCTTATAAATTTATCAAGATTATAGACCCAAGCAAAAAGCACTGGCACGACAAGCAAGCTTAGCAAGGTCGAGCTAATGAGCCCAAAGATGATGCTTATAGCCATAGGCGAGTTGGCCTCAAAGCCAGCACCTCTACCAAGAGCAAGGGGGAGCATGGCAAATATCATCGCAAAAGTGGTCATCAAAACAGCCCTTAGTCGCTTTTTAGCAGCCATTTTCACAGCTTCGTTTGCCTCCATGCCGCTATTTGCAAAGTGGTTTGCAAAATCAACCACCAAAATGGCGTTTTTGCCGACCATGCCAAAGAGCAAGATGACGCCAACCATGACAAATAGGCTAAATGGATTGCCGCTTATAAAAAGTCCTATCACGACACCACAAAAGGCAAGTGGCATGGCAAGCATGATGAGAAATGGCAGTAAAAAGCTCTCATAAAGTGCGGCTAGCACCATGTAAATAAGCACCGCGCTAGCACTTACTGTAAAGATAAACGAAGCGTTCGTATCGTCCATGAGCTCGACAAATCCAAGAAATTTATACTTGAAATTTGCAGGCAAAATTTCATCAAGCTTCTTTGAAATTTCATTTGCCACGCTATTTAGCGGAGCGTTATTTTTGGTATTTGCTAGAAATTTGATCTCATCGGCTCTATTAAACCTTGAAATACTAGCTGGCTTTTGCTCAAAACTAATCGTCGCCACGTCACCAAGTGTCACAAAAAAGCCCTCGTTGCTCCTTATCTTGGTCTTTAAGATATCATTTGTATCGCTTCTAAATTTATCATCAAGGCGCATATAAAGCTCATACTCTTTGCCATTTTCGTTTTCAAAAACAGAGACCTCGTTCTGGCTAAATGCGCTATAAACGGCGCTTGCAACGCTGGCTTTGTCTAAATTTAGCCTCTTAGCCTTATCCTCGTCGATAGAAATTTGCACGCGTTTTAGCAGATCTTCTTCGGGCGAATTTACATCCGTTGCGTCATTTATCTCTTTTAGCATCTTGCTGATCTTTGGCACAAATTTCTCTAACTCTTTGCCATTTTCAGAGGTGATAGTAAGCTTTACTGGCTGCACATCGCCGCCTTCAACCACTGGTAAGTCAGCTACAATGACACTCATATCATCACTTTTTAGCTTGTCGCGAAACCTCTGCATGATAGCGTTTTGTCGCTCGTGATTAGCTCTATCTTTTAGCTCTTTTAGCCTAACGTAAGCCTTTACAAGATAAGGCTGCTTGGCGTCTGTGTAGCCAAGGATGAAGTAGGCGTAAGCGACCTGAGGATCGGCATTTATGAGTGAAATTTTATCTTTTAGCCTCTCTTTGCTAGCTTGCAGGCTAAGTGAGGGATCAAGCTTAAAGTAGATGTTAAACTCCGAGTTGTCCTCGCTTGGCATGAAGTCACCGCCTACAAATTTAGCCAGTCCAAACGAGCAAACAACGACCACAAGCGTTATGGCTAAAAATATGAGCTTAAATTTAAGCGCTAAAGTTAGAAGCTTCTCATAGCCATTTTCAAGCGCCTCAAAAAATGGCTCACTCTTTTGAAAAAAGCCGCTTTCTTTGGCATTTACAAATCTAGCACTAAGTGTTGGCACGAGAAAGATACTCACGAAAAACGAGATGACGATGCCAGCTGCCACGCTCATCGCAAATGAGTTAAAGTACTTGCCAACGATGCCACTCATAAAGGCGATAGGCACGAAGACGCAAATCAGCACGAGCGAGATCGCAAAGACGCTAAATGCTATCTCTTTTATACCTGCAAAGCTTGCTTTTAGGGCATTTGGCTCATCTTTTAGCTTGCTAGCGATATTTTCAGTGACAACTATCGCATCATCGATGAAAATTCCGATGCCAAGTGTGAGCGCTATGAGGCTTAGGCGGTTGATGTCGTAGCCTAGGGCATTTATGATGAAAAATGTCGCTACGATGCTAGTTGGTATCGCCACGACTGAGATGATGGTGATCGAGAAATTTCTTAAAAATAGATAGACGATCACGATGGTCAGCAAGACGCCTAGGATCATATCAAAGGCGGTTTGATCGATGTGCTTTTGTATCACTTCGCTCTTATCGTAGGCTATTTTTACGTCGTATTCACTGCCAAGCAGGCTTTTAAACTGATCTAGTTTTGACTTAGCTAGGGCGATCACGGTTAGAGCGTTTGCGTCTGGAGCTAGCTCAAGACCAAGCAAGACGCCACTTTTTTTATCCATTATCGCTGCTTCGTTTGCGTCTTTGTAAGCGAGATCAACGCTTGCGATATCTTTTAAAAAGACCCCTTGTTTGATCGTTAAATTTCTTATCTCATCTATGCTTTTGGCACTAAAATTTGACTTGATTGCCATTTGGATTTTTTCATTTTCTATCTTGCCAAGCGGGGCTTTTAAATTTTCAACCTTTATCAAATTTGCCACTTCGTTTGCGCTAAGAGCGTTTTTATCAAGCTTAAATCTATCTAGCAAAATTTTCACCGCTGGCTCTAAAAAGCCATTTGTCTTGACCTTTGAAACGCCGCTAATTCGCTCTAAAAATGGCTTTGCCACGTCATCTATCTCTTGCATGAGCTTGGTTTCATTACCATCAAGCCTTGTGATAGAAAGGCTAAAGACGGCTGAAGAGAGGCCATTTAGCTTTTCTATCTCGTAGTTTGCGTTTAACCTTGCCTTTTGCATCTTGTCGCGGACGTCGTTTGTAGCGCTCTCTAGGTCTTTGTTTAGCTCAAATTCGATGCTTACCACGCTTAGGTTGTCAAAGCTGGTTGAGTAAAGCTTTTTTATCCCCTCGATGCTTGAGACCTCATCCTCGATCTTTTGCGTGATCTTTGTCTTGATGTAGTTCATATCGCCGTTTGCGTAGGTCGTGATCTTAACGATTGGGATATTTACTTGCGGGTATAAATTTACATTCATCGTCTTTAGCGAGTAGATGCCAAAGACAACGAGGCTTAAGAATATCATAAGCGTGGTTATGGGGCGGTTTATGGCAGTTTTTATCATTTATTTTCGCCGATTATCACTTTTCCTTGACCAAACATACCTGGCTTTAGCCCGCCATCATAAGCCTGGGCGTAAAATTTTCTAGTCTCTCTTTTTATCTCTGGATAAATTAGCGCGATTTTTACCTCTTTTTCTTCACTTGTCGCGTCAAGCTTAAATTTAAAAATGTCGCCAACTTTTACTAAATTTGCATATTTTTCGTCAATCGCTATTAAAATTTTAGCCTCCTCAGAGTTTAAGACAAAGGCTGGCTGAAGCGGCGAAGCACTCTCGCCAAGCTCGACATTTTTACTAGCTATGACGCCATCAAACGGAGCTTTTAAAACGGCCTTTTTAAGATGATCATCTGCGTTTAAAATGGCGATATCAGCCGCTTGCACCCTAAGAGCTGCCTCGTCAAATTTATACTTTACCTCATCAAATTCCTGCTTTGAAGTGACATCCTTTACTTGGCTAAATTTATTAAAGGTGCTTTTAGCAAATTCTTTGGCATTTTTGGCAAGCGCTAGGTCGTTTTTTGCCTTTTTTAGAGCGATCTCAAGGCTTGTTTGATCAAGGCTAGCTAAGGCGTCGCCATTTTTAACGTGGCTTGAGACATCTACAAAAATTTTATCCACCTTGCCACTGCTCTCAAATGCAAGCTTTGAGCTTTGCTTGGCATAGACTTCAAAATCAGCAAAAATTTCCTCCCCTGCAAATGAAAAAATGCAAAATATCATTAAAATTATCAGCTTTTTCAATCCCTAATCCTCTCTAAAATACTCTCGCCGCTTTCAAAAAAATACTCCGCCTTTTTTATCTCTAGCTCATCTTTTGCCCCTTCAAAAAGGCTAATGGCATCAAATTTCTGAGAGAGTGCTTCAAGCAGGTCACTATATCCTAAAAGTCCTGAGTTATACTTCTCAAAGCTCGCTCTAAGCGCAAGCTCGCTTGCTTTTACATACTCATTTAGCGAGGCGATCTTTGAGCTAAGAGTTGCGATCTCGTTTTGTAAATTTTTAAGTTTGGTCTCATTTTCACGCTTTTTATACTCTAAATTTAGCCTCGCTTCATCAAGCGCGATCTTGCTAGCTTGGCTCATCTTGCTAGTAGCAAAAAAGTCAAAAATTTTCCACCTAAAGCTAACGCCAAATTTATTGCCGTGTGTGTCCTCTTTTAGATATTTATCAAGATATGGGCGGTAAGCGCTATATTTGCCAAGGTCGATGTCGTAGTTATTTTTGTAAAATCCATAGGTGTCATAAAGCATGATTTGAGGCAAAAAGCCAGCTCTTGTCTCGCTAAGCTTAGCCTCGCTTAAAGATATATCTTGACTTAGCTTGTCAAGCTCAGCGTTTTTTGAAGCTAAATTTGAGCTAATCTCAGCCATTTTTGCCCCGTTAAGTGGCGCGATTTGCTCGCCTGTTAGCAAATTTATCTCATTTAAAATTTGCTCCATTTTATTTTTGTATTCAAGCTGCGTGCTGTTTGCTAGGTGGTATTTTGCCCGCACATTTTCTAGCTCATCTTTTGGGGCAAGTCCTGCTTTGTTTGCCTTTTCAAGCTTGTCTAAAACGCCTTTTAAGAAATTTGCCTGAGCGTTTTTGGCGGCTATTATATTTTCAAGTGCGCAGGCGTTAAAGTATAAATTTACAGCCTTAAAAGCAAGGTAGTTTTTGGCTTCATCGTTTGCAATAGCGGCTTTATTTTTTAAAAGCTGGCTCATCTTTAGCCTAGCCTCTCTAGCTCCACCATCATATAGTAAAAAATCAATCCTAGCTAGCACGCCAGCTGACTCTTTGGCGACTATGCTCGGGAAGGTGCTTGCGTTTTTGCCGTATGAGCCCTCTAGGCTGAGGCTTGGCAAGTAGGCGCTTGATGTCGCTTCGTCATTTAAATTTGCTCTTTTTAGCTCAAGCTCTTTAATCTTTGAAATTTCGTTTTGAGTGGCTTTGTTTGCTATCTCGCTCAAATTTGATCCAAAGAGCGCCAAAGGCAAAAGTGCTAATAAAATTTTCTTCATCAGTGAAAGCTCTTTACGAGGTTTCCTATTAGCAAATTCCAGCCGTCTACCAGTACGAAGATGAGTAGTTTAAATGGCAGCGAAATCATGACAGGAGGGAGCATCATCATACCCATCGCCATCAAAACGGAGCTTACGACCATGTCGATGACAAGAAATGGCAGGTAGAGCAAAAATGCTATCTCAAAAGATGTCTTTAGCTCGCTTATCATAAAGGCTGACATCGCGATGCTTAGCGGGATATCCTCGATATTTGCTGGATTTTGCAAATTTCTTATCCTAAAAAATAACGCAAGATCCTTCTCTCTAGTGTTTTTAACCATAAATTCTTTAAAGGGCTTTAAGCTCTTATCAAGCATCTCCTCATAGCCTATCTGCTCGGCTATATAAGGCTTTATGCCCTCATCGTAGCTTCTTTGACCAACTGGCTCCATGATAAAAAATGTAAGCACCATCGCAAGCGAGATAAGCACCGTTGAAGGTGGCACTTGTTGCGTGCCCATCGCTTGACGCAAAAATGAAAAGACAATGACAAGGCGCAAAAAGCTCGTCATCATAAAGATGAGCGAAGGAGCAAGAGCAAGAGCAGTGAGGATTAGTAAAACATTTAGTGAATTTACAAGCTGCTCGGCATTTTGCGGTGAATTTAGGCTTAAATTTATCGTTGGTAGCGCAGGATCAGCGCCAAAAACTACACAAAACAAAACCGCTAAACTAAGCAGTGCTTTCACGACTAATTCCTCGTATCAAGGATACTTTTCTTAGTAGCCTCTTTATTTTTTGGCTCAAGCGAGACGAAGTGAATTTCCACTCTATTGTTTTTGACTCTGCCCTCCTCTGTGCTGTTGCTAGCGATCGGATCAAAAGAGGCTCTGCCAGAAGTGATAAGCCTCTCTTGTGGCACGCCATCGCTAACTAGCTCTTCAAGCACGCTTAGCGCCCTTGCAGTAGAGAGTTGCCAGTTGTTTTTGTATATAGAGTCTTTGCTTGGATTTGTATTATCAGTGTATCCGATGATATCTGTTTTTACCTCATTTGGCATTTTTGCTATGATCATGCCTATTCGCTTTAAAAAGAGTTTCGCATCCTCGCCAGAAATTTCAGCGCTATCTTTGTCAAAGAGCATCGCAGCTGGAAGCCTAACGATAAAGCCATCCTCGCTCTCCTCCATCGTGATCTCAGGTGCCCCGCTAGCCGTTAGTAGCTCATTTATCTTTTTAACAGTTGCACTCATCTCGTTTTGAGCACCTTTTTGAGCATTTGGTTTTGGTATGCGCTTATTTTCAGGATCTGTCTCTTTTTCTACCTGACTATCTGGTCTTGCGCCACCTTCTAGCACACTTAGCGCACCAGCTAGTGAACCAACAGCAGCCTCCATCTTTTTAGCATCCATTGTCGCCATAGAGAGGAGCAAAACGAAGAAGCAAAGCAGAAGCGACATAAGGTCACCAAATGACGCTAGCCACTCAGGCATGCACTTTGGGCACTCTTCTGGTTTTATTAACTTACCCATTATTCAAACTGACTTTTTCTATCTTTTGGAGGTAAAAATGCTAAAAGCTTAGCCTCGAGCGTTCTTGGGTTGTCTCCTGCTTGTATCGCCATGATACCCTCTAAAATAACTTGTTTCTCAAGTGCCTCATCAGCATCGCGGATCGAGAGGATATTTGCAACAGGTGCGCCGATGATATTACCTATCATCGAGCCATAAAGCGTCGTAAGCAAAGCAACCGCCATAGATGGACCGATCGCACTAGGATCAGCCATATTAAGAAGCATCGCAACAAGACCGATAAGCGTTCCGATCATACCCATCGCACCCGCAAAACCACCGACTTGCTCGAAAATTTTGATGTTATTTGCATGCCTTGTACTAGTCTGATCGATATCGATCTCCAAAAGCGCTCTGATCGCATCTGGCTCATTGCCATCGACCGCCATTGAAAGACCTTTTTTTAAAAACTGATTTGATTCGTTATTTACTTCGCTCTCAAGTGCTAAGATGCCATCTCGCCTAGCTTTGGTTGAGTAATCAACTACTTTTTTTATAGTCTCAGGTAAATTTACAACAACTGATGGCTTAACAGCGACACCATAAAATTTACCAACACCTTTAAGCGTCTCCATCTTGAAGCCAACCATCATAACGCCGATAGTACCACCAAAAACGATCATCACAGAAGGGATATCGATGTATGGTCCTATACCAACGCCTATCGCCATTGATCCAAACAAAAGCACCAGGGTCAAAACCCAGCCGACGACGGTTCCTAAATCCATTTAAACTCGCTTTATTTATGAATTCTTAAGAATTGCTATTTTATTAGCTTTTTGTTGAAACAATCGTTAAATTAAAAAAAATGTTTGCCATTTTTTGCTACAATCTGCGAAATTTTTAACGTTAAAAGGCTTAAAAATGAACAATAATACTTCAATCATAATCCTAGCTGCTGGTCTTGGTACCAGGATGAAATCAAAACGCCCAAAAGTCCTATTTGAGCTATGTGGCGAGCCAATGATCATTCACATCTTAAAGCAAGCCTATGCGATCACAAATGACGTTAGTGTCGTGCTTCACTACGAAAAAGAGTTAATTAGCAAAAAGATAAAAGAAATTTTCCCTCAAACTAAAATTTTCGAGCAAGATCTAGCAAATTTCCCAGGCACTGCTGGCGCGATAAAGGGCGTAAATTTAAGCGGCGAAAAGGTGCTTGTCACTTGCGGCGACATGCCACTTGTTAGATCAACTGACCTTATGCGTCTAGCAAATGCTGAAGCAGACGTGGTTATGAGCTCATTTGAAGCGGCAAATCCTTTTGGCTACGGCAGAGTTATCATAAAAAACGGCAAAGTTGAGGCCATCGTCGAGCAAAAAGATGCGAGCGAAGCGCAACTTGCTATAAAAAGCGTAAATGCTGGCTGCTACTGCTTTAAACGCGAGGCACTAGAGCAAATTTTACCGCTCATAAGCAACCAAAACGCACAAAAAGAGTACTACTTAACTGACGCCATAAAAATAGCAAATGAAAAAGGCTTAAAGTGCATTGCAGTAAATGTTAATGAGCAAAATTTCATGGGCATAAATGATAAATTTCAGCTAAGCACCGCTGAAAAGATCATGCAAGATGAGATCAAACAAAATTTGATGAAAGCTGGCGTTTTGATGCGCATGCCTGAGAGCATTTTCATAGATAGCAGAGCTAAATTTGAAGGCGAGTGCGTGCTAGAAGAAAACGTAAGCATCCTTGGCGAGTGCGTCATCACGGAGAGCATCATCAAAAGCTCATCAGTGATCGAAAGTAGCATCATCAAAAACTCAGACATCGGCCCACTAGCTCACATAAGGCCAAATTCTGAAATTTCTGACACGCACATAGGAAATTTCGTCGAGGTTAAAAAAGGCGTTTTAAATGGCGTAAAAGCTGGACATTTGAGCTATCTTGGCGACTGCGAGATAGAAAGTGGCACAAACATCGGTTGTGGCACGATCACATGCAACTACGACGGCAAGGCAAAATACAAAACAAAGATCGGCAAAAACGTATTTGTTGGCTCAGATACGCAGCTAGTCGCCCCTGTAAATATCGCTGATAACGTCATCATTGCAGCTGGCAGCACCATCACAAAAGACGTTGAGAGTGGCGCTCTAGCTATCAGCAGAGGTCGCCAAGAGAACAAAAGCGGCTTTTTTGAGAAATTCTTTGGCAAAGACGATGTTAAAAAATAAGAAAATTTTACTTGCCGTTTGCGGCAGTATCGCATTTTATAAAGCTTACGAAATTTTATCGCTGCTTAAAAAGCAAGGCGCTGATGTTTATGTGGCTTTAAGCGACGGAGCGCTTGAATTTTGCAGCGTAAGCGGCTTTGAGGCGCTAAGCGAGCATAAAATTTTAAGCTCACAAACACAAAACTGGCAAGACGGCGTAAATCACATAGCCTACTCTAAAATGGATCTAGTCCTCATCGCACCTGCCTCGGTAAATACGATAAATAAGCTAACAGCTGGCATCTGTGATAATGTCTTCATGCAAACGCTAATCGCCGCCTCACACGTGCCTTTGGTTGTCGCCCCAGCTGCAAATAACAATATGATCGAGCATTTTGCGACGCAAAATTCACTTGAAATTTTAAAGAAAAACGGCGCTTTAGTGGTTGAGCCAGTGCTTAAAACTCTAGCTTGCGGCGACGTTGGCAAGGGTGCTTTAGCAAGTCCTGAAGTGATAGTAGAAGCTGCCATTAAAAGGCTTAGCAGGCCACTTTTTGCTGGCAAAAAAGTGGTGATCACGGGCGGCGCAACGACTGAAAAGATAGATGATGTAAGAGCCATTACAAATTTCTCAAGCGGAAAGATGGCAAGAGCCTTGGCTAGAGCCTTTTACTACGCAGGTGCGGAGGTAAAACTGCTTGCTAGCTTTGAAACCGCAAACGAGCCGTTTCTTTGCCTTAAATTTAGCTCAAGTAGCGAGCTTTTAGAGCTTTGCAAGAGCGAGTGCGAGGGCGCAAATTTACTTGTAATGTGCGCTGCGGTCAGCGATTTTGTACCGACAAAGATAGATGGCAAGATAAAAAAAGAGGACGTTAAAGAGAGCTTAAATTTAGACCTAAAGAGAAATGTCGATATTTTGCAAAGCTTAAAAGAATTTAAATGTAAAAAGATCGGCTTTAAGCTTGAAATCTCAAACGAAAGCGCTCTTAAAAGTGCTAGATTGATGCTAGAGAAAAAAGGGCTTGATGCAGTTTGCCTAAATATATTGGGCGAGAAAAATGGCTTTGCAAGCGAGCAAAACGAGGTAAATTTCATTACAAAAAATAGTGAGATTTTATTGCCGCTTGCCTCAAAAGATGAGATCGCAGGGCGTATCGTGGAGCTAGCAGCAAATTTATGATAGAGCAGATCTCACGCGTCCAAAAGATAGCAAACAACAGCCAAGCTCCGCTAGTAGCGATAAATTCGTCCCTGCCGCTTAACATTTTGGTGAGCCAAAAGGTCGGCTTTAACAGATATATCTTAAATTTCGCAAATAGAAATTTAAACACAAAAAGCGTAAAAGAGCTAAACGTGGGCTCAAGATACTGGGGCGAGGTGCATAGTCAGGGCGAAAACATCGTCATAAAAAATTTATACGAAAAGCCAAAAATTTTAGATGAGGACGTTTTGACTGACGGGCTAAATTTGATAGAAAATTTGGTAAAAAATGAGAATTTATCGTGGCTTTACAGCTATTTATTTAAAAACTTAAGCGAAGTTAAGACAAAAGATGAGATGAGAGTGCTAGCGAAAATGCTCTTTGCCCTGCAAGAAAATGTCGTGCACATACCCTTTGTATATAGCGGCACAAACGGCATTTTCCAGCTTAAAAAAGAGGCAAATGAGATGAGAGTTTTTCTTGTTTTTTCAAATTTTGCGCCGCTTATTTTTAAATTTAAAGATGAAATTTTGTGTGAGATCGCAACTCCATTTAGCAACGTCGAGAGCTTGCTAAAAAGCGAATTCAGCGCCACAGTTTTGGTGCAAAACGTAAGCGCTCTTTGGAGCAAAAAAGAGCAGATAATTGACTTTAAAGGCTAAATATTGAACAAACTTGACCACCTCGCTATCATCATGGACGGCAACGGACGCTGGGCGAAAAAGCGTGGATTTTTGCGAACAAATGGGCACGAGGCCGGAGCAAATGTGGTGAGCGATATGTGCGAATTTTGCATCGATAATGGGGTAAAAATTTTAAGCCTTTACGCATTTAGCACCGAAAACTGGAAAAGACCGCAAAAAGAGGTTGATTTTTTGATGAATTTGCTTAAAAAATTTCTTCTTTTAAAGCGTGATGATTTTATAAAAAATGGGATTAAATTTAACACGATCGGCGACATCTCGCCATTTAGTGACGAGCTAAAAAACGAGATAGAGATCACCAAAGATGCGACAAGGGAAAATACAAATTTACTTTTAAATTTAGCAATAAACTACGGTTCAAAAGATGAGATCATAAGGGCTGTGCGAAAACTAAATTTAAAAGGTTGCGAGATAGATGAAGCAAGCCTAAATGCGGCACTTGATGAGAGTGAGCCGGTGGATCTTCTCATTAGAACTGGCGGCGAGAGCAGGCTTTCAAATTTCATGCTCTGGCAGGCAAGCTACGCGGAGCTGTTTTTCACGCCGACACTTTGGCCTGACTTTGGCAAGGATGAGCTTGCAAGCATCGTGGCTAAATTTAAAGATATAGAGCGAAGATTTGGCGGGGTTTAGTGAGATAATGGATATTTTGGTCATCTTTTTTGCCGTTTTTGCTTTTGTTTTTGGCATCTGCGTGGGGTCATTTTCAAATGTGCTGATATACCGCTTGCCACGAAGTGAAAGTATAAATTTCCCAGCCTCTCACTGTCCAAAATGCTCTCACAAGCTAAATTTTTACCACAATATCCCACTTTTGTCATGGCTATTTTTAGGAGGCAAATGCGCCTTTTGCAAGCAAAAGATAAGCCTTGTCTATCCGCTAGTTGAGCTAGCCTCTGGGCTACTTTTTCTGATCTGCTTTTTTAAAGAGTGCGGCGAAATTTTAAGCGTAGAAACTCTGCTTTATGCGCTATTTTTAGGGCTTTGCTTTATCATGCTACTAGCCCTTAGCGTCATAGATATAAGATATAAAGCCGTGCCAGATCCGCTTCTTTTTGCGGCGCTATTTTTCGCATTTGCCTATGCCTTGCTACTTTTTATCTTTAAAGGAAATTTTGCTCAAATTTTAAATTTAATCCTCTTTGGCTTTATATTTTGGGCGCTTAGATTTGTCGTGAGCTATGCGATGAAAAAAGAAGCCATGGGTAGTGCCGACATATTTATCGCAGCGATCATCGGAGCCATTTTACCAGCTAAATTTGCCCTTGTGGCGATCTATCTGGCGGCACTTCTTACACTTCCAGTCTATGCGCTCGTTCGCAAAAAGGGCTATGAGCTAGCCTTTGTGCCATTTTTAAGCCTGGGGCTGCTTGTCACCTACGCTTTTGACGCGCAAATTTTAGAAATTTTAAGGTTCATTTATGAGTAGAGTAAATAAATATCTTTTGTTTAACTTTTTAGGCACATTCGCATCGCTATTTAGTACGCTTTTTTTGATCATGTCGATCGTCTTTTTTATCCAGATCGCGCGTATCACCTCATACATCGAGATCAGCTTTGGCGAGCTCTTTAAACTCTACTCATTTATGCTCCCACGCGTGCTGCTCTTTGTCGTGCCTATCGCGTTTTTCGTCTCACTTGCGATGACGCTTTTTAGGCTATCAAAAGAAAATGAAAGCATCGTTATCTTCACACTTGGTGGCTCGCCAAACAAAATAGCAAGATTTTTCTTAGCTTTTTCAGCCCTTTTAAGCGCTGCCTTGCTGGTAGTTGCCATCGTCATGATACCAATAGCCGCCCAGCTAAATGCAAATTTCATCGACTACAAAAAGACGGTTGCTAAGCTAAATTTAAAGCCAACCCAGTTTGGACAAAAATTCTCCGACTGGATGGTCTATGTGGGCAGCGAAAGCGAAGACAAAAATGGCACAACCTACAAAGATATCGTGATGTTTAACCCCTTTGTCAAAGACTCACAGCGCCTAATAACCGCCAAAAACGCAAAGATCATAAACGTGGGTCAAAGTGTAGAGCTATCCTTAAACGAGGGCAAAATGTATGACATAAGAGATGAAATTTATCACCAAAGCAACTTCAAATCAATGAAGATAAGAACCGCCCAAAGCGAGGAAATAAGCGATGTTGGCAGCATCAAAGAGTACTGGATGGATGCAGCTAGCAGCGATAAGCGCAGAAAAGACCTTAGCACCTACGTCCTAGTGGCCCTCTTCCCGCTTGCTAGCACGCTCTTTGCGATCAGCCTTGGCATCGTCACGTATAGATATGAAAAGGGCATGGTCTATGTTGGCACTTTTGGCGTTTTGTTTGGCTATTTTACGCTCATAATGCTCTTTTCATCAAAGCCAGCGCTTGCGATACCACTCATATTTTTCGTATTTTTACTAGCTGGCGTCTTGCTTTATAAAAGCAAAATCACACGAAGATACTGATGAAAATTCAGCTAATCTACAGCTACGATGGCTCGAAATTTCAAGGCTCACAGACCCAGTCACATGAAAACGGCGTAGAAGATGAGTTAGAGCGCGCCCTAGCTCACGTTGGTATTTTTGAAAGAGTGATCTCTAGCTCGCGCACCGATAAAAGCGTGCATGCAAACAACCAAAGCTCAAGCGTCGTTTGCGGCGATCACTTTAAAGATTTAAATCGCCTAAAAGATCTTATAAATCGCCACGCACATCCAAGCATTCACATAAAACGCATAAATTTGGTGGATGATAGCTTTCAAGCAAGATTTGACGCGGTCGCAAGGTCATATAGATATGTGATAAATCACGGCAAATTTGATGTTTTTAGCTCAAACTACAAGGTATTTTTGCCTAAATTTGATATCAAAAAAGCAAATGAAATTTTGCGTAATTTTATCGGCGAGCATGATTTTAGCGCATATATGAAAACTGGAAGCGACACAAAAAGCCCAGTGCGCGAAATTTACAAAGCATTTTGCTACGCATACAAAGAGCAAACCATCATAGTTTTTAAGGCAAATGGTTTTTTGCGTGGCCAGGTGCGGCTCATGGTTGCAAATTTACTAAAAGCACTAAAGCAAAAAGACGGCAGCGAGCTCATCAAAGCTTCGCTAAATGGACATCCTGCTCTAACTCGCATACCAGCACCTGCTGAAGGGCTATATCTAAATAGAGTTTTTTATAAATTTAACTAGTCTCAAAAGTAGTCTGAAAATAAAATTTGGGGAGAAAAGGATGGTGCGCCCGAGAGAATTCGAATCTCTGACCTTTTGAACCGCAATCAAATGCTCTATCCAGCTGAGCTACGAGCGCACATGAAAAATTAAGTTGTGATATTAACCAAACTTTCCTTAAAAAGAGATTGTATTCATTTTAAATTTATAACCTTTTTAGTAGAATTCTTTGAATAAAAGGAGCAAAAATGAACGATTTTTTCGATAGTCTAAAAGAGATCAAAAAAGAGCTTACAAAAGAGCAAGGCGTGGCAAAAAAGCCCCAAAAAGAAGCCGCTTCTCACACAAAAGAGGAGGCGATCTTACACAAAGAGCAAAAGCTAAGAGATGATTTTTTGGCATATACAAAAGATAGCAATATCAGGAAAATTTAACTTTGGAACGCTAGTTGCTTTAAATAGGGATATTTTGAATGGAGAAACCCATGAATATAACCCAAACTTTAGAATCTTTAAGCATTTTAACCGATAGCGACGCTCTTTTTTGCGAGCTTCGCGCACTGATAAGTAAAAATTTCACAAAAACCCTAGCAAACAAAGACAAGATCATCTCTTTTTACGAAGAGAGCGAGATCCCACAGCGAAAATGCTTCTTAAAATTTATAAAAAAACTCTATGAAAAACAGGGCAACGAGCTTGATGTGACCTTTGCAAAATACAAAACCATAAAACTATCTTTAGTGCAAAGAAACGCCCTAACAAACATCTACAATATCGACATTGAGTTTTTTAACGGCGAGATGATATTTACACTAAACAACACTCCAAGAGCTTTTGCTAGCTACATTTTGCAAAATTTTAAAGGCAATGAATCTAAATTTGACGAGAAAAATCATAAATTTAGCCTAAAGATAAAAAAAGATAGTGACTTTGACTTGATAGAAGAGATCATTTCAAGACGCGAACATCTAAAATTTATAGTAAATTTTAACTACAATGAAGTCAAATTTAAAGAGTTCAAAAGAAATTACAAGATCCAAAACTCAGCCAAATTTAAAAGTCGCTTCAGCGCTTTGGCAAATTTACTAGAAGAAAATTTTGAAATTTTAGGCTGCTCAAATAACGACAGCTTCGAAACTGTAAGAGATAGCTACCTAGCCCTTGCTAAAATTTACCACCCAGACAGGCACTCAAGCAAGAGCGAAAGCATCAAAAGCGAATATAACGCTAAATTTAAAAAGATCCAAGCAGCCTACGAGGCACTAAAACCGTTCTTTAAAAACCAAGAGAATTTTATAAAAGTTGGTTAGATAAGATAATACTTAATATAAAATTTAATCGGCGGTTTTTGCCTAAGAGCATTTATCGTTCTTGGAGCAATTTATATATTTTAATAAACTTTCTCCCTTTAAAAACTAGGCCAGATATGATCCGGCCTAGCTATCTAATCATTTCTCACCAAGTGGCCAGTAAACAACTGGTTTAGCTCCCAGTCTTGCCTCACCATGATACATACCAAGTTTATCTTTAGTCCAAGCAAAGCCAGTCTTGCCAAACTTATCAATAGAGATGATACCACCACTACCGCCTAGTGCTGCTACCTCTTTTACAGCCTCTTCGGCTGCTTTTTGCACATCTGAAGTTTTGTATTTATAAAGAGCTGAGACCTCATGAGCAGCATTTACGCGCATATAGATATCGCCTGTGCCTGTGCAAGAGACTGCCACTGAGCCATTATCTGCATAGGTCCCAGAGCCAATTATCGGACTATCGCCTATACGGCCAGTCATTTTATTTGTCATGCCACCAGTACTTGTTGCTGCAGCTAGGTTGCCATTTTTATCAAGAGCTATCGCTCCAACAGTGCCAAGATATGGACGCTCATATAAATTTAGTGAGGTTTCCTTTATTTTTTCACTATCAAGCATTAGCTTTTGTTTCTCTTTTGCCCTTTGGAGTGCGTCATATCTAAACTGCGTGAAAAAGTATTTTTGATCAACCATCTCTAGGCCGTTTTCTTCGGCTAGCTTGCAGTCTATATATTTTTTATACTTGAAAATTTAACATCATCATATAAGTATTTTTTTGCAAAGACCTTATTTCGTACT
This sequence comes from Campylobacter concisus, assembly GCF_015230035.1. Lineage (GTDB taxonomy): Bacteria > Campylobacterota > Campylobacteria > Campylobacterales > Campylobacteraceae > Campylobacter_A > Campylobacter_A concisus_BK. The sequence continues at coordinate 151,310 of NZ_JAAKZD010000006.1, forward strand.
ATTAACCTATATTCTCACAGACCGAAAGCATCATACCTTAACACCTTCTCGTCATGATTTACAATTTTACATTAATAAAAATAAACATATTAAATTAAATAAAAATCCATAAAAAACAATAAATAAAAAATTTTAAAAAAAGAACAAACCAATATTTTATACTTAAACAGCAATAAACACTAATAAAAACTAGAATCAAATAATATAAGAATTAAAGCAGACAAACAACAAAGCCCGCAACGACCTACTTTTCCAACATCCCAGTAAGGGAG
>NZ_JAAKZD010000007.1:0-141527 GCF_015230035.1 Campylobacter concisus
GCAGGCTTTTTGGCGCATTTGCGATATCTTTCATGCAAAAGATGCCGCATTTTTCGAGCTTTAGCCTAGTTTGCTTACCGATACGCCAAAAGTCACTTAGCGGTTGATGTGTCCAGAGCTGCTTTTTGTAAAGCTCTTCGTCAAGATAGGCGATGCCGTCATCTTGGTGCTTTGCTAGTATATCAAGCGCGATCTTTGCGAGGTATAAATTTGTCCCCATGCCGCAAGTCGCCGTCACGCCAGTCGTTTTTAAGATCTCATCCATCATCATCTTCGCCATCTCTTTTGCGCCAAGAGCGTAAAATTTCAAGTAAGAAGTGAGGTCTATGAAGCACTCATCGATCGAATAGACGTAGATGTCCTCTTTGGAGACATATTTTAGATAAATTTCATAGATCCTTGCGGCGTAGTCGATGTAAAACTGCATCCTAGGCGGCGCGATGATAAATTTGATATCCCTTGGTATCTCAAAGAGCCTGCAGCGGTTTTTCACCCCTTTTGCACGAAGCGCAGGGCTAACAGCTAAGCAGATGCCGCCACTGCCACGACTAGCGTCAGCCACGACTAGATCAGCCTTAAATGGATCAAGCCCATGCTCTACGCACTCAACCGAGGCGTAAAAGGACTTTAGGTCGATAACGGCGTAAATTTTCTCTTGTAAATTTTCGTTTTTCATGAGAGGATTATAGATGAAATTTGGTAAAAGTTAGTTTGCAAATTTTGTTTGAAATGGTTTGAAATTTTTTAGAAAATAAAATAAAAAAGGCTAAATTTGAGTGCAAAAAACCACGCGCTAAAGATACCGCCTCCACTCTCAGCTAAGTAGCTTAGTGATCAGAAATTACGCTAAAGTATGCGCTAGAGAACCGATCGAATAAATGTAAATGAAGCTAAGCAAAAGGCATCGCAACTGGCGACGTGATGAGAGTATTTAAGATAGGGGAGAAATTTTAGTTGGTGCGCTAGTCACTCATCATCCCAGAGCACGTCATCACCATCTACGAAGGCGCATGGCATGATCCTGAGGTGTTAGGCGAGAAAAGCCTTTGCAAGCATGGCTGCGTCAATGTCCTAACTCGCAACAAAGACATATCTGGCACCACTCAAGGCAAGTGCGGACGCAGTGTCTTAGAAAATTTAGAAAAATATAAAAGCGAGGTCAAGCTGGTCGCTGCGTTTTCTAGGCCAAAATTTACGGCTGCTGTAAATTTCTAAATTTAGCCCTCGTTTTTTTGGGCTAAGTCAAATTTAGCCGTAAATTTTCTTTAAATTTTCAAGCTTTGTGCTTGCATTTAGTAGGAGCATATCAGCTAGAACTAGCCTTATCATTGCGGTTGCGACGACGCTGCCACGTATGCCTATGCAAGGATCATGCCTGCCTCGTAGTTCAAAATCCACCGCCTCGCCAGCTAAATTTAGCGTCTTTTGCTCTTTAAATATCGAAGGCGTTGGCTTAAAATGGCTCTTTAGCACTATTTCAGCGCCACTGCTTATGCCACCAAGTATGCCACCAGCGTTGTTGCTTAAAAAGCCAAGCTCGTCCATCTCGTCGTTGTTTGCTGAGCCAAGCATAGAGCTTACATTTACACCAGCGCCGATCTCTACGGCTTTTACTCCGTTTATGCCCATTAAGGCCGCCGCTAGAGCGCTATCAAGCCTATCATAAAGTGGCTCGCCAAGACCAGCTGGCACGCCTCTAGCTACGCTTAGAACCACAGCTCCCACGCTATCGTGCTCGCTTCTAGCTTTATTTACCGCCTCTTTCATCGCCTCTTCGTTGCCAAGGGCGTAAATTTGCGAATTTTTGGCAAAATCAAAATCAATCTTGTCGCTAATGGCCTTGCCAATGCCAAGCACGCCGCTTAAAACTTCTATCTTAAGCTCATTTAAAAGTAGCTGTGCAAATGCCCCACCAGCGACCCTAACTGCTGTCTCTCTGGCACTCGCACGCCCGCCGCCTCTGTGATCTCTGATGCCATATTTTTTAAAATATGTAAGATCAGCATGCCCAGGGCGGAAAATCTCACGTAAATTTTCATAGTCATTTGATTTTTGGTTGTTGTTAAAAATGGCAAAACCTATCGGCGCTCCAGTGCTTATGCCATCAAAAACGCCGCTAAAAATTTCTATCTTATCAGCCTCATCTCTTGCCGTTGTGAAGCTACTTTGCCCAGGGCGACGTTTGTCAAGCTCGCTTTGGATGAAATCCACATCGATCTTTAGCCCAGCAGGTAGGCCGTCTATCACGCCACCGATCGCCACCCCATGGCTCTCGCCAAAGCTAGTTAAGGTTAGTTTTTTGCCAAAAGTATTCAAAATTTATCCTATTTTTTGATTTTTTCTAGTGCGATTTTTGCTGCGAGCTGTTGGGCTTGCTTTTTGGAGCTTCCAACGGCACGTGAAATTTCTTTGCCATTTAGTAGCAAGGCTATCTCAAATTCTTTCTTGTGATCAGGGCCAAAAGAGCCAATGAGCTCGTATGTTGGTATGACGCCAAGGGTCGCTTGAGTGACCTCTTGAAGGGCTGTTTTGTAGTCCTTTTCAAGGTGCGCAAAGTCGATTTGCGGATAGCAAAGCTCAAGCAGGCTAATAGAAATTTCTCTTACTTTATCAAGTCCAGCCTCAAGATAGATAGCGCCCATCACAGCTTCAAATGCGTCACTTAAGATGCTATCTTTCTCGCGGCCGCCGTTGTTTTCTTCAGCTTGGCTAAGCCTTAAAAACTCGCCCATTTTTAGCCGCCTAGACATATTTGCAAAGCTTTTTTCATTGACAAGCGCGGCACGAAGTTTGCTCATATCGCCCTCTGCGATCTTGCTAAATTTCTTAAAAAGATACTCAGCCACGAGTAGATCCATCACCGCATCGCCCAAAAACTCGAGCCTCTCGTTATTTAACGCCTGCTTGGTGCTCTTGTGAGTTAGCGCCTCTTCTAAAAGCTCACTTTGTTTAAATTTATAGCCAAGATTACGTTCAAATTCTTCTAAATTTTTCATATCTTATTCTCATCTTTTATCTTTAATGCCTCGTCTCTTGCCATCTGGTCGCACTCCTCATTTTCAGGGTGCCCAGCGTGCCCCTTGACCCAGCTAGCTACGACTTTATGTGGCTTTGAAATTTCTAAATACTCCTGCCAAAGCTCGACATTTTTTACATTTTTGAAATTTCTCTTTTGCCAGTTTGCAAGCCACTCATTTATGCTATTTACCACGTATGAGCTATCGGTAAAAAGCCTTACCTCACAGGGCTCTTTTAGCGCTTTTAGCCCCATTATCGCAGCTTTTAGCTCCATTTGGTTATTTGTAGTATATGCCTCGCCGCCGCTTGCTTTTTTCTGCGCTTCGTTAAATCTCAATATATACGCCCAGCCACCAGCTCCAGGGTTTCCAAGGCATGAGCCGTCGCTAAAAAGTGTTACTATCTTCACTTGCTTTTTCTGTGATGTGGGATAAAATTTTGACACTTCCTAGCTCGTGACAGACCGGGCAGCGGTAAAAGTGCATAGGAAATGAGTTTTTACAGTTTTTGCAAACGTAGTTAAAGCTTAGCCCAGCTGCGTCAAATTTAGCGTCTTTTAGCCTTTTTATGACATTTAGCTCAAAGCCATAAATTTCACATGGACCTTCTATGTCGCCCTTTGCGTAAAAGAGGGATTTGTATTTTGCATCGTCTAAATTTATAGGCGTTTTTAGGTTGTAAAGTAGATCAAGCACATCTTCAAATTTGGCAAAATCTTTTAAATTTTCTAAATTTTCATTGTGCCTTATAAAAAGCGCTAAGATCATGCGCTTTAAAAGCTCAAAATTTTGGCTAAGGTGCGAGAGAATTTCTACCTTCTCGCTAAAGCTTAAATTTCTATCATCAAGCGTGCTGATCGCCTTTATATAGGCCTTTTGATCTTTTACATTTGTCCCTAGCTCTTCAAGAGAATTTAGCGCATAAAGCGCTTCTTTGTAGTTTTTAAGTTTCTCATCTATCATCGTTAAAAAGCGCAGTGCGAGGACATTTCTAGGGCTTAACTCAAGAGCTTTCTCAAAGATTTCACTAGCCTTTTTTAAAAATCCAGCCTTAAAATAGACCTCTCCAAGCTCGTTTAGGATAAATTCCTTCTCGTTTTTATCTTTTACCTTTTCAAGTGCGATGAGATAGACGCCGATTGACTTTTCAAAGTCGCCATTTTTAGCAAAGGTCTGACCTAGCATGCTAAGGCTTGGTATATCTACTTCTGGGCTTTTTAGCATCTGCTTGTGCTCGTCGCTTATGCCATCTTTACTGTCAAATTTCTTTATAAATTTTTCGATACGTTTTTTCTCATCTTTACTTGAAAATATGCCCCAAGCATAGCTTAAAGCAGCAATCATCAAGATGATACTAAATAGAATAATAAGGCTAAATATCGGATCTCTGTGTCCAATGAAAAAAATATCCACGCTAACACTTTGTAATAAAATTTTACTTTAATTATAACAAAGCAGTTGTATAATTTTGCTTATGATAGATCCAAAATCCATTGAAAAATTAAAAAACCAAATAGACATTGTTAATATCATCGAGCAGTATATCCCAGTTAAAAAGATGGGCTCAAGCTACAAGTGCGTCTGTCCGTTTCACGACGACAAAAACCCAAGCATGAGCATAAATCAAAACAAGCAGATGTATCACTGCTTTGCCTGCAAAGCTGGCGGAGATGCGGTTAAATTTGTGATGGATTATGAAAAACTAACCTACCCAGAGGCGATAGAAAAGATCGCTCAAATTTCAAATTTCAGCCTTGAATACACAAACGACAAGGTGCCAACGCAAAAAGAAAATAAGCACATTTTAGAAAAGGTAAATGCCTTTTATAGAAGCGAGTTTTACAAAAACGAAGCTGCCATTAGATATATCAAGTCGCGCGGCATAAATGACGCGATGATAGAGAAATTTGAGCTTGGCTGGGCTGGGGATAGTAAAAGCACCATTAGGCTTTTGCAAAATGAAAACATAGAGCCTAAAGAGGCGCTTGAAGTTGGCATCGTAAAGCAAAATGAAAAGGGAATTTACGCTAGTTTCATCGAGCGCGTAACATTTCCCATCTACTCGCACACTACAAGGCTAGTTGGCTTTGGCGGTAGAACGATCTCAGATCACCCTGCAAAATATGTAAATTCTCCTCAAAGTGCGCTCTTTGACAAGTCAAAGCTGCTCTATGGCTACCACCTAGCTAGACAAAGCATATTTGAAAAAAATCAGATAATAATAACTGAAGGCTATCTAGATGTCATCATGCTTCACTACGCTGGCTTTACAAACGCTGTTGCAGTGCTTGGCACAGCACTTACTATAAGTCACTTGCCGCTTTTAAAAAGGGGCGAGATAAGCGTGGTGCTTTGCTTTGACGGAGATGGCGCTGGTATAAATGCAGCCATAAAGTCAGCTCACCTGCTAAGCATAAATAAGATAGATACAAAAGTAGTCATCATAAGTAACGGCGCAGATCCTGCTGATATGGTCTTTGCAGGCAAGATAAAGGAGCTTAGTGAGCTCTTTGGCTCAGGCGAGGACGCGGTGAAATTTTATATAGAAAAGATCATGCAAAAGTATGACATCACGCGCTCAGTGCAAAGAGATAACTGCCTAAGCGAGATAAAAGCCTATATGGACGAGCTTGGAGAGGAGATAGCAAGCTCGTATGTGACAGAAGTAGCGGCAAGATTTAACCTCACTCCACAAAGCGTAGCAGATAGGTTTGGGCTAAAGCAGAAGCCAAAAAATGAAGCTAAATTTAAAAGAGAATTTAGAAAAAAAGATAAAGATGAATTTAGCAACTCTGTCATGGTAGATGAGGTGCCAGCTGTGATGAACAAAGACCCGCTTGAGTTTGCACTTTTTAAAACCATGCTAAACAACCCAAACTACAGAGATGAGATACTCTCAAAGCTTGGGGCTAGATACTTTATAAAGCATCCTGAGTATCTAAACGCCATCCTTTATAGATACGACGTGAGCGATGAGGAGATGGTTAGAGAAATTTTAATGGACGAAAAGATCCATGAGATTATCGATGCAACCACTTTGCAAAAGGCTATTTTAAATATGCAAATCGCATTTTACGAGAACGAACAGCAAATTTTAAAAGGCTCAGACAACCCAAATAAGATAGAAATTTTAGAAAAACTGCTATTTATCATCAAAGATCTCAAGACTCAGCTTTATAAAATTTAAGCAGAGCTTTTAACTAGCAACACAAAATCCTTGATACTCTGAAAGAAATGTAAAATAGCGTAAAACTGAGGGCATAGTAGAAGCTGACGAAACATTTGTGCCTATCTCGTGTAAATGTTGTCGCAAGGATTTTAATTTTCAACGCTCGGCAAAACATCGTGGCACAGCAAATACGAAGCGTGGATTATAAAAAGAATTAGTTTGTATGCCTTGCGTTGTTAATCTAAACGGCAAATCAGTAGCCAAAGTAGCAAATCTTGGTAAGCCAAATGTAAAGGCACTTAATAGCGTAATAGGTGGCAAAGTTGAGCGTGAAAGCGTATTTGTAACTGATAGCCTTAGAAGCTACCTAAGCTCTCAAATGAGATGAGCTTAAATCATATTAGAATACCACACAATAAATATTCTAATAGAAGTTTTAATATTCAAGTAGTTGATAACTATCATAGCTGTCTTAAATCAATCCTAGTGTATAATTTCAAAGATGTATCTAAAAAATATATTAATAATTATCTTGTTTATCACAACTTTGTAAATTTTGCAAAAGAAAGTAGAATGGATAAAGAGCAGATACTATTTAATCATATATTAAATACTGATTGTATTAGTAAGGTTGATAAACTAGGAGATAGACCAAGTGTGCCACTACTTGTGGTGTAATAAACCAAAAACATTTTAGAAAGGATATAAATGGCAAAAAATAAAAACTTACATCAGGCAAAAAATGCGAAAAAAGATGAGTTCTATACTCAACTTGGAGATATAGAAAACGAACTAAGACACTACGAAACACACTTTAAAGATAAAGTTGTCTTTTGTAACTGCGATGACCCCTATGAGAGCAATTTTTTTAGATATTTTGTCTTAAATTTCAACCGACTAGGGCTTAAAAAGCTAATTTGCACTTGCTATTATGATAGCCCTATATCTCAAACAAAAACAGGCAAAGACAAAGCACATAAAATAATAATCAATGAGATGAAAGATTTTGATAACAACGGAAGTATTGATTTAGACGATGCTAGGTTTATTATTGAAAAAGCCTTAAAAGATAGTGATGAAAATGTCTTATCGGTGCTAAAAGGCGATAAGACACAAACTAGCGACACTTCTCTCTCTCTCTCTCTCTCTCTCTCTCGCATAAGCCTGGCGACTTTCGCACTGCAGAGTGCATAGAACTACTAAAACAATCTGACATCGTAGTAACTAATCCCCCTTTTTCGCTCTTTCGCGAGTATGTTGCACAACTTATTGAATATAAAAAAGATTTTTTAATTATCGGCAATGTTAATGCAATAACTTATAAAGAGATTTTTAGTTTAATAAAACAAAATCGCCTTTGGATTGGCGCAAGTATTCATAGTGGTGATAGAAAATTTAATGTTCCTAATGATTATCCATTAAGTGCAGCAGGTTGTGGTATTGATGAAAAGGGAAATAAATTTATAAGAGTTAAAGGTGTTCGTTGGTTTACAAATTTAGATTATAAAAAACGCCATGAAAAATTTGAAACAATAGCAAGTTATCACAAAGACCCTAATCATTACCCAAAATACGACAACTACAATGCTATCAATGTGGATAAAACGATAGAAATTCCGCTTGATTATGACGGTGTTATGGGTGTGCCGATAACATTTTTAGACAAATACAACCCTGAGCAATTTGAGATTGTGGCTCTTGGAATTGTCGGCTCGGTCGATTTTACTTGCAATAAAAAAATGGAAATTTTAGATAAAAATGGCTTACCGACAGGCAAATTTACATTTAATGCCAAAGGAACACTTTATAGAAAATTTAATCCCAAAACAGACAAAACACCTGCATTTAAAGATTGTGAAACAGGCGAATTATATTCTAGTATTTACGCACGAATTTTAATAAAAAATAAAAACCCACAAAAAGGAAAAAAATGAAAATAGATTTGCAGCCTATAAAGGTAGTTGATTTAGTAAAGGATTATTTTCGTGATGATGAGAGTAGTCAAGTTAGCGGATATGGCGGCATACTAAATATCCGTCCAAAATATCAAAGAGAGTATGTCTACGATGATAAAAAGCGAAATGCGGTCATTGACACTGTTATAAAAGGCTTTCCGCTTAATACCATTTACTGGGCTAGACAAACAATGTCTAGCAATGAAGCAGAATTTGAAGTGCTAGATGGGCAACAAAGGACTATCTCAATTTGCGAATATGTAAAAGGAAGTTTTAGTATAGAAATAAATGGTCAGCCAAAACTATTTGATAATCTTACAAAAGACATACAAGAAAAAATCCTAAACTACAAACTAATGGTCTATATATGTGAGGGTAGCGATAGCGAAAAATTAGACTGGTTTAAGGTCATAAATATAGCAGGTGAGCAGCTAAAAGACCAAGAGTTAAGAAACGCTGTATATACAAGTGCGTGGCTGAGCGATGCAAAAGTGAAATTTTCAAAAAATAACTGCTTAGCGTATCAAAAGGGTTCAAAATACTTAACTGGTGCACCTATAAGACAAGAATACTTAGAAACTGCTATAAAGTGGATAACTGCTAAAAGCTACGATAAAGTAGGCGATGATAAAGATATATGCGAATATATGGCAAAAAATGCAAAAGATAGTAAAAACGCTGATGATTTATGGGGATATTTTAGTGGCGTAATAGACTGGGTAGAAATGAAATTCCCTAGATACCGTAAGGAAATGAAAGGATTGCCTTGGGGAGCCTACTATAATGAGTTTAAAAATAGCAATTTAGACAAAGATGAGTTAGAAACAATCATAAGTGAGCTAATGAAAGATAGTGATGTAGGAAGCAAGGGAGGAATTTATCCTTATTTATTGAGCGGCAATGAGAAGCATCTAAATATAAGGGCATTTGACAATAATCAAAAGCGTGAAGTCTATGAAAAGCAAAATGGAATTTGTGCGATATGTAAAAAGTATTTTGAGATAGAACAAATGGAAGCCGACCACATAATACCTTGGAGCGAGGGCGGAAAAACACAGCCTGATAATTGTCAAATGTTGTGTAAAAATTGTAACAGAACAAAATCAAATAAATAGCTATCTATCCAAAAGTGCCATTTTTGGCACTTTTGTTTTTTCCTTATCTAGCAATACTTTTAGCACACAGAGCCTAAAATTTAAAAACTCACACTTTTTCAGCTTCAAATCATAAAACAAAATGTAAAATGCTTAAAGTAATAAATCTTTTTAAGATTGGCTTTATATTTTAAGGATTTATGATGATAGACGCTAAAAGATTTGAGAGAAATTTTAACGCTATAAGCGAGTTTGGAGCGCTAAAAGGTGGAGGGCTAACAAGGCTAGCTTTTAGTAAAGAGGACCTTGAAGCAAGAAAATTTCTTATAAATTTGATAGAAAAAAATGGCTTTAAACTTAAAATTGACAATGTTGGCAATATCTTCGCTATCTATGATAATGGTTGCGAGGCGGACGCGAAGCCAGTTTGCGTGGGCTCTCACATAGATAGCGTGCCAAATGGTGGCTTTTATGACGGCACACTTGGCGTTATGGCTGGTCTTGAGGCACTAAGCTCTATAAAAGAGGCTGGTATCAAGCTAAAGCGCGCACTTTGGCTCATAAATTTTAGCTGTGAGGAGTCAAGCCGCTTTAAGACAGCCACTATCGGTAGCAAGATAATAAGCGGCAAACTAAGCCAGCAAAGGCTTCATGAGCTAAAAGATGAAGATGGCATCTCGCTTTTTGAGGCGATGAGTGCGGCTGGGTTTAAACCACAAAATTTAGACGAAGCCATCCTAAAAGAAAACTCCCTACACGCCTATCTTGAGCTTCACATCGAGCAAGGCCCAGTGCTTGAGCGAAGCGGCATAAGCGTTGGCGTGGTAAGCGGGATCGCAGCACCTATTAGATTTGAGATCACAATACAGGGCAAGGCCGATCACAGCGGCGCAACTCCGATGAATATGCGTAGTGACGCTCTGCTTGCCGCTTCACACATTATAATCGCTGCAAATAAATTTGCCAAAAACAAAAAAACAGCCGTCGCAACCGTTGGCTACGTGCATGCAAAACCAGGCGTTTTAAACGTCGTGCCAGGAGAGGCGAGGCTTGGCGTTGATCTAAGAGATATCGATAAGGCTAGCTTAGAGGAGTTAAATTTAGAGCTTAGAAATTTCGTAGACACGCTAAGCGATGAGCTTAAATTTAGCTACGAGATAAGAGAGCTAAGTAGCGACGAGCCAGTAAAACTAAGCGAGCACGCCATAAATTTACTTGAAGATGAAGCCAAAAAGCTTGGCGTAAAAACGCTTACTTTGCCAAGTGGGGCAGGGCATGATGCGATGAATTTAACAAAGCTTGCAAGCAGTGTTGGCATGCTCTTTATCCCTTGCGTGGATGGCATCAGCCACAACATTGCAGAGGCGATAAATTTCAAAGATGCAGTAGCCGCAACTAAAATTTTAACAAACGCACTAATAAGACTTTCAAACGAGGAGTAGTCATGGACAAAATAGCAAATTTAGCACTATCTTTAAAAGAGGACATGATCAAAGATCGCAGATACTTTCACTCGCACCCAGAAACTGGCTGGTTTACCTTTTTTACGACCGCAGTTTTGGCAAAAAGGCTTAGCGAGCTAGGATATGAGGTGAAGCTTGGCGAAGAGGTCGTAAAGAGCGATGCAAGGCTTGGAGTTGGCAGTAAAGAGCAGTGTCAAAAGGCTATCGAGCGGGCAAAAAGTCTTTTAAATCCTGACGAGGCAAAATACCTTGAATGCATGAAAGATGGCCTAACTGGGCTGACAGCCTTCATCGACACAAAAAGACCTGGTAAATTTAGCGCATTTAGATTTGACATCGATAGCGTTGATGTGACAGAGAGCGCAGAGGCTGCTCATAGACCTTGCAAAGAGGGCTTTGGCTCAGATATCGCTGGTATCACGCACGCTTGTGGGCACGATGGACACATGGCGATGGGTCTAGCGCTTGCAAAACTGATCGCTAAAAATTTAGATGATTTTAACGGTAAATTTAAATTTATATTTCAAACCGCAGAAGAGGGTACAAGAGGCGCTGTGGCTATGGAGGCTGCTGGGGTGCTTGATGGGGTTGAGTATCTACTTGGCGGACACATCGGCTTTCAAGCAGAAACAAATGGGGGCATAGTTTGTGGCACAAACAAACTGCTTGCAACTTCTAAATTTGACGTGCATATCACTGGCCGCTCAGCTCACGCAGCAGGAGCTCCAGAAGAGGGAGCAAATGCCCTTTTAGCCGCTGCTCAAATGGCTCTAAACATGCATGGCATCACAAGGCACGCAAAGGGTGTGACTAGGATAAATGTAGGCGTTTTAAGAGCTGGCGAGGGCAGAAATGTCATAGCACCAAACGGCTATCTAGCCTGCGAAACAAGGGGCGAGGATACAAATTTAAATGAGTTTATGTATAAAAAATGCATGGATATCGTAAAAGGTGTGAGTGAAATTTATGATGTGGAGAGTAAGGTCGTGATGACTGGTGGCACAAGCGGGGCAAACAGCGACAAAGAGGTGACTGAAATTTTCTATGAAGCAGCAAAACAAAGCCCATTTATAGATGATGATAAGATCGTTAAAGAGCTTGACTTTGGCGCTTGCGAGGACTTCGCTCACTTTATGAGAGCTTTGCAAGATAGGGGCGCAAAGAGCGGATATATGATGATCGGTACAAATTTAAAAGCAGGCCATCACAACAGCAAATTTGACTTTGACGAGGATTGTTTGGTCGCTGGGGTTGATATCTATCTAAGGGCTGCTTACAAACTAAATGGAGTGAAAAAATGAAAAATGCTTTACTAATCAGCGCTTCAAGCTACCAAGATACTGGCTACTTGAGACACTGCAAAAACTGGGTCAAGGACTTCTTGGGTGAGAGTGGTAAGGAGGAGATTTTATTTATCCCTTATGCTGGAGTTAGACGAAGTAATGACGAATACGAGCAAAAGGTGATCGACCGCCTAAAAAATAAAAATATAAAGTCGATCCACCACTACGAGGATAAAATTTCAGCTATCAAAAACGCTAACAGTATCGCAGTTGGCGGTGGCAATACCTTTATGCTTCTTTACACGCTTTATAAGCTAAATTTGATTGAGCCTATAAAAGAGGCTGTGGCAAACGGCGCAAAATACTTTGGCTGGTCAGCTGGCGCAAATATCGCTGGCAAGACGATGATGACGACAAATGATATGCCTATCATCATGCCAAAGTCCTTTGATAGCCTAAATATCTTCCCATATCAGATCAATCCGCACTTTATAAGTGGCAAACTAGCAGGTCATAACGGCGAGAGCAGGGAGGAGAGATTGGAGGAATTTTTAATAGCAAATCCAAAAGAGACTATCTACGCTTTGCCTGAGGGCACGGCTTTGCTTATAGGAGGCAATGAGGCTGAGGTCATAGGACACAGCGAAATTTTAAAATTTGAGTATCAAAAAGAGATAGAAAAAATAGAAGTTGGAACTAAATTTAAAATCTAAACAAGGAGAGAGGTATGGAATCATTCAAGCTAATTGCTGCCATTCTTGGCATCGTTGCAGTTGTAGCACTTCTAGTCTTAAAAAAAGAGACAAGAACGGTGCTAATAGGTGTTGGTTTGGTGCTTTGTATAATCGCACTAAAACCGATGGGGGCACTAAGTGCTTTTACTGACTATATGACTAAAGCAGGACTTATAAAGGCTATATGTGCTAGTATGGGTTTTGCCTTTGTTATGAAATACACAATGTGCGATAAGCACCTTGTTGCGCTTCTTACAAAGCCACTTAAAAACGTGGGATTTATCTTGATCCCTGCAACAACCGTGCTAACTTACTTTATAAATATCGCTATCCCTTCAGCTGCTGGCTGCTCGGCTGCTGTTGGTGCGACGCTTATACCGCTTCTAATGGCATCAGGCATTCGCCCTGCGATGGCTGGTGCGGCTGTTTTTGCTGGTACATTTGGCTCAGTCCTAAGCCCAGGCTCTGCGCACAACATATATGTGGCTGACCTTGTTAAAAAGACAGTTGAGGGATATACAGTTCAAGACATCATAAAAGTGCAAATTCCTAGCGCATTTACAGCTCTTGCTATCGTAGTTGTTATGCTAACTATTGTTGCAATATTATTTAAAGACTATCAAAAAGGTACAAATTTCACTCTTGAAAATGGCGCAGCTAGCGAGGAGAAGTCAGCGTTTAAAGTAAATTTGATCTACGCTCTTATGCCACTTGTCCCACTTGTTATCTTAGTTATCGGCGGAACTAGCCTTGCAAAAGACTACAGCTTTTTGGCATGGACAAAGATGGGCGTTGCTGAAGCGATGATACTTGGCGCTATCATAGCTATCTTCGCTACTCTTACAAACCCACAAAAGATCACAAAAGAGTTCTTTAACGGAATGGGTCACGCTTATGCTGATGTTATCGGTATCATCATCGCAGCTGGCGTTTTTGTCGCTGGCTTAAAGGCGTGCGGAGCCGTTGATGTGGTCATCGCATGGCTAAAAACTGATCAAAGCTACGTTAAATTTGGCGGAACATTTGTACCATTTATCATGGGTATAGTTACAGGCTCAGGCGACGCTGCTACATTTGCATTTAATGAAGCTGTCACAACAAACGCTGCTGCTCTTGGCTTTGAGCAAGATAAGCTTGGTATGGCTGCGGCAATCGCAGGCTCACTTGGACGTTCAGCTTCTCCGATCGCTGGAGCTGCTATCGTTTGTGCTGGTATCGCTATGGTTAGCCCAGTCGAGCTTGCAAAAAGAACGTTTTTAGGTATGTTTCTCTCTGTTGTGGCGATCGCATTTTTCGTCATCTAAGGATGAAAGATGGATATCGTAGAGAGATTTATAAACTATACGAAATTTAACACCACGACAAATAAAGAGAATGGATTAAAAGGCATTATGCCTTCTAATCCAACCGAGTACGAGCTGGCTCTTTTTATAAAAGATGAGCTTAGTTCGCTTGGTATAAAAGATATCATCTTGCAAGATAGTGCCATCTTGATAGCAAAGATCCCAGCAAACTGCGAAAATGCTCCAAGTATCGCCTTTTTTGCGCACTTAGATACAAGTAGCGAGCAAAAAAACGACACAAAAGCGAAGATAGTAAGATACACAGGCGGCGACATCTGCCTAAACGAAGAGCAGGGCATCTATCTTAAATTTAGCGACAACCCAGAGCTTAAGAAGTACGAGGGCGACGACATAGTCGTGACTGACGGCACTAGCTTGCTTGGCGCTGACGATAAGGCTGCGATCGCTAGTATCGTAAATATGGCTAGCTTTTTTATGCAAAATCCTGATGTAAAGCACGGCAAGATCGTGATCTGCTTCGTGCCTGATGAGGAGCAGGGCTTGCTTGGTGCAAAGGCACTTGATGTAAATTTACTGGGAGCCAACTTTGGTTACTGCTTAGACTGCTGCGAGATAGGCGAGCTAATATATGAAAACTGGAACGCGGCTGACTGCACGATGGTTTTTAAAGGCGTTTCGGCTCACCCGATGAATGCAAAGGGCAAGCTTGTAAATTCGCTACTTCTTGCGCATAAATTTATCTCTCTTTTGCCAGGTGGCGAAGTGCCAGAGTGCACCGAGGGTAAAGAGGGCTATTTTTGGGTGAAAGAGCTTAGCGGAAACAGCGCAAAAACGACGCTCAAGATCGACATTAGAGAATTTGATGAGGCGAAATTTCAAAAAAGGCTTGAGTTTTTAAGTGAGATGGCAAATTCTTTTAATAAAATTTATGGAGATCGTTGCGAGATCACGCTAAAAACACGCTATGAAAATGTCTTTAAGTTCTTAAAAGATGAAAACTCACTGCCTATAAAACTAGCAAAAGATGCCTTTAGTCAGCTAAATATCACGCCAAACATAAAGCCGATGCGTGGCGGATATGACGGCGCTGCGATCTCTGCAAAGGGCGTGCCAACGCTAAATTTATTCACAGGCGGAAACAACTTTCACTCTATATACGAGTACTTGCCAGTTAGCAGCCTAAAAGCTTCAAGCGAAGTCATTAAAAAAATCGTAATTAACGCTGCTAAATAAACTTCATAAAAGCCTAGATTTAGTAAATTTAGGCTTTAAATTTTACTTTCAGGACAAAAATGAAGGCTTTAGCTTTGTTTAGCGGAGGGCTTGATAGCATGCTCTCTATGAAAATAATAAGCGATCAAAATATCGAAGTGGTCGCACTTTATATGGATACTGGATTTGGCGTGGATGAGGAGAAGCACGAAGTTTTAAGGCGCCGTGCAGCCTTGGCTGGGGCTAGCTTAAAAGTGGTTGATATGAGAAACGAGTATCTTCGCGACGTGCTTTTTAACCCAAAATACGGCTACGGCAAGCAGTTTAACCCTTGCATCGACTGCCACGGATATATGTTTAAAACCGCTCTTAATATGCTAAAAAGCGAAAATGCAAATTTTATAATCACAGGCGAAGTCGTAGGACAAAGGCCGATGAGCCAGCGCAGAGACGCGCTCTTTCAGGTTAAGCGCCTAGCTGATGACGAGGATGATCTAGTGCTTCGTCCGATGTGTGCTAAGCTCTTGCCGCCAACTAAGCCAGAGCGCGAGGGCTGGGTCGATAGAGAGAAACTACTTGACATAAGCGGGCGCGATAGAAAGCCGCAACTTACTTTGGCAAAGAAATTTGGCTTTGAGGACTTTGCAACGCCTGGAGGTGGCTGTTTGCTAACGATTGAGAGCTTTGCTGTAAAGATAAAAGACTACTTGAAATTTGATAAAGAGATGCGAGATATCGATGTTACGTGGCTAAAGCTTGGTAGGCATCTACGCTTACCAGATGGCGCAAAAATGATAATAGGACGTGATGAGAGCGACAATAACGCACTTTTGGCTCATCCAAATGATAAATTTGAGCAGGTTAAATTTAAAGAGAGCGATGACATCGTGGGAGCTGTTAGCTTCATAAGCAAAAACGCAAGCTTTGCTGACAAAGAGCTTGCTGCAAGGCTCGCGCTAGCATATACAAGAGCCAGCAAAGATAGTAAATTTGACGTTTTTGTAGATGGTGAGAAATTTAATATCACGAGAGAAGATAAAGAATTAGCACAAAAGTTTTTTGTAAAATAAATCCAAATTTGCAAAGGAATTTGATATAAATTTCTTTGCAATATCTAAAATTTTATAACTATTTCAAACCCCCACAAAATCTAAATTTACAAAATTCCCAGTCATAAATATGTCACAACTGTACCAAAGTACAATGGTTTGATTTTAATAAAACCGTTAAATTTAGGAAAAATTTAAAAAGGGAGACACATGTCAAAGGAAATAGGCGTAGTAAAAAATGTAACGCAAGGAAGCGTAAAAGCTGTAAGCCTAACAGGCGAAAGCAGAGAATTAAAAGTAGGTGACATAGTATATCAAGGAGAAAAGATAGTCACTGAATCAACTGACGCAAAAGTAGTAATAGCAAAAGCAGATGGAAAAGAGATAAGCTTAATAGGCAAAGACTCAATAAATTTAGACCAAAGTGTTGGCGAAAATTCTCAAACAACAGCAGATATCACTTCACTTCAAAAAGCGATCTTAAGTGGTGAGGGTCTAGCTGGTTTAGAAGAGACTGCAGCTGGTGGAAACCAAGCAGGTGGAAACGCTGGCGGTGACGGAGTAAGTCTTGGTGCTGCTAGCTTTGCTCAGGGTGGGCACTACTAAAATATAAATGCGAATTTTAACAACCTCTCATCTCAAGCAAGCGCAAATTCCCCAGTTCAAACAGGTGTAGGTGGTGCAGTTACACTTGACAACCTTGCAGCTGCTATTGATGCGATATATCCAACCAGCAATGTTCCAACTCCAGCAATCACAACAATAATAGATGGCAAGTATGGTGGCAAATGGAATGCTGATGTAATAGGTGATCTATCAAATGACAATAGACCATTTATTAAAGGAACAGCAGAAGCTGGATCAATAGTTGAAATCTATGACAATGGCAATAAGATAGATGAAACAAGAGCCTATGATGATGGCACTTGGGAGTATGTAGTGCAAAATGACCTTCCTGATGGAAAGCACACTATCACAACTGTGGCTGTTGTAGATGGCGAGAGAAGCCTTAGCAGCAAAGGGGCTGAGGTTACTATTGATGCAACTAGGCCAACAGTAGAGTGGACGGATTTGCCACATAACATTATAAGAAAAAATGTAATTTCTATGAGCGATAGTGATCCTGAGCCATCAATGAGTGGTAAGACTGAGCCAAATTCTGAAATAAATGTAAAAATAGGCAAAATAGAAGATAGTGGAACTCATACAGTTTTTGAAGGCAAGGTAACAGCTGATGATAATGGCAACTTCACAGTAGATAAATCTACAATGGGTGATGGTTTTCCTGAGCACTTTGTACCTGGTGAGTACTCTTTCACAACACGGGTGTTTGATCCTGCTGGTAATTCAAGTTTTACAAATTTGCCTAAAAACTATACGCCAAAAAATGGTGCATTCTCAATAGAGCGCATATATGATGATGAATTTAGTGATCTAACAGAAGTGCAAGGCGATTATAGTCCTGTTTATAGACCTGTTGATGGGGATAGAAAGCCAACATTTGAGGGCACAGCAGAAGCAAATGCTGAGATAACATTAGTTGTTAAACATCATGGCTTTGACTTTATGACTAATCAAAGAATTCCAGTTGATATACAGGAAGTTTTAACAACAAGAGCTGACGAGAATGGTAGATGGAGCGTAGAGGCAAAAGTTGATTATAAAGACTCTATGCTTGACTACCACACAGTAGAGGCAAAAGCTACCAATCCATCAGGTGAGACACTTGATCTTACTCCAACTACATTCTTTATGCCAACAACTGCACCTGAAGATCACCTATAATCAATTATGCGAAGAGTTTTTCTCTTCGCTATTTCTTATTATTTAAAAAATTATTATTTGACACAAATTTAGATTTATATAAATGGCGAAAAACCAGTAAAAGTAAGCCTAGATGAGCTATGAGTTAGAATTTCTACTAGGTGCTTTAAAAGAGTGGCAAAAGCTAGATAAAAAATTTAAAATATATACTATTTAAATTTACAACTACGTCGCAAATCCAAAAAATTTTTAAAACTATTTCCTATTAAATTTTTTATCATAAATCACATGATCGCTTTCTTTGCCTATTTAAGATACTTTATAGCAACTTTATCACAATTGTGATCAGTTAGCTCTAGTAGTATCTATATTGCTGTTTTATTTAGATCTATGATGATAGTGTTATAGAGATGGTTGGAGTGATGAAAGAAGAAGAAAGAGTCAATACCTAAAAACATAATCCATTTTTTAGCCTGAGATTCTCGCAATTAAATTAATTGCTTTTCAAAAATTTAATTAGAGATTGACCTATTATATAAGTTCTTTTGTCGCCAGTTATACTAAAAAGAGAAGCTAATATACATAATCCCCCCACATTATTTAGTTTCTATAAAATTATCTTTTATGCCTTATAAACTTAAGCCAACACTTTGTTTAACAAATTTATAATAAGTCTTTTTTATCTTAATCTTAAAGGAACAAACATGAAAGGAACTGTATTAGCTCCTGGCATAATATTAAATGCTGATGAACAGCGTTTTACTTATCTACAAGAAGACGTAGCGTCTGTAGCAAAAGACGGAGCTGCCATAGTTTTAAAACAAGGCGATGAGGTTGATTTTATCGCAGATGGACAAACTGCAAAACAAATCTATCTCACAAAAGCAAAATCTATGAATCTAAATTTAGATAACATAAATTTTGATATCAAAAGCAATGATTTATCTACCATTAGAACGCTGGGATTAGCAGGTTCTGCATTACCTATTTTGGGCATTATCCCATTCATTGGATTTATCTTTTTTATTGCTGGATTTTTATGTATGTTGTTTGCCATATTTAAGCTATCAGATAAAGTCGGTAGTCCTACACTAAAGAAAAACTATATCTTATATCTAGTTGTCGCGGTAGCATCGACTATCCTGATCTCGATCGGCGCGATAACGGGAGCATTAGGCTTTGCTGGTATGGGCTCTGGCTATGCGAATGCTGGTGGGACAGGTGCTATTTTTGGCGTCATTTTAGGCTTAGTGGGCGTTGTGGGTATGATTTATGCATTTTTCAAAGAATTTCAAGTCTATAACGAGCTTTCAAGCATATCTGGCGATAAATTTTTCCTCTACTATTTTATAGGTTCGGTTGTTGGAACTATTACTTTATTTATAATCATTGGTTACATCTTGTTGATTGTGGCATTTGTTTTACAAATCGTCGCATGGTATAGACTACAAGAGGTTAAAGCAGCTTAAATTTAATCATAAATCGGAGAGGAATTTTCTGCTCCGATTTTTTTTCTTTATACAACATAAAACTTGTATTTAATTGCCTTATGTATAGTAAGTTTGCATAAACATTACGCTAAGCCCATTAACGCTAACACGCTAAAGGTTAAAGTAGAGATGGTATCGTATGAAAATGAGTAAGAGTAAATTTTTCAGCTATGAAAAATGGTAGAGATAATAGAATATTATCATTTAAGTAAAACAGTAGATACTGCTTTAACAAGTGGTGAAAAACTAGTAAAAGTAAGTCTAGATAAGATATGAGTTAGAATTTTGCTAAGCGTAAAAAAGAGGACTTTATAAAAAATTTAAAATATTTGCTATCTAATCTTTTAATAATAAAAAAATTAACAATAAGCAAAAGAGTAAATTTACTGAAATCATTTTGCAAAAATTTAAAAAACTGTACCATACTTTTAGGAAATTTTAAAGAAAGGGAAAGAACAAAATCATCACTGCTAGTGCCTAAAATAGTGTGTTTTGGTGTCAAAGGGGAGACTTGAACTCCCGACCTCCGGCTTATGAGACCAGCGCTCTAACCAGCTGAGCTACTTTGACAACTTAAAATAAGTTTTGGATTATACAACCTAAGAACTTATTTTTAGCTAAAATTTATCTCACTCAAATTTTATAGATAAAAAAGTAAATTTGACTGCAAAAGCAGCCAAATTTAGTTAAGCTTTTTTAGTGAAAAATCCGACGTAAATAGCGTAGATAAAGCCTATCACTACGGCATACGGGGCAAAAGGTGTGATGCCAGCTCCTGAGCTTGCTAAGATAAAGTTGTGGCTTATCGCAGCTCCAGCTCCCATGCCTAAAACAAATACAGCTGAGCTTAAATTTCCAGCTCCCATCTGCACTAGGTGTTTGCCAGGGCAGCCATAACTTAGGCTAAAGCAAAGGCCAGCGAGCGTCATACCTAAGAAATTCCAAAGCATATCATTGTGAGCGATAGGCTGAGCTTCAAAACCAAATTTGTATTGATTTAGCACTAAATTTGTGATGCTTGCAAAAAGAACGATAGAGACTATGCCATAAAACATCGAAAAGTCACGCTCAAAAATTTTGCTGATAGCTCCCACTGAGCAAAATTTACTTCTTTGCATAAATGCACCGATGATAATGGCACAAATAAGCGAGATAAATAAATTTGCATGCTGTGAGCCTGGGCCTTTTTCTGAGCTAAATAATGCGCCATTTTCGCCAAGTTTTAGGCCAAAGATAAGTGCTATCAAAAGCAAAATAGCAATAATTAGTGGCAAAAATCCGATAGCTTTTGCAGTGGTTTCGCTCTCAGGCAAAATGTAGCCATTTTTCTTAAAAGTTCGTCCCACAAATACGCCAGCAAACAAGCCAACAACGCCAGCAATAGCGGTCATGTCCCCGCCTCCAAGACGCAAAAACGCTCTCCAAGGGCAGCCTAAAAATATGAGGCAGCCTATCATCGCAAACACTCCTAAGAAAAACCTAGAAAATGCCGCACTACCAGATACTGGAGTGAAATTTCTGCTCCAAAGCATGCTGGCTAGAAAGCCTCCGATGATAAGCCCTAAAATTTCAGGCCTTAGATACTGCACGACTTTGGCCTGGTGAAAGCCAAGCGCACCCATGCTATCTCTTAAAAAGCAAGCCGCACAAACGCCCATGTTTGCTGGGTTGCCAAAATGAACGAGCACCGGACCAAGTATGCCAAGGCTCGCACCTGCGATGATGTAAAGTAGTGTTTTGTTCATGTAAATTCCTGTGTAAGGGTAAAACCAGACCGGTTTCTTAAACGATATTTTAATAATCATTAAATAAAACAAAGATTAATTTTTTGTAAAACAGAAGTGGCTAAAATATGCAAAAATTTCATAAAAAGGACAAAAAATGAAAGATTTTATGAGCTATGCAGATAGCCTGAAAATTCTAAAAGATACGATAAATGCGTGGGAGAAGGTCGAAAAAGTAGCCATCACAGATGCGCTTGATAGAAATATCGCCTATGATGTGAAAGCCGCTGAAAACTACCCAGCAAAGCCAGTTTCGGCGATGGACGGCTACGCTTTTGCCTTTAAAGATGGCCTAAGCGAGCTTGAGCTCATCACAGACCTTCCAGCAGGTAGTGACAAAGGGCTGCATGTGGAGGGCAGCAAATGCGTCAAAACCTTCACCGGCTCGCTAATGAGCGAAGGCACCGATACTCTTGTGCCAGTTGAAAATGTCGAGGTTAGTGGCTCAAAAATTATCATCAAAAAGAGCGTGCCAAAGGGCTTTGCCGTGCGAGCAGTGGGTGAGAGCTATAAAAAAGGCGAAATTTTAATAAAAAAAGGCACACGTCTAACTTACGCTGAGATCGCGCTTCTTGCCGAGCTTGGCGTCTTTCACGTAAGCGTCTTCATCCGCCCAAGAGTGGCGATACTTGCAACTGGCAGCGAGATAAAAGACCTTGGCGAGCCTCTTGATAGTCCAGCGCAAATTCACAGCTCAAACCACGTAGGTATTGCTATGCAGATACGTAAAATGGGCGCGGAGCCGATCCTTTGCGAGATCGTAAGAGATAAGGCCGAGCTTGTCGAAAAAGCGATCATAAATGCGCTAAAATCAGCCGATATCTTGGTGACGACTGGTGGCATCAGCATGGGAGACTATGACTTTGTAAAGGGCGCTTTAAATGAAAACTTTAAGCTCATCATCGAGGGCGCTGCGATAAAACCAGGCCGCCACATCAGAGTGGCAAAATCAGGCGACAAATATATCTTTGCGCTGCCTGGATTTCCGTATTCGGCGATGGTTATGTGCGTGCTTTACGTAAGAGTGCTTATAAACACTTGGTTTAGCCAAGAAGAGCCAAAGATCACGGCGATAATGGACGAAGACTACAAAAAACGCTCGCCATTTTTGGAATTTACAGCGGTAAATTTAGAAAACAGAGATGGCAAGATCTTTGTAAATTTAAACGGCAAAAAGCTAGGTAGCTCAGCGATCGTAAATAACCTAACAAATGAAGCTGCACTGCTTATCATCCCTAAAGAGACAGAATTTATCGCAAAAGGTGAAGTGGTAGAAGTTTTAAAGATGCCTTGCTAAGGGTAAAATTAAATTTGCCAGAGTTACTTTGGCAAATTTAGAGTAAAAAGCAGGGAGAGCTCCCTGCTGTGATTATTTCTCTTCGTTTGTTTTGATGTAAGCGTAGTCAGAAATTTTAGTCCACTCTCTTGCTTTTTTGAGGAAAGCTCTTTGAGACTCGACGATCTCTTTAAATAGTGGATCTTTTGCGCTCTCTTCATCAAGTAGCTCATTTGTAGCCTTTTTAAGAGCTGCGATGACCTCTGGTGGGAAAGATTTTACTTGGATGTCTGGATACTCAGCCTTCATCTTGTCCCAGTACTCTACGTTTGCGTAAAATACCTTAGTATTCACATCTCTTGCCACCTCAGCAGCAGCCGCTTCAAAGATCGCTTTTAGATCATCTGGAAGTTTTTCATACGCATTTTTGTTGAAGAAAAACTGAGTTTCACCGTTTGGCTCTTGCCAGCCTGTGTAGTAGTATTTTGCCACTTTGTGAAAGCCAAGTGCCATGTCATAAGCTGGGCTTACCCACTCGACTGAGTCGATCGTTCCCATCTCAAGCGCCATGTAAAGCTCGCCAGTTGGGATAGTGTTGATGTTTGCGCCAAGTTTAGCGTAAATTTCACCGCCAAAGCCCGGAATTCTAATCTTTAAGCCTTTGATATCATCAACTGACTTGATCTCTTTTTTAAACCAGCCGCCCATTTGCATGCCAGTGTTGCCAGCTCTAAAAATTTTGATGTTATATGGGTCAAAAACTTTCGCCTCTAGCTCTTTACCGCCGCCAAATTCATACCAAGCTGTTTGCTCGTCGGTATTCATCATAAATGGTGTCGCTGTAAAGAACATAGTCTTAGGGTCTTTGCCCTTGTAGTAGTAGCTAGCTGTGTAGCCGATGTCGTACTGACCGCTCTTTGCAAAGTCAAGCATCGCAAAAGGCGACTTGTGCTTTGACGGGTAGTCGATCCTGATCTCGATGCGGCCGTTACTCATCTTTTCGACCTTCTCTTTTAGCTCTTTTGGCACGTCACCAAGCACTGGCATAGTGCTCTCCCATGAGGTTGCAAGCTTGAGCTTATAGACTTTGTCATCTCCCATGGCAGCGCAAGCAAGAGCTGCTAGGCCAAGAGACGCTAATAAAAATTTATTCATACTCTCTCCTTTAAAAATTTTGCATATTATACAAAAAATTTACATTATTAAAATGTGTTATAATCGCAAAAATCAAATTACAGGGCATAAAAATGATAAAAAAGACGAAAATTGTAGCGACTTTAGGGCCAGCAAGTGACAACGAAGAGACGATGGAAGCGATGGTTAAAGCAGGGGTTAATGTTTTTCGTTTAAATTTTAGCCACGGAACACACGAATACCACAAATCAAACATCGACAAGATCAGAAACATCGAAAAAAGACTAAACAAACGCATAGGCATCTTGCAAGATATCTGCGGTCCAAAGATCAGAGTTGGTAAGCTTAGCGAGCCATTTTACTTAAAAGCTGGCGACGAGCTTAGCATCTACGCAGAGGATATCGTGGGCGAAAAGATCGAAAAGGGCGTTTATAGGGTGAGCCTAAATCAGCCTCAAATTTTACCTATGCTAAAGGCTGGCGAGTACGTCTATCTCTACGATGGCTCGA
This sequence comes from Campylobacter concisus, assembly GCF_015230035.1. Lineage (GTDB taxonomy): Bacteria > Campylobacterota > Campylobacteria > Campylobacterales > Campylobacteraceae > Campylobacter_A > Campylobacter_A concisus_BK. Next base: position 24,239 of record NZ_JAAKZD010000007.1, read on the forward strand.
TCAGAGCAAGAGTTACAGGTGAGGGCAAAGATGTGGTAAAAACCATCATCGAAAATGACGGAATTTTAAACTCAAACAAAGGCGTAAATTTCCCAAACACCGCCCTTGGCATCGACATCATCACGCCAAAAGATAAAGAAGATATGGAATTTGGCGCAAAGCAGGGCGTAAATTTCGTTGCCATTAGCTTCGTGCAAGATGCAAATGACGTGATAAAAGCAAGAAATATCTTAAAAGAATTTGGCTCCAAAGCGGCTATCTTATCTAAGATCGAGAAATTTGACGCGGTTGAAAACATAGACGACATCATCGCAAAGAGTGATGGCATCATGGTAGCTCGTGGCGACCTTGGCATAGAGGTGCCATTTTACAGGGTGCCAACGATACAAAAGCTCATCATCAAAAAGGCAAATGCAGCCAGCAAGCCAGTCATCACAGCAACGCAGATGATGCTAAGCATGGCTGAGCATGAAACTGCTACAAGAGCGGAGATCAGCGACGTGGCAAATGCCGTGCTAGACGGCACTGACGCAGTTATGCTAAGCGAAGAGAGCGCGATCGGCAAAAACCCAGTCGCAGTCGTAGAGGCGATGAGCAAAACGATCATCCAAACGCAAAGCATCTATCCATATAATAAATTTGACGAATTTGACTTTTTTGACGAGACTGACATGGTCGCAAATAGCGCAGCTTCGCTAGCTGTTCGCATTAAAGCAAATGCGATACTCTCTATCACAGGCTCAGGCAAATCAGCCATAAAGCTAGCTAGAAACCGCACGAATATCGACATCATCGCTATCGCGCACGACGAGCAAACAGCTCACATGCTTACCCTTGCTTGGGGCGTGACGCCAGCGCTTGTGCTTGAAAAGACAAAGCTAAACGTCCTTCTCGCAAATGTCATCAAAAAGGCTTATGACGCAGGATACGTTGAGCATGAAAAGACCTATCTCGTCACAGCTGGTCACCCAACAGGCGTAGAGGGCAGCACAAACCTCATACGTATCATCAGACGCGACCAGCTTGATTATTACTTAGACCTTGCAACTGAGTAAATTTATGGATTTAGTGCCTGATATTTTGGGCACTAAAATTTCTTTTAAATTTATGTGCTTTTATGTACTCGCCTTAATTTATATTTCTACGTTTTTGCCACCAAATTTTGAAGTGTGATATGCTGGCTCATGAAATTTTAAAATTCGTTATAAATTCTCTCACATAAAACGCATGCGGTGCTTTAGCGCCATTGCATGCACCTCTAATGTTGTCGGGCTTTACTTCGACTTCGTCTCGTAATTGCAAGCAGACAGGGGATTGTTAAGGGGGAAGGGAGCGACTTCGTAATTCAAGCCTCTTCCCCCTTAACAAAGAAGTAAATATTTAAATTTCTAAAAAACTATTTTCAAATTTTAAAATTCCATTCACTCGCAAGAATTGACTACTAAAATTTGACTTCGCTTACTGCTTAGCTCAAATTTTGAATTTTAAACCTTAAATTTACTTAGATCCTTCTCAAGTGTTATTGAAGCATTTTTTAAATTTTCAACGACTTGCATAAGACTATTTGAAATTTCTTCATTTCTATCAGAAAGTGTCACAAGGCTATCCATTTCGTCTAATAGTTTTTCTAGACTTTCACCTATCTCGATAGCTTTATGCTCAACATCGTTTGACATTTCTATAGATTTTAGTGTCCGTTCTTTAGTGCTTTCGGCTTTACTCATTAGGTTGTTTGCATCAGTGTTTAACGTTACGATACTAGTCGCATTAGCATTTAAATCTTTACTAAGCTCGTTTATGCTTTCCACTATTTTTTTAGTGATAGAGCCTATCTCATCAAGAGATTTTTCTGACTTCTCTGCTAGAATGCGTATCTCTTCTGCTACTACAGCAAAGCCACGCCCATTCTCTCCTGCTCGTGCAGCTTCTATACCTGCATTTAAAGCAAGGAGATTTGTTTGGTCTGATACATCTTGTATCATCTCCAAAACTTTACGTATCTCTTCTGTTTGAGTTACTACTGATTTTATACCATAAACCATCTCTTGTTCTTTTGAACTTGCGGTATTTACTTTTGAAACCACGTCTTTTAGATTTGTTATCATCTCTTCAAGCTCAATATAAGATTCTTTATTTGATGACGATGCTTGTATTGAGATATTCTTTGATATTTCTAGAGTTTTACCAACACTTTTTGTCAATTCATTTGAGATTTTAGCCTGTTTTTTATCTTCTTTTGAAGATTCAAATAGATTTTTAGCACTTTGTCCTAGGTCTTTAGTCTGCATTTCTACATTATGTGCTATGTCCTTGACTGTTTTTATAGTATTTTGGGTCTTTTTGATAAATTTATTTACATCGTGGCATACTTGTCCGATTTCGTCATTACTTTTTACTTGTATCCTCGCGGTTAGATCACCCTCGCCCTGTGATAGATCTTTTGTCTTTTTGGACAGTTCAGAAATAGGCTTACCTACTATGCTTCGAAGCATTAAGAGCACAACTACGGTAGTGATTAGCAAAGCAAGGACAAATGTGGCTATAAATATATTTCTTTTTTCACTAAGATCTTCATCTATCCATTGGTAAGAATACGTTAAATCCATTACTCCCAATACATCACCTTCTTTAGCATTTGCATGGCAAGTAATGCATTCGTTTTTGGCTTTAAATGGCCTAATTAGTCGTAAAAAATGTCCCTTATCATTTTCGATATTTAAATTTAAATCTTTTGGGTTATTGAATTGATCAGCTATAATTTGATCTTTTATATTTAATTGTTCTAAGCCAAATATCTCACTAACACTATTAGCGCGGTAGATGTCTATTGTATTTACACCATTTATTTTAGCTGCTTCTTGTATGGATTTATTTATCATCGCAGAATCGCCAGAGTTCATCGTAGCTTGGATAGTTTGAGCTATTGATAGGCTTAACATATTTAAATTTTCTTCACTTAAATTTAAAGTAGTATCTTTGAACTCTTTGCTTATTATGGACTGTATTATGGCAAAGCTGACAAATAAGACTAAAATCATACTTATAGCTATTTTTTTGCTGACCGTATTTTTCTTCATAATTCCTCCTATTACATTATGATTAAGACTATTAAATAATTGAAAAGTGTGATTATAACTTATTAAATTAAGTTATAGAATTATTAACGCTTTATATACAAAATTATTTGTTATTTATGTTTAAATTTGTGACGCCAAATTTAGCGTCACAAATCTAAATTTATTTTTTCTTTTTGCCTTTTGGCTCGTCGCCTTTAAACCAGCCTTTTATCTTGTCAAAGACGCTCTCATCGGTGCTTGATTTGCCTGAAACTATGCCAAAGCTAGCTTGAAGCTTGTTTAAAAGCTCTTTTTGCTCGTCGCTTAGCTTATCAGGCGTTTGGATAGAAATTTGAGCTACAAGTCTGCCTTTTTTGCGTGAATTTACGCCCTTGATGCCCTCATTTTCAAAGATAAATTGCTGCTTATCTTTCGCGCCAACTGGCAGTTTTAGCTCGGCTTCACCGCGAAGTGTTGGGATTTTTATGCTCTCGCCAAGAACGGCTTGGGTGAAAAATACTGGAATTTCTATATAAACATCGTCATTGTGGCGGATGAAGTGCTTGTCCTCTTTTACATTTATGCTCACGTAAAGATCGCCTTGAACGCCGTTTGCACCGATGTTGCCTTTGCCAGCGACCCTCATCCTCATGCCACTATCAACGCCCTCTGGGATGGTGATCTTGACGCTTTGTTGCTGGATTTTATAGGCTTTTGCGTTGCAGTCAGGACATGGCTCGCTTATCACTTCGCCAGATCCGTGGCAGTATGGGCACTCTTGAACGATATTCATAAAGCCATTTCCACGTGTGATCCTGCCGCTTCCTCCGCAGTGCTGACAAGTTTTGTTTTTGCCGTCTTTGCTGCCTGTTGCGTTGCATGTTGGGCAAGGCACTTTTTGATCAAATTTGATCTCTTTTTCACAGCCAAAAACAGCTTCGTTAAACTCTAAATTTATAGGAATTTCAAGGTCGGCTGAGTATTTTTCGCTTCGTCTTTTTCTCTGTCTAGAGCCACCGCCAAAACCGCCTCCAAAAAACGAGTCAAAAATGTCTGAGAGGTCAAAATCAGCGCTAAAGCCACCGCCACTGCCAAATCTACCTTCAAGCCCTTCTTTGCCGTATCTGTCGTATATTGAGCGCTTTTGCTCATCGCTTAAGACCTGATAGGCTTCGTTGATCTGTTTAAATTTCTGCTCAGCTTCTTTGTCGCCAGCATTTCTGTCTGGATGGTATTTTAAAGCGAGCTTTCTAAAGGCTTTTTTTATCTCGTCGCCACTTGCATTTCTTGAAATTTCAAGGATCTCGTAATAATCAAACTCCACATTTTTCCTTGTTTATTAAGCTTATTTTAAATGTGAGATTTTATCCAAAAAAGTTTAAATTTAAAAAAAAATTTACATTTTTGCCGTATAATCTCTACTATTTTTCAATGAAAAGGATGATTTATGATTAACGTTTTAATGATAGAAGACGATCCAGAATTTGCACAAATTTTATCTGAATATCTTGATAGTTTTAATATAAAAGTGACTAACTTTGAAGACCCATATTTAGGACTAAGCGCAGGGATAAAAAACTACGACCTGCTCATACTTGACCTTACATTACCTGGCATTGATGGTCTTGAAGTTTGTAAAGAAATTCGTCAAAAATATGACATCCCTATCATCATAAGCTCAGCTCGCAGTGACATCAGTGACAAGGTCGTTGGACTTCAGCTTGGAGCGGATGATTATTTGCCAAAGCCATACGATCCAAAAGAGATGTATGCTCGTATCACAAGTCTTATTAGAAGATATAAAAAGACAAATGAAGTTCAAGAAGAGGTCGTTGATAGCGCATTTAGGATAGACGACAAGCGCCATGAAATTTATTTTAATAATGAAGCCCTTGCTCTTACACCAGCTGAGTATGAAATTTTAACCTATCTCATCAAACAGCACAGCTTTTCAGTATCTCGCGAGCAGCTAGTTTATAACTGCAAGAGCCTAAAAGATAAGGACTCAAAGAGCCTAGATGTCATCATCGGACGCCTTAGAACAAAGATCGGCGACAGCTCAAAAGCGCCAAAACATATATTTTCAGTTAGAGGCATAGGATATAAGCTTATCGGATGAAATACTCCATAACCACCAAGATAACTATCATCTTTGCCATCGCTTTCTCGCTGATGTGCTTGCTTTTTGTGACATTTGCAAACATTCAGCAAGAAAGTGCCCTTGAAAAGCTAAAAGACAAACAAATAAGCGCTATGAACTATCTTGTGGCGCTTTACGAGCGTGGCAATCCCCCAAGAGATTTGGAGCACTACTTTAAAAATTTCAACCTAGAATATGTCGGCAACAAAAATTTAGCCACCTCAGTTACTACAAGCGGAAACGCCATTTTTACGCAGCACACGCCTCTTGGCATGATGCAGTCTGTTAATTACAAAGGCGATTTATATCTACTCATCAAAAATCCATCTTTTCAGCTGCTACTTGAGAGCAACGATGCAAGACACGTAAATGACCCACTTTGGGTGGCTTTTTTGATCATCTCGGCTCTGCTTATCTCGCTTTATGTCTCGGTGCTTAGAAGCCTTTTGCCGCTTAGAAGACTTAGCAAAGATATCAGAAAATTTGCCAGCGGAAACATGGAGATGGCGATGACTGCTAGGCTAAATGAAAACGAACAAGACGAGATCGGGCAGGTCGCAGTTGAATTTGACAACGCCGTTTGCAAGATCAGAGAGCTCATCCGCTCAAGGCAGTTATTTTTACGTGCGATCATGCACGAGCTAAAGACGCCTATTGGCAAGGGTAGGATCGTCTCTGAGATGGTTGCAAACGACACTCAAAAGATGAGGCTCATAAACGTTTTTGAGCGCCTTGAGATGCTGATAAATGAATTTAGTAAGGTCGAGCAGCTCCTTTCAAAAAGCTACGCACTAAACTATCAAGAGTGCCATTTCTCGCTCATTTTGGAGCAGGTGCAAGATATGCTCATGCTTGATAAATTTGAGGAGCGAGTGAGCTGTGATATCAGAGATGACGTCTTGTTAAGAGTGGATTTTCAGCTTTTTAGTTTGGCGATTAAAAATTTGATAGACAATGCCCTAAAATACGCGGAGGACAAGAAAGCCATCTTGATCTGCGATAGCGAATTTATAGCGGTTAAAAATTTAGGCAAAAAGCTAAATCACCCGATTGACTACTACAAACAAGCCTTCGTGCGCGGCGATAAAGTGAGTGCGGGGAGCGGCATGGGGCTTGGACTTTACATCATCGAGCAAATTTGCCAGATGCAAAAATTTGAGCTTGCTTATGACTACGAGGGCGGCTATCACGTCTTTAAAATTTTACTTCGTGCAAAGGCAAAACGCGCATGAAAAGGGGCTTAGAGAAATTTAACGAGCTAACTGAGTCTTTTGCCAAGCTTCCAGGTGTGGGTAAAAAATCAGCCGCGAGATTTGCCTACTTTGTCTGCATGCAAGATAGCTTTGCAGGGCTAAGGCTCGCGCAAAATATCGAAGATGCGGTGAGATTTATCAAGCGTTGTGAGCGTTGTGGTGGGCTAAGCGAAAATGAAATTTGTGACATTTGCAGCGACGAGAGCAGGGACAGCGAGGTCATCTTGCTAGTTGAGAGCCCAAAAGATATCTTAGTCTTTGAGCAAAATGGTATCTACAATGGCCTTTACTTCGTGCTTGACGAGATCGACGAGGAGGCCATAGAGAGACTGCGAAGTGCTATCACGCAAAATGGCTCAAAAGAGGTCGTCTTTGCCTTTACGCCGGGGCTAAATTCAGACGCGCTCATGCTTTACGTCGAGGACAAGCTTGGCATGAGTGAAATTTCATTTAGCAAGATCGCTCAAGGCGTGCCAACTGGCGTAAATTTAGAAAACGTCGATATGCTCTCGCTTTTAAAAGCCTACGAGAGCCGCACAAAAGCCTAATTAAAATTTCTTTTAGTTATAATCTCACTTAAATTTATAATATTTAGTCCGCGTAGCCGCCGCTAAATTTAAAAGGATAGAGATTGATTTTACTTATAGATAACTACGATAGTTTTGTCTTCAACGTCGAGCAGTACGTAAAAGAGCTCACTAGCGAAGAGGTTAGATGCGTTAGAAACGACAAGATAACGCTTGAAGAGATCAAAAAACTAAACCCAAGTAAGATCATCCTAAGCCCAGGTCCAAAGCACCCAAAAGATAGCGGAGTTTGCCTAGAAATTTTGCAGGCCGACCTTGGCGTGCCAGTACTTGGAATTTGCCTTGGACACCAAGCCATAGGGCTTAGTTTCGGCGCAAAGATAAAAAGACTAGATGACCCGCTTCACGGCAAAACCTCGTTTATCGACGTGAAAAACAAAGAGCCACTTTTTGCAGGGCTGCCTGAGCGATTTGAGGTTATGCGCTACCACTCGCTTTATGTCGATGAGCTCCCAGCTAGCTTAAGCGCTGATGCGGTGAGTGATGATGGCGTAGTTATGGCGCTTAGCGTAAAAGATAAGCCGATATTTGGCATCCAGTTTCACCCTGAAAGCTACTTCACGCAATACGGCAAAAAAATAGTTGAAAATTTTGTAAATTTCAAAGCAAAAGATGAGGTAAAAGAGCCTAAAATCCGCTCGCTTAAGCCTTATCTTATCAAGCTTCAAGAGAGCATACCGCTTGATGATAGCGACTTTGAGCAAATTTGCGAGATAATAGCCAGCAAAGAGTACGAGATCGTGCAGCTTTCGGCGCTTTTGGTACTAATTAGCGAAAAGAGCTTATACCCAAAAAGCCTCGCTGCGCTTGCAAAAAATATCCTAAAATACTCGCAAACTTACCGCGACGATACGCCTATGATCGATCTTTGCGGCACTGGAGGCGATGGCTTTAAGACGATAAATATCTCAACCACGGTTGCTTTTATCCTTGCAAGTCTTGGCATAAAGGTCGCAAAACACGGCAACAAGGCAGTTTCAAGCAAGTCAGGCAGCTCTGATGTGCTTGAAATTTTAGGCGTAAAAAGTGAAAAATCACTAGCAAAACAGCGTGAAAATTTAGCTAGTAAAAATTTAGCCTTTTTTCATGCGCCATTTTTCCATCCGCTAGTTGGTGAGGTGAGAGAAGTGCGTCAAAGACTTGGCATAAGAACCGTATTTAACGTGCTTGGACCGCTTTTAAATCCAAATTTAAACCTTACAAATCAGCTAGTTGGCGTCTATCACAAACCAGTGCTAAAACTCTATGCTCAGACGCTTAAGATACTTGGCAGAAAGCACGCTTTGGTCGTCCGCGGCGATGACGGACTAGATGAGATCACGCTTTGTAGTGAAACAAGCGTTGTGGAGCTAAAAAATGGCGAAATTTTTGAATACAGCATCACGCCAGAGCAGTTTGGCTTTAAAAGAGCGCTTCACAGCGACATAGAAGGCGGCACACCTGAAGAAAACGCCAAAACTTTGATCCGCACGCTAAAAGGCGAGGAGCAGGGGGCGAAATTTGACATCGTGGTCTTTAACGCGATGTTTGCCCTCTACGCAGCTGATGGCGCAAAGAGCCCAGACGAGGCCAAAAAAATAGTGCTTGAGGCGATAAAAAGCGGCAAGGCGTATAAATTTTATGAAGAGTTTATAAGGGATGTCATTTGAAAAATTCTGAAAACCCTGCTTTTTTAAAGGAACAATTGATTAGTTATCTTGGGAACAAACGTTCAATAATAAATGAAATTTTAAAAGTCATTTGTGAAATAAAAAACGAACTCAAAAGGGATAAAATAAGCTTTGTAGATGTTTTTAGCGGTTCAGGTGTGGTTGCAAGAGCAGCCAAGGCACATTCAAATTTAGTTATTGCAAATGATCTAGAGTCTTACTCTCGTATTATAAATTTATGCTATTTATCGAATTTTTCAGATGAACTTAGGGGTCAAATAGATCAAAATTTTAAGATGATTTTATCTAATTTTAATCCATGTGAAAGCTTTATTAGCGAGCTTTATGCTCCAAAAAATGATGAGAATATTAGTAAAGGAGAAAGAGTTTTTTTCACCCGCAAAAATGCACTTATAATTGGTGGTTTACGTAAATCTATAGAAAAAATAGACCTAAAATTTCAACATTTTTTTATAGCACCACTTCTTAGTGAGGCAAGCATTCATTCAAATACCGGAGGCGTTTTTAAAGGCTTTTATAAGGATAAAAATGGAATTGGTAAATTTGGTGGAAACGGAGAAAATGCTCTGACTAGGATTTTAGGTGAAATTTCACTAAAAAAACCTATTTTTTCAAAATTTAAAAGTGATTTTGAGGTATATCAGGAAGATGCTTTAAAATTAGCTAGTCATCTGTCTGTAACAGATATAGCATATTTTGATCCGCCATATAATCAACATCCTTATGGGTCAAACTATTTTATGTTAAATTTAATAGCAAATTTTAAAGCACCAAAAATTGAAACTATTAGTGAAGTATCTGGTATACCAAATGATTGGAATCGTTCAAATTTTAATAAAAAATCAAAGGCTGCAGAGGAATTTTTTACATTACTAACAAACTTTCCATCTAAATATTTGATTATTTCTTTTAATTCGGAAGGATTTATTAGTGAAAATGAATTTTTGTTAAATTTGTCTAAAATAGGTAAAGTTATAAAACATGAAATTAAGTATCCAACCTATCGTGCTAGTAGAAATTTAAGCAACCGCTCCTTATATGTAACAGAATATCTTTATATTGTAAAAAAGGTTTAATATGGCAAGTAGTAATGACCTAAGAAAAAACAAAAATCAGCACAAACCAAAAAATACTAAGTCTAAACTTGATGATAAAAATATAGCCCAGTCTATGAAAAAAACGATTAGCTATATAGAAGAAAGATTTAGTGATATAACTAATTTCAATGGGTTCTATATAGAATTTAGTTCAAAACTATCTCTTGATGAAATGATGGCTAATATAAAAAATGGAGGTATCAGAAAGCAATTCGATACATCTTGGAAAAGTAATGCAATTAAGCCAGATGGTGGTTTTTTAATATTAAAAAAACGAGATGATGATAATTATCAGAAACTTATTTTGGCAGCTGAGGTTAAACGACAAGGAACAAATGATAAGAGAGAAGAAGAAGGTCTTAAAAGACAAGCAAGAGGCAATGCTATAGAACGTTTAGGAAAAAATTTGATTGGCATAAGGGCTATGATGAATCACGAAGACATAACTCCTTTTGTTTGTTTCGGAAGTGGTGATGATTTTAACGAGAAAGATATTAGTACTAAAAATATGTTTTCAAAATTAAGCACTATGAATGAATTTTATTACCTTAATAAAACATATATTTTTAAATTAGATGGTAACAGCGAACATAATAAATTTTCTCCAGTTAGCATGTATTTTAGAAAACATGAATGGAGTATAGATGAAATGTTCGAAATAATGAAAGAAATCGCCGAAACAAGTTTGCGATATTATATTTTTTAGGTCAAAAATGAAATCTCTAGTTAAAATTTGTGGCATCAAGACGCTGGATGAGGCAAGTGCGGTTTGCGCTTTGGATGTTGATTTTATCGGGCTAATATTTGCCAAAAGCAAAAGAAGGGTCGAGCTAAATTTAGCTAGGCAGATAGCGAAATTTGCTCACAGCAAGGGCAAAAAAGTAGTTGGTGTTTTTGCGGAGCAAAGTGATTGCGAGATAATGGAAATTTGCCAGTTTGCAGGGCTTGACGTGGCTCAGGTGCATGGAGCGATCAGTGAAAATTTGCATGCAAATTTGAAAGACATGGGGCTTGAGATTTGGCAGGTTTTTAGCGTCAAAGATAGCTTGCCAGAGGTTGATTTTAAGCATTTTGACATGGCACTTTTTGACTGCAAGGGCGAAAATGCCGGCGGAAATGGCACCAGCTTTGAGTGGGAAATTTTAAAAGAGGTTAAATTTAAATTTGGCATGGCTGGGGGCATAGGCGAGCACAACATAAAAGAGGCGCTCAAATTTAGGCCATACCTAGTCGATATCAACTCAAAAGTCGAGGACGAAAACGGCATAAAAGATGCGCAAAAGATAGAGAGAATTTTAAAGATCATAGGTGAGGTAGAAGATGAACACTAAAGCATATTTTGGAAAATTTGGCGGGCAGTTCGTGCCTGAGACGGTGATGTTTGCCCTTGATGAGCTAGAAAATGCTTATGAGAGCATCGCAAAGACAAAAGAGTTTAAAGATGAGCTTGATGATCTTTTGAAAAACTACGTTGGCAGACCTAGTCCGCTCTTTTTCGCAAAGCGCTTAAGCGAGCACTACGGACATGAAATTTACCTAAAAAGAGAGGATCTAAACCACACGGGCGCGCATAAGATAAACAACGCCCTAGCTCAAGCGCTACTTGCTAAAAAAATGGGTAAAAAGAAAATTTTAGCTGAGACTGGAGCTGGTCAGCACGGCGTGGCAACAGCGACTGCAGCGGCACTTTTGGGCTTGGAGTGCGATGTGTATATGGGCGCGACGGATGTTGCCAGGCAGCAGCTAAATGCCTTTCGCATGCAGCTTCTTGGTGCAAAGGTGGTGAGCGTAGAAGATGGCTTAAAAACGCTAAAAGAGGCGACTACGGCGGCCATACAAGCGTGGGTAAATGAGATAGAGAGCGCATTTTACGTTATCGGCTCAGCCGTTGGCCCACACCCATATCCAAAGATCGTGCGTGACTTTCAAAGCATCATCGGCACAGAGGCCAAAGCCCAGCTTGCAGACTACGGCAAAAAGGCCGACTATGTCATCGCCTGCGTTGGCGGTGGCAGTAATGCTATTGGCATTTTTAGCGCGTTTTTAGAGGACGAGAGCGTAAATTTAATTGGTATCGAGGCTGGCGGCCTTGGCATAGATACGCCTTATCACGCAGCTACGCTTAGCAAAGGCAAAACTGGCATCATCCACGGCATGAAAACGACGGTCTTACAAGATGAATACGGCATGATCTCGCCAGTGCATAGCATCTCAGCAGGCCTTGACTACCCAGGCATCGGCCCAGAGCACGCCCACTTAAACGACATCAAAAGGGTAAAATACGAAGCCGTGACCGACGATGAGTGCATAAATGCCTTGTATTTTTTAAGTAAGATGGAGGGCATCATCCCAGCCATCGAGAGCGCGCACGCACTGGCGTATCTGGAGAAACTCTGCCCAAAACTTGATAAAAAAAGCGTCATCGTCGTAAATATCTCAGGCAGGGGTGATAAGGACATAAACACAGTTATCGGCTACGAAAAAGGAAAAATTTATGGATAAGGTAAGAAGCGCATTTAACGGCAAAAAGGCAAACATCGGCTACATCGTGGCTGGATATCCAAGCCTAGAAAAAACGAAGGAATTTTTAGAAAATTTAGATGAGAGCACGCTTGATCTAGTCGAGATCGGCATCCCTTACTCTGACCCACTGGCTGATGGTAAGCTCATCGCGCAAGCTAGCTTTGAGACAGCTCAAAGTGGCGTAAATACCGACGTTGTCTTTGATATGCTTGAAGGCTGCAAGGCAAAAGTGACAAAGCCACTTGTTTTTCTAGTTTATTACAACATCATCTTTGCTTATGGCGTGGATAAATTTCTAAAAAGATCATGTGAAGCTGGAGTGAGCGGCTTTATCGTGCCAGATCTACCTTGTGAGGAGTGCGAGGAGTTTGTTCTAAAGTGCAAGGAGCTAAATTTGTGCCTTGTGCCACTTATCAGCGTCACTTCTGGGGGCAGAGCGGATGAGATATTAAAATTTGGCTCAGGATTTATCTACGTACTAGGTGCTATCGGCGTTAGCGGCTCAAAAAGAGCTGATGAAGATAGGATAAAAAATTTAGTCCTAGAGCTTAAGAAAAAGAGCGATCTACCAGTGGCTGTGGGCTTTGGTATCAAAAACAAAGATGATGTTAGTGAAGTGAAAAAATATGCTGACGCTGCGATCATAGGCACGCAAATAGTCAAGCTTTGTGCTAAATTTAGCGCAAAAGAGCTGGTTAAAGAGGTCGATAAACTCTTTTAAAATGCTTAATAAATTTATAGCTAATTTAGTAAAGCCAAAGTATAATTAACGCGCATTTCAAGTCTTAAGGAAGAGATATGAGAAAAGTTATAGATGAAGCCACAAGCTATCTTTGCAAGGATACTTTGGGGTTGGATTTAGAGTTTGGCAAGAGCCTTGGTAAAGGATTTTACGGGGCTAGCATACCAGTTTATAAGGGCAAAAGTGAGTATCAGTTTTATCTATTTTTTAAAAAAGATACTTTAAAAATTTTCATGAATGCCTTTTTTGGTCACGAAGATGTTGATGGTGGTGATCTGGACGATCTTTGCAAAGAGATAGCCAATCAGATCATCGGCAAGGCTAAAAATCTGCTAAATGAAAAAGAGCCAAATGCTTATAAACTCGGAACGCCTGAATTTTTGGGCGAGGTTGAGAATTTTGGCATAAAGCTAAAAGAGAAATTTATATATAAGATAAAAAATAGAACATTTCAAATAGGCTACAAGATACAATGAACGACGAAGGTGCGATAGAGACACTAGAACAGCTAGGGCTTTTTAAGAGCTATGACGAGCTTATGGATATAAGCGTTGATTTTATAGCTGAGCTAGGAACTACCACAGTTAGCATAAATGAGCTTTTGAAATTTGAAGCTGGCTCGGTCATAGACCTCGAAAAACCAGCTGGCGAGAGCGTGGAGCTATATATAAATAATAGAATTTTTGGAAAAGGCGAAGTAATGGTTTATGAGAAAAATTTAGCCATCAGGATAAATGAAATTTTGGACTCAAAGTCAGTTATTCAGTACTTCAAAAAAGAACTTTTATGAAATTTATACTATTTTTTGTGCTTTTTGCTACGCAGATCTTTGCCTCAAACTTGCTAACATACAACATCTATGAGCGCACCGACAGGATCGATATCATGCTTAGCTTTGATGCGCCTTACGAGGGCAACATCTTTCAAAAGCGAGAAAAAGATACGACCTCTTTGATACTAAATTCACTAAGCTACGATCAAAGCGCGAGCAAGGACATAAATTCAAAGATCATTCAAGAGCTAGATATTGAGCCAAAGCAAAACTCTTTGGTCTTAAATTTACGCTCAAACGATGCAATCATCGTAAATGCTTCAAAGACAACTGATAGCTTCGGGCTTCGCATCCGCGTAACACTAAAAAACACAAAAACGCAGGTGCAAAATATGCCACAAGCTAGCGCAAAGATAGAAACTGCTAGCACGCCAAAGACAGAAAATGAACCTATGGTAAATATAGACTCAAGATACTTCATTGTCCTAAGTGTGCTCATCGCGCTTCTTATATTTTTGTATGTTTTTAAAAGATATATCACTTCAAAAAGTAGTGACTTTAGTGGATTTAAAACGCCACAAAATCAGCCACAAAACGACACAAAGTCGATGAACTGGCTGCTTAAAAACCAAAATAGTGGCGTCAATATCATCTATGAAAAATATCTTGACCGCACAAACAAGCTAATGCTTCTAAGCTATGAAAATAGGCGCTATCTAGTGATAGTTGGCAGCTCAAACGTCATGCTTGATAGCTTTGGCGAGGATAAGATTCAAAACGAGCAGGACTTTGCTGTTTTCTTTGAAGAAAATAAGAAAAAACTTGGTTCTTTTTTACAAGAGCGCCAAAATAGCCTAAATAACTACAAAGACAAAATGAGCGGGGAATTTTAACTCCGCTTTTTGCACTACTAAATTTTTAAAGTTTTTGCATAAAGCGCATGCAGTGCGCATACACCATTGCATGCCACTTCTAACGTTGTCGGAGTTAGGGGATCGTTAAGGGGGAAGAGAGCTTCTTTGCTTCGTTAGCTCGCAACTGCAAGTAGACCGTAATTCAAGCCTATTCCCTCTTATTTTAAAATCCCACTCACTCGCAAGAGTTGGCTACTGATTTTAGGTCTCGCAAAGCTTGCCACTAAAATCAGAGCCGAAATTACTCGTTTATGAAATTTTAAAATTAAAGATAAGCTTTTTAGGATAACCCGCATGCTGTGCGCTAGCACCTTTGCATGCACCTTGAACGTGCGAGGGGATTGGAGGATTAAAAAGGGGGATAATGGGACGGATTTCTAGTGTCTGCCACGTAGTTGCGAGCCTACAAATTTTAAAATTCCATTCACTCGCAAGAATTGACTACTAAAATTTGGCTTCGCTTACAGCTTAGCTCAAATTTTAGATCCGAAATTACTCGTTCATGAAATTTTAAAATCTTACTCACTCGCCTTAGCAGACTACTAAATTTAGGCTGCACTTCGTTTAGCACTAAATTTAGAGCCGTGATATGCTCGCTCATAAATTTGAAAATTTACTAGAATTTCAATAAACCGCATGCAGTGCTTTAGCACTATTGCATGCCCCTTTGAATGTGCGAGGGGTTTTTACTTCGACTTCGTCTCGTAACTGCAAGCAGACAGGGGATTTAAAAAGGGGGATAAGGGGACGGCTTCGTAATTCAAGTCCCCTTGTCTCCCTTTTGAATAAAAAGAAATTTACAAATTTAGTCAAGCTGTCTTTGCAAATTTTAAAATTTCACTCACTCACAAGAATTGACTACTAAAATTTGGCTTCGCTTACCGCTTAGCTCAAATTTTAGAGCCGAAATTACTCGTTCATGAAATTTTAAAATTTGTTTGACACACTAAAAACATGGCTCTCTGGCACTATTGCATACTTTGAACGTGTGCTGAAGGATAAAAAGAGTGGGTAAGGCGTACGAACTTCGTATTTGACTTGCATTGCAAGCCTACAAAGCAAAATAGAAGCCTTTACCCACCTCCTATTTTTAGAAAATAAATTTATAAATTTGACCGCTAACTTTTTGACTTATACAAACGAAATGGCAAAAATTTCAGGTTTTGCGATCTTTTTTATCTCTTCTTTTGCCATGGCAAATTCTTTTGCGCCCTCTATTTTTAGTGTGTGGCCGCTAAACTCAAAGCTTAAATTTATCTTCTCACAGGTTATATCAAGTGCCTTGGCTAGCGCAAGGATGAAGCTTAGCCACCTTACACATTCAGCCTTTGGTAATAAATTTTTATACTTTTCAAACTCATAAATATTTTTCTTGCCATTTGTGCCGATGACCGCGGCTATTAGTGCCTTTTGCTCGTGTGAGAAGCCGTAGTTTAGGGCATTTAGTATGATATAGGCTGAGTTTTTGTGATCGCCGTAAAAGCCTATCTCTTGACCGACGTTGTGAAGCTTTGCAGCAATTAGCAGTGTCTCAAGATAGCTCTCGTTTAGCCCATGAAGCTTTTTAAGCGCCACAAAAATATCCTTTGCATATCTTGCCACGGCTTTGTTGCAAGAGAGGATGAAGCGGTCTTGCAGGCTTTTGACGCTTGGGTTAAAATTTTCTGGAAATTTAAGACTTGGACGCAAAAAGTCTTTTAAAAAGACCCCTTCTCTTACGCCAACGCCACTTGTGATGACATTTTTGGCATTTAGCGCCTTGGCAAGGGCTAAAAATATATGTGCGCCCTCTCTGATGGTGTCATATCTATCTTTTTTTATAGGGAATTTATTTAGTTCAAGCACGCTAACGTTTGCGATGCTTTCGATGTAGGCTTGCTCGTCGCTAAGCTTGTAGCAAAAGCCATGCAGTGATGAGAGCGGATATAAATTTTTACTCATTATGGCCGATGATATCGCTCTTAAAGAGCCGCCGATCGCTATTAAATTTGGACACTTAAATCGCTCATCTATCTGCGCCGTGATCTGCGATAAAAATTTTGGTAGTTTGTTTAAATTTTTCTTATCAAAAAATAGCTCTTTTAGCCTCACTGTGCCTATATCAAGCGAGAGGACATCGACTATTTTGCCGTTGCTTATCCTAGCAAGCTCGGTCGAGCCTCCACCGATATCGATAGTGACGCACTCGGCTAGATTGTGAAGCAAATTTTTAGCCGCTATCGCTCCAAAAGTAGCCTCTTCTTTGCCGTCAATCACTTTTAAATTTATGCCAAGTTTTTTTCTTAAAAGAGAGATCAAAACGCCTGAGTTTGGGGCATCTCTAAGCGCTGAAGTGCCGACACATAGGACTTTGGAGCATTTATAGCTTTTTATGATGTTGTCAAATTCGCCAAAAGCTTTGATCGCTTTTTGCATTGAAGCTTCTGAAATTTCGTTGTTTGAGCCGTATCCACCTTCGCCCAGTCGCACTTTGGTTTTGTATTCAGCTAGTATAAAAAATGCTAAGCGTGACGTGCGCTCAAATATCGCCATACGCATAGAATTTGAGCCAAGATCGATCACTGCGGTTCTCTTTGCCATTTTTTATCCTTTTAAATTTAAAACGAGGCTTGCAACTGCTCCGTTTGTGTTCTCTCTATTTTTGATAGATATCTCAGCGCCAAGTGCTTGTGCTGCGCCTTTTGCGAGAAATAGTCCAAGTCCAGCACCACCTTTGTTGCCGTATCTTTTAAATGGAGCAAACAGATCCTTGCTCTCGTCTATGCCTACGCCTTCGTCGACAACCTCGATGATAAATTTGCTCTTTTCAAGCCTTGAGCTAATCGTAATCGTGCTATTTTTTGGAGAAAATTTGATAGCATTTTGGACGAAATTTTGCACGATGTGAGTTAGTAGGCTGGTTTGGATATTTAGGTTAAAAATTTCAGGTTTTAGATCGAGTGCGAGATGTTTCTCGTCGCCTTTTGCCAGCACTTCGTAGTTTTTGCCTAGTTTTTTCAAAAATGCGATCACGTCGGTATTTTCAGGCTCTTCAAACTGCGCGCCCTCCTGACGACCGATCTCAAGGACTGAGCCTATCATAGCGTTCATGCCGTTGATCGCTTCGTTGTTTGATTTTAGCGCTTCTATGTACTTTTCGCTATCTCTTGGTTTTAAAAGTGTCACTTCGTTTTTGGTTTTCATAACGGCAAGCGGCGTCTTTAGCTCATGTGCAACGCCCACAAAGAGCTCTTTTTGGTATAAGACAAAGGTTTGTATGCGAGAAATTAGTCTATTTATGCTATTACCAAGTGGCAAAAACTCATCTGGCAAGCTTTTGATATCGATCTCTTTTAGAAATTTCTCATCTAAATTTGTAAGCTTGTGACTTAAAATTTTTATAGGTATTAAAAGCATTCTTGATAAAAATAGTGCATAAAAAAGCACCAAAAGTATCGCTGTGACGTTTACGATTATAATATCTATAAAAATTTCTTCGACTATCTGGCTTTGAAGCGTCGTCTCTTTTTCTAGGACTAAGTAGCTACTGTCATCTAGTCTTGTTGTTAGAGTGGTTATGCTCTTATCTTTTATCTTTTGCATCACAAGGTAGGGCTTTTCGCCTTTAAGCTCGCCCGCTTTTACAGTGGCTAGAGTTTTGTTTGGGATTTCTATAGTAAAAGTTTTTAGATCGTCTGGGTTGAAACTTTGCGGGTTGTTTATGTAGGCTGTGGCTTGCTGGTTTAGCTCGCTAACTACGCTTTGAAAAACGGTGACTCTTATGTAGTGATAGAGCATCACCGAAACAACGGCAATTAGCATCATCGCACCAGATGCTAATTGCAGTATAAATCTATTTCTTAAGCTTTTTTGGGAAAGCAAAATCTATATCCGCGTCTTCTGACAGTTTCTATTGTCGAAATATTTAGCGGTTTGTCCATTTTTTGGCGAATTTGGTTAATAGCAACCTCGATAACATTTGGGGTTACGAGCTCTGGCTCTTCCCAGATAGCGTCAAGTAGTTGCTCTTTAGATACGATCTGGTCTGAGTGTCTTGCAAGGTGAGTAAGTACCTCAAATGGCTTACCTTTTAGCTCGATGTCGCGGCCAAGATATGTGATCTTCTCTTCGTCAGGGTTGATGATAAGCTCGTCTATTTTGATGATATTTGTGCCACCAAAGCGTAGTCTAGCCTCTAGTCTAGCTACTAAAATATCAAAATCAAATGGTTTTTTGATGTAGTCATCAGCGCCAGCTCTAAGTGCTTTTATCTCGCTCTCTTTGTCGTCTTTTGCAGAAAGAACTACAACTGAGGTGCGTGGAGATTTATGTTTTATGATGTTTATAAGATCAACGCCGTCACCATCTTGAAGCATCCAGTCGGTTAAAACTAAGTCGTAGTTTCTGATGCCGATGTAGTACTCAGCGTCTTTGAAATTTTCAGAGCTATCTGTCTGATAACCAAACTCTTGCAACCCCTCAGCAATCGTCTTATTTAGCGTTACTTCGTCTTCTACTATTAAAATACGCATTTCTTTTCCTTAAACTAAAATTTATGGTCGATTGTATCATAAATTAAGAAATATTTCAAGATACTTTAATAAATTTTTAAAAAACAGTGCTGATTTTTGCACCGACAATTGCATTTGGTAAAATCTCGGTTTTTAAAATCTCCATATCCAAACTAGTAAGCGAGTTAAACCTCTCTTTTAGCGCTTTGCAGGTTGCTTCCAGTGACTCTTCTACGCTTTGAAATTTCATCTCATTGTAAAATTCTTTTATAAAATCCGCCACCAAAACATAATCAATCAAGCTAGTTGAGCGAAATTCTAAGCTTACTTTTACCTCTTGCTTTGCAACTCGCTCAAAGTCAAACATCCCTATGACGGTTTGAAATTTATAATCCTTAATGATCGTTGTTATTTCACTTTTCATACGACTTTTTGCTCCTTGCCTGAAAGCAGGCGAACGATATTTGGTATGTGCTTATAAACTACCAAAAATGCGATGATGAGGATCGGCGCGTGAGTGTAAATTTCATCAAGCTCTGGGTGGATGATAAAGCTTGATGCGATGAGAGCTATCAGCGCGCATAGCGAGGCTAGAGAGCTTATCTTTAAAAATTTACCGACCAAAAACCAAACGACAAGAGCGATTATGATCTCAACTGGCAAGAAAAATGCGAGCACGCCAGCCCCAGTTGCCACGCCTTTGCCACCTTGAAAGCCTAAAAATATAGAAAAACAATGCCCCGCAACGCTTAAAACTGCCATCGTCCAAAGCACGCTTTGGCTAGCTCCAAGCAAAGAGGCTATGATGAGTGGCAAAACGCCCTTAAGCACGTCACAAACTACGGTTAAAATGGCTAGCTTTTTGGCGAGTTTTGGGTTTGTTTGCTTTAAAACCCTTAAAACATTTGTCGCACCTATGCTTTTGCTGCCCTCTTTTTTTATATCAACATGTCCAAAAATTTTTGCTAGTATGAGCCCTGATGGGATGCTGCCAAGCAGGTAGCTAACGGCATAAAGTATTAAATTTTGCATATTTTACCTTTTAAATTTAAAGAGAAATGATAATAAAAAAATACTAATTTTTTTATAAATCATCTCCACAAAAGCACGATTTTTTCGTCGTAGATGTCGCTTTTCTTTGGCGAAATTTGCGTTTCATTTATCGTGATGTTCTTAACATCATTTGCCTCTTTTAGTGTGTCACACTCTTGTGCAAATTTCTCTTCGAGCTCGCTTATGGCTAAGCTTATATCATTTACGCTTTGCTCGCTAAGCTTAACGTCGCTTCGCTCTTTTAAGACCTTGTTTGCGCTTCTAGCACTTGATGCGATCTTGCCCGCGTTTTGGCGAGACAAGAGCTTATTGCCAAATATCGCTCCAAATATGCTTGCGCCTATATTTATAGCAGCGTCAAGGCCGCTTGTGGTCATCTCTTTTTGCTCTTTATCAAGCTTTGCAAGGGCTTTGTTTAGCTTATCTTGCAAGCTTTTTTGCTCTTTTTCAAATTTAGCCGTGAGTTTTGCGGTTTGCTCCTCTAAAATTTCATTGCACTTGTCCTGAAGCCTTATAAAAAACTCCTCTTTTGACTCGTTTTCTTTTGAGTAAATTCCCATAGCTTCAAAGGTGTTAAATTTGAAATTTCTATACAAAAACTCTTTAAAATCTTTCTCTAAAGCGTCAAAATTTTTAGCGCTCGTTATGAAATTTGGCACAGCAGCAAAGCTTGCGCCGCTTGGCTCATTTTCGCTCGCATCAACGTGCATGCCTTCGCTAGCCTCGCTCCAGTTTGGCTCTTTGTCGTTTTCACTAAGCTCGTAAAGATAGCTCACCTCGCAAACGCTGTCTATGCCCTTTTTAGCGTCGTAAATTCTCACTTTTGCGCTTGCTAGCAAATTTGGTGTAAGGCTTTTTGAGTTAGCATAAAGCTGTGTGATCGCACTTGAGATGATAGGCTTTGCGCTAAATTTCATCTCACTTTTATCTACGTCTTGGCTTCTTAAATTTTCTTTTTTATCTTTCATTAAATTTGAAATTTGCTCGCGGCTTAGCGGGCCTTTTAGATAGCTAAGTGCCCAGCGCGTGGAGATGACGTTTAAGCCGTCCTCGTTTATATTTTTGAGTAAGAAATTTCTTTTGGCTAAATTTGATATGAGATTTTCAAGTGAAGCTTTGTCTAAGCTTGAGCCTGTGATGCCGCTTAGTCCGTCGATCACGCGGGCTTTGTCCTGCGCTGTTTGGAGACGACCGATGAACCAAGTGCCGATGTTGCTAAGGCCTTTGTAGTCAAGATCGACTGGGTTTTGCGTGCTTAAAACGCAGCCCAAACCAAATGCACGGGCTTGTTTTAAGAGTGTGAGCATAGGCGTTTTTGACGGCGGATTTGCGTTTGGCGGAAAGAAGCCAAAAATTTCATCCATATATAGGATCGCTCTAAGTGAGCTAGTGCCCTCTGTGCCGCGCATCCACGCGATGATCTCGTTTAGTAAAAGGGTGACAAAAAACATCCTTTCAGCGTCATTTAGGTGTGAGATCGTAAAGATATTGCACTTTGCTTTGCCGTTTTCGTCAAAAAGCATCTTTGAAATTTCTAGTCTAACGCCCTGCGTCCAGCCCTTAAAGTTTGGACTTGCGATGAGTGCGTTTATCTTCATGGCAAGCTTTAGACGCTCACTGCTTGGATAGAAGGTATCCACGTCAAAAACGCCTATCTTTTTAAACGGCGGATTTGCTATGAAATTTATAAGCTCTTCGATAGTGACGTCTTTTTGTTCTTTAAATTTGCTCTCAAATATAGTGGAGATAAGCAGCTGCTCTTTTGAGCTCATATCCTCTGAATTCATGCCAATAAGCGATAGCACCGACGCTGCGAGTGAGTTTATATAGTTGCTAAAAATTTCTTCGTCACTAATATTTGGGCAAGCAAAGTCGCTAAGTAGCGCCACACCTATGCCAGCTGAGCTTTTTGGCGTATAGATATTAAAGCTAGCACTATCTTTTAAAATTTTTACCCGCTCAAGGTCTTGAAAGCTCGACTCTATGCCGTTTCTCCAAAGCTCAGCCTGAGCGGCGGCAAATTCCTCTACGCTTTGACCTTTGTTTGCCGCTTCTGCTTCATCGACATAAGGTAAAAAATCCTCCGCTCTCATCTGCGGAAAGGTGAGGGCTAAATTTGTGATATCGCCCTTTGGATCGATGATGATAGAGGGGATGTTGTCTATGCAGGCCTCTTCTAAAAGCGTGATACCAAGGCCTGTTTTGCCGCTACCAGTCATACCAATGATGGCTGCGTGGGTGGTTAGGTCCTTATTTTTATAAAAAAATGGCTCTTTATCTTTTAGTCCGATGTAAAAAAGTTTTAAATTCTCTTGTATGGTTTTCACTAATTGCCTTATTCGTATAAATTTATGCGTGAGCGAAGCTCGTCGAGTGTCTCTTTGACGCGCTTTTGGGTAAATTCCTCGATGGTTTTGTTGTTATTGATAAAGCGCATGCAGTATCTTATGTAGCCCTTGTAGGCTAGCTCCGTGACAAGTTTTAGCTTTAAAGATACGCTTTTTACTTCGTTTTGTGAAAATAAAAGATCAAAATTAGCTTCTAACTCCTCGCCATCTCTAAAATTTGCAGTTTGTTGGCTTAATACGCTAAGCCCATCTTCAGAAATATCATAAAGACTGCCCTCTAACTTGCCTTGGCCGCCTTGAAGTGAGATTTTAGTAAAGCGGTTTGGCAAGACGCGCTGAAATTGTCTTTTATTTGCGTGCATGGTCGCTGTGCGTGAGAAATTTGAAAGTATGACGCTTTTATCGGCGATATTGTAGTCTACGATATCAGCGCGAAGCTGCTTTGATAAAAAGCTATTTGGCAGGATAAAGCCCTTGCCATCTTGCTTCATGGCTAAAATTTGCATCATATCTACGCGAAAAACGACGCTATCTTCTTTAACCTCTAAAATTTCGGCTTCGTATTTTATATTTAGTCCGTCGTATAAATTTAAAAACTCAGGGCGAACCTTGGCATTTTTCATGCGTGTAAATGTATTGATCGGATCTTCGTAAAAAAATGAGCCAGTATCGATCATCGTTTTTACAGTCGCCTCTTGATGATCCTGTGTGTTATATAAAATTTCTTTCATCCTTGAGACGGCATTTACAAAATAACCCACATATACTGCATCGTCGCAGGCGTGACTAAAATTTAGTGTCAAATTTAAGAGCAAGAAATTTACTAGCTCATCTTTTGCATTTAGTTTTGGTATTAGGCTGTTTAAGTCGTCGCGAATTTGTGTGGCATTTGGCTTTTGGATGAGTAGCGCGTCAAAGATACTCTCAAGGCAAATTTTCATCTGCTCGTGTGGCACTACAAGGGTTAGTTGTCTGCAAAATTTGATACCCTCATCTATAAATTTAGCTCTTAAATCAAGTATGCATTCCTCGCAATTTTCGACAAGTTCTTGCCTGCCCTTAAACTCCATGGGGTCTCCAAAAAAGGTTATTTATTAAAACATCGCTATCATATATAAAGTTATATTAAAAAAATATTTAAATTTGTATAGAGAGAGAATTTCTAGGCAAAGCTGCCTAGAAATTTGAATAATTATAGTTTGCTTTCGTTGTGTGAAAGGTAGTCAGCAACACCTTCAGTGCTTGGTTTCATACCAGAGTCACCTTTGTGCCAGCCAGCTGGGCAAACTTCGCCGTGCTCATTTGTAAATAGCATAGTATCTACCATCCTGATCATCTCGTCAATGTTTCTGCCAAGTGGTAGGTCGTTTATAACTGCGTGGCGAACTGTGCCATCTTTGTCAAGTAGGAATGATCCGCGAAGTGCTACGCCAGCGTCTTCTAGAAGTACGTCAAAGCCGCGAGCGATTGATTTTGTCATGTCAGCTACGATCGGGAAGCGAACTTTGCCGATACCGCCTTTATTTACTGGAGTCTCTTTCCATGCAAAGTGTGAGAACTGGTTGTCGCAAGAAACCGCGATAACTTCGATACCACGTGACTTGAACTCGTCATATCTTTTATCAAACGCGATGATCTCGCTTGGGCAAACGAATGTAAAGTCCATTGGGTAGAAGAATACAACAGCGCCTTTTTCGCCGATGTTTTTGTAAAGGTTGAAATCATTTACAATTTGATTGTTTCCTAAAACTGCTGCAGCTGTAAAGTCAGGTGCTTTTTTTGTTACTAACATTTTTTCTCCTTAATAATAAATTTTATTGATTGCGAAATTATATCCATAAAAATTTAAATTCTAATTAAATAGATCTGAAAATTTTAATCATTGTAATTTTAATATGCATTTGAAAATGAATGGAAATTTTTAAAAATTCATAGAGGATGTTGTAGAAATTTTATTAAATTTAGAGTTTTGGGTATAGAAGCGGTTAATTACAGATCGCTAAAATTTCTACCGCCAAATTTTAGTATCGCTGAACCCCAAGTAAAGCCACCACCAAATGCATCAAGAAGCAAAACTGAACCATTTTTGATGCGTCCATCCTCGTAAGCATCATTTATCGCCATTGGGATCGAAGCAGAGCTTGTGTTGCCATATTTTGCAACTGTCAAAACGCACTGCTCGTCAGTGAAATTTAGCCTATTTTTTACGGCGTCTATTATCCTGATATTTGCTTGATGAGGTATGAAAAAGTCGATATCTTCGCTTTGCATTTTATTTTCGTGTAAAATTTCTATCACGCTTTTGCTAAGCGTTTGAACCGCTATCTTAAAGACCTCATTTCCGCTCATGTGGATGAAATTCAGCCTATTTTTTAGCGTCTCATCGCTAGCTGGAAATGCACTACCACATCCTGGAGTTATCAAAAGCTCAGCCTGTCTGCCATCGCTTGCAGTGTGGATGTCGATGATCTCGTTTTCTTCGCTAGCGCTTATCACAGCAGCGCCAGCTCCGTCGCCAAAAAGAATGCAAGTGCTTCTGTCAGTGTAATCAACCATCGAGCTTAGTTTTTCGGCTCCTATGATCAAGACATTTTTCTTAGCACCGCTTGTAACAAGGGAATTTGCAAGCTCCAAAAGATAGATAAATCCCGTGCAAGCCGCACTTATATCAAAAGCTGTAATGCCAAAATTTAAACCTAAATTTACAGCTATTTTGCAAGCAGTTGAAGGCATGCAAAGATGATCTGGAGATATCGTAGCGCATATCACTGCATCGATTTGTGATTTTTCAAGGCCTGAGCGTTTTATAGCTAGCTCGGCAGCTTTTGTGCCAAGGTCGCTTGTTATCTCAGTCGTTGCAATGTGTCTTTGCTCTATGCCAGTTCGCTTTACTATCCACTCATCGCTCGTATCGACCATTTTTTCAAAATCAAAATTTGTTAAAATTTTTTCCGGGACATATGACGCAATGGAGATCAATGAAGCTTTTGGCATATTTTACCTTGCAAAGTGTGAAAGTTCTTCTTCTATAACTTTATTTATATTCGAATTAGCAAATTTAATTGCTTGAAAGATTGCATTTTTTATAGCTTTTGAGTTGCTTTTGCCGTGACTTATGATGACGCAGCCATTTACACCAAGAAGCGGAGCGCCGCCATACTCATCGTAGCTGACTTGTTTTTTTAGAGTTTTGAAAACTTTTCTCATAAGCACCGATCCAGCCATAGCAAGGGGTGATTTTTTGACTTGCTTTTTGATGATTTTGCCTATGGCATCAGCGACGCCTTCGCTCGTTTTTAGTAGGATATTTCCCATAAAACCGTCGCAAACCATGACATCAATGCTACCATCAAAAATTTGATTGCCCTCTGCATTGCCAACAAAGCTATCAAGCCTAGAAACTAGTTTAAAGGCCTCTTTGCTGACTTCATTGCCTTTGCTTTCCTCTTCGCCGTTTGACAAAAGACCTACTTTTGGCTCTTTTCTGCCTAAAATTTCTTTTGCATAGGCTTCGCCCATTATGGCAAATTGAAACAAGTGTTCGCTTCTGCAATCAACATTTGCACCAACGTCCAAAACCAAAGTAGCTGTCTCTTTTGAATTAGGCATAAGTGTTGCGATCGCTGGACGAGATACATTTTTTAATCTACCAACTCTTAATGTAGCTAAGCTCATAGTAGCACCGCTGTGACCAGCAGAAACGACAGCATCAACATTTTTGTCTTTTAAAAGCTCAACAGCTTTGTAGATCGTGCTATCTTTTCTTTTTAGCGCGTCTGTTGCTCCGTCAGCCATAGAGATAACTTCTGTAGCTTCTATAAATTCTATATTTTTTAAATAGGGTTGTGGGATGAGTGGTTTTATGGCATTGCTATCGCCAACTAATACAGCTTTAAATTCTGCCTCTTTCAGTGCTTCGATAACGCCATATATTATAGGCTCTGCACCAAAATCACCACCCATAGCATCAATAGCAATGCGAATCATATTTTAGTATTCACCTGTTGTTTTGTTTATGCGGTGAGGCATTTTCCAAGAACCATCTTTGTCTTTTACAGGCACTGGAAGTGTAACTTTGTAATGTGTTCTACGTTTTGCTGCACGAGAATGACTCACTCTTCGCTTTGGTACTGCCATTTTACTCTCCTTTATAAATTTTTACATTTTTCACAATAAAAATAATCGCTCTTAAAAGCTTCTAATTCACTTTCAAAAACTTCTTTTAAATCAATATTGCCATCAAAAAATTCAACCGTATCGCTAAGCTCATTTTCTCTGTCTTTATAGACACCATCACTTAAATTTAGCTCTACGTCCTGATCGATAGGCAACATAAATTCATCACCGCATCGATCGCAAATATATTTTATCTCGCCCTTTATAGTGCCTTGGCATTTTACTAAAAAAGGGTCTTTTCTTTTTAAAATTCCACTAAAAACTAGATCATTGTTTCTTACTAGCTCAAAGTTTATCTCTTTGTTTGCTATTTTAGAAAACGGAATAATCAAATTTTAGTCCAAAATTAGCAAATTTCTCTTGAAGCAAAGAAGAAATTTATCTCATTTATAGCGTTTTCTAGGCTGTCGCTTCCGTGAACTGCGTTTGCGTCAATGCTATCAGCAAAATCAGCTCTAATAGTGCCAGGTGCTGCTTCTTTTGGGTTAGTTGCACCCATTAGCTCGCGGTTTTTAGCAACTGCATTTTCGCCCTCTAAAACCATAACTACAACTGGTCCGCTTACCATAAAATCAACTAGATCGTTGAAGAAAGGTCTATCTTTATGAACTGCATAAAATGCTTTTGCATCACATTTGCTAAGTTTAATTTTCTTTGCAGCTGCGATTCTTAAGCCATTGCTTTCAAATCTATCTATAATCTTTCCAACAACATTTTTCTTAACAGCGTCAGGCTTAATAATAGAAAGTGTTCTTTGCATAAATTTTCCTTAAAATTTAGGTTATTTAAATGAAGTTGGCAATTATATCAAATAAAGCTTAAAAATAAAATAGGCTCAAATTTGAGCCTAAATTTTGTAAATTTATTGGATAACTGGAGTGCTGCCAGTGCGAGCGTCAGCACCAATTTGATCACGTGAAGGTTGTCCTGCTACTACGGCATCCCAAACGATGCAACCATCAGTTGGACAGGCAGATGCACAGGCTGGCTCGTCGTTGTAGCCTACGCACTCAACGCATTTGTTTGAATAAACATAGTATGTATCTGCTCCAGTTGGGTTGTCGCTATCATCAACAATAGCTGAAACTGGGCACTCATCTATGCATGAGCCACAGCTTATGCATATATCGGTTATTTTTACAGACATTTTTTCTCCTTAAATAAAATTTTGGCGTAGAATATCAAAAAAAACTGAAAATGATATAAATATACTCTTAAATTTTCATAGCACGCTTAATTTCTCTAAACTACTTTATAAAGTTTTTATCACTTTTAGACTAAATTTACAGATTAAAATTTTAAAAAGGTCGTATAAATTTAATGAATGATACTATAAAAATTACCGGTGCAAGAGAGCACAATCTTAAAAATTTAAACCTTGAAATTCCTAAAAATAAATTAGTAGTTTTTACCGGTCTTAGCGGCAGCGGTAAGAGCACGCTAGCCTTTGACACGCTCTATGCTGAGGGGCAGCGCAGGTATATGGAGAGCCTTAGTAGCTACGCTAGGCAGTTTTTAGACCGTGTGGGCAAGCCTGATGTTGATAAGATCGAGGGCCTAACGCCTGCAATCGCGATCGATCAAAAGACAACTTCAAAAAACCCTCGCTCAACGGTTGGCACGATCACTGAAATTTATGATTATCTAAGGCTTTTATATGCAAGGGTTGGTGTGCAGCACTGCCATAAATGCGGCAAACCTATCTCAAAAATGAGTGCGAGCGACATCATAAATGAAATTTCAAAGCTCCCACTTGGCGCAAAAGTGATCATCTATGCGCCGCTAGTTCGTGAGAAAAAGGGCACATGGGCGGACTTGATCGAAAATTTACGTCAAAAAGGCTTTGTAAGGGCGCAGATAGATGGCGTGGTGGTGAGGCTTGACGAGGAGATCGAGCTTGCAAAAACGAAAAAACATACGATAAAGGTCATCGTTGATAGGATCGCTATCGACGAGCAAAATCACGAACGCCTTGCAAGCGACGTCGAAAAGGCGCTAAATGAGAGCTTTGGTGAGGTCGAGATAGAGATCGCAAATGCTGACGAGCTTGGCTTAAAAGAGAGTTTTATACACTACAGCGAGCACATGGCTTGTTTTGACTGCAAAATTTCATTTACGCCGCTTGAGCCGCTAAGCTTTAGCTTTAACTCACCAAAGGGCGCCTGCGAGCACTGCGACGGACTTGGTATAAGGTATAGCCTAGATATGAGCAAGATCATCGACGAGGAAAAGTCGATAGAAAACGGCGCGATCAAGCTACTTTACGGTTACAACATGAGCTATTACTATAAATTTTTGCTTGCCTTTTGTGAGCAAAACGGCATCGATATCAAAAAGCCATATTATGAGCTTAGCGAAGATGAAAAGAGGCTCGTTTTATATGGCAACGTCAAGGATGTTGAGTTTTTTTGGAAGCGAAATAAACTACTTAGAAAATTTGACGGAGTAGTTAAAATTTCACACGGACTTTTGAAGGATTATAAGGACTTTGACGAGTATATGAGTGAGAAAATTTGTGACGCTTGCAACGGTCATAGACTAAAACCTCAAAGTCTAGCAGTCAAGGTCGCTGGCCTTGGGCTTGGTGAAATTTTGGATATGAGCATAGAAAACTGCACTGCATTTTTCTCAAATGAGAAAAATTTTACCTATCTTAGCGACTACGACAAGGCGATCGCAAAGCCTATCTTAAAAGAGATCAACGAGAGGCTTTTCTTTTTATACGACGTGGGGCTTGGCTACTTGTCGCTTGGGCGCGATGCTAGGACGATCAGCGGCGGCGAGGCACAGCGCATCAGGATCGCAAGCCAGATAGGAAGTGGGCTCAGTGGCGTCATGTACGTGCTTGATGAGCCAAGTATCGGCCTTCACGAGCGAGATACGTTAAAACTCATAAAAACACTTAGAAATTTACAAGCCAAAGGCAACTCCGTAATCGTCGTCGAGCATGATAAAAAGACGATAGAAGAGGCTGACTATATCGTAGATATCGGCCCTGGAGCTGGTAAATTTGGCGGTAGTGTGGTCTTTGCAGGCACAGCAAAAGAACTTTTGGGTTCAGACACTCAGACTGCACAATACATAAATGGTAAGAAAAAGATCGACTATCAAAAAAATAGAAAAGCTGAGAAGTGGCTCGAAATTTCAAATGTAAATATCAATAATATCTCAAATTTAACCGCTAAATTTCCGCTTAGAAACCTTGTTGGCATCACTGGCGTTTCAGGATCTGGTAAGAGCTCGCTAGTGCTTCAGACCCTGCTTCCAGAGGCACAGGAGCAGCTAAATAGAGCTAAAAAAGTTAAAAAGATAGCTGGGGTAAATTTAAGCGGACTTGAAAATTTAGACAAGGTGATCTACCTAGATCAAAGCCCGATAGGCCGCACTCCACGCTCAAATCCAGCAACTTATACTGGCGTGATGGATGAGATAAGAAATTTATTTGCGCAGACTAAAGAGGCCAAGCTTAGAGGCTATAAAATAGGGCGCTTTAGCTTTAACGTCAAAGGTGGGCGCTGCGAGAAGTGCCAAGGCGAGGGTGAGATCACGATCGAGATGCACTTTTTGCCTGATATCAACGTGGTTTGTGACGTTTGTAATGGTGCTAGATATAACGCTCAGACCTTGGAAATTTTATACAAAGGCAAAAACATCGCCGAGGTGCTAAATATGAGCATAGATGAGGCGGTTGAGTTTTTTAAGGCTGTGCCAAAGATCGCTTCAAAGCTCACCACGCTGCAAGACGTGGGGCTTGGCTACATCACACTTGGACAAAATGCAGTCACACTTAGTGGCGGCGAGGCGCAACGCGTAAAGCTAGCAAAAGAGCTTAGTAGAAGCGACACTGGAAATACGCTTTACATACTTGATGAGCCAACGACAGGGCTTCATTTTGCTGACGTAGATAGGCTTGTAAAGGTGCTAAATCACCTAGTCGATCTTGGAAATTCAGTCTTTGTGATCGAGCATAATATGGATGTCATCAAAAACTGCGACTATATCGTAGATATTGGGCCAGAAGGCGGCGCAAAAGGCGGTAAAGTGATAGCGTGCGGCAGCGTCAAAGATGTAGCTAAAAACTATAAAAAAACTGGCAGCTACACAGGGGAATTCCTAGCGCAAGAGCTTGCTTTATTAAAAGCGAAATAAGATAAATTTATATGGTTTGGTATTTGTCTAAAATGCCAAGCTATATATAAAATTATGTAAGATAAATTAAATTTGTTAAATTTTTGAGTGGATTTAAAAAGAAAAAAGGGGCGAAGGCCCCTGGGATTATGCAGCTGGATAAACAGATACTTTTTTTCTGTTTTTATCAAGTCTTTCAAATTTTACAAAGCCATCGACTAATGCAAAAATAGTGTGATCTTTGCCAAGACCTACGTTGTTTCCAGCGTGAGTTGCTGTTCCTCTTTGGCGGATGATTATATTTCCAGCACGAACGAACTCGCCACCAAATTTCTTAACACCTAATCGGCGTCCGATACTATCACGGTTATTTTGGGTTGAACCTTGACCTTTTTTGTGTGCCATATCTTATCTCCTTAAGCTGCGATACTTACGACTTTTACACGTGTAAATTGTCTTCTAAAGCCGCGTTTTAGTTTTGAGTCTTTACGTCTGCGTTTTTTGTAGATAACTACTTTTTTGTCTTTGCCTTCATTAACGACCTCAAGAACAACTTTTGCACCCTTAACAAATGGCGCACCTACCTTTACTTCGCCGTCGTTTACAGCTAAAACTTCTGTAATCTCAACGGTTGATTTAGCTTCAGCACTAAAGTGATCTAGCTTAAGAAACTCGCCCTCGCTAACACGATATTGCTTACCGCCATGCTTAAATATAGCGTATTTTGACATACTCTACCTTTCTAAAATTTGGTAAGACCAAAAAGCACTTTTTTGCAAAAGATTTATGGAGCTTTATTGGTTGTAAGGTGTGAATATTAGCCAAAAGTTTATAAATTCTACTTTAATGCCCCTGATCTTGTGATCTCATCGGCTAAATTTCTTATCATAGATGTGTGATCTAAGAAAAATGTTTTATCACTTGGCAAATGTGGCTGATATACTAGCGTTTTAGCTACTGGTGCGCTTAAGATCACATTTATCAGTTTAAGCTCAGGCGGAAAAGTAAAATAAAGTTTTGGCTTAGGAATTTCATTTTGAAAGAGCCTCTTTGCGTAAAATTTACTGAAATTTTCATTTTTTGGTAGTTTTATCTCTTTAAAGAGTTCAAGCGGTAAAAAGTAACGCGCTAAGGCGTGAAGTCCGTGCGCGAAAATGTAGAGGCGTTTTTCAAATTTGGGTGAATCTGTCCTGCCAAAAGTGGAGCAAAATTTCTGCAAATGCTCGCTCATAGCGGCCGTATCTTTTTCATGCAGAGCTAGCACAAATTTAACCGCTTCTCTTTCATTTGCCGGCTTTTTAGACTCTGCAAAAGTGCGAGCCTTTTCTAGGGCAGGGGCGAGTAAATTTTCATCTTGCCAAAGCATCGCCGTTAGCAGATCATGCATAACGCATAGAAATTTATAGCCGTTTTTGCTAGGTGGCAGGCCTTTTGGAAAGATGCTTGCCATGCTATCTGTGTCGCCACAAGCGATAGCAAAAAATGCCGGTATGAGCTTCTCGCACTGATCATATCCACCGCTGCATCCTGGGAGTAAATTTAGCTTAGCGTATTGAAAAATGAGATCATTTAGTGCCTCGGCGTCGCCATCAACTAGGCACTTTTCAAGGCAAAAGTCGTAGCGTCTAGCTCTTGAAAAAGAGAGTAATCGTATGAGCTCACATAAAAAGTCGTATTCGTTTAAATTTTTCTCTTTTATTTCAGCGTAAATGCTTGCATACTCGTCTAAAAGTAGCTCTTCGTTGCTTTTTGGCGGTTTTTTAGCTTTAAAAATGTTAAACAAGCTTTCTAAAAATGACATTTTGCGTGCTCCTTAATTTTGCTAATTTTATCCAAAAACGCCTAAAACGGCTTAGTTTTTTTGAATTGCAAAATTTAAATTTAGCGGATAGTTTAACCGCATTTTGGCTATAATCGCCCAAATTTAAGCGAGCTTAGGACAAAGATGGCAGGCGAAGATCAGGAAAAAACCGAAGAAGCGACCCCCAAAAAGATAGAAGACGCCAAAAAGGACGGCAACGTCCCCAAAAGTCAGGATCTATCAGGCTTTGTGACCCTAGTTATTGCTATTGGCGTGCTGCTTGCGATGCTAAATTTTATGAAAGATCAGGTCATCTCGCTTTACATCTACTACTCTAAATTTATCGGTCAGCCACTGACTTTGCCAACGGTAAAAATGATCGTTGTAAATACCTTTGGCAGGGCGCTTTTGATGATATTGCCAGTTTGTATCTGCGTCGCGGTTGCTGGCATAATCGCAAATGTAATGCAGTTTGGTTTTATATTTACCACAAAGCCCATAACGCCAAATTTTGGCAAGATAAATCCGCTAAAAGGGCTAAAAAATTTATTTTCTATGAAAAAGGCGATCGAGAGCGTCAAGATCGTCGTTAAGGTAAGCATCGTCTTTGGCGTTGGATTTTACTTTTTCTTGCAGTTTATAAAAGAGCTTCCGCACACGCTCTTTTTTTCTATGTTTGACCAGCTTGCATGGCTAAAAGAGAAACTAATCATCCTAGTTAGCGTCATGCTTTTTATACTTTTTGTGATCGGTCTTGCTGACCTGCTCATCGTGCGTTTTCAGTATTTTAAAGACCTTCGCATGAGCAAGCAAGAGATCAAGGACGAGTATAAGCAGATGGAGGGTGATCCGCAGGTTAAGGGCAGGATCCGCCAAGCGCAAATGCGTGCTGCCAAGCGCCGTATGATGCAAAACATCCCACAAGCTGACGTCGTCATTACAAACCCAACTCACTACGCCGTGGCGATCAGATACGACAAAAGCCGCGACGAAGCGCCGATAATACTTGCTAAAGGGGTTGATTTCTTAGCACTTCAGATAAAAAAGGTAGCGGTTGAAAACGGAGTGCAAATTTATGAAAATCCACCTCTTGCAAGGGAGCTTTATAGGGTTTGTGAGGTCGATGATACGATACCAGCGCACCTTTTTAGGGCTGTGGCTGAGGTGCTTAGCTTTGTTTATATGAGTAACAAGCAGAAATTTCAAGATAAGCTTTGATGAAGAAATTTCTTGCCACCAAAAGGCAGCAAGAAATTTATCTATTATAGATAGCCAAACGCAGTAGCGAAGATATAGCCAAATATACAAGAGACTATAACGCCGATAAGGCCTGGGAAGATGAAGCTGTGGTTGATAACAAATTTACCAATATGCGTTGTACCACTTCTATCAAACTGAATAGCCGCAAGGTCGCTTGGGTATGTTGGTAGGATGTAGTATCCATAGCAAGCTGGCGCAAAGGCTAGGATTACAGCAGGATTTACATCGATATTTAGTGCTAATGGCACGAACGCAACCAAAGCTGCAGCTTGAGAATTAACAAATTTAGAGATGATAAGTAGCATAACCGCATAGGTCCAAGGGTGCTCTTTTACGATGCCACCTAGTGCTTCTTTCATCATCGGAGTATGCACTGCAAACATAGTCTCAGCCATCCAAGAGATACCAAATACAGCAACAAGAGCGATCATGCCTGATCTAAAGATCTCATTTTTACCGATCTTACTAGCATCTGTTGGAGTAAATATCAAGATGATTGCACCTGTTAAAAGCATGAAAATTTGGATAACATGAACCATGCTTAGACTCTTTGAAGAGGCTAGTTTGTTGCTTATGTTGATATAAGCACCTTGGAATTCCTCTTTTGCACCTTTTTCATTTATATATGTTACTGCACCATCAGCTGTGCGAGTAAGAGTTTGATTTGCATCTTTGCCGATGATTTTGACTGATTGAGCTTTTTGATTTGAATTTAGCTTGTCGTTTGAAACTTTTAGCTCAGCAGCTTCAGTTTGGATGCTGGCGTCTTTTATCTTTAAGGTTTTTAAGACTTTTTGCTCAGTTGGAAGGTTTGCTACTATTTGAACGACTGTTGCGTCTTTATAAGTAGTCCAGCTTGGGCGAAGATCTTTAAAATATCCAAGAAGTGCGACTACAAGGATAGAGCCTAAAAATATCCACATTGCAGCCCATTGGTGCATAGGAAGTTTTTTGCCTAGAAGTGTTGCGCTGTCGCCATAAACGTATTTTTTAAACTCAGGGTCTTGAAGTTTTGCTTGAAAGACTTCGTCTTTATCAAGGTCTTTGCCTCTAAACCAGCTAAAAATTCCTATCGCCAAAACGCCACAAAATGTTGATGGGATAGTGATCTTTAAAAGGTCTAAGTATCCATCAAAGCCAGCTAAGTGAGTTTTAGCATTGATAAGAAAGCTAGTGAGGGTTACAACAGCGACTGAAACTGGGCTAGCGATGATACCCATTTGTGAAGCGATAGAACTTGCAGCCATAGGACGCTCTGGGCGGATGCCATTTTTGATAGCGATATCATAAACGATAGGAAGCACGGTATAAACAACGTGTCCAGTTCCGCATAAAATAGTAAGCGTACATGTTACAAATGGAGCTAGGATACTTACATATTTTGGATTTTTTCTAAGTATGGTTTCTGCTATTTGAAGCATGACATCAAGACCGCCACTAGCTTGAAGTGTAGCACTTGCCACAACGACAGCAAGGATAGTTAGCATAACATCGATGGCAGGCTTACCAGGTTCGATGTTAAATCCAAAAACGAGAACTATAAGACCGATACCGCCTAGCATACCAAGCGCGATGCCGCCTTTTTTAGCTCCGTAGAACAAACAGATAAGGACGATGAGAAGCTGGATAGCAAACTGCACGCCTTCACTTAAATTCATGAGAAAATCCATGAAACCTCCTAAGTTAAATGTAAATTTAATGTTGATTATATCTCTTATGAATTGAGATTAAACTTATATTTTAAGATTAATTTGACAAAAGCGAGAGTTTTGCATTAGATAAAAGCTTGTGTTAGGTGATTTTGGTCTAAATTTCTGCATCACCACCACTCTTTTGAAATTTATAAATTTTACTTTGTATAAACTATAAAATCTAATTTTTTCATACTTTGTTTTTAAAAATTATTAATAAAAAAATTTAAGTTTTATTTTATATAACCCTAAAATATGAGAAGCATTTTTTATCTGTGTTAAAATCCGCGAGATAAATTTAAAAGGATAAATTTGAAAGAAGATGCTAAAGAAGCTATAAATTTGCCTGTAAAAAAAGATGAGTTTAGCCAAAAAAGAAGAGTAGGTTGGGTGGTGACTGGCGTTATTATTTTGTCGATAGAAATTTACATCGCTACCTTTATAAAAGGTGGTTTTATAAGGCACTATATCGGCGATGTGCTAGCTACTGTGATGCTTTATGCGTTTGGGCGAGCTATATTTAGGGTAGCTCCTATAAATTTAGCCATTGTTGTCTTTGCCATTTCACTTTTTATAGAAGCCTTGCAATACCTCAAAATTCTTGAAATTTTAGGTGTCAAAAGCTCAATATTACGGATAATTTTTGGTGGGACATTTGACTGGACGGACATTGTTTGCTACCTGGCTGGTTGCATTTTGGCTTATATGTTTGAAAATTTATCTATGCAAAAAAGCAAGCGCTAAAATTTACCTATTATATGCCGTTTAAATTACAAGATAAAAACAAAGTAAAAATAGGCTAGCTCATTTAAATTTAGATAGGCCAGCCAAAATTTACTCTACTTTAACTCGCCCCAGTTTTTGGCGATATTTAGCGATGTTTTAAGTGGCACATTTAACGTGTAAATTTCCTCCATCGTCTTTTGCGTCGCTCTGCCAAATTCCTGCGCAAATTCGTCTTTTACTTCAAAGATCAGCTCGTCATGTATCTGAAGCAACATACTCGCTTTTTCATCTAAATTTTCTCTAACTTTTACCATCGCCATCTTGACAAGGTCTGCTGCGGAGCCTTGAAAAACCGTATTTACCGCCTCGCGCTCAAACATGGCTATTTGCATAGGTGTGGCACTTTTAAAGTCAAAGTAGCGCTTTCTACCAAGTAGTGTCTGCACAAAGCCGTCGTTTTTGGCTGAAATTTTTATGCTCTCCAAAAACTCTTTGATCGTCGCAAACGCCTTAAAATAGCGCTCTATATACTCTTTTGCCTCTGCTCTTGTGATATTTACTTGATTTGCCAGCTTGCTTGAGCCCATGCCGTAAATGAGGCCAAAATTTATACTCTTTGCCACGGCTCTATTTTGTCCGTCGCTGCTACCAAATATGCTAATAGCCGTCCTTGCGTGGATATCCTCGTCATTTTTAAACGCCTCAAGAAGCGCAGGATCACGGCTAAAGTGAGCTAGCAGTCTAAGCTCGATCTGGCTGTAGTCAAGCCCCACAAAGCTATATCCCTCGCGCGCCTCAAAGCACTCTCTGACGTCCTTTGCGAGGCTGCCGCGTGCTGGGATATTTTGCAAATTTGGATTTTTACTTGAAAGCCTGCCGGTACTCGTGCCAGTTTGTAAAAAGCTCGTATAAATTCGCGAGCCCTCGTCCTTTTTCGCAAGTGCTAAAAGTGGCTCGCAGTAGGTGCTTTGCAGTTTATATAGCTCGCGATAAGCTAAAATTTTTTCAATCACTGGATGAGCGTCCGTAAGCTCAGCTAGCACGCTCTCATCGGTGCTGTATCCTGTTTTTGTCTTCTTTTTGGTAGGGAGCTTTAGGTGCTCAAAAAGTATGACGCCAAGCTGTTTTACGGAGTTTATGTTGAAATTTTCGCCACTTAGCTCGTAAATTTCACTTGTTAGCGCCTTTAGTTTGGTGTCGTTTTCAAGGATGAGCTTTTGCATCTTAGCTTCGTTTATCTTGATGCCGTTTTGCTCCATGTCAAAGAGTGTGAGGATAAAAGGAAACTCGTGCGTATCGGCAAGGGCGAGCAAATTTTTATCAAGCGTGTTTTGAAAAGTTTTATAAAATTTAAGCGTTATCCAAGCGTCCTCACTCGCGTATTTAGCGGCATTTTCTAGTGGCACATCGCCAAAAGTTTGTCCCTTTTTGACCACATCTTCAAATTTGATCGTGTCGTAGTCATAAAGCCTCTTTGCCAGCGCGTCCATGCCGACACTCGAGTTTGGATCGCTAAGCCACGCAAGTATCATCGTGTCTTTAAAATTTGCTGGAGGGTTGAGCCCAAGGTTGTTTTTTACGATCTCAAAGTCGTATTTTAAATTTTGTCCGATCACGCAACCTTTATAAATTTGCCCTACCGCCCAAGTGGCAAATTTTAGGCTGATTTGCTTTGGCGCACCTAGGTAGTTGTGAGCCACTGGCACGTAGTAGGCGTCTTCGTCGTTAAAGCAAAAGCTAAAACCAACGATCTTTGCGCTCTTGCTATCAACGCCCGTGGTCTCAGTGTCAAAGGCGACGATGGTCTCTGGCGTGACGCTTGAGAGCAGCTTTTCGATGCTTGCCTCATCAAGTAGTAAATTTGCTCTAAAGCCAAGCTTAAATTCAGCATTTTCTTCTTTTTGCAAGCTCTTAAGAAGCCTGTTTAGATCGTATTCTTTTAAAATTTCTGAGATATTTATCAAAGGATTTTGCTCTGGAAATTTAGAGTGCTCAAGATCAAGCGAAGTGATCGCGTCATAAAAGAGCGTGGCTAGCTTTTTGCTCAAAAACGCCTCGTCCCTTGCAGCTGCTAGCATATTTTTGGTGCGCTCGTTTCTAAGAAGGGCTAAATTTTCATAAATTCCTTCTAAGCTGCCATACTCGGCTAAAAGCTTCTTAGCTCCCACTGCGCCGATACCTTTGACGCCTGGGATGTTGTCTGAGCTGTCTCCTGCGATGGCTAAAAAGTCCCTTACCTGAGCTGGATAGACGCCATACTTTTCAAAGCAGCTAGCGCTATCGTGGTCGATCTTGCTTTGTGGGCTGTAGATGCTCACTTTGCCGTCCTCTATGAGCTGGTAAAGGTCCTTATCATGCGTGACTATTCGCACAAATATATCTTTATCTTTGCAAATTTTAACCGCACTTGCGATGATATCATCGGCCTCGTAACCCTCACGGCTAAGGCTGTAAAGTCCCATTTTTTCTATCATATCTATACAAACTGGCAGCTGCTCTTTTAGCTGAGCTGGCGGCTCGCTCCTGTTTGCCTTGTATTCGCCTAAAATTTCATGGCGCAGGGTCTTGCCCTTGCTATCAAGTGCGAAGATGAGGTAGTCGCTTTGGTACTCATCTTTTAGGCTCGCTATGAAATTTGCAAAGCCACTTATCATGCCACTTGGTTTGCCCTCTCTGTTTTTAAGCCCACTCATAGCGTAGTAAAGCCTAAAAAAGAAGCCAAAAGTATCAATAATCGTAAGTGTTTTCATTCTCTATCCTTTTGCGCCATTTTATGAAATTTAGGCAAAAATTTGGCTGATTTTATAAATTTGTTAGACGCTAAAAGCAAAGTGAGATTTTAAACGCAAAACAAATTTTAATCATTTAAAAGATATAATCTCGCCTAAAATTCAAACTAAATAATAGATAAATTTAAGGTAAAAAATGTTTATAGATAGCGTGAAATTAACCCTAAGCTCAGGGCATGGCGGTGCTGGTGCAGTAAGCTTTCGCCGCGAAAAGCACGTCATTTTAGGCGGCCCAGACGGCGGTGATGGCGGTGATGGCGGAGATGTATATTTTGTCTGCGACAACAACACCCACACACTGGCAAA
Source organism: Campylobacter concisus (assembly GCF_015230035.1). GTDB lineage: Bacteria > Campylobacterota > Campylobacteria > Campylobacterales > Campylobacteraceae > Campylobacter_A > Campylobacter_A concisus_BK. Next base: position 63,761 of record NZ_JAAKZD010000007.1, read on the forward strand.
CTACAAGGGCAAAAAGGCGATGAGAGCGAGCGATGGCGAGGCTGGCATGGGCAAAAGAATGACTGGCAAAAAGGGCGAGAGCCTAGAGCTTATCGTACCACCAGGAACGGCGGTCTATGACGCACAGACAAACGAGCTACTTTGCGACATGGTAGAAGAGGGGCAAAGGACGCTATTTTTAAAAGGCGGCAAGGGCGGACTTGGAAATTTTCACTTTAAAAACTCTATCAACCAAGCTCCAGAGTACGCTCAAAAGGGCATGCCAGAAGAGAGCGTAGAGGTTAGGCTCGAGCTAAAACTGATAGCTGACGTGGGACTTGTTGGCTTTCCAAATGTCGGCAAATCAACCCTCATCTCAGCCGTCTCAAACGCCAAACCACAGATAGCAAACTACGAATTTACCACGCTTACGCCAAAGCTCGGACTTGTCGAGGTCGATGAGTTTAGCGGCTTTGTCATGGCCGATATCCCTGGCATCATCGAGGGAGCAAGTGATGGACGCGGCCTAGGCGTGCAGTTTCTAAAGCATATCGAGAGAAATAAAATTTTGCTTTTTATGATAGATAGTGCAAACTACAGAAGCATGAGCGAGCAGTTTAGCGTGCTAAAAGAGGAGGTCGCTAAATTTTCAAGTGTGCTTGCTAGCAGGGACTATGCTATCGCGATCACCAGAGTCGATGCGGCTGAAAATTTAGATGAAAATATAAAAGAATTTATGAAAAGTATAAATTTAGAGCCAAAACAAGTTGGTAAATTTGTCTATAAGCAAGACCTATACAGCTTTGACGCGAAAAAGCCATACTTTGTCTTGCCGATCTCATCAGCGACAAACGAGAACATCGACGAGCTTAAATTTGCACTGCTTGAGCTGCTAAAAAAGGAGCTTTGAGTTGCGAATTTTTAGTGCTTTAAACTTAAAAATTTAAGAGTATAAAATGAAGAAATTTTTTTGCATTATGCTATTTTGCCTTGGTGCATATAGCTGTGATCCAGCGGATCCAATATATATGTTTTTAGATTTTAATGACATAGATCGTGACGGCACGCTAAATTTAGATGAGTGGAGAGCATGTAAGGCACCGTCTGAACTAAAAATAGCGCCAGATCTATGCACTAGTGAGGAATTTAAGAGCTTAGATGCCGATCAAAATGGCAAAGTTAGCGTTAATGAGCTAAGAAATTTGGTATTGCAAAAGATTAGCTGGCAGAAAGATCCATGCGCCTCTTGGCCGCCAAGCAGTAAAAACGCAGATCAAAATAAAAGTCGTTGAAATTTAAAGGAAAGTGATGAATGTAGTTTTTATGGGGACGCCTGATTATGCTGTTAGGATACTTAGGCATTTAAAAGAAGCTGGCTTTAATATAAAAGCGGTCTTTACCCAGCCTGATAAGCCAGTTGGCAGAAAGCAAATTTTAACCCCAAGCGAGGTTAAAATTTACGCGCAAAATGAGCTAGTAGGCGTGCCACTCTTTACACCACATACGCTAAAAGATGAGGCGGTGGTTGCCGAGCTAAAGGCATTTGAGCCTAAATTTATCGTAGTGGCGGCTTATGGCAAAATTTTGCCTGGGAGTGTGCTTGAAGTGGCGACTTGTATAAATTTACACGCCTCGATCTTGCCAAAATATAGAGGCGCAAGCCCCATTCAAAGCGCGATCCTAGCAGGCGAGAAGCAAACTGGCGTCACAGCTATGCTAATGGATGCTGGCCTTGATACCGGCGATATACTAGACTTCATCTACACGCCTTGCGAGAGCAAGATGTCAAGCGAGCTTTTTAGTGAGCTAGGCGAGCTTGGCGGTGAGCTAATCGTAAAAGTGCTTAAGAATTTTGAAAATTTAAAGCCACAAAAGCAAGACGACGCGCAGGCCTCACACTGCAAAAAGATAAGTAAGAGCGACGGGCTTTTTAGCTTTGATGAAGAGGCGGGGCAAATTTATAATAAATTTCGCGCGCTCACACCTTGGCCAGGGCTTTATCTGGCAAGTGGGCTAAAAATTTTATCACTTGAGCTAAGCGAAAAAAGTGGCAAAAGCGGAGAAATTTTAAGCGTAGAAAAGGACCACGTCGTGGTTGCTTGCAAGGGTGGGGCAGTTAAAATTTACGAGCTTCAAGAGCCAAGCAAAAAGCCAACAAACGCAAAAGCATATATAAATGGTAAGCGCCTTAGCGTTGGCGATGAATTAAAATAAATTTAAAGGAGCGGTTATGAAAAATGCGCTAAGTATAGCAGGTGTTGATCCAAGTGGCGGAGCTGGAGTTTTAGCTGATATAAAGGTATTTATAGCACACGGCGTATATGCGATGGGAGCGATCACAGCGGTCACTGCTCAAAATACAAAGGGCATATTTGGTATGCAGTTAGTTGAGCCAAAGCTCATCGAGGATCAGATCAAGGCGATATTTGATGATATAAGAGTTGATGTGATAAAAATAGGCGTTGTCCCAAGCGTTGAGATCATCAAAAGCGTCGCAAAAACGCTAAAAGAGATCAAAAATTTACCACCAGTCGTGCTTGATCCTGTCATGAGCTGTAAAAATGGCGACATCTGGCTAGAGGGCGCTGCAAAAGATGCGATCGTGGAGGAGCTTTTCCCGCTTGCAAGCGTGATCACGCCAAATATCTTTGAAGCGCGCGAAATTTTAAAGCGTGAGCTAAAAGGCGAGAGCGAGCTAAAAGAGGCTTGCAAGGATCTTTTGAAATTTGGCACAAAGAGCGTCTATCTAAAGTGTGGCGAGATAGAAGGCAAGTCGCTTGATATATTTTATGATGGCAATGAATATGAAATTTTTAGCGACGAGCGCATAAAAACGACAGCGACACATGGCTCAGGCTGCTCGCTATCAAGTGCGATCGCTTCAAATTTAGCAAATGGGCTTAGTCTAAAAGAGAGCGTAAAAAACGCGCATGATTACATCTTTAACGCTATCAAAAATGCGGTCATCATCGGTGGCGGACAAAATCCGGTAAATCACTTCTATAAATTTAAGGTGTGATTTGAAGGTTGAGTTTTTTCAAAGTCTGCCTTCGACGCAGGAATTTTTGATAGAAGCCCTAAAAAACGGCGAGATAAAGCCACCGCACATGATCGTGGCGCACAATCAAACCAAAGGGGTCGGTAGCCGCGGCAACAGCTGGGAGGGGCTTGGTGGAAATTTATTTATGTCATTTTGCGTAAGCGAAGATGAGCTGCCAAGCGACATACCTCCGCCATCGATCTCGATATATTTTTCTATGCTGATGCGTGAGGTCTTGAGCGAACTTGGCTCAAAGTGCTGGCTAAAATGGCCAAATGATTTTTACGTGGATGAGCGTAAAATAGGCGGCACTTTGACAAATAAAGTGGATGAAATTTACATTTGTGGCATGGGGATAAATTTAGCTAGCGCACCCGAAAACGCGGGCATTTTGGATATCAAAACTAGCGTAGATGAGCTAGTTTGGGGCTTTGTTAGCATGCTTGATAAAAAGATTTTATGGAAGCCAATTTTTAGCAAATTTAGGATAGACTTTTGCAAGTCAAAAAGTTTTATTACGCATATTGCAAATAGAGCTGTTTCGCTTCAGGATGCTGAAATTTGCGAGGATGGAGCGATATTATTAAACGGGGAAAAGGTATATTCGTTAAGATGAGCGAGATAATAACAATAGCTAACCAAAAAGGCGGCGTTGGCAAGACCACAACGGCCGTAAATTTAGCCGCATCACTGGCGGTTGCTGAGAAAAAAGTATTATTAATAGACATCGATCCACAGGCAAACGCGACGACCGGACTTGGTTTTAGTAGAAGCGACTACGAGTTTAACATCTATCACGTCTTAACAGATAGGAAAAAGCTCTCACAAATCGTGCTAAAAACTGAGATCTCAACGCTTTTTCTAGCTCCGTCAAACATAGGACTTGTCGGCATCGAGCAAGAATTTAACGATCAAAGCAAAGACTATAAACTAATCCTTAAAAACAAAATTTCAGAAGTTGTAGATGACTATGATTTTATCATCATCGATAGTCCTCCAGCACTTGGCAGCATCACGATAAATGCTCTTAGTGCAAGCGATAGTGTGATCATCCCGATCCAGTGCGAATTTTACGCACTTGAGGGCTTGGCGCAGATCCTAAACACAGTTAAGATCATCAAAAAAACGATAAATCCAAAGCTAAATATAAAGGGCTTTTTACCGACTATGTTTAGCTCGCAAAATAATCTCTCAAAAGAGACTATTGCAAATTTAAAGCAGCATTTTGAAAATAAGCTCTTTAAAAGCAAAGACGGCAAAGAAGAATTTGTTGTCGTCCCAAGAAATGTAAAACTTGCTGAAAGCCCAAGTTTTGGCAAGCCGGTGATACTTTATGATATAAAATCACCAGGCTCGATCGCATATCAAAATTTGGCATATTGTATTTTAAACTAAAAGATAAGGAAAAAAATGGCGAAAAAAGGTGGATTAGGGCGCGGACTTAGCGCGATACTTGAAGATGTAGAGCAGGCCTACAGCAAAGAGATCGCAAATTTAAACGACTCTGAGATAGTCGAAGAGATAAATATAGATGAAATTTTACCAAACCCTTACCAGCCAAGGACGCATTTTGACGAAGAGGCTTTAAAAGAGCTAAGTGCCAGCATCAAAAGGCACGGTCTCATACAACCAATAATCGTCATCAAAAAAGATGACGGCTATATGCTAATAGCTGGTGAGCGTAGATACCGTGCTACAAAGATGCTCGGAGCAAGCAAGATAAAGGCGATCATCGCTGATATCAAGTCTCAAAATTTAAGAGAGCTTGCGCTTATCGAAAACATACAACGTGAAAATTTAAATCCAATCGAACTTGCAAAGTCATATAAAGAGCTCATAAATGAGTATAAGATCACGCAAGATGGCTTAGCAAACATCATCCATAAGAGTAGAACTCAGATAACAAATACAATGAGGCTCTTGCTACTTAGCGACTACACGCAAAGACTTTTGCAAGAAGATAAGCTCACGCAAGGCCATGCTAAAGTCATCGTAGGACTTAGTAGCGAAGAAGAAAGAATGGTCGTCGATACGATCATTGGACAAAAGCTAAGTGTTAGAGATACAGAAATCTTAGTAAAAAAGATAAAAAATAAAGAAGAAGTAAAAGAGCCAAAGCCTCAAATTTCAGAGGAAATGAGCAAAAAGTTATCAAATTTACAAGAAATTTTTAAAAATTTGAAGATAAAAACAAAAGTAAAATCTAAAAATTTAATATTAGAATTTAGCGATATTTCGCAGGTAGAAGAATTTATCGCTAAGCTAAAATAGAATTACAAATTTATTTTTATTTTTAGTATTTTATTGTAAAATCAGACTTTGATTTGAATATTAAATAAAACTTAATAACAAAATAAGGAGAGTGGATGTTAGAAATAGATGTGCTATTGATGCTTTTAACGGCTATCGTTCTCTTTGTCTTGATCGCCATTTTAAATCCTTTGCTATACAAGCCAATGCTTAAATTTATAGATGACAGAAATGCCTCTATAAAAAATGACGAAGAGAGCACCAGCAAAAATGCAAGCGACTTAAGCGTTCATGAAAAAGAGATCGAAGAGATCATACAAAATGCAAGATCTGAGGCTAACAAAATAAGACAAGAAGCCTTAAATTTGGCAAAAGAAGAGTCTTTAAAAGAGATAAATGCGGTAAAAAGTAGTTTAGAGGCTGATTATAATGAGTTTTTAAACGCTTTAAGCTCTCAAAAAGATAGCCTAAAGGCAGATCTATCAGCTAAACTACCTGAGCTTAGAGCAGCTTTAAACGCTAAGCTCTCTAAAATTTAAAGGAAATTTATGAAGATAAAAATTTTATTTTTTCTAGCACTTCCATTTCTAGCATACGCTAGCGAGCATGGTGGAACAAACTACGACATAGTCGAGAGAACGCTAAACTTCTTACTTTTCTTTGCTATTTTGGTCTATTTTGCTGCTAAGCCACTAAAAGCTCTTTATCAAAGCAGGATCGACAGGATCGCAAATAAGCTTGAGAGTATCCAAGAGAAGCTTCGTGAGTCAAAAGCCAAAAAAGATGACGTTTTAAAGCGTGTAGAAGAGGCTAAGCAAAATGCAAATGCTCTAATCGAAACTGCGAAAAAAGAGGCTGTAAATTTAGCTGCTAAAGTTAAAAAAGAGGCTCAAAACGATATCGCAAATATCGAAAAAGGCTACAAAGAGCAAAAAGAATTTGAAGAGCGCAAGATGACAAAAGGCGTTGTAAATGAAATTTTGAGCGACATTTTCTCAAGTGATAGCCTAAAAGTCGATCAAAAAGAGCTTGTAAATATCATACTTAAAAAGGTTAGCTAATGAATGAAGTAGTAGCTAAAAAATACGTAAAGGCGATCTTAAGCGACGTAAAATCAAATGAACTTAATGTATTTGTTGAAAATTTATCAGAGCTAGCTGCTGCTTTTGCTAGCGATAAATTTAAAAGCATTATAAGTTTGCCAACACTAAAGGCTTCACAAAAGGTTGAATTTGTACTATCTTTGGTTAAAAATCAAGATGCAAAATTTTCAAATTTTATAAAGCTTCTTGGTGCAAACAAAAGGCTGGAGCTTATACCTGCGATACTAGACGAGATGAAGATAGAGCAATCTTTGCTTGAAAATACATATCGCGGTGAGGTCATTGGAAATTTTGATCTAAGCGCTGAGCAGCTAAAAGCTTTGGAAGAGAATTTCTCTAAGAAATTTGACTCTAAGATCAAGCTTGATGGCTCAAAGAGCGATTACAACGGTGTAAAAGTTGAGTTAGATGATTTAGGTGTCGAGGTAAATTTCTCTATCGACAGACTAAAAAGTCAAATGAGTGAATATATATTAAAAGCAATTTAAAAAGGAGTGAAAGCGTGAGTGCAAAAATTAAAGCTGACGAAATTAGCACGATAATCAAAGAGCGTATCGAAAATTTTGATTTAAGTGTTGATGTAGAAGAGACCGGTAAAGTCATCTCAGTCGCTGATGGCGTTGCTAACGTTTATGGTTTGAAAAACGTTATGGCTGGTGAGATGGTTGAGTTTGAAAGCGGCGAAAAGGGTATGGCTCTTAACCTTGAAGAGAGCAGTGTTGGTATAGTTATCCTTGGAAAAACTAGCGGTATCACAGAAGGAAGCTCTGTAAAAAGACTTAAAAAACTTCTACGTGTGCCAGTTGGCGACGCATTGATCGGCCGTGTTGTAAATTCACTCGGTGAGCCAATAGATGCAAAAGGTCCAATCGAAGCTACCGAATCTCGCTTCGTCGAAGAAAAAGCAAAAGGTATCATGGCAAGAAAAAGCGTTCATGAGCCACTTCAAACAGGTATCAAAGCGATCGACGCACTTGTGCCAATCGGTAGAGGTCAAAGAGAGCTTATCATCGGCGACCGCCAAACTGGTAAAACAACAGTTGCCATCGATACTATCATCAACCAAAAAGGTCAAGATGTCATTTGTATCTATGTAGCTATCGGTCAAAAGCAATCAACTGTTGCTCAAGTCGTTAAAAAACTTGAAGAGTACGGCGCTATGGACTACACGATAGTTGTAAATGCTGGTGCTAGTGACGCAGCTGCGCTTCAATACCTTGCACCATACGCTGGCGTAACAATGGGTGAATATTTTAGAGACAACTCTCGCCACGCACTAATCATATATGATGACTTGTCAAAACATGCGGTTGCTTACCGTGAGATGTCTTTGATCCTAAGAAGACCACCAGGTCGTGAAGCTTACCCAGGTGACGTTTTCTACCTTCACTCAAGACTTCTAGAAAGAGCAAGTAAGCTAAATGACGCACTAGGCGCTGGATCTTTAACAGCTCTACCTATTATCGAGACACAAGCGGGCGACGTTTCAGCTTATATTCCAACAAACGTTATTTCTATTACAGATGGTCAAATTTTCCTTGAGAGCGACCTATTTAACTCAGGTATCCGCCCAGCGATCAACGTTGGTCTTTCTGTATCTCGTGTTGGTGGTGCAGCACAGATCAAAGCTATCAAACAAGTTTCTGGTACGTTAAGACTAGACCTTGCTCAGTACCGCGAACTACAAGCCTTTGCTCAGTTTGCAAGTGATCTTGATGAGAGCTCAAGAAAGCAACTAGAGCGTGGTCAAAAGATGGTTGAAGTACTAAAACAACCTCCATATTCTCCGCTTCCAGTTGAGAATCAAGTAGTTATCATATTTGCTGGTGCTAAGGGCTATTTAGATGATGTTGCAACTGTAAATGTAACAAAATTTGAAGCAGAGCTATATCCATATATCGAGGCAAAATACCCTGAAATTTTTGAGCAGATCAGAACTAAAAAGGTTCTTGATAAAGAAGTAGAAGAAATTTTACATAAAGCGTTGAAAGATTTTAAAGCGACTTTTGCCGCTAACTAGGGCTAAGATATGTCAAATTTAAAAGATATAAAACGAAAGATCAAGAGCGTCCAGAACACTCAAAAGACGACGCGTGCGATGAAGCTTGTCTCAACAGCAAAGCTTCGCAAAGCTGAAGAGGCTGCACGCTACTCTAGAGTCTACGCACTTAAGATCAATGAGGTTTTATCGGAGATAGCTTATAAAATCAATCAATACGCTTCAGTTATGACTGAGAGTAAATTTTTCAACACAACAAAGAGTGTAGAAAAGGTTGATATTATATTTGTTACCGCTGATAAAGGGCTTTGCGGTGGCTTTAATGTCCAGACTATAAAGACAGTTAGGCGCATGATCGATGAGCTAAAAGCCAAAAAGATCAAAGTTAGACTAAGAGCTGTTGGTAAAAAAGGCATTGAATTTTTCAATTTCCAAGGCGTTGAACTACTTGAGACTTATGTCGGAGCTAGCTCATCACCTACATATGAAAAAGCTCAAAAGATCATAAAAGATGCCATTGATGATTTTACAAACGGCATAACAGATAAGGTTGTGCTAATACACAATGGCTATAAAAATATGATTTCTCAAGAGATTAGAGTAAATGATATTGTGCCTATTGAGCCCTCTAAGATAGTTGCGGTTGAGACAAATTCTTTGATGGAATTTGAACCAGAGGACAACTATACTAAGATTATGGATGAATTGCTCAATAAATATTTTGAGTATAGTATGTATTATGCTTTAGTTGACTCTTTGGCGGCTGAGCACAGCGCTAGAATGCAAGCTATGGATAATGCAACAAACAATGCTAAAGAGCGTGTAAAACAGTTAAATCTTGCTTACAACAAAGCAAGACAAGAGTCTATTACCACTGAGCTTATCGAGATCATCAGTGGTGTTGAATCAATGAAATAAAAGGAGTATGAATGAAGGGTGTTATTAGTCAAGTTATGGGCCCTGTGGTCGATGTTGACTTTAATGACTACTTGCCGAAGATCAATGAAGCTATCGAAGTTTTCTTTGAGGTTGAGGGCAAGAAACATAAACTAATATTAGAAGTTGCTGCTCACCTAGGTGATAATAGAGTTAGAACGATCGCTATGGATATGAGCGAGGGTCTGACTCGTGGCTTAGAGGCTAAAGCGCTTGGTGCACCTATAAGTGTGCCAGTTGGCGAAAAAGTTTTGGGTAGAATTTTTAACGTAGTTGGCGATTTGATTGACGAGGGCGAGGGTATAAATTTTGATAAGCATTGGTCTATCCACCGCGATCCTCCTCCATTTGAAGAGCAAAGTACAAAGAGTGAAATTTTTGAAACTGGTATCAAGGTAGTTGATCTTCTAGCTCCTTATGCAAAGGGTGGTAAAGTTGGTCTATTTGGTGGTGCTGGTGTTGGTAAAACAGTTATTATTATGGAGCTTATCCACAACGTTGCGTTTAAACATAGTGGTTACTCTGTATTTGCAGGCGTTGGTGAGAGAACTCGTGAAGGAAACGACCTTTATCACGAAATGAAAGAAAGTAACGTTTTGGATAAAGTTGCCTTGTGCTATGGCCAAATGAACGAGCCACCAGGAGCAAGAAACCGTATCGCGCTAACTGGTCTTACAATGGCTGAGTACTTCCGTGATGAGATGGGACTTGACGTTTTGATGTTTATCGATAACATCTTCCGTTTTTCTCAATCAGGTGCAGAGATGTCAGCTCTACTTGGACGTATTCCGTCAGCTGTTGGTTATCAGCCAACTCTTGCAAGTGAGATGGGTAAATTCCAAGAGAGAATTACATCAACCAAAAAAGGTTCGATCACCTCTGTTCAAGCTGTTTATGTTCCAGCTGATGACCTTACAGACCCAGCTCCTGCGACTGTTTTTGCTCACCTTGACGCTACGACAGTTCTTAACAGATCGATCGCAGAAAAAGGTATCTATCCAGCTGTTGATCCACTTGATTCAACATCAAGAATGCTCGATCCTCAAATTTTAGGAGCAGATCACTATAAGGTAGCTCGCGGCGTTCAAGCTGTGCTTCAAAAATATAAAGACCTTCAAGATATCATCGCTATCCTTGGTATGGACGAGCTTAGCGAAGAAGATAAGCTAACAGTTGATAGAGCAAGAAAGATAGAGAGATTTTTATCTCAGCCATTCTTCGTTGCTGAAGTATTTACAGGTAGCCCTGGCAAATACGTAAGTCTTGACGAAAATATCGCTGGCTTTAAGGGAATTTTAGAAGGTAAATATGATCATCTACCAGAAGCAGCATTTTATATGGTTGGAAATATAGATGAGGCTTTAGCTAAAGCTGAAAAACTTAAGGCTTAAATTTAAAAAGGAAGCGTAATGGATAAATTACATTTAGAGATCGTAACTCCTCAAGGTCAGATATTTAATGATGACGTGAGTAGTGTAGTGCTTCCAGGTAGCGAGGGTGAGTTTGGTGTTTTGCCAAACCACGCCTCATTAATATCTCTTTTAAAAGCAGGTATTATAGATATAGAAGATAAGCATAAAAAGCATGATGTAGTTGCTATTAACTGGGGCTATGCAAAGATCGATGAGGGCAAAGTAGTTATATTAGCTGACGGTGCGGTCTATGTTTCTGGCAATAGTGAAAGTGAACTTGCAAATTCATTAGAAGCTGCTAGAAATTTGATAGAGAGTATGAGCAGTGATACAAATGCTTTTGCAGCAACTATATCAAAAATGGAAAATGTAGTGAGAGCAAGATAAGTGGGCGGAATAGATATATTTTTAAATTACATTCAAAGAAGTAGTTTTATTACAATTATAGTTTTAACTTGGTTGTCAATATATTTTATAGTTAGTTTTACAATTCTTTTTTCAAGAATGGCTGGCATAGGAGCTTGGCAAAAACGCGAGCAAAATGCGCTTGAAGCATTGCTTATGGGCGCTAAAAATATACCAAATGACTCATCTTTAAAGAAATGTGCAAGTGGTAGAATTTCGAAAGAAAAGCTAAATGTTTGCATAAGCATTGCCGAAAAAAATGCTACAAGTGGGCTTACATGGCTTAGTGTAATAGCTTCTACTTCTCCATTTATCGGTCTTTTTGGAACAGTTGTATCTATCTTGGAGACATTTTCACAGCTAGGAAATGGCGCAGGTTCATCTCTTGGAGTTATAGCCCCAGCTATCTCTGAAGCACTTGTTGCGACAGGTTGTGGAATTTTTGTTGCGATCCCAGCATATACATTTAACTTGCTTATAAAAAGAAAAGCTTACGAATTAATGAGCGTTATCGAGCGTCAAGCTGACGTTATGATAGCACTTAAAAAAGATGACGAGACGTTATAGATGGCTCTTAAATTTGACGACGAAACACCAGAGCTAAACATAACGCCTCTTGTTGATATCATGCTTGTTTTGTTGGCTATTTTAATGGTTACAATGCCAACTATAACATATCAAGAAGATATAACATTGCCAGATGGCTCAAAGGCAAAAACATCTACATCCAAACAAAAAGATCTTATAGTGTCTATAAATGCACAAGGACAAGTTAGGATAGATCAAAGTACAATGAGCCTTGCTGAACTTCCAGATAACATTGCACTAATGAGTGCAAAATATGACAAAACCTCGCCTATATACATAAAGGCTGATAAAAATTTAAAATACGATGATGTTATGTTTGTATTAAAGACTTTAAAAGGTGCTGGTTTTAATAAAGTAGCTTTAGAGACAAACGGTTAAGATGCCTAATAAAGTTAAATTTCCAACGCTTAGTTCGTTTTTTGTAGCGTTTTGCATTTACATTATCATTGTGCTTGCTTTGTTTATAAAGCTTACTTTTTTTAGCGAGCCTCCTAAAAAATATACTGATGACAAAGATGCTATTATGGATGTAGTTATGGTTGATAGAGAAGTTGATCAAACCATAAAAGCGCCAAAACAAGCAAAAGAGGTCGTAAAAGAGACAAAACCAGAACCTAAAAAAGAGTCAGAAGAAGATAAACAAGAGACTACAAATAAACCTGTTGTGCCAGATGAACCATTGCCAACCCCAAGCTTACCAACTCCTCCAAAAGAAGAGCCAAAACCTGAGCCTAAAAAACCAGAACCAAAGCCTGAAATCCCAAAACCTAGTGAAGAGCCTAAAGAGGATGTCAAGCCAGAGCCAAAACCTGAGCCTAAACCTACGCCAAAGCCAGTTGAAAAGCCAAAACCAAAAGAGCCAAATATAAAAGATCTCTTTAGTGATATAGACTCGACTAAACTTAAAAAAGATGATGGTATAAAAAAGGCTGAAAATAAAGTGCAAAGCCGCAAAAAAAGCGAGGCTTCTAGCTCAAAAGCTGCAAAAGAGGCTAGCGATATTATAAAGAGCCTAAAAATAGATCAAAACCCAACTGCACCAAAGTCACAAATGACTGGCACTTATGATCCATTGATGGGTGCTATAACAAAGCAAATTCAAAGAAGATGGCAAAGCTATAAAGCTGACTCTGCAAACCTTGCCAAAGTAAAAGTCATGATAGATCAGAGTGGAAATTTTAGCTATGAAATTTTAGAGCTATCATATAATGAAGAGTTTAATGCAAAGGTAAAAGAGTGCTTGGAAAAGCTTACTGCAGAGAAATTTCCATTTAATCCAGACAAAAGTACTACTTTTAATTTAAATTTAGAAGATAAAATAAACTAAAATTTATAAATTTACGGAGTAGAGATGAAGAAAATTTTTCTTTTTTTGTGCGTTGCTCTAGGGCTTTATGCTGCTGATGCGACGATATCTGTTATCAATCAAGGTGTTGCTTTGCCAAAGATAGCTTTGCAAGATGCAACTACAGCTGTTAGTGATGCGGGCTTTAAAGATAAATTCTTTAAGATCATGCTAGGCGACTTGAAAGTTAGCTCAGACTTTGAGGTTATAGAAGATCACGTGCCTTCAACCTACGAGGGAACAGCAGCTACAAATACAATGAGCGACAAAGGTGTTGAGCTTATCTTTAGATATGCTCTTGAAGGTTCTATGGGTTCACCTCTTACTTTAAGAGTAAAACTCATCGATGCAAAAACTGCAACTACAAGGTATGAGAGAGTTTATAATATGCCAGATGGTGCAAAGTACCCATTTTTGGCACACAAGAGTATAGTTGAGCTAACAAATGAGCTAAATTTACCACCAGTTGGCTGGATGGAGAAATTTATCATCCTAGCAAAATACACTTCAGCTCGCCAAAGCTCTATTATAGTGGCTGATTACACACTTACATATCAAAAGACAATAGTAAGCGGTGGTCTAAATATCTTCCCTAAATGGGCAGGCGCTGATCAGAGTAAATTTTACTATACATCTTATGTAAATAACAGACCTACTTTGTTTAGATATGATCTAAATTCAGGCACTAAAACAAAGATAATAGATAGTATGGGTATGCTTATAGCATCTGATGTTAGCAAAGACGGAAGTAAAATTCTATTAACTATGGCTCCAAAAGATCAACCAGATATTTTCATCTATAATACAGGTAGCAAAAAATTAACTCAGATCACAAACTATCCAGGCATTGACGTAAATGGAAATTTCGTAGATAATGACAGTAGGATAGTTTTTGTTTCAGATAGACTTGGATATCCAAATATCTTCGCAACACCTGCAACTTCAGGCGGAAGTGTTGAGCAAATGGTATTTCATGGTAAAAACAACAACTCAGTAAGCACTTTTGAAAACTATGTAGTTTATTCAAGTAGAGAGGCTAGTGGTGGCTTTAATATCTATCTGATCTCAACTCAAACAGATTTTATCCGTCAGCTTACAGCAAATGGTAAAAATAACTATCCAAGATTTTCAAGTGATGGTCAAAGTGTCGTATTTATCAAAGAACTTGGCGGTCAAAGCTCGCTTGGCGTTGTTAGATTAAATGAGAACAGAAGTTTCCAATTTCCACTAAAAGTAGGTAAAATTCAATCTATTGATTGGTAATATTCTGGTAATATTTAAAAAAAATATGTTATAATTCGACCAAATTTTTCAAAAAGGATAAGGAATGAAAAAAGTAGTTCTAGCAAGTGTTGCAGTTGCAACTTTATTGTTGAGCGGTTGTAGCTCTAAAAACCCTGAAGTTGATATGAATGCAAATTCAAATCAATCTGCAGATAACTCAGGTAGCATGAGTGATGCTGATAGATTAGCAGCTCTTATCGCTAACATCGAGAGCCAAGTTAAAAGTGTATACTTTGACTTTGATAAATTTAATATCAAAGCTGACCAACAAGGTGTTGTTAGCTCAAATGCATCAGTATTCAACCAAGCTGACGCTCAAGCTCTTTCTATAAAAGTAGAAGGTAACTGCGACGAGTGGGGTACAGATGAGTATAACTATGCTCTTGGTCTAAAACGTGCTAAAAGTGCTAAAGACGCTCTTGTAAGAAATGGCGTTAGCGCTGATAGAATCGCTGTAGTAAGCTTTGGCGAAAGCAACCCAGTTTGTACAGACAAAACAAAAGCTTGCGACGCTCAAAACAGACGTGCAGATTTCAAAGTACTTCCTTAATCTGTAAGTAATTAAATAATAATGAATAAAAAAATAATCATTGCGGCTCTTCTTGGAGCCGCTTTCTCTATAGGTTCAGCTCAAGAAGTTTCAGCATTTGACGCAGGTAATATGGATAGCGCAAATCCATATGGACTAACAGATGATGAAAAGGCAACTCTAAGCAACAAAAGAAGTGTTCAAAATATTGAAGAAAACATGGATAATGTTTCAGAACAACTTCAAGGTTTGCAAAGCTTGATTGAGAGTATGAGTGCTAGGATGAATAAACTTGAGCAAAGAATGAACGATATCGAAACCAAAGTCAATGGTGGTATAAGCGATTCTGGTGTAAGTTTGACATCGTTAAAAGCTTATGTTGATGAGACTAGAGATATACAAGATAAAAACTATAAAAACATTACTGCTGCCTTAAATAAATTAGGTGCAATAATGGATAAAAACGCTGCTCAACCAAAGCAAAATGCAAATCCAAAACAACAAAATAAGCCAACTTCAAATTTTAGTGGCAAAAGCGACAAGGATATTTTAGCTGATGGCATTAAGCTTTTAAATTCTGGCAATAGCACAGAAGCAGCTGAATATTTTGAATATTTAAATAAAAAAGGCTATAAAACTGGTGCTTCAAATTATTATCTAGGCGAAGTTGCTTATAGTCAAAAATCATACAGCACAGCCATACAATACTATAAAAAAAGTATACAAAGTGAAGATAAAGCTGACTACACTCCAAAACTTTTGTATCACACAGCTATAAGCTTTGATAAGATCGGCGATACTCAAAGTGCAAATAGGTTTTATAAGGCTTTAAAAGTAGGCTACCCAGATAGCAAAGAAGCCAAAGCCGCTCCTAACAGAAACTAAAATTTACTCTTTTTTAGATATAATCTCACATTAATCAAAACTAAATTCCAAGGAGATTATTGTGAGTAAAGATCAAGTTATAACAATGTTTTATGAGCTAAAAGACGCTAATACTGGCGAAATTTTAGAGTCAAATATGCAAGAAGGTGGTCAAATTTCTTTTATTACAGGACATGGCCACATTATAGAAAAGCTTGAAGAAGAAGTTAGTAAATTAAAATCAGGCGACAAGGCTACTATAAACATTAAAGCAGCTGAGGGTTGTGGCGAATACAATAAAGATGCCATTCAATCACTTCCAAAAGAGCAATTTGCTGGTATAGACCTGCATGAGGGCATGGAGCTTTTTGGTCAAAATGAAGATGGCTCAAGCGTTCGCGTCATCGTTAAAGAGATCAAAGATGACGAAGTGACAGTTGATTTTAACCACCCATACGCTGGCAAAGACTTGCTATTTAATGTTGAAATTTTAGAAGTTAGAGACGCAACTGAAGATGAAAAAGCAACTGGCATGGTAGCAGGCGCTCACACTTGCGGTTGTGGCGGACACGATCATGATCACGAGCATGAGTGCTGCGGTGGTCACGGACATGGCGAAGGTGGTTGCGGTTGTGGCGGTCACGGACATCACCACCACTAAGAAGCCAAAATGAAAAAATTTGCTTTTATTTTTGCGGGTCAAGGCTCGCAAAGTGTTGGCATGGGGAAAGATTTTTATGAAAATTTCTCTTCGGCAAAACTTCTATTAAATGACTCTTGCAACGACACAGGCATTGATTTTGAAGAGCTTTTATTTACTCAAAACGACAAGCTAGATAAGACAGAATTTACCCAACCTGCCATCGTTTTAAACTCGCTTATGAGCTATCTAGCTTTTAATGAGCACATAAAAGCTAAGCCAGAGTTTAGCCTAGGCCACTCACTCGGAGAATTTACAGCCCTTGCGGTTAGTGGCGCATTTAGCTTTGTTGAAGCGATTAGACTTGTAAATTTACGTGGTAAATTTATGCAAGAAGCCTGCGTTGGCAAAGATGCTGGCATGATGGTGGTGCTTGGACTTAGCGATGAAGTCGTTGAGGGGATTTGTAAAGAAGCACAGAATGAGGGCTTGCAAATTTACGCTGCAAATTACAACTGCGACGGTCAGATAGTTGTAGCTGGCGTAAGAGCTGACCTTGCTAAATATGAGGCAAAATTTAAAGAAGCAGGTGCAAAAAGAGCGATGCTTTTAAATATGTCAGTGGCTAGCCACTGCCCGATACTTGAGCCTGCTAGTGTTAAACTAGCAAACGAGCTTGGGGGCGTTTTGGCTGCGAATTTTGCCCCAGTCGTTTCAAACGTAAATGCAAAAATTTACACTGATAAAAACGAAGCGCTAGTGCTTTTAAAAGAGCAGCTAACGCATCCAGTTCACTATAAGCAAAGCATCAAAAACTATGAAAACGAGGTTGATTGCTTTATCGAGCTTGGAGCGGCGACACTTAAAGGCATAAACAAAAAGATCACAGAAAAACCGACATACAGCGTCACTGACATGGCGAGCCTTGAAGAGGTTGTGAAGATTTTGGAGGAGAGATGATAGCGATACTTGGAGCGATGCAAGAGGAGATAACGCCGATCCTTGAGATGGTTGGCGAGTATAAAACTACCGAATATGCAAATAACAAATTTTACGAGGCAAACTATAAAGGCAAGGACCTAGTCATAGCCTACTCGAAGATCGGCAAGGTAAATGCGGCGATCACTGCGACCTTGATGATAGAGAAATTTAAGGCTTCAAAGCTGCTTTTTACAGGCGTTGCTGGCTCACTTGATGAGAGCTTAAAGATAGGCGATATGCTATATGCCACTAGCCTTGTGCAACACGACCTTGACATCACGGCGTTTGGACATCCATACGGCTTTGTGCCAGGGACAAGTATCTTTGTTAAGAGCGATGAGGGTCTAAATGAGCTAGCTAAAAATGTCGCTAGCAAAAAGGGCATGAGCTTAAATTCAGGTATCATCGCAACTGGCGATCAGTTCATCTGTGACAACGAGAAAAAAGAGTGGATCAAAAAGATATTTAACGCGAGTGCTACCGAGATGGAGGGAGCGAGCGTTGCGCTAGTTTGCGAGACGCTTGGCGTGCCATTTTTCATCCTTAGAGCCATCAGCGACGGAGCTGGCAATGAGGCTGAATTTGACTTTGATAAATTCTTACAAGACTCAGCAAACGTCAGCGCTAAATTTATCCTAGAAATGGTGGAGAGCTTATGATAGAGCTTAGCAAGAGACTGCTTAGGCAAGTTGGCCAGACAAACGCTAGATACAAGATGATAGAGGGCGGAGATAAGATCTTGCTTGGCCTTAGTGGCGGCAAAGACAGCCTCGCACTCGCTCACGTGCTAAAGCACATCCAAAACGTCACGCCTGAGAAATTTGAGTTTAAGGCAGTGACGCTAAGCTACGGCATGGGCGAAGACTACGCATATCTTACCAAACACTGCAACGAGCATGGCATAGAGCACGAGGTGATAGGTAGCTCGATATTTGAGATATCAAAGGAGAAGATCCGCAAAAATTCTAGCTTTTGCAGCTTTTTCTCGCGCATGAGAAGGGGTTATCTCTACACCTACGCGCTAAATCACGGCTTTAACAAGCTCGCGATCGCTCATCACTTAGACGACGCGGCAGAGAGCTTTTTTATGAATTTTACCTACAATGGCGCGCTTAGGACGCTTGCTCCAAAATATAGAGCAAAAAATGGCATCGTCGTGATCAGGCCATTTATCTTTGTGCGTGAGAGGCAGCTTCGCGAAAATGCGATCAAAAATGAGCTAAGAGTTGTTGGTGATGAGGCGTGTCCTGCGATGAGATTTGACGTGAAGATGCCGCACGCTAGATATGAGACCAAGCAGCTTCTAGCAAATTTAGAAAAAGAAAATCCAAAGCTCTTTACATCGCTTAAAGCAGCATTTGAAAACATCCACACAGATACATTTTTTGGTATCAACGAAGGCAGTGAAGAGTAAATTTAACTCTTCATTTTTTGCCCTTAAAGCTAAATTTAAAACCAAATTTCTTACAACCACCCAAAAGTCACAACTCATTTTGAAGCAGGAACGCTCCTTGCTTACTAAATATAAATTTGATAAGCAAGGATGAAAAATGAGCATTTTTAGCGTTAGCACGCAAAAGTATAGCTCAGTAGCTACTGAGGCAAAAGCAAGGAAACTTCAAAAAGAGCAGTCTGAAAGTGTCAAATTTCAAAACGCTCTTGCAAATAATGAAAAAACAAAAGACATTGCACAAAATTTACAAAGGCTCGAGCTTACAAAAGATACACAGCAAAGCATTTATAGCGTGAAATTTAAAGATAAAAACGAGCTTGGCTATCAAAGCGACAATGCTGGCTTTATGGACGCTAGCTTTAATAAAGCAGCCAGCTTGCCACAGGACTTTAAGCTTCACAAAAGCACGATAAAAGAATTTCTAAACTTCGCAACAAAGCAAAATAACATAAATAGCGTCCTTTACAGCAACGCAAGTGGCAAGCTTTTTGACAATGATGTCTTTGAAAATATCGACATTGCAAACACGATAGGTCAGTATTACGCCATTTTTTCTCAGGTAATGGGCAAGAGTTTAAACAAAGATAGTTTTACAGATAGCGACCTAGCAAGCCTGCCAAAAGGCTACATCTCGCAAGGGATGAAAGGCATTGATTTTAACGCAGATTTGAGCGATAGATCAAATATTGATTTTTTAAATAGTCGCAAAAACGAGGTCGTTACAAATATCTTTAGTAGCCAAGATGAAATGAAGCTCGCATCAAATTTAAGCGAAGATCTAGCAAAGCTAGGCATAAAAACAAACCTTAAAAAGCTAAATTTTGCAAATTTAGAGCAGGAAAACACTGGTGGCTTTAGCCCAGATGTCTCTTACTATAAAACGGAGTCTGGTTACAAAAAAGAGGCTTTGTTTATTAGTTTTCTAAAGTCAGAAAGTCCTGCGATCCTAGAAGGTGGAGAGACTGCGCTAAAGCCTGAAGTCTTGCTAAACAACGCTTTCATCGCCGCCCAGACGAAGGATCATAGAAGTAAAAGCTTAAGCGATGTGGCTACTCTTAAAAAGCTAGCAGAAGATAGAGAAAATTTTAAAAATTTAGTGCTTGAGCTACTAAAAAAGAGCACCGTAAAGCCAAGCGAAGATAATATAAATTTAGCTTTTAATAAGCTAAATCAAATTTATGCTTTAGGCAGGCAAAAGTAGCTAAATTTACTAGGTAAATCTTTTCACAAAAAAGACGATATCTTTAGCATGAAACTAAAAGGATATTAGATGATAAATGCACTTGGTAGCTACCCATTAAATTTAGAGCAGAGCATAAAAGTATCAACTAAAGTTGCCACCAAACAAACCAGCTCAGAGGTTTTAGGCTACAAGGTAGATAAGGATGGCTACTTTACAGATGAGTTTAATAAACAAGCTGGCATACCAAGTGATTATAAAATTCACTCAAGCACGCTGGAGTCGTTAGTAAGGATAGAGACGCAGTCTGACTATATGCAAAGGACTTTTGATAGCATCGACATACTAAAAACCGTAAATAATGCCTATAAAATTCTCTCCCAAGTAGTTGACGAAGACACACTAAATTCAAAAGATAGCTTTAGCTTAGATGAGATAAGAAATTTCCCTCAAGGCTTTGAGTATAACCGCCAAAGTATGCAAGTAACCAAGATCCATAACTCCATTCATGAATTTGGCTCGGCTGCGGCTGATTTTAACGGCAAAGAGTCAAATAAGCAGATGATAAGCACGCTTTTTTTCAACCCAAGCTTTAAAGGAGGAGACGGCAGACAGCCACTAAAGCCAACAACAGATATCTTTAACAACAACAATGGCGGCAAGGAGAGTGTGGGAAGTGGTGTATTTATGGATCCGCATGGAGAGAAATACACTAATAAAGATGGCTCAATAACTAAAGGCGGACTTATAGCAGCCGTTATAAACAACAACCTTGATGTAAGAGAGGGCGAGACAACAGCACAAGGCAAAAGAGAAGGCTATGATAAGAGCATAGATAGTAAAGAATTTAATAGAGCTTTTGAGCTGTTTGATCTAATGGGCGAGATGAAATTTGGACCTGGCTTTATAAATGCTACTGATAATGACATAGCTGGCATGCCTAAATATATGCAAGACTACATCAGATCTAAAAGAGACTTTGTCTATATCGACTTAGAAAGTGGCTTTGTCAGCACTCCTGAAGATAGACGTAGGGGATATGAAGAAGACGAACTATCATTTAAAAAGATGATGGAGCATAATCTAAAAATGCTAAAGCTTCTTTTTGGTGAGATAGACAAGGACGGTAAAAAGAGTAAAGACTTTATGGATAGCTTTTTAAAATTTAGCATGCCACCTTTAAATTTAGTAAAAGAGCTAAATGAAAACCCAGCTGGAAAATACCTAGTAGATATGCTTGGTATAAAAAGAGATGTTGATATAAAGGCGTAAGGGGGAGCTGAAATGTTTATTACTACCTATAATGGATCGATGCAATATAAAGAAATTTTAGATGACTATATAGCTCACGGCAATAAAAATTTATCTGCAGAAGATGAGAAAGCTAAAGTTGATGCTTATATGCAAGGACCATTTGGTGCTGGACTAGATAAAATAATCGGTATAGAAGAAGGAACGGAAGACTGGATAACAAAAACCATAGATAAAATAGATAGTATGCTATCGAACAAATACTCTCCAGAAGAGCGAAGGGCTCTATACGGAAAATATCCAGAAACCATAGAAAAAGCGATAGATTGGGAGCTTCAAGGTTATATGGATTTTCTGAGGGATAACTCTATAGAGGGCAAACCAACAATAGAAGGTAAGATGATAGGTCTTGGCACAAAAGAAGAGGAGGCTGACCTAAGAGCCTTTATGGATAGCATGTCCTCTCTATATCCAAATAATAACAAGGAGTCGCTTAGTCTTTTAGATAGAACCGATCTAAGCATAGATGAATTTAAAACATTATTTGCCAAAGCAAGAGAAAAAGCAACAAAGGATGTTGAAGAACAAAGAAAGCAGATAATCAAAGAAGAGCAAGAATACAATGCAAATTTTGCCAAAGAGCAAAGCGAGAAGAAATTTAAACCTATGCAGGTTAAGAAGAAGTATGAGACCTATGATATAAATAAGGATCAAAAATTTCTCTATGCAAGAGAGCTTTTAAAATTCAAAGAAAAAAGAGGCATAGACGTCTTAGAGCTTATGCAAAAGATAGATAAGAAGCAAATTTTAAATAAGATGGCTTGATAATAAAGTAGAACGAGGATCATTCTCTACCTTGTCATGGGATGACTTAGTGGCGGCTTGCACTAAATACAAAGATAAATTTAAACCTTTTTATCGACAACCTTTTTACCATTTTCTTCAAGTTTTTGCATAATACGAAGTACATCGATACCTCGTTCTCTCTCAAGTTCTTGAAGCTTAAGTAAATATGAGAATTTCTCATCCTTAGCAATGTCATAAGTTTCAGTGTTTTTGCTTTCAGCTTGGATAGGAGTAAATTTTTTCTCTTTGGTGTCGTCTTTTTCTTCTTCAACGCTCTCTATATCATGAAGACCTTTTTCGTTCATCTCTTTTAATATATTGACAGCATTTTTGGCATCTTCGCCAGATAAAGTTAGATCAAACCGCTCTTTTAGTGCATATTTAGCCCACTCCTCTTTAAACTCATCAACGCTCATATCGCTATCAAGTAGATCAATAGTCCTTGAGTTTTGCATAAATAGCAGCTGGCGATCGCCACGATATTCATTTAAAAATTCATTTACAGTGTATGGGGTATCTCTTAAAATTTTTGGCTTATCATTGTCTGGTTTTGCTTGCTGACCTTGTATGTATTCAACAAACAAACCTTTGCTTTCATTTATGAAATTTTTGAGATCTGACAGCTGCTCACTTGTAAAATCAGGATCGTAGCCTCTAAGCTTTCCTATGATAGTGACTTTTGCTTCATCGCCTTTTGTAAAGCCAGATAGCGGATATATGTGCCTATCATAAGCCGCAGCTTGAGCTTTTCTATCTAGCCTTGCGTATTTAGGAAAGCTCATACCATATCCCATATTGTTATCAAGGATCTCGTTTATATCATTAAATTTAAACCCCATCTCACTAGCTATGTGCTCTCTAGATAGATAAGGATACGGCGAGCTAGAAATTTGCATTTTACTATCCTTAGTAAATTTTAAACTACTCAACTATTTTTTCAAAATTTATTTGAGTAAGGTTTTTCTTTGATTTAAATCGACCTTTTAGCGATTTAGTTTATATATGACTTATCTCTACACAAAATGCTCCTCTGTTGATAAAATTTTACGGCACAACTTTTGCTTACTCTTTGAAGCTAAATTTCAAGGAGTAAGCTATGAAAGTCTCTTATAACTCCATCTTAACAAAACAGCACTACCAAAAACATACAAAAAGCGAAGGCTTTGCAAATTTCTTGCCTAACACTCCAAATATAAATTCGATCAGCCAAGTCACTACTCCTAAAAATGACTTTGTTTCATCTAGTAGTATCGACTCTCTTTATCAGGCTAAATTTACTTCACAAGAGGGTTATGGATATAGTGTAGATGCCAAAGGATTTATGGGAGCTGACTTTAACAAAGCTGCAGGTTTGCCACAGGACTTTAAAATTCATAAAAGCACGCTTGATGCGATAGTGCTACACAATCAAAAGCACCCAAACTTTACAAATATTTTAATGGATACAAGAAAGGATAATGCGCTATTTGGAGAGGATAGTTTTGCAAATATCGATCTAGCAGACACTATAAAGCAATACTATAAAATTTTTGATCAAATTTCAGCTGGAGTTATTAGTAAGGGTAAAGAGTTTTACTCAAATGAAGATCTGGCAAAGATGCCAAAGGGCTACTTTTCAAAAGATAAAAAAATAGAGCATGTTGAATACCTAATGGGTAGGATGACTAGCGATGAGCTAGATGGACTAACTGATAGGAGTAATGAGAAGGTAACTCATGTATTTAGAACAGCCCAAGACGCAGAAGATGCACATAGGTTATGGGATGATCTAAGCGATATAAATGTAGAAGTCAATGGAAATTTCCTTGACTTTTCTCCAGAAGTGATGACAACTGAGCATACTATCCCTTATATGTGGGTTAGTAGTGCTGGATATGACTTCAAGCCTGATATGTCTGTATATGATAATGAACAAGGCTATACTAAGGAGCAAATCTTTGTAGCATTTTTGAAAAACGAGCAAGGTCTTGTGCTGCAAGGTGGCACAACAAGAATAACTGATGAGGCTCGCAATGTATATAGAGACAAACTCATACTTACAAAACAAGATAGAAGCGAGATAGGCATACCAAAGGCTTATTATGATGAGATACTATCTGGCAAGAAAGATCTAAAAGATATACTAGCTAGGATTTTAAAGCTTAGAAATTTAGAGCTTAAAAAAGATCAAACGCTTGAGGGGCTAGCAAGTAAGATAATGGACGTTTTAAAAGAATTTGATGAGAGGATGAAAGTAAAAGCTTAAAGCCCGTCAAGTAAAATTTTATAAAGGCGGTTTATCTCATCGTCATTTAGCTCGATCGTGCTTTTTGTATCAAATAAATTTTTGATCTTACTAGCGTCAAATTCGCTCCTGTCAAGGCAGTGCTTGTGAGATGGTAAAAAGCCACGAGTGAGGCAAAGCTCGCTTTCTATCTCCTCGTCGCAGATAAAGCACTCAAGCTCGCTGTGAAGCCTGCCTTCAAACTCTAAAATTTTGACGTAGCTTTCGATTATAAGGCGTTTTGGATTTTGCAGCTGCATCTGTTTGGCGCAGCGATCAAGCTCAAAAAAGTAAATTTCATCGAGCTGCTCGACCTCTTTTAGATGATCATAAAGTAGGCGCATGAACTGCTGCCAAATGATGAGCTTATCGCGCTCAAGCAGCCATTTAAAGCCCAGGTGAAGTATGCTTCTAAGCTTTGGTAGAAATTTCGCCTCTTGCTCGAGCTCAAAGTCGATCTTGTAGCCAGTCATGATGTTTGAGTGACGAGCGCCAAAAAATCTATACGACTTTACGAGCAAATTTGGCGTTAGCACAAAGACTAAAAGGTCCTCGTCTCTGACCTTTTGCACGCGCAGGATGTAGCCTTGCATCTAGGCAAAAAACTCCCTTATGCGCTCTCTCATCACGCGGGCATCTTTGATGAAATTTATATCGTTTCTAAAGGTTGTTGCGCCGTCAATGCCCTTGCTGTATTGGTGCAGATGCTTTCTAAATATGCAAAGTCCATGCTCGCCGTAGTGTTCGATCATCGCATCAAAGTGGGCTAGTATGATCTCTTGTTTTAGTGCCTTATCCACGCTACTTTTGGTCTTTATCTCATAAAATATCCATGGGTTGCCGATACTTGCCCTGCCGATCATAAGGGCGTCACATTTTGTAAAATTTAAAATTTCATCTGCATTTTGTGCGTTTATATCGCCATTTGCGACGACTGGGATTTTCACGCTTGCCTTTACTCTAGCGATCGCTTCGTAATCAACCCTTGCGCTGTATCCACCAGCTCTGGTGCGACCATGCACTGCGATGTAGTCTGCGCCGGCTTCTTCGCAGGCTTTTGCTATGTGCTCTTCGTTTTTGTCGTTAAAGCCAAGTCTAAATTTAACGCTTAGGCTCTCTTTGTTTGAGATGCTTTTAACCGCGTCAATTATGCTTTGAAGTTTGTCAAGATCATTTAGCAAAGCCGACCCCGCGCCTTGTCTAACGACCTTTGGCACAGGGCAGCCGCAGTTTAGATCGAGCCCGTAAATTCCATCAAATTTATTGATTATCTGCACGGCTTTTTTTATATTTTCTATATCACTGCCAGCTATCTGGACGACGTAGGGCTCTTCGTTTGGGGATTTTTTAAGCATTTCAAGAGTTTTGTCACTGCTCTCATAGACCAGAGCGTTTGCGCTGATCATCTCGCTAACAGTGACATCGCAGCCAAATTTCTTGACTACGCTTCGTAACGGCAGGTCAGAAAAGCCAGCAAGTGGCGCTAAGAAAAGTGGCTTTTTACTAAAGTCTATCATTTAAAAAATAGCGAGCTAGGCACCATTTTACCGTTATCTCGTAAAAATAGTAAAACCTTTATCTCTTTAAACTCATCAGGGTCGCTACCCTCGATAGCTTCTCTTACTTTATCAAGCATCTGAAGCTCAAATAACGCATATACGTAGGCTTCATCAGCGTCAGCATGGATGCTTTTTAGCTTTTCAAAAATGCCGATAAACGCATCTGGTTTTAGTTTATTTTTAAGCATTATGGCTACTTTGTCGTATTGTGCTTTTGTCACTTTTGCGTTGTTTAGAATACCAAAAATTTCATCGCTGCTTAGGTCGATCTCATCATTTACAAAACGCGTAATAATGGTCATTATATCTTCGCTTGCTAGCTCTGGATCTATTTTTTTGATCTCGCTAAATGAAGCTGTTTTTATGAGCTTGTTAAAGGCTGCCTTTTTAAGGCTCTCGTTTTGTTCTTGGTTTTTAAGCACGTCAAGATAGTAAGTAGGCAGCTGCTCGATCTTGTTTAGCTCGTTTAGGATGTTTAGCTTGCTATCTTTTGCTAGTCTAAATTTCTTTAGATCGACGATCTCTTTGTTTTTTATGCTTTTTATGGTTTGTAAGATGTTGTTTATCTCACCGTCATCAACGCCAACATCTTTAAGCTCGCCTACTGGTGAGATAGAGCGAGTGAGCTGCGAGGCGATCTTGTAAGTGTCGGTTTTAAAGTCTTTGTTGCTCTCAAAGCCAAGAAGCGTCTCTTTTGCAAGGTCTTTATAGAGCTGGCTATCTTTTTTTATCCATTTTTTATATCTATAAAAGGCGTATCCGTGATATGCGATGTGAAGTAGGGCAAGAAGCGCCAAAAGGGCTACTGGAAGTGCCACCCAGACAGCTACTGGCAAGGTTATGGCTTGACCTAAGAGCTCAAAGGTGAAGTCTGAACTATTAAGAGAATAGGTAAGTCCTGCAACAACTGCTGTGTAGATGATGCAGTAGACGAGAAATTTTCTGGTTTTCATATTTTCTCCTTAGTTTTTTGCTGTTTTTTCTATTATCTCACGACAAGCTATGCAGTATTTTGCATGCGGTTTTACTTTTAAGCGAGGGATGCCGATCTCCTCTTCGCACATGTCACAAATTCCATAAGTCTTGTTTGCTATCTTTTCAAGCGCCTCGTCAATCTCGTGAAGCTCGGCTCTTTGCTGGGTTGAGATAGACTGCTCTATAAGCTGGTCGGTATTTACTGAGGCGATGTCAAATTCATCACTTACGCCACTATCTCTTAAACCGCTTACTTCAACTGATGAGTCATAAATATTTTTTTTGATTTGTAATTTTCGCTCTTCAAGTAGCTTTTTGAAAAAATTTAGCTCGTTTTGAGTCATTTTATATTCCTTTATTTGTGATATGGGTGGTTTGCATTTATGCAAAGCCCTCTAAAAATTTGCTCAAAAAGTACGAGCTTGGCGACTTTGTGTGCCATAGTCATCTTGCTTAAGCTTACGACTTTTTGTGCCTTGTTTTTTAAATTTTGGCTAAGCCCATAAGCTCCACCTATGAAAAAATTGATCTGTGAATTTGAGTTTAAAATTTGAGCAAATTCTTGGCTGTCAAGCTGTGAGCCATTTTCATCAAGCATCACGCAAAAGCCTTTTAAATTTGGCTCGTAAATTTCATCATAAGCTCTTAGCGCATCGCTTCTGCCGCTGCTTTGAGCCTTTGCTATCTTTTCATTAAATATTATTTTGTCGTTTATCTTGGCAAATTTTGCACTCATTTTTATATATTCTTGTATCTCGTTTTCAAAGTTGTCACGCGATGATTTTTGAATGCTAAAAACCGAAATTTCCAAACTTACCCTTTGGTTTTTAGCTTTAGCTCAAAGCCAGCTTCGCTAGGAGTTATCACTTCGCTTTTAGAGATCATAGCTTTGTTATTTGTAAGAAATTTAACCACATCGCTTATATATTTTTTGTGTTCGCTTCTTGGTACGATGTCATCTATGAGGCCATGCTCAAGCAAAAATTCAGCCCTTTGAAAGCCCTCTGGGAGATCAGCGCCTATGGTTTGTTTGATGACCCTTTGGCCAGCAAAGCCTATTAGCGCGCCAGGTTCAGCGATTATTAGATCTCCAAGCCATGCAAATGATGCGCTAACGCCGCCCATCGTAGGATCTGTAAGGATAGAAATGTATGGTAGCCTTGCTTCATCAAGAAGTTTTAGGGCTGCTGAAGTCTTTGACATCTGCATTAAAGAAAATGTGCTCTCTTGCATTCTAGCGCCACCAGATGCGCTTACGATGATTAAGGCTTGTCGTTTTTCGATCGCGCGTTTTATCGCTCTTACGATCTTTTCGCCCTCGACTGAAGCTAGTGAGCCGCCCATGAAGCCAAAGTCAAAAACAACTAGCTGGATCTCTTGTCCGTTGCATTTGCCTTCGCCACATATCACTGAGCTTGTGCGTCCTGTTTTTTCTTTATTTTCTGTGATTCTTTTTTTGTATGATTTTTTATCGACAAAATTTAAAGGATCTACTGGTTTTAAATTTGCGTCAAATTCTACAAAGCTACCTTCATCGCAGATCAAATTTATGCGATCATCAGCTTTCAATCTCATGTGGTAGCCGCATTTTGGGCATACATTAAAACAAGCTTCAACTTCTTTGTAATACATCAGTGAGTGACAGTTGTCGCATTTTACCCAGTGTGTAGGTGCTTCTTCTGGACGAGGTTGAGCTTTTCTTATCTTTGAAAAAATGTCTGAGAAATTCATCTTTTTACCCACTTATATTAAAAATTGTGGGATTATATCTAATGTTAGCCTTGCTTTTTCTTATATGATTTAAAGTTCGTTTGTTTGTGGGGGATTTAAGGGGCAAATTAGCCCCTTAAAAGTATCTTATTAGAAGCGTCTTCCGATAGTAAATTCAAATGTATTTGTATCATCGCCCTCTTTAGGTTTAAGAGCTTTTGCGAAGATTAGTTGAAGTGGTCCGATCGGAGTTATCCACTCGATACCTGTACCAACTGATGATCTTTTTATCTCATTTAGGCTATTTTCGCCGATCATACCATAGTCGTAAAATACAACGCCACGCATTTTGACACGCTCTATTATAGGGAAGCTCATCTCAACTGAGTTGTTAAATGATGTTTCGCCGCCGTATTCATAGTAATCGCCTTTGTATTTTACTTTTGGAGATACGGTTCTGCTCTCATAACCACGTAAGCTTCTTATACCGCCAAGGTAAAGTCTTTCGTTGATCGGAGTATAGCCTCTCTCCCAAATTTTGCCAAAGCTTGCTTTGTATCTTAGGATAAGATCGTAGTCGATGTACTCTCTAAGACCTAGATAGTAGTTGAAATTTGTGCGGTTTTTAACAAAATCCATATCACCACCAAGTCCTGCTATCTCAAATGATGTACTAGCTATGATACCGCGTCTTGGCAAGTAGTAATCATCAGTGCTGTTATATGTCAAAGCTGGTGTGATAGCGCTTTTTATAGCTTTGCCTTCTCTATAAATTTCTTTGCCTGTGTATCTATTAATATCTCTTAGCTCATCATCTTTTAGAGTAACTTTACTTTGCTCGATGTTATAAGTAAGTGATGCACTTAAATTTCTAGTTAATTTTCTACCTAGTGTTGTGCTAAAGCCATAGCTTCTCTCTTTATATGTTCTCCAGTCATAGTCGTTTGCATAGAGTGTTCCGCCAAGGCTATACTCTGAGTCAAAAATTCTTGGATTTGTAAGACTTATCTGACCTGAAAGCTCTCTATCGCTCTTATCCACGCTTACTTGTCCTTGAAGACCAGAACCAAAGATGTTTGTGTCAGAAAGTGCAGCGTTAAGTAGCAAGCCATCGCTACTTCCGTATCCGATACCGCCACTTATCGAGCCAGTTGAAGCCTCTTTTACTTTTACTTTTAGATCGACTGTATTTTTATCAACCGGGTCCTCTTCTATCTCGACATCGTCAAAGTAGCTTGTTCTTTTTAATGCATCTTTTGAGTCTTGAAGGTCAGTTCTACTATATAAATTTCCCTCAGTTAGATATAGCTCACGTCTTACGACACGATCAACTGTTCTATCGTTTCCTGAAATTTGAACGTTTCTTATATATACTTTTTCGCCAGGATCAACTTCGTAGTCGATATCAACTGTTTTATTTTCATCAAATTTGTCAGTCTTTGGATAGACTTTGACAAATGCATAACCCTTGTCAGCTACCATATCGTCAAGCTTTTTCATATCTTGGCGAAGTCTTGCTGAGTTCATTGTATCGCCAGCTTCAAGTCTAAAGTCATCTATGATCTTTTTAGTATCAAGTCCTAGCTCTTCAGGTGCTGTGATGCTTACATTTGAAACCTTATAAGGCTCGCCCTCGTGGATGTAGTATGTAAGATCAGCTGTGTAGTTATCAAATGACGCATTTAGGTAAGGTGACGAAACAGTCGCGTCTAAATAGCCTTTCTGAAAATACTTATCTTGAATCCTTGCCGGGTCATTTTCAAGCTCAAAAAGTTTAACTTTTCCGTCGTTTCTACCCCAGAGCCAGCCCATAAATTCTCTACTTTTGTTTGCAACTACTGGCTCGATATCATCATAGTCAAACTCTTTTGCGCCGACTAAATTTACCTTTTTGATTATCATATTTTCGCCACGGTTTATATTTAGAGTGATGAAAAGTGAGCTGTCGTTGTCTGCAACTGGCTGTTTTTCTACATCAACAACTGTGTCAAAGTAGCCCTTTGACTCGTAGTACTGGCGAATTCTCTCTTTTGTTTTTTCGATAGTTAGCTCATCATACATATTGCCAGGTTTGATGTTGATTAGCGACTCGATCGCAGTTTTGTCGTTTGTCACAACGCCCTTTAGATCGACTCTAGCTACACTTGGCTTCTCTTTTACTTTTACTAAAAGATTGCCATTACCTGTATCTTCTATGTAGATATCATCAAAATAATTTTGCTTGTATAAATTTGTGATAGCCTTGTCGCTAAGCTTTGGCGTTAGCTCTTGACCGACTTTTAGCCCCATTATCTGCGTGGCTACATCAGGTGAAAGGTGGATTAGACCTTTGAAATTTATTGACTGAATTGTTTGTGCATTTAGACCGCTTAAAGCTAGTGCTAGTAAAAATAATTTCTTTTTCATTAAATTTAACCTAGAGTTTTAGTATAAGTGCGTATAATATCATATTTTATTTTTAAAAAATTTAAATTTTATAATTTTAAAGGTTTTTTATGAAAATAGGTATCATCGGACTTGGTCTTATGGGTGGCTCGCTTGGTCTTGCATTAAAAGATGAAAAATTGATCTCATGTGTCAGCGGATATGATAAAGATGAAAATCACAGCAAAAAAGCGCTTGAACTTGGCTTGGTGCATGAAATTTTAAGCATCGATGAGATGAAAAAGAAATGTGACATCATCTTTTTAGCTGTGCCAGTAGAAGCTATCGTAAGCATCGTGCAAAATTTAACCGACATTAGCGAAGATACGACGATCATTGATTTTGGCTCGACAAAGCAAAAGATAATAGAAGCTGTGCCAGAAAAAATTCGTAAAAATTTCATCCCAGCTCACCCGATGGCAGGTACTGAGTACTCTGGTCCTGAGGCTGCCTTTAAGTCACTTTACACAGGCGCAACTGTCATAGTTTGCGACTTTGCTGAGAGTGCAGAAAAACATGTAAAAAGAAGCGTTGAACTATTTTCTTGCCTTGGTATGAAGATCATTTTCATGAGTGCAAAAGAGCATGATCATCATGTGGGTCTCATCTCGCATCTGCCTCACGCTATTGCATTTTCGCTTGCTAGCGGGATCTTAAAAGAAGAGGATAAAAGGCACATCGTTGCACTTGGCGGACCGACATTTAAGGGCATGATACGCGTCGCAAAGAGTTCGCCATTTATGTGGAGTGATATCTTTAAGCAAAATAAGAACAACGTTGTTGCCGCGATAAATATGTTTGAAAAAGAGCTAAATTTATGCAAAGATCTCATAAAAGATGAGCGCTGGGATGAGCTTTTTGATTGGATGAGCGAAGCTAGAGCTGTAAGAGAAATTTTGTAATTAACTAAAAATTTATTGATTAAATGTAAAATTTCGCAAATAAAATTTAAGGTAATAATATATGTATAGACGTGGAATAGGCGGTTTTGGTATTGTTGTAGTTTTACTTGTTTTGATATTAGCTGGTGGCTTTGGATATGCTTTGATGTCGAAAGACTTTGAGCGAAATGAGCCAATTATCGGCGTTGCTGATAAGGTTTATTGGAACCTTCGCTCACCTATGAATATCAAATTTAAAGATGACAGCGGCATAAAATTTGTGCGCATCAGCATAAATGACGGCAAAAATGACCTAAATTTACTAAATCAAATCATACAAAATCCAAGCACTGAGCTTGATGTAAATTTAACCTTCCCAAAGACTGGCTTTTTTGCTCAAAAAGATACTTATGAGATGAGCATAGAAGCGGTCGATACTAGCAAATGGGGCTTTTTTACAGGCAATAAAGCAAGCAAAAAAGTTGAAGTCGTGCTTGATACCTCTAAGCCTGATCTTTACGTGCTTTCTCAGTCTTACTCTATCTCAAAAGGCGGTAGCGCGGTTGTTGTCTTTAGAGCGACTGATAATCAGCTAAAAGAGGTCTATGTTCAGACAAATTTTGGTAAGAAATTTAAGGCTGTGCCATTTTACAAAGAGGGCTTTTACGCAGCACTTGTTGCTTGGCCAGTGCAGGTTGAAAACTTTAGCGCTGAGGTTATCGCAAGAGACTTTGCAGGCAATGAGAGCAAGTCTCACGTGAGATATTTTTATGAAAATGTAAAATACAAAACTTCAACTATTGCTTTAAATGATAGATTTTTAGACGGAAAGATCGTTGATCTAACAGATCAATATGCCAAAGATCCAAACGCTCTTTCAAGGCTTGAGAAGATGAAATTTGTCAATGAAACACTAAGAAATTCAAACGAAGAGAAGATAACAGCACTTACTTCAAACGTCGATACTGACATCACAAACGGCTTTAATATCATCCCATTTTATCCGCTTAGAAATGGCAAAAAAGTAGCTGATTTTGCCGACCACCGTTTCTATACATATAATAATGAGCAAGTAAGTGAGTCATGGCACATGGGTATAGATTTTGCAAGCGTGGCATCAGCTCCGATAATAGCCAGCAATGCAGGTCGCGTTGTGCTAGCATCTGAGAATGGAATTTATGGTTTAAACATTGTGATCGATCATGGGTTTGGACTTTACTCACTTTACGGACACTGTTCAAGTGCGAAGGTAAAAGAGGGTGACATGGTTACTGCTGGCGATCAAATAGGCACAACTGGAACGAGCGGTCTTGCGCTTGGAGATCACCTTCACTTTGGAATTTTGGTCCAAGGCGAAGAGGTAAGACCTCAACAATGGATGGATAAAAAGTGGATAAAAGACAATGTGACAAGTGTCTTAGATGCCGCAAAGGCGATGATAGATAAGAATTAAATTTGCAAATTTGATTTTTTAGTGCTATCATAAGCGAACAAAAAAATATAAGGAAAATTTTTGAAACAAACTACTATCGCAAGACGCGTTGAGACCGTTGGTATAGGGCTTCATAAGGGTGAGCCGATAAGACTTATACTAGAACCTCTTGATGCAAATTCAGGTATTATTTTGCACCGCGAAGATCTTGGTATTAGTTTTAAAGCTGAGCCTAAAAACGTTATAAATACACAAATGGCAACCGTCGTTGGCAACGAAAAGGGCTTTATCAGCACGATAGAGCACCTAATGGCAGCTGTAAATGGATATGGCATTGATAATATTAGAATTTCAGTTGATGCAAATGAAATTCCTGTCATGGACGGCAGTGCGATAAGCTTTTGTATGTTGCTTGATGAAGCTGGTATAAGACATCTTGACGCTGGTAAAAAAGTCATCCTTGTCCGCCGCGAGGTCGAGGTGGTTGAGGGGTCAAAATTTGTGCGAACCTCACCTTCAAGAAATCCAAAATTTGACTATACGATCAAATTTGACCACCCAGTTATCGGCGAGCAAAGATATGTTTTTGAATTTAGCAAGAGCTCATTTGTAAAAAATATAGCTCGAGCTAGAACTTTTGGCTTTTTAAAAGATTTGCAACGCTTGCAAGCTCAAAATTTAGCCCTTGGTGCATCGCTTGATAATGCCGTGGCTATCGATGATACGCATATTTTAAACCCAGAGGGTTTGAGATTTGAAAATGAGTTTGTAAGGCATAAAATTTTAGACGCAGTTGGCGATTTGAGCTTGCTTGGAGCACCTTTATTAGGTGATTACACAGCATTTGCGGGCAGCCACGATCTAAACCACAAACTAACACTTGCTTTAATGGCAGATGAGAAAAATTATGAGATCGCAACGCTTAGTGGCGAGCTTTTAAAAGAGTATCAAAAGGTATTTGCATAAAAAATATTGAAATTTTAGTAGTCTCTTTATCGACTCCACTTTTGGTTGGAGTCTATAAAGATGGCGTAAAATTTGATGAGGTCACAACTGACGAGCATGTCAGCGAAGCTCTGATAAAAATCCTAGAAAATTTATCCTCTAAATTTAACATCACAAAGATCATCTACGCAAACACGCCAGGCAGCTTCATGGGGCTAAAGGTGGCCTACGTCATCTTGAAAACTTTTTCTTTGGCAAAGGGCTGTGAATTTTACGCGGTTAGTGGCTTTAGTCTAAATGGCGGCGAAGCGATCAGGGCAAATAAAAATTTAAGCTTTGTCTTGAAAAATGGCGAAATTTCACTTGAAAAAGTTGAGCCTGTGAGATTTGTGTTGCCTTTAAATTTAGATGAATTAAAACTAAATTCAGATACACTTCCAAATTATATCATTCAAGCTGTTTAGGAGAAAATTTGAATATCTTAATCCCTGCCACAAGTGCAAATTTAGGACCTGGTTTTGACGCTTTAGGACTTAGCTTAAAGCTTTTTAATAGCGTAAAGATCGAACCATCTAAATTTAGCTCAGTCTCGATAAATGGCGAGGGAAGTGATAGCACAAATTTAAAAAGAAACAACATTTTTTTAAGCATTTTTAATGAAATTTTTTTAGAGCTAACCGGTAAAAATGAAAACTTTAGAATAGTTTTTGAAAACAATATCCCATTTTCAAGAGGGCTTGGTAGCAGCTCCGCAGTGATCGTTGGAGCCATAGCTTCAGCTTACGAGATGGCTGGGTTTAAGGCTAGTAAAAGCGTCGTTTTAAATAAAGCTATCATCTATGAAACACATCCAGACAATATCTCGCCAGCAGTTCACGGCGGATTTATTAGCGCGGTTGTAAAAAATGGCAATGTTTATGCAAATAAAATAAATTTAAGCGATGATATAAAAGCAGTCGTCGTCATCCCAAATAAGCCGATGAGCACTGCATCATCAAGACAAATTTTGCCAAAAAACTACACTATGAAAGAGTGCGTAAATAACCTCTCCCATGCTGCATTTTTGACCTCTTGTTTTTATGAAAAAAGATACGATCTTTTGAGGGTAGCAAGTGAAGATATGATGCATGAAGAGCGCAGAATGAGTGCTTTAAAAGAGCTTTTTGACGTGCGAAAAGTAGCTTATGAAAATGGAGCGTTAATGAGCACACTTTCAGGCTCAGGCTCAAGCTTTTTAAACATCGCATATAAAGATGACGCTAAAAATTTACAAGATGCTTTAAAGAGTAAATTTGGTGATTTTAGAGTTGAAATTTTTTCATTTGATAACGATGGATACGAAATTACGCAAAGCTAAAAACAAGTTTAAAAAGGTATAATGAATAAAAATAATCCAGTAAGGACATGCGTCGCTTGCAAAGTTAAATTTTCTCAAAACTTGCTAAAAAGATACCGCTTGGTAGGCAAGAATTTAGAGTGCGGCAAAGGAGATGGCCGCAGTTTCTATCTATGTGATGGCTGTTTGCAAAAAGACGACAAAATTTTAAAAAAAATAATTGATAAACAAACTAAAGGTGCCCTCGGACTTGACGCACCTAAGTTAAAGGAGATACTCTTAAATGAGCAATGTTAGGATTTCAGAGATCGCAAATGAGCTTGGCTACCCAAGTAAAGAGATAGTAGAAAAAGCTCAAGAACTAGGCCTAAAGGTCAAAACTCACTCAAATGCTGTGAGCCTTGAAGAGGCTGAAGCAATATATGAATACGTTCAAACTGGCGTAATACCAGATAAATTTAAAAAGAAAAAGAGCGAGCCAAAGGCAAAAAAAGAGCCTAAAAAAGAGGCAGAAAAAGAGCCAGCAAAAAAAGAAGAAAAGCCTAAAACTGAGCCTAAAAAGGTAGCTGCTAAGGCTGAGCCAAAGCCTGAAAAACCTAAAGCAGAGCCTAAAAAAGAGGTGCAAATTTTAGAGGAAAAACCTAAAACTGAGCCTAAAAAAGAAGAGCCTGTAAAGGTCGAGCAAAAGCCAGCAGAAGCGCCAAAACCAAAAGAGAGCTTGGCTGATGTCACTCAAAAAAGACGCGGCCTTGTGATAGTTAAAAAGAAAAAAGATTACGAGGCGCCAGCTCCTGTAAAGGATGAGAAAAAGGCTGAGGCGGCTGTAACTAACATTAGCGACTTTAAGAGTATGTTTTCTGCTAGCGATGAAAATTTGGCTAGAAAAAAGAAAAAAGAGAAAAAAGTAACAGTTGTAAGCAAAAAAGATAGCGCTGAGAAGATGGACTTGCTCGGTGGAAGCGACTTTGGTGACATCGTGCTTGAAGATGAAGATGTGGTGGTGCTACCTGATTTTAGCTTTAAAACCCCAGCTCCAGCTCCGATGCAAAGGACAAAACAGCCAAGTGCGATGAAGACAACCGTCAATAACACGATAAATTCGTTTGGCGAGGGTGGCATACAAAGAAGAGCTAGAAAAAAACACAAAAAGCCTGAAAATAAACAAAATAGCGAAGCTGTAACTTCGATAAATATCCCAAAAGAAATTCGTGTTTATGAATTTGCTGAAAAGCTAAACAAACAGCCAAGCGAGGTCATAGGTAAGCTATTTATGCTTGGCATGATGACAACTAAAAACGACTTTTTGGATGAAGATGCGATAGAAATTTTGGCTGATGAGTTTAATGTCGAGGTAAATATCATCGACGATCAAAAAGAGTTTGACTACGTAGCAGCCTATGAGGAGGAGATAAAAGATGATGAAAATCTTCAGCCAAGAGCGCCAGTCATAACCATCATGGGTCACGTCGATCACGGCAAAACCTCGCTACTTGACTACATAAGAAAGTCTCGCGTAGCAGCAGGCGAGGCTGGTGGCATCACTCAGCATGTGGGCGCTTATATGGTAAATAAAAATGGCAGAAACATCACATTTATTGACACTCCAGGTCACGAGGCATTTACAGCTATGCGTGCAAGGGGCGCTGGCGTAACTGATATAGTTATCATCGTTGTTGCAGCAGATGACGGCGTAAAACCACAGACAAAAGAGGCAGTTAGCCACGCAAAAGCCGCTGGCGTGCCAATAATCATCGCAATAAATAAAATGGATAAAGAGTCAGCAAATCCTGATCTAGTAAAAACAGGCCTTGCTGAGCTTGACATCATGCCAACAGAGTGGGGCGGTAAGTATGAATTTGTACCAATATCTGCAAAAACAGGCATGGGCATAGATGATCTACTTGAGATCGTGCTTTTGCAAGCTGATCTTTTGGAGCTAAAGGCAAATCCAAAGGCAAACGCAAAGGCTACTGTCATCGAGAGCTCACTTCAAAAGGGCCGTGGTCCAGTAGCTACCATTATTGTTGAAAATGGCACGCTTCATGTCGGAGACACTGTCGTAGCTGGCGTTGCGTATGGCAAGATAAGAAGCTTGCTTGATGATCAGGGTAGGCCATTAAAAGAGATAAAGCCAGGCGAATGTGGCGTCATAGTAGGCCTTAGCGAGATAGCAGAGGCTGGCGAGACATTAATAGGCGTAAAAACTGATAAAGAGGCTCGCGAATATGCACAAAAAAAGGCTGAATATATCCGTCAAAAAGAGCTTAGTAAGAGCACAAAGGTTAGTATTGATGAGCTTAGCGCTAAGATCGCTGAGGGCGAGCTAAAGACACTTCCAGTCATCATCAAAGCTGACGTTGGCGGATCACTCGAGGCGCTAAAAGCGAGCCTAGAAAAACTAGCAAATGACGAGATCAGAGTAAATGTCATCCACTCAGGCGTTGGCGGTATCACGCAAAGTGACGTTGCGCTTGCAGGTGCAAGTAACGACTGCATCATCCTTGGCTTTAACATAAGGCCAACTGGCGAGATAAAAGAGAAGGCAAAAGAGAGCGGCGTCGAGATAAAAACTTACAACGTTATTTATAACCTAATCGACGATGTGAAGGCGATTTTGGGCGGACTAATGTCACCGATCATCAGAGAAGAGCAGCTTGGTCAAGCTCAGGTTCGCCAAGTGATCCATGTGCCAAAAGTAGGCGCAATCGCTGGATGTATCGTCACTGAGGGTACGATAAACAGAGGGGCAAAAATTCGTCTTATTAGAGAAGGTGTGGTCGTTTATGAGGGCTTAGTTAGCTCATTAAAACGCTTTAAAGATGACGTTAAAGAGGTAGCTAAAGGCTACGAGTGTGGCGTTGGTATCGAAAATTTCAACGACATTAGAGAAAATGACTACATCGAAAGCTTCAAAGAAGTCAAGGAGAAAGCTACTCTATGAACGCTAACGAAATAAAGCGTATGAGGACAGAGAGCGTGCTAAAAGAGCTCATACCAGAGGCTTTAGCCACTCTTGAAGATAGCATTTTAAAGGGGCTTTGCGTTACTGACGTCGAGTGCAAAAAGGGCAGATACGACGCCTTTGTCTATCTTGACAAGATGATGTTTGACGAGCGCGAGCAAGAGTATATTTTGGGGCATTTAAAGCGCGTTTGCAGGCATTTGCAAAACCACTGCATGGCAGCTGAGGGCTGGTATAGATGTCCAAATTTTCACTTTAAATTTGACGATAGATTAGAGTATCAAAACCATATGGATAAGTTGTTTGATAAAATTTCAAAGGATTTAAACAAAAATGGATAATTTAGACAAACTAGTACGTGAGTGCGGCGTAGAGCTTTATGACAGTGAGATCGCAAATGAAAATGGTAGGGCTATTTTTAGAGTTTATATCACAAAAGATGATGGAGTGAGCCTTGATGACTGCGAAAAAGTGAGCCGTCTGCTCTCACCTATCTTTGACGTGACACCGCCAGTTAGTGGGGACTATAACCTTGAGGTTAGCTCTCCTGGCCTTGAGAGAAAGCTTAGCAAGCCTTCGCATTTTAAAGCGAGCGTTGGCGAGCTAGTTAAAGTTCAAACCGAGGCTGAGAAATTTGCAGGAAGGCTTGTAAAAGCAGACGAAGAGAGCATCGCGGTAGAAAACGAAGAGGGAATTTTTGAGATCAACATCAGTGAGATAAAAAAAGCAAAAACATATTTGGAGTGGTAAAATGCTAAGCGACATTGAGATAACTCACCAAACAAAGTTAGAACACATCAGTAAAGTTGCCGCAAGACTAGGCTTAAACGAAGACGAGCTTGAGCTTTACGGCAAATTTAAGGCTAAAATTTCCCCTAGACTTGCGCCATCAAACTCAAAGCTCATCTTAGTCACCGCGACTAATCCAACCCCATACGGCGAGGGCAAAACGACTATGTCAATAGGTCTTGCTGACGCACTAAATTTACTTAACAAAAAGGTTTGCTTGGCACTTCGCGAACCATCTCTTGGACCAGTTTTTGGCATAAAGGGTGGAGCAGCAGGTGGCGGCTACTCGCAGCTTGCGCCGATGGAGGATCTAAATTTACACTTTACTGGCGATTTTCATGCGATAACATCGGCAAATAACCTCATTTCAGCGATGATAGATAATAGCCTCTATCAAGAAAATCCACTAAAAATAGAGAAAATTTTATGGAAGCGCTGTATGGATATAAACGACCGCGCGCTAAGATTTATCACCGTTGGTCAGGGCGGTAGAACGGACGGCGTGCCAAGAGAAGATGGCTTTAACATCACCGCTGCAAGCGAGATCATGGCTGTGCTTTGTCTAGCTACAAGCCTTTCTGATCTAAAAGAGCGCGTGGCAAACATCATGGTCGCCTATGATAGCGATAAAAAGCCTATCTACGTGCGTGATCTAGGCTGCGAGGACGCTGTTTGCATACTTTTAAAAGATGCGATCAAGCCAAATTTATTTCAAACACTCGAACACACACCTACGCTCGTGCATGGTGGCCCATTTGCAAATATCGCACACGGCTGCAACTCCGTCATCGCGACAAAAACAGCTCTAAATTTAGCCGACTACGTCATCACTGAAGCTGGTTTTGGCTCGGAGCTTGGCGCGGAGAAATTTTTAGATATAAAGTGCAGGATCGCTGAGATAAAACCAAGCGCCGTGGTGCTTGTAAGTACGATCAGGTCGCTAAAATATAACGGCGAAGCAAATAAAGATGAGATCACAAAACCAGATATGAACGCCCTTAAAAAAGGTATCGAAAACCTTGGCGGACACATCGAAAATTTAAAAGTCAAATTTGGTCAAAACGTAGTTGTAGCGCTTAATAAATTTGGCTTTGACACTGATGAAGAGATAAATTTCGTAAAAGAGTACTGCCGTGAGCTTGGCGTAGAAGTGGCAGTTTGCGAGAATTTTGTAAAAGGTGGCAAAGGCGCGCTTGAGCTTGCCCAGCTAGTTTTAAAAGCGTGCGACAAACCAAGCAAGATAAATTTCACCTACGAGATGAGTGACGATACAAAAACTAAGATAGAAAAGGTCGCTAAGGAAATTTATGGAGCTAGCGAGGTGGTCTTTGAAGAGGCTGCTCTTAAAAAGCTTGAGATGATAAAAGAGCTAAATTTGAGCCATTTGCCAGTTTGTATCGCAAAAACACAGTACTCATTTAGCGACGATGCGAAGCTTTTGGGCAGAGCAAAGGGCTTTACATTTAGTGTAAAAGACCTTGATATTAGAACGGGGGCTGGCTTTATCGTCGCTGTTTGCGGCAAGATCATGCTTATGCCAGGACTTCCAAAAGTGCCAGCTGCTGTCAATATGAAGATAGACGCAGAGGGCAAGATCGACGGCTTGTCGTAAATTTATAAAAACACACTGGCAAACGCTGGTGTGTTTAAATTTAAAGGGCATGGATGAACGACGAATTTTACATGGGTCTTGCTTTAAGCGAGGCTTGGAAATTTCAGATCCTGACCTATCCAAATCCAGCCGTTGGGTGCTTGATACTTGATGAAAATGGTCAAATTTTATCTTGCAAGGCTCATGAAAAGGCTGGATATTTACACGCTGAACCGACAGCGGTACTCTTTGCGCTTTGCAAAAAAAGTGAAAAATTTAAAGATGATTTTATAAAAGCATATAATGCTAAATTTAGCTCTAAGATAAAAGAGGGTGAATTTGGCCTTTTAGAGCCAAAATTTAGCTACGAATTTATACTAAACAACCACTCAAATTTACTAAAAAATGCAAAAGCTTACGTCACGCTTGAGCCTTGCTCGCACCATGGCAAAACGCCACCTTGTGCAAATTTGCTAAAAGAGCTTGGTTTTAGTGAGGTCATAATCGGCAGCCACGATGAAAATAAAATAGCAAGTGGTGGCGCAAATTTGCTGCAAAGCGCTGGAGTGAAAGTTAAATTTGGCATTTT
The DNA here is from genome assembly GCF_015230035.1 of Campylobacter concisus. Taxonomy (GTDB): domain Bacteria; phylum Campylobacterota; class Campylobacteria; order Campylobacterales; family Campylobacteraceae; genus Campylobacter_A; species Campylobacter_A concisus_BK. The sequence goes on from NZ_JAAKZD010000007.1 coordinate 105,302, forward strand.
AAAAGAGCGCTGTGATAAGCTGCTTGAGCCATTTTTGGCATATCAAAATGGTGGATTTAGCTTTTTAAAAATCGCTCTTAGTAAAAACGGCGTGGCAAGTGGTGGCATCATCACAAATGAGCTTAGCCGCACGCATGTGCATAAACTAAGAAGCGTTATAGATAGATTGCTGATCGGTGGTAACACGGTGCGGACGGACCGACCAAAGCTTGATAGCAGGCTAGTAAGCGGTAGCAAAAATCCAGACGTTATAATCTACTCAAGAAGTGATAAATTTGATGAAACATTGCCACTTTTTAGTGTGCCTGGTCGCAAGGTGAGCATTCAAAAAGAGTTAAATCTAAAAGGACTTTGCATGTTTGAAGGGGCTGGCGAGTTTTTAAAACTTGCAAAAGAGGGCAAGCTAGCAAATGTAAAATGGCTACTTATCTATCAAAGCTCAAATTTCAAAATTGGTGAAAATTTGAGCTTTGATTTAAATTTAAAGCCACTTTTTAGTGGGAATTTTGGGGATGATAGTTACACTTGGTATGAAATTTTGGATTAAATATCTAGTCCAAAATAGTGTTTGACTAAAAAGCCGATGCCAAAAGATATTATCGCGACACCAAAAGTTATCACGCACATCTCAATCACTCTTGGTAAAAATTTAAGCTCCTTTGCCACGCTTATATAAAAGTTGTAAGTGATGATGGCAACCAGTGCAAAGAAAAACATCGACAAGACGGCGTAAAGACCGCTTGTAAAGATGAAAAATGGAAGTATCAAAAATGCCGTTGTTATGATGTATGAGCCACCTGTGTAGAGCGAGTAGGTAAGCGGTTTGATCTCATCACTTGGATTTTCTTTTGATTCAAGATACGCTGAGCCAGCCATAGAGAGTGCAGCTGCCACGCCCATGATAAGGCCTGTTGCGCCAACTGATTTTGTATTTGAAAAGGCAAGCGCGATGCCGCTTAGTGTGCCTGTTAGCTCAACTAGCGCATCATTCATGCCAAGCACGATGCCACCAGCATTTACTAGCTTTGTGTCTTTTAACATGGAGATTAGACTATTTTCGTGGTTCATCTCCTCTTCGTAAATATCACGAGCTTCAGGATATTCATCTACTATGTCAAGATAAAATTTCTCTGCATTTTCTTCGCGTGACTCCATAAATTTCAGAGTAAAAGAGGTGCCAAAAATTTTAACAAGTATCGTATAGAAGATGACTTTGAATAAATTTGCACTTCTGCTCTCGCCAGTTATCTTTTGACAAAAAGCATAGTGGCGTCTCTCTTCTGCGATTAATTTTCGAAGTACCTTTTTGTTCTCTTCGACTTTTTCGCTAGCTTCTAGAAGCGAGTATATAGCAACATCGTCTGCTTCGTTTTGTAATTGTTTTAAGGCACGCTTTTTATCTAACATAAAATTTTCCTTTTTTATAGCTTAGAAATTTAAGATTTTGATTTAGAAAGAGAGATAAGATGGTGCGATCAGCGAGACTCGAACTCGCACACCTAGCGGCACTACCCCCTCAAGATAGCGTGTCTACCAATTCCACCATGATCGCAAAAAAGAACAAAAGCCCCAAAAGAGGGGCTAAATTTAAGCTTTACGCTTAGCCAAGCATTGGGTTTGCGTAAAGAACGATAAGTGTAATAACAAGTGCGTAGATAACTTGTGCTTCGATCATCGCAAGAGCGATAAACATTGTAGTCATAAGTTTGCTACCTACACCTGGGTTTCTAGCTGTTCCGCTGATAGTTGCAGCAGCTGTGTTACCCATACCTATAGCACCGCCAAGAGCTGCAAGGCCAAGGCCGATACCGCCAGCGATAACTGAATATGATCTGATCATCTCGCCGTCAGCGCCAAATGCGAATGCAGCAAGACCAAGAATTAAAAAAACGATCTTTTTCATCGTTGCTCCTTTAAAATTTTAAAGCTCTTTCGGATCTGTCCCCTACTTAAACTTTATGAGCCGTAATATTACAAAAACAAAACTTTGTTTCAAATAAAAACACTAAAAATTTAAATTGCCTATAAAAAATTCTTGGCTTAGAAAAATGAAAGTTTTTTTATGCTATCTTTGAAAGAATTTAATTTATTCTTAATCTTAGGTTTTCAATGATAAACGAGAAATTTTCAAAGATAGGCTTTGTCCTTGCGATGGCTGGTTCTGCTGTGGGTCTTGGCAATGCCTGGAAATTTCCTACGATGGTGGGAAATAACGGCGGTTCGGCATTTATAATTTTATACTTGCTTCTTACATTTGCTATCGCGTTTGTGGCGTTTTTAGCGGAGCTTAGCATCGGCAAACTTGGCGAAAGCGACATCGTAAGCTCACTTTATAAACTTGCTCCAAAAAATAAAAAAGCTTGGTCGCTCTCTGGCTTTTTCATGATCGGCGCGATACTTATAGCTTCATTTTATATGGTTGTTATTGGCTGGATTTTAAAGTATATCTATCTTAGTTTTTCGCCACTTTTATCTGATACAAAAGCGGCAGGCGAGCAGTTTAACACGCTTTTATCAAATGATCTAAGCAGTGCCGTGCTTTGCTTTAGCCTAGTCTTTTTGATGGTCTTTTTTGCCGTTTCAAAAGGCGTAAAAAGTGGCATCGAAAAGCTAAATATATGGATGATGCCAAGCCTTTTTGTCTTGCTGGTTTGCATGCTTTTTTACGCACTTAGCATGGGAGATGGCTTTGTGAAAGCGGCTAAATTTTTGTTTGTGCCAAATTTTAGCGCGATCACGCCAGATGTTGTCTTGCAGGCTCTTGGATTAGCGTTTTTCTCGCTATCTATGGGTGTTGGCGTCATACCAACATACGCTGCAAATTTACCAGAGAAGACAAATTTAATAAAATCAACGCTTTCTATCATCTTTATAAACATCTTAATAGGCATTATGATGGGGCTTGTCGTATTTACCTTTATATTTGCTTATGGAGCTGATAGCACGGCAAGTGGTCCGGGGCTTATATTTGTCTCGCTTGTCACGCTTTTTGCAAAGCTTGGCATCGTTGGCAACGTCATGGCGGTCGCATTTTTTGTATCGCTCTTGTTTGCTGGTATCACGAGCGCGGTTTCGATGATCGAGCCTTTTGCTTATTATTTGGTTAGAAAATTTGAAATTTCAAGAAAAATGGCGCTTCTTTACATCGGCGCCTTTGTCTATATCTTGGGCATCTTTTGCATACTTTCATATTATTCAGACACATCAAGTGCTTTTAGTGTTTGTGGTAAGCCGTTTTTTGACGCGCTTGACTTTCTCACATCAAATATCATGATGCCAATAGGCGCTATCGTATTTAGCTTTTTTGTTGGCTATAAGCTTAAAAAAGAGAGTTTGTATTTGCTTTTTGGCGATTTTATGGGAAGAGCATTTTTTGAAATTTGGTACTTTTTCTTAAGATATGTCGTGCCAGTTGCCATTTGTGCGATAATGATCTACCAGATGGCAGGTAAATAATGGCGGAGAGATTTAGTAAAATTGGCTTTATCCTCTCAATAATCGGAGCGGCTATTGGCCTTGGTAACGCATGGAAATTTCCATACATGGTCGGCAGTAACGGCGGTTCGGCATTTATCCTTATATATCTATTTTTTGCCTTTGCTGTTGGTCTTAGCATATTTTTTGCTGAGATGGCGATGGGTAAAATTTCACGCCTTGATACGGTTGGAGCGTTTAAATCTCTAGCTACAAAAGGGGCAAGCTCTTGGAAATTTGCCGGTATTATCATGGTGACTGGGCTATTTATCGCATCTTTTTACACGCTCATCATTGGCTGGGTGCTAAAATACGTCATTCTAAGTCTTAGCGAGCTACCTAAAGATATCGCAAGTTCAGAGACGTTTTTTGTAAATTTCACCTCAAATGGCATAGGCGAGCAAATTTTATACTTTAGCATCGCATTTTTTGCCTACTTTTTCATCCTTACAAAAGGTGTAAAAAGTGGTATCGAGCGCATAAATGTCTATCTCATACCAGCTCTTTTTATCTTGCTTTTGCTTATGCTTGGCTACTCTTTTGGCATGGAGGGCTTTGACAAAGCGGCTAAATTTCTACTAGTGCCTGACTTTTCAAAGATAGATCAAGCAGCTGTTTTAAACGCTCTTGGACTTGCTTTTTTTACGATGTGCGTTGGCATTGGCTGCATACTTACTTACTCATCAAGTCTAAGCGATGATACAAATTTATTTACCTCATCGCTCTATGTCGTCTTTGCAAATATCATAATAAGCGTCATCATCGGCCTTATCGTCTTTACATTTACATTTGAGTTTGGCTCAGAGCCATCAAAAGGCGCAGGGCTTGCTTTTATCTCGCTGCCAACGCTATTTGCTAAGCTTGGCTTGCTTGGAAATTTCTTGGCATTTACATTTTTTATATCGCTATTTTTTGCTGGCATCACCTCGGTTATCTCGATGGTTGAACCGTTTATATTTTTCTTAAGCAAAAGCCTAAAATTTAGTAGAAACAAATCGATCATAATCGTCGCTTGTGTGGTTTATATTTTAGGAATTTTATGCGCATTAAGTGGCACAAACGAATTTAAAGATGCACTTACATTTTTTGGTAAGAGCTTTTTTGACCTGCTTGATTATCTCAGCTCAAACATCATGCTCCCGCTTGGTGGCATCTTGTTTGCTATCTTTGTTGGCTACTTTATGAAATTTGAGCTTTTAAAAGAGCTATTTGTGCCTTATATGGGCAAGGTTGTATTTAACATTTGGTATTTTTTAATTAGATTTGTGGCTCCACTTTTAGTTCTGGTGGTGCTAATAAGGGAGATCTCATAATATGGCAAAAGAACAATTTTCTAAAATAGGCTATGTCTTAGCAGTTGCTGGATCGGCTGTCGGACTTGGCAACGCATGGAAATTTCCATACATGGTTGGTGAAAACGGCGGTTCGGCGTTTATTATCCTATATCTTTTGATAACTTTTCTAGTTGGTGTGCCTATCTTTATGGCAGAGCTTAGTATCGGCAAGCTTAGCGAGAGCGACAGTGTAAATGCTTTTAGAAAGCTAGCAGCTAAAAATAAAAATTTATGGCAACTAGTTGGAATTTTAGCCATGGTGACAGCAGCCATCATCTCGTCATACTATATCGTGATCATCGGCTGGGTCTTTAAATATTTCACGCTCTCATTTACTGGTCTCCCAAGCGATATAGATAGCTCAAAAGTGATATTTAACGATCTTTTGACGCATGGTCTTGGCGAGCAGACACTTTACTTTGTTATAGCATTTGCAGCCTGCTTTTTCATCCTATCAAAAGGCGTAAAAAGCGGCATAGAGAAGCTAAATGTTTGGATGATGCCAAGCCTATTTATCATGGTTTTGATCATGCTTTTTTACTCTGTGACGATGGATGGCTTTGTAAAATCGGCTGAATTTTTGCTGATCCCAGACTTTAGCAAAATTTCATTTAACTCACTCTTGCTTGCTCTTGGACTTGCATTTTGGACGCTATCTCTTGGTATGGCAGCGATCATTACTTATTCAGCTAGCCTAAGCGATGATACAAATTTAGCCACTTCAACGCTTAGTATCGTCTTCATAAATATCGCGCTTGCTATTATGATAGGTCTTGTTATTTTTACCTTTATATTTGAATTTGGTGCTACTCCGTCTCAAGGACCAGGTCTTGTCTTTATCTCGCTACCAACGCTATTTGCTAAGCTTGGCGCGATCGGTCAAATTTTGGCTGTAGCATTTTTTGCTGCACTTATCTTTGCTGGTATCACTTCAGCCATCTCTATCGTTGAGCCATTTGTCTTTTTCTTGATCAGAGAGTATGGCATGAGTAGGAAAAAAGCGCTTTGCATAGTTGGAGCTGGGATTTTCATAGTGGGATTTTTATGTCTTTTATCAAATATAGAAAATGTTGGCGATAAATTTATGATATTTGGTAAAAATTTCTTTGACTTCCTAGACTTTACTGCTTCAAATATCTTGCTACCAATTAGCGGTATCGGTGGAGCGATATTTGTTGGATATTTTATGAAAAAAGATGCTTTATATGTGCTATTTAGCCCATATATGAGTGATTTTGTATTTAATACATGGTATTTTTTACTAAGATATGTAGCACCAGTTTGTGTGCTCATCATCATGATAAATGAACTATTAAAGGTTTTTAATGGATAAGATTGAGAGATTTTTTGACAAAGCTGGTGATATAGTCGGCTATATTTGTATGTTTATTATGGCTTTGATGATAATAGACGTATTTTTTAACGTTGTGGCAAGATACTTTTTCTCTTACGGCAACGTTGCATTTCAGGAGCTTGAGTGGCACTTTTTTGCTGTGATATTTCTATTTGGCATGAGCTATGCTCTAAAAGAGGACGCACATGTTAGAGTTGATATCTTTTATGCTAAATTTTCAGAAAGAAATAAAGCTCTTGTAAATATGCTTGGCACTGTATTTTTTATCATACCATTTGCGCTTTTGGTTTCAAATTTATCATTTGGATTTGTAGGAGATGCTTACAGCTCGGCAGAGGCCAGCGCAGATCCAGGCGGTCTTACCCATAGATGGATCATAAAAGCGATGATCCCTTTTTCATTTTATGTGCTTGTATTTTTTGCGATCGGCTTTTTTATAAAAAATTTAAATCGCTATAAAAAAGCTAGTAAGGAGAAAATATGGCGGGATTAATAATGTTTATAGCCGCGCTATTGATGCTTGGCATTGGCTTTCCAGTCGCATTTACCTTTGGCGCGGTTGCGATGATATTTGGCATGGTTGGTAGTGTTGTAGAGAGCCTTAGCGATGGCGACGGACTACTTGGCAGTATAGAAGTATTTAAAGATATGTTTAACTTCATGCCTTATAGAATTTTCTCTATCATGGAGAGTAGAATTTTTATAGCAGTTCCACTCTTTGTCTTTATGGGCGTCGTGCTTCAAAAGTCAAAGCTAGCCGAGAGACTACTTGAGAGTATGGGTATGCTGTTTGGCGAAATTCGTGGCGGTATCGCTATTAGCACTATCTTAGTTGGAGCGCTTCTTGCAGCATCAACTGGCGTTGTAGGTGCTAGCGTTGTTGCTATGGGCGTTATAAGCTTGCCTGTAATGCTAAAGTATAAATACGACCAATCCCTTGGTTGTGGCACGATATGCGCTGCTGGTACGCTTGGTCAGATCATCCCGCCTTCTATCGTGCTTATCATCTTGGGCGACATCTTCTCAGTGCCAGTTGGCGAGCTTTTTCATCAAGCCATTGTGCCAGGATTCACGCTAGTTGGAGTTTATATAGTTTATATTTTGATAGTTGCTTATCTTAAGCCAGAGGTCGCTCCTATCGTAAAAGACGAGAGTGGCGTTAGTAAATTTAAGCAGATTGTTAGAGCGCTAATTGCGATCTTTCCGCCACTTTTGCTAGTTATTTGTGTGCTAGGATCCATTTTTGCAGGTATCGCTACACCAACTGAAAGCTCAGCGTTTGGCTGCGTTGGCGCTATCATCTTGGCAATATTTTATAGGACATTTTCATTTTCTATGATGAAAGAGGCTTTGGCTGAGAGCGTAAAAACTACAGCTCTAGTCTTTGCTATACTTGTTGGTGCGACTGCCTTTTCTATGGTCTTTAGCTACACTGGAGGCGATGAGATAGTTGAAAATTTCATGACAAATTTACCAGGCGAGAAGTGGGGCTTTATAATCTTTAGTATGGCTGTTATCTTTGTGCTTGGCTTTTTTATAGATTTTGTTGAAATTTCATATATCGTGCTTCCTATCTTGGTACCAATCGCCGCAAAACTAGGCATAAACCCAGTCTATCTAGCGATCTTAGTTGCTATGAATTTACAAACTTCATTCTTGACACCGCCATTTGGATTTAGTCTATTTTTCTTAAGATCAGTCGCACCTGCTGAGATAAAAACAGCTGCTATTTATAAAGGTGTGGTGCCTTACATCATCATCCAAGTGGCAGTTTTAGTCTTTTTCTGCGTCTTTTTGATGGAGATAAAGCCGATGCTTGATACGAGCCACGGCGGATTATTTAACTTCTTGCTCTCACTTTTTAAATGATATAAAAGTTTTTGGTTGTAAAATACCAAAAACAAGTAAAATGGCTAATTTGAGTTTCTGTCAAATTTAGCCATTTTTTATGACCGCTTTTTAGTAAATTTATAAATTTAATGAGGTGAAATATGGCAAAGAAATTTATCGATGTTATGGATACGACCTTTAGAGATGGCTTTCAGTCAGTTTATGGCGCTAGAGTGCTTATGAACGACTTTTTGCCCGCGCTTGAAGCAGCCAAAGAGGCTGGCATAGAGCATTTTGAATTTGGCGGTGGGGCGAGATTTCAAAGCCTTTATTTTTACCTAAATGAGGACGCTTTTGCGATGATGGATAAATTTAGAAGCATCGTAGGACCAAAAGCAAACCTTCAAACCCTAAGCAGGGGCGTAAATACTGTCACCCTTGACACTGGTAGCCGCGAGCTAATAGACCTTCACGCAAAACTTTTCAAAAAACACGGAACTACTACTATTAGAAATTTTGACGCACTAAATGATGTTGAAAATTTAAAATACTCAGGCGAGAGGATCGCTCATCATGGACTAAAACACGAAGTAGTCGTTACTATGATGGATCTGCCTAGTGGCTGTGTGGGAGCACATGATGTTAAATTTTATGAGAAAATTTTAAGAGAAATTTTAGATGCAAATATCCCTTATCACAGCGTTTGCTTTAAAGATGCAAGCGGCACAAGTAGCCCACAAAAGGTCTATGAAACCATAAAAATGGCTAGAAAATTACTCCCAGAAAAAACTCATATCAGACTTCACACACACGAAACTGCAGGCGTAAGTGTTGCTTGCTATCTTGCAGCGCTTGAAGCTGGCGTTGATGGCATAGATCTAGCCGCAAGCCCAGTAAGTGGCGGCACAAGTCAGCCAGATATCTTAACCATGCTTCACGCAGTAAAAGGGAAAAACTACGATCTTGGCGGACTTGACGTGGAGAAAATTTTAAAATACGAAAGCGTTTTGAATGATTGTTTAAAAGAGTATTTCTTACCGCCTGAAGCTGTGCAAGTAAGCCCTCTAATACCATTTTCACCGATGCCAGGTGGCGCGCTCACTGCAAATACCCAGATGATGAGAGATAATAACATCTTAGATAAATTCCCAGAGGTCATCCTTGCTATGCGCGAAGTGGTGCAAAAGGGCGGGTACGGCACTTCAGTAACCCCTGTTAGCCAGTTTTACTTCCAGCAAGCCTTTAATAACGTGATGTTTGGCAAGTGGAAAAAGATCGCTGAGGGATACGGCAAAATGGTGCTTGGCTACTTTGGTAAGACCCCAGTTACGCCTGATAAAGAGATCATTAAGCTTGCTAGCGAGCAACTAGGCTTAAAACCAACTACAAAACATGCAGTTGATATAGCCGATAAAGATGAGAGTAAGTCGCTTGCGCACGTGAAAGAAATTTTAAAACAAAATAAGATCAAAGTTACCGAAGAAAACGTCTTTATAGCAGCAGCTTGTAAAGAAAAAGGCATCGCGTTCTTAAAAGGTGAGGCCAAAGTAAATGTAAGAAAGATCGATCCAAACGCTAAGGCAAACGATGGCAGACAAACTCAAAGCGGTAGATATAGCGTCGTGGTGAATGGTAGTCGCTACAACGTTGAAGTAAGCGAAGGTTTTAACGACAGTATCCAAGTAAAATCAATCACTGAAGTTGAAGGCAAGAGTGTAAAAAGCGCCAAAAGTGCAGTAGCAGGCGCAACAGAAAATGACATCGTCGCAAGCTTGCCAGGCGCTGTGCATAAAATTTTAGTTAGTGCAGGAGATCATGTCAAAAAAGGTCAGGCCATAGTCGTGCTTGAAGCGATGAAGATGGAGATAGAGGTCAAAGCCCCAAAAGATGGCATCATAGGCTCTATAGAGGTTAGTAAAGGTCAAAGTGTCGCGAACAATCAAGTGGTGGCTAGATTTAAATAAATTTGCCACTTTTAAAAAGATAGTGTTAAGCGAAATTTGATTAACATTTTGATGACTTTTAGGTCAAATTTATAAAGAAACGAAATTTAAAGGAAACAACATGATAAATAAGCTAGACGAGCTAGGTCTAAAAGAGATCAAAAAGATAAATCACAATCTAAGCTACGACGAGCTTTTTGAGCTTGAAAAGGCAAATAACGAGGGCAGAGTTTCAAGTAATGGCACATTTATGGTCGATACTGGAATTTTTACAGGCAGAAGCCCAAAAGACAAGTACTTTGTCAAGCAAGACCCAAGTCAAAAATATATTGCTTGGGGTAAGATAAATCAGCCTATCACAAAGGAGCTATTTGATAAGCTTCTTAAAAAAGCAAAAGATCAGCTTAGTGGCAAGGAAATTTTCATACAAGACGCATTTTGTGGAGCTAGTAAAAAGAGCAAAAAATCAGTCCGCTTTGTCACCGAAGTAGCGTGGCAAGCGCACTTTGTAAAAAATATGTTCATCCGTCCAAGCGAAGCAGAGCTGGCTAAATTTGAGCCTGATTTTGTAGTATATAACGCCTGCAAAACAAAAAATGAGGACTACAAGGCTGATGGGCTACATTCAGAAGTCTTTGTCATCTTTAACGTCGAGGAAAATGTCGCAGTGATCGGCGGCACATGGTATGGCGGCGAGATGAAAAAGGGCATTTTTTCTATGATGAACTACTGGTTGCCACTTGAAGGCAAACTAAGCATGCACTGCTCTGCAAACGTAGGCGAAAAGGGCGACACGGCACTATTTTTTGGCCTATCTGGCACTGGCAAAACGACACTTTCAACCGATCCAAAACGCAAACTAATAGGCGATGACGAGCACGGCTGGGACGATGACGGGGTGTTTAACTTTGAGGGCGGCTGCTACGCAAAATGTATCAACCTTGATCCAAGTAGCGAGCCAGAAATTTACGCAGCGATCAGGCGTGACGCGCTACTTGAAAACGTCGTGGCTGACAAAAACGGCGTGGTTGATTATAAAGATGGCTCAAAGACTGAAAACACACGCGTGAGCTATCCGATCTATCACATCGATAACTACGAGCCAAGCTCAAGCGCTGGCCATCCAAAAAATATCATCTTTTTAAGCGCTGACGCTTTTGGCGTGCTTCCTCCAGTTGCGAAGCTGACAAAAGAGCAGGCAATGTATTATTTCTTAAGTGGCTACACAGCAAAAGTTGCTGGCACAGAGCGCGGTATCACCGAGCCAGTCGCTACTTTTAGCGCTTGCTTTGGCGAGCCATTTATGCCACTTCACCCAACCGTCTATGCAAAACTGCTTGGTGAGAAGATCGATAAACACGGCGTTAATGTCTATCTTGTAAATACAGGCTGGAGCGGCGGTGCTTACGGCGTTGGCAAGCGCATGAGCATAAAAGCAACACGTGCTTGCATAAATGCGATCCTTGATGGTAGCATCACAAAATGCGAATTTGAAAATTTTGATAAATTTAACTTCGCTATCCCAAAAGAGCTTGATGGTGTAGAGACAAAACTGCTAAATCCAATAAATACATGGACACACCCAGCTGAGTACAATATTTCACGCGACAAGCTGGCTAAAATGTTTGTTGAAAATTTCAAACGCTACGAAGATGTAAAAGAGGGCGTTGAGTACGCCAAAGCTGGTCCAAAAGCTTAATTTATAGCCTTGTGGGTAAATCCTTACAAGGCTTTTTAAATTTAAACTATCAAATAGTAAAAATTTTAGAGCTGTAAAATATAGCTCTTTTTCAAATTTCTAATATAAAATTTAAAACATTTTGCGAAATAGCTCAGTCAATTTGACGAGACTTTCTAAAATTTCTAACCAAAAGTCACTCTTTATAAGCCTGAAAAATTTAATCGCCTAACATCAGAAATTTTAATACAAGTGGTCTTTGCAGTTAGAACAAAAATTTAGTCAGAACACACCAGTAAAATTTAAATCAAAATACTCAATTTTACTAGACTTTCTAAAGCTTCTTGCTATAAAACCACACTTATTAAGCTCTAAAAATCACCCATCAGATATCAAAAATTTTTAATATAAGCAATCTTTGTAGCTAGAGCTAAAATTTAGCCAAAATGCTCCAGCTAAATTTGATATCAAATTTCTACTATAAAAGTTGCTGTTGTATTTAGTGTAAGTTGCAGTTAAAACTAAAATTTAGCCAGGTATCTGGCTAAATTTAATCAAAATACTCTCTTTTCTAGTCCAAATTCTACGCCAGCTTTTGCTAACTCAAATGTCGCATCTATAAATTTATACTCGCTGCTGATAAATGGCAAAAACATCGGTATCTCGGTGCAACCTGCGATATAAACGTCAGCTTCAATGTTAGAAAGCACTTCGTAAAATACTGGCACATACTCTTCTAGCTTGCCAGCTTTGACGCCCTTGTAGATGCACTCCATGATGACATCTTGCGTCTCTTTGCTAAAATCCACGCTCTTTAGCCCGCGCTCTTTTAAAATTTGATCATAAACGCCAGCCTTTTTTGTGCCACTTGTTGCGATGACAGCGATATTTTTAGCGTGTGGATATTTCTTTTGCAAGGCATCTATGGTAACTTTTGCAATGTGCAAAATTTTCACTCCAGCCTCTTTTTCGATGCTTGGGGCAAAGTAGTGAGCTGTGTTACAAGCCATTAGCATCGCATCGCATCCTGCATTTTTTAAAAGTTTAGCACTTTGAATTAGCTTTGGAAGCGGACTTTCTCCCTCACCCATGATAAATTTTGTCCTATCTTCTATCTGTGCGTATGAGTCGATAACGATGTGTAGGTGCTCTTGATCGCAAGTTGCTGGGGTTATATCGATGATCTTCTTGTATAAATCAGCCGTGGCAAGTGGTCCCATGCCGCCTATGATGCCTAATGTCTTCATAACTCCTCCAAATTAAAATTTTCAATAATTATAATATTAGTTTCTATATTTAAAAATAAAATTTCTAAATTTTCATTGGGTATTGTAAAAATAGGGGATAAGCACTTTAAGTTTTGAAGTAAATTTTAAGATAAAAAGGGGCGATTTGCCCCTTAAAAATTCTATTATGAGTGGAAGTGAAATTCGTCTGGATGATCTAGTGCGTATCTAAATTTCTCCATATCGACCTTTTTATCCCAGATAGAAACTATCATGCAGCCAACGGCATTACCGCAAAGGTTACCAACAGCACGCATCTCTGACATAAATTTATCAACGCCAAGTAGCACAGCCACGGTGACGACTGGTATGCCAGTGCTTGGAAGTGCGCTTAGTGTGCCAGCAAGGACGACGAAGCCCGATCCTGTAACGCCAACTGCGCCTTTACTTGTGATCATTAGCACGATTAAAATGCTTATTAGGTGCTCAAAACTTAGCGGGATATTAAATGCTTGAGCTAAGAAGATAACGCTTAGGCTTAGATAGATGTTGGTGCAGTCAAGGTTAAATGAGTAGCCAGTTGGGATGATAAGGCCAACCGCGCCTCTATTTATGCCAGCTGCTTCTAGCTTTTGCATAAGTGGTGCAAGAGCTGTCTCGCTCGAGCTTGTCGCAAAAACGACCAAGACCTCTTTTGAGATAAAGCGCATAAATTTAAAGACATTGACCTTGGCAAAGTAGCAAATGACGCCAAGCACGACAAAGATGAAAAAGCAGCTTGCAAGCGCCATAACAACAAGAAGCTCCATCATACCAAGAAGCGTTCCGATGCCAAATTTACCGATCAAATAAGCCATCGCTGAAAAGGCAGCCACTGGACTAAATAACATAAGCCAAGTAAGAAGCTTTAAGACGTAGTGCTGGATAAATTCAAGCGGTTTTAGACAAGCTTGCTTTTTATCATGAGCAAGTAGCGAAAGCACGATGGCAACGACTATCGCCATGAAAAGCACTTGAAGTGTGTTTGACTTTATAAATGGATCAAGTATATGCACGTAAGGGAAGATGTCATCTACTGGCACAGCGCCTCTTAAAAGATGAAGTGTGTGCGCTAAAAAGCCGCTATTTGCGTCCATATTTCCAGCTTGAGATGTAAATTTAGCCACACTTGAGGCGTCAAGCTGAGTGTAGTCAAGGTTCATGCCGTGTCCTGGACGAAGTGTCTCGCCAAAGATGATACCAACAGCAAGAGCGAGCGTGCTAACTATCTCAAAGTAGATAAATGCCTTAAGTCCGATGGTGCCAAGATCTTTTAAGCTCTCAAGTCCGACGATGCCTGAGACGATTGTTAAAAAGATGATAGGACCGATTAAAATTTTAAGGGCTTTTATAAAATAATCAATACCTGGCTTACTTGCTATACCAAGCTCAGGTGCGACCATACCGACGATAACACCGCCAACTATACCTATCACAACCCAAATGGCGAGATTGGTAAATAGTCTCACGAAGAGACTTTTTTGCGTTTTTGCACTCTCCATAAATTCCCCTTTTATAGGCTCTCTTTGATCTCTGCTGAGAGGATCTTGTCGCCTTGTCTGATAGCATCAAGCACCTTTAAACTCTCGTCATCAACGCACTTTCCAAAGACTGTATGCACGCCGTCAAGATGAGGTTGCTTGCTGTGGCAGATGAAAAACTGCGATCCGCCAGTGTCACGACCTGCGTGAGCCATGCTAAGGCTACCACGCTCGTGTTTTACCTTTTGGTTGTCGCATTCGCATTTTATCCTCCAGCCAGGACCACCTGTGCCTGTGCCATTTGGGCAGCCGCCTTGGATGACGAAATTTGGTATAACTCTGTGGAAATTTAGGCCATTATAAAAGCCTGTTTTTATCAAATGGACAAAATTTGCAACAGCTTGCGGTGCATCCTCGGCAAAAAGCTCAAGTTTGATATCGCCTTTTTCTGTCTTTAAAACTGCAAATTTATCTTTTTTTAGCTCGTCTAAATTTATATCATAAACTTTTAACTCATCAAAACGCATGTTGCTCCTTTTTACTCGATATTTGTATAAACTGCTTGGACGTCATCGTCGTCTTCTAGCTTGTCAAGAAGCCTCTCGACCTCAAGCATTTGCTCTTCATCTAGGCTCACGGTTTGATTTGGCAAGTACTGAAGTGAAGCTTTTTTAACTACTAAATTTAGCTTCTCTATGCCTTCATGAAGTGTGCCAAAATTTGCGTAGTCGCCATAAACAAATAGTGCGTTTTCATCTTCTTCGATATCGCTTAGACCATAATCAATCAGCTCAAGCTCGATCTCTTCGATATCTGCACTTGGTTTTTCAAGCTCAAAAACGCTCTTTCTTGTAAACATAAAGCTAAGGCTGCCACTTGGTAAAATTTCTCCGCCATTTTTGCTAAATATCGCTTTTACATTTGCAACTGTTCTTGTTGGATTGTCAGTAGCGCACTCGACGATGATTTGCACGCCGTGAGCTGCTTTGCCGTCATAAAAGATAGTCTTGATATCGGCGCTATCTTTGCCATTTGCTCTTTTTATAGCCGCATCGATGTTATCTTTTGGCATATTTTCAGCTTTTGCTGCTGCGATGGCTGCACGAAGTTTTGGGTTCATATCTGGATCACATCCGCCATCTTTTGCCGCTACTGTTATAGCCTTTGCAAGTTTTGGAAATACCTTGCTCATCTTATCCCATCTAGCTTCTTTTGCCGCTCTTCGGTACTCAAATGCTCGTCCCATAAATATCCTTAAATAAATTTTTTACGGATTATAACTAAAAAAATTTTATACTTTTTTAAAACATTTTTAGTTTGCTAGCTAAAGCGCCTAATTTGTAAATTTGAGAATAATATTTGATAAAAATTTAAGCTAAAGGCATATAATCATGCCATGATAAAAAATGCTCAAAAACAAGATGCAAAAATCTGCATAAAACTACTAAATTTAGCGATGGAGGATATCGCCTACAAGCTAAGTGGCTACGACGATCCTGCAAGAAGCGATGAAATTTTAGAGAAATTCTTTAAAAGCGAGATAAATAGACTTAGCTATAAAAATGTCTATGTCTATAAACGTGACGACGTGATCATCGCTGCGATGTGCGCTTACTTTGGCGGCGACGCAGCGCAGCTTGATAGAGAAATTTCACAGCATCTAAAGGCTCTTGGCAAAGATGCCCAGATAGAAAAAGAGTGCTTTAATGATGAGTTTTATATAGATAGCATCGCCGTAGATGAGAAATTTAGAGGTCAAGGGCTTGCAAAAGAGCTCATCTTGCACTCATTTGCAAGAGCAAAAGAGCTAGGACATAAAAAGGTCTCGCTGATAGTTGATGTAAATAAGCCAAAAGTTCGTAAATTTTACGAAAGCCTTGGCTTTAAATTTAACACCAAAAAGATCATAAATTTACACGAATACGACCACATGATAAAGGAGATAATATGAAAACATTTGAGGTAAATAACGTGCATTGCCAAAACTGCGCAAATACTATAAAAAACGCACTTGAAGATGACTTTGGCGAGATAAAAGTCGATCTTAGCAAAGAGCCAAGACAAGTAAGCCTTGATATAAAAGATGGCGATGTAGAGAAATTTAAATCAGAAATGGCTGATCTGGGATTTGACGTTATAAAGGAGCTTTGATATGCCTTTAAAAGTCAAGCTAAATATAGCGGGAATGAGCTGCGTAAATTGCTCAAACGCTATCGAGAAGGTTTCTAAAAAGATAGATGGGGTGCTTGAAGCAAATGTAAATTTCGCAAACGCAAGCGGCGAATTTGTCCTAAAAGACGCTAGCGTGCGTGAAGTTTTAGAGCAAAAGATAAAGAAGCTTGGCTACTTTGTGGCGACAAATATTGATGAATTTGAAGCCAAAAGAGACGAGCATATAACCTCGATAAGAAATAAATTTATATTTGCATTTATCACAAGCATCGTGATAATGGCGCTTGAGATGTTCGCACCTCAGAGCTTGCTAGTAAATTTACTCATGCTAGTTTTAGCATTTTTGGTGCTAGCTTTTAGTGGCAAAGACTTCTTTGTTCACGCCATAGAGGCTGTTAAAAACAAAAACTACGATATGAACGTGCTTGTAGCTCTTGGAAGCGGTAGTGCATTTTTATACTCGCTTTTTGTTGTGATCTTTTCAAATTTCATCCCAGATGATCTAAAAAACGTTTATGTCTCAGGCGCAGCGATGATAATAGCCTTTGTTTTGCTTGGCAAGTACCTTGAAGAGCGCTCAAAAGCAAAAGCTGGCGACTACCTAAAGACGCTACTTAAAATTTCACCAAAGACCGCCTTTTTGGTTATGCCAGATGGAAATAGTAAAGAGGTAAATGTAAATGAGCTAAAAGTAGGCGACATCGTCATCGTAAAAAATGGCTACAACATCCCAAGTGATGGCGTGATAGTTCAAGGTGGCGCTGAGATAGATGCTTCTATGCTTACAGGAGAGAGCTTGCCAGTTTATAAAGAGGTGGGAGATAGCGTATTTGCCGGCACTCTAAACACAAATGGCTACATAAGCGTCAAGGTAACAAAAAGCTCTTTTGAAAGCTTACTATCTCAAATTTTAAGCTTATTAAGCGACGCTAGCTCTAAAAAGATGCCTATCGGACGGCTGGCTGACAAGATAGCAAACATCTTTGTGCCAAGCGTCGTGGCGATCTCAGTTCTTACATTTTTTATATGGATAATTTTTAGTGGAAATTTCGCCTATGCGATCTCTAGCGCGATCTGCGTGCTTATCATCTCATGCCCATGCGCACTAGGACTTGCCACGCCAATAGCAATCGTAAGCTCCCTCTCGCGTGGTGCAAAAGCTGGGATTTTGGTGAAAAATCCAGAGGTTTTGGAGCTTATAAAAGATGCTAAATTTGTAGCATTTGACAAAACTGGCACGCTAAGTAAGGGGCTAATCAGCGTCAAAAGTTCAAATTTGAGCGAAAAAGAGTTAGAGCTAGTGGCATCTGCTGAAAATTTAAGCGAGCATCCTATCTCAAAGGCGATCGTAAGATATGCAAAACAAAATTGCATAAATTTACAAAAGCTAAATGGCAAATTTCAAAACGTAGTTGGTCAAGGCATCGTCTATGAAGATGAGAGTAACAAGATAATAATAGGCAACGAAAAACTGCTCGCAGCAAACAATATCTTGCTAAATGAAGCTGATAGTTTGGCGATAAAAGAGTCTACAAATGATGGAAGCGGCGTCATACTTTGTGCGCTAAATCAAAAATTTAGCGGCTTTTTAACGCTAAGTGATGAGCTAAAAAATGAAGCAAATGACGTTATAAACGAGCTTTCAAGGCTAAATTTACAAAGCGTGATCCTCTCAGGTGATGATAAAAAAGTAGTGGCAAATATCGCTAGCAAGCTAAATGTGAGCGAATATTATGCAAATATGCTGCCTGAGGATAAATTTAACAAGGTAAAAGAGCTCATGAGCCGAGGTGGCGTGATCTTTGTAGGGGACGGCATAAACGACTCGCCATCGCTTAAAGAAGCAAGCGTTGGCATCGCTATGAACTCAGGCTCAGACATCGCTAAAGGTGCTGGCGATATCGTGCTTGTAAAAAATGACTTGCGTGGCGTGAGCGGGCTTGTAAAGCTTGCAAATGCGACTATTGCTAACATAAAAGAGAATTTGTTTTGGGCATTTATGTATAACGCCATTTGCATACCAGTGGCTGCTGGCGTGCTATATCCAGTATTTGGACTGCTTTTAAGCCCAGTTTATGGCTCTATGGCGATGTGCTTAAGCTCGGTCACTGTCGTGCTCAATGCGCTTAGACTTAGATATTTGAAGCTTAAGGATTAAATTTGAGACTTGGAGAGCTTTACAGCGTCGTAGCGGCTGCACTTGCTACAAATTTTAATGGCATCTTGGGCGTCTCATCTTTTATGCGTATCAAAAAGACAAGTGCGTGGATAACGCAGACAAAGAGTGATGCGAACGTAAAAGGAAATGAGCTTTACGCTAAATTTATAAAAGATGAGAGTAGTGCGGCCTTGTGTGATGATTTTGTCATTTTGAAGGCAAAATTTGAAGCAAGCTACTATTTCTCAAGCGCAAAAGACGATTTGGCGCAATTTTACAAGGCTATAAATTTTGAGCCAAAAATGGGCGAGGTTGATAGCATCTCAAATCAGCTCATTTTGATAGCAAATATCTTAAAAAAAGAGGCGACAAAAGAGTCTATGCGGCTTCTTGCTGCTTTTAGCCTCTCTTTTTTCTTGCCATATGCCGAGCAACTTGCAAAAGAGCTCGAGCAAAACGCAGCTAGCAGTTTTTATAAGTCGATGGGATATTTTTTAGAGGATTTTTGTTTGGTTTTAAAAACTATTATCGGTAAGGCTTAGTCTTAAGCCTGTACCATTTCTATCATCTGAGTTTTAATACTTAAAATGTTATTCTGAATGCTTGATTGTTCTAAATTTAGATGATGAAGCATCTGCATAGAATCACGATCTTTCAGGTGCTGGATGCTTGAAATTTGATCAGCTATATCGCTTCTTTGATCTTGTAATTTTTCTAAATTTTTTTGTAACTCTGTGACATCTTCTTTTCTAATAATTGTAGGTTTTTGTCTAACTTCTTCTCTTTGTTCGACATGCACATCATTACTTCTAACGATATCTTTTGTGCCATAGCCAGAAGATACTAATATGCTGGTTTTAGCGCTACTTGATGATATAGATGTGTAGCCGTTATGATAGAAAACATTTGAGTTCATATTTGCATCTATTTGCATATCGTCCTTCCTTTTTAGTTTATTTCTTCATTTATAACTATATCGGCAATAAATCAAAAAACTTGAAATAGTTTTTAAAAAGTTGCTGGGCGAATTATATTTTAATAACCTTAAATGTAAATTATATATATAACTTTTTTACTACTCTAACATAATTTTTATATTACATTTCTCTTTTTTGATCAAAAATTTTATTTTTTAAAATGCTTGTAAAAGCCTAGTTAAGCACCATTTTGTTAAAATCACGCAAAATTAATCAAAGGCAAAGCTATGAAAAAAGATGAAAACGCACATAAAAAGATGTGGGAGGGCAGATTTAGCGAGGCTAGCTCGAAGTTGCTTGAGGAATTTAACGCTTCTATAAATTTTGATAAAAATCTTTTTGAAGAGGATGTCGCTGGCAGTAAGGCGCACGCTAAAATGCTAGGAATTTGCGGAATTTTAAAAAAAGACGAGTCAGAGGCGATAATAAAGGGGCTTGATGAGGTTTTGGCTGAGATAAGAGCTGGTAAATTTGCTTTTAAGATAGAGGATGAGGATATCCACATGGCCGTTGAAAAGCGCCTTAGCGAGATCATCGGAGCTGAGCTTGGCGGCAGACTACACACAGCTAGAAGCAGAAATGACCAAGTTGCGCTTGATTTTAAATTTTATGTTTTGAAGAAAAATTTAGAAATTTCATCTCTCATCAAAGAGCTCATCGCCACGCTTGCAAATTTAGCCAAAAACCACAAAGATACGCTAATGCCAGGCTACACGCACCTTCAGCACGCCCAGCCAGTAAGCCTTAGCTACCATTTGCTAGCTTACGCGTTTATGTTTAAAAGGGACTTTGAGCGATTTGTCAGCTCGTATGAGCGAAATAATCTAAGTCCGCTTGGCTCAGCAGCCCTTGCAGGCACGCCTCATAAGATAGATAGAACTATCGTTGCAAGCGAGCTTGGCTTTGCAGGTTGCACGCAAAATGCGATGGATAGCGTGAGCGACCGCGACTTTGCGCTTGAAATTTTATTTAACATTAGCGTTTTTATGACGCACGCTTCTAGGCTTTGTGAGGAGCTCATACTTTGGAGCTCGCAGGAATTTGGCTTTGTAAGCATTAGTGATGCTTATAGCACGGGTAGCTCCATCATGCCTCAAAAGAAAAATCCAGACGTCGCTGAGCTCATACGCGGCAAAACTGGGCGTGTAAATGGAAATTTAGTAGCGCTGCTAACTACGATGAAGGGCCTGCCACTTGCTTACAACAAAGATATGCAAGAAGATAAAGAAGGCGTTTTTGATAGCGTTGCAACCATTTTAAGCTCGGCTACCATCCTAAATGAGATGATAAAAACGGCTAAATTTAATGAAAAAAATATGCTAAAAGCGACAAAAACAGGGCATCTAAGTGCCACTGATCTAGCGGACTATCTAGTGCGTGAGAAAAATATCCCATTTAGAACGGCGCACTTTATCACTGGAAAGGCTGTCGCAAAGGCCGAAAGCTTGGGGCTTGATCTAAGTGAGCTAAACAAAGAGCAGCTAAAAAGTGTCGATGAAAATTTAGATGAAAATGCCATCAAATTTCTAGATCTGCACGCTTCAAAAGAGGCCCGCACTTCAAAAGGTGGCACGGCAAATAAAAGCGTTGAAGAGCAAATTCAAATTTTAGACGACTGGCTTAAGTAAAAAGAGTTATAATTACGCAAAATTTACAAATTTTAAAGGATGAAAAATGTTTTTTGACAGCAAAAGTAAAGAGCTTGGTAGTAAAAATGAAGCTTTAGAAAGAGAAAATGAAGCTTTAAAGGCTGAGATTTTAGCACTTAAAAATGAGCTAAAAAATGCCAAAACTTGCGAGCCAAAAGAGCAAGCTAAGGATAAGCAAGAGGCTGTAAATTTGCTGCTTACTAGCTATCAAGATGGTATGAATTTCTTACAATCAACCATCGAAGAAAATCTAAAAATGCTTGAAAATATAAACCATTTAAATGAAAAAACTTTTAAAGAAACAGGCGAGCTAAAGTCTCAAACGGCTGAAATTTTAAGCTCGATCGAGCAAGTAAGCCAGATGAGTGGCGATCTCTCAAATGACGCCTCTTCGCTTGATGGAAGCGTAAATTCTATCGTTGAGATCATAAATCTCATAAAAGATATCTCAGATCAGACAAATTTGCTAGCACTAAATGCTGCTATCGAGGCAGCTCGTGCGGGCGAGCATGGACGAGGCTTTGCAGTCGTGGCAGATGAGGTTAGAAAGCTTGCTGAGCGCACGCAAAAGGCGACACTTGAGGTTGAAGTAAATATAAATGGCCTTAAGCAAAGTGCAAATACGATGATCGAAATGAGCGAGAGTTTTTCTAAAATTTCAGCAAATGCGATGCAAATTTTAGGCGGTTTTGAGGGCAACATCTCAAGCGTAAATGCCAACACGCAAAACATCCTAAATCAAGCCCTAAACGTAACAAACGAGGTCAATGTAAGTAACGGCAAGATAGATCACATCAACATGAAGCTAAATGGCTACCGAGGCGTCTTGCTTGGCGAGATAAATAAAATTCAAGACGTGCATGAGTGTAGATTTGGCAAGTGGTATGAAAAGGATGTGAAAAATACCATCATCAAAGATCCAAGAACTCTCTCAAGCATAGCTGCGCACCACGAAAATGTCCATCACGGACTAGATAAGGCTATGGCGATTTTTGCTGACAAAGATAAGGGGCATCTAGCAGGTGTCGAGATACTAAAAGATGTCGAGCACTCAAGTAAAGCAGGCTTTGAAGAGCTACTTGAAGCGGTAAAAGCTGCTAGGAAATAAATTTATTTAAATTTAGATGTTTTAAAAGTAAAAATTTGAAGCGAAATTTAGACTCAAAAAGAGTCTAAATTTTATTTTTAAAATGTGCTTTGTGGATCAGCTACGCCTTCGCTCCAGCCAAGTTTTGCGCCAGCAAGTAGGTGAAAGTGCAGGTGCATGACCTCTTGACCGCCGTTTTCGCCGCAGTTTGTTATGAGGCGGTAACCGCTCTTATCAACGCCCATTAAGCTCGCCACTTCTTGGATAAATTTAGTCATCTCACCCATCAAAACTGGATCCATCTCTTGGAAGTTTTTGTAGTGTTTTTTAGGGATGATGAGGATGTGGATCGGCGCTTTTGGGTTGATGTCATTAAAAGCTAGAAATTTCTCGCTTTCAAGCACTTTGTTACAAGGAATTTCACCAGCAACGATCTTTTCAAATATGGTCATTTTAGCTCCTTTGAAAGTTTGAGAAATTATATCAAAGTGTGCTTAAATTTCGCGCTTTTTATCTTGATTTTAACTCTTTTTCTATAAAATCGATGCAAAAATTCATAAAGGTAAAAAATTGCAAGATTTCATTAATAAAATCAAAAATGAAATTTCAACTCTTGATGATCTGGAGAAGGTCAGGGTAGAAATTTTTGGCAAAAAGGGTATCTTGGCACAAGGCTTTGCAAAGCTAAAAGAGCTTGGCGAAGATGAAAAAAAGGAATTTGCAGCAAATTTAAACAAACAAAGAGATGAGCTAAGCGCGCTTATAGAAGCCAAAAAGGCCGAGCTTAGCGAGCAAGAGATAGATAATAAGATGAAAAAAGAGGCCGCTGATATCACACTCTTTGACGAGCCTGTTGCTAGCGGGGCGCTGCATCCAGTGATGGCCACGATGGATAAGATAATTGAGTATTTTTTAGCTCTAAATTTCTCGCTCGAGACTGGGCCGCTTATAGAAGATGATTTTCACAACTTTGAGGCGCTAAATTTACCAAAATACCACCCAGCAAGGGATATGCAAGATACATTTTACCTAGATGATTTTAGACTTTTAAGGACGCATACGAGCCCAGTTCAGGTGCGAACTATGTTAAATCAAAAGCCACCTATTCGCATGATAGCGCCAGGTACAGTCTTTAGACGTGATATGGACTTAACGCATACACCGATGTTTCATCAGGTTGAGGGCCTTGTGGTGGAGGATGCTGAGAAAGTTAGCTTTGCAAATTTAAAATCAATGCTTGAGGGCTTTTTAAAGCACATGTTTGGCGACGTTGAAGTGCGTTTTCGTCCTAGCTTCTTTCCATTTACGGAGCCTAGCGCAGAGGTTGATATTAGTTGTATATTCTGCCATGGCAAGGGCTGCAGGGTGTGCAAGCAGACTACTTGGCTTGAGGTGCTTGGATGTGGCGTCGTCGATCCAAATGTATTTAAGGCTGTTGGCTATAAAAATGTAAGTGGATATGCCTTTGGCCTTGGCGTTGAGAGATTTGCGATGTTGCTTCATAGAGTGCCTGATCTAAGGTCACTTTTTGAGGGAGATTTAAGATTGTTGGAGCAGTTTAAATGATAATTTCAAAGCATTGGTTAAACGAGTGGATCGACCTTGGCGAGGTTAGCGGCGAGACACTTTCAAAGACATTAAACTCTATCGGCTTAGAAGTTGATAGCTATAAAGAGATAAATTTACCAAAGAGCATCGTAGTTGGCTATGTAAAAAGTAGAGAAAAGCATCCAGATGCCGATAAGCTAAGCGTTTGTCAGGTTGATGTTGGTAGCGAAACGCTTCAGATCGTGTGTGGGGCTAAAAACGTCGAGGCTGGTCAGTTTGTGCCAGTCGCGCTAATTGGCACGACGATGCCAAATGGTCTTGAGATCAAAAAGGCAAAGCTAAGAGGCATCGAGTCATGCGGCATGATCTGCTCTTCAACTGAGCTAGGACTACCTAAGACAAATGACGGCATCTTGCCACTTGATGAGAGTATCGGCAAGCTAAAACTTGGCACAAGCCTTGGCGAATTTGAAGCGTTTAAAGATGTGATCATCGAGGTTGATGTCACTGCAAACAGGGGCGACTGCCAAAATTTACACGGCATCGCAAGAGAAATTTGCACCGCACTTGATCTAAATATGAAAGATAGCCACGAAAATGAAGATAGCGAAAATTTACTTGGCATCGGCAGGATCGCATCTGTGCGAACCGAAGATAAGGTAAATGGCTCATTTTTGTATAAAGCCTTTGAGCTAAAAAATGCGTTAAGCGAAAATTTATTAACTAGGTTGAGGTTAGCTCTAATTGATTGTCAAAAGACAAATTTAGTAGAAAGACTGCTTGAATACGCGACATTTTGCACGGGCGTCTTGTTTAGAGCTTATGATCACACTAAGCTTGTGGGCGAGGGTGAAAAAGCAGTTTTTGACATCAAAAATGGCGAAAATGGCGAGTGCGTAGTTTTTTGTGAGGATAAAAATTTAGGTGTTGCTGGAATTTACCAAAGCGATGAAGCCAGGGTCGATGAGGGCTCAAAGGTGATCTTGGTAGAGGCTAGCTACGTAAAACCAGATGTTGTCTCAAAGGCCATTTTTGAAAATAAAAATTTACCAAAGGGCGATCAGGTTTACCGCTCAAGCCGTGGTAGCGAGCCAAATTTAGCTTATGGGGCGGACTATCTTTTCAAAAAGCTTGCAGGCTTTAAAGATAGCTTAAGTCTTTTTGCGGGCTCGCAGCAGTCGATACTTGGCACCGAGCCTATCACACTTAGCATCTCGCTTGGCGAGCTTAAAAATATGATAGGGCAAGAGGTTGCAAGAAACGACGTCGTTAAAATTTTAAAGAAACTTGGCTTTGAGATCAGCGTAAATGTCGAACAAGAGAGCTTTAATGTAAAAGTGCCGCTATTTCGCCACGACATCGTAAATTCGCATGATATCTGCGAGGAGATCGTAAGGATAATAGGCATCGACAATATCGCCTCAACGCCGCTAAATTTCTCTGAGAAAAATAGGCTAAATAAGACATATTTTGACTATAAAAATGCTTTAAATTTAAGGCACCGTGCAGCTAGTAATGGCTTTTTTGAAAGTGTGCACTACGTATTTGACAGCCTTGATGAGCTAAGTGAGCTAAATTTTAAACCTTGCAAGATCAAGATACTAAATCCTATAAACAACGAGCTAAACACGCTTAGACCGGCACTTGTTAATCACCTTCTAAGCTCAAGCGAGAAAAACATCAAAAACTCAAAACGCTCAGTTAGGCTTTTTGAGCTTGGCGAAGTTTTTGATGAAAATGCAAACCAAGGCTTAAATTTAGGCTTTGTCGTATCAGGTCTTTTAAAAGAGCCAACACTTATAAATGGCGCAAAGGGCGAAGAGGCAAATTTCTATGCATTTGCAGCGATGGTGCAAAATGTCATAGGTAAATTTGAGCTAAAACCTTGCCAGGGTATTTCATATCTTAGCCCATACGAGCAGGCACACCTCTACCAAAATGGCGAAAAGATCGGCTATATCGGCAGAGTAGATGCAAGAGTAGAGGCAAAAAGAGATCTGCCTAAAACTTATGTCTGCGAGATTGATTTTGCAAAGCTTAAATTTGAGCCGATCTTAGCAGTGCCATACTCAAAATTCCAAAGCACGACAAGAGATCTTAGCCTCATCGTGCCTGAAAATTTCGAGGCTGGACGCATTTATGAGTGCATAAGAGGGCTAAATTTAAAAGAGCTAAAAGAGTTCTTGCCGGTTGATATCTATAAAGATGCAAAACTAAACGGCGCGATCAGCCTTAGCCTTAAATTTACATTCCAAGATATGGAAAAAACGCTCGAAGATGACGATATAAACGCGCTTATGGATAAAATTTTAAGCGAGCTAAAAGAGAAACTAAATATCGGAATAAGATGAGAATTTATCCACTAGAAAAAAGTCTAAATTTAACCATCGATGACATCGCAGCTGACAAGTCTATCTCGCATAGATGCGCGATCTTTTCGCTTTTAAGCGACAAGCCATCTCGCGTTAGAAACTATCTAAGAGCAGGCGACACGCTAAATACCTTAAAAATAGTCGAGCTCCTTGGCGCAAAGATCGAAGATAACGGCGCTGAAATAACGATCACTCCGCCACAAAAGATAAAAGAGCCAAATGAAATTTTAGAGTGTGGCAACTCAGGCACGGCGATGAGGCTTTTTATGGGACTGCTTGCCGCGCAGGAGGGCTTTTTCGTGCTAAGTGGCGATAAATATTTAAATTCTCGCCCGATGGCAAGGATAGCAAAGCCTCTAAATGAAATGGGGGCAAAGATAGATGGCGCAAACAACGCAAACAACGCTCCTCTTTGCATAAGAGGGACTAAATTTGAAAGATTTAGTTTTGATAGCAAGATCGCCTCAGCTCAGGTAAAAAGCGCACTTTTGCTAGCGGCTCATTACTCAAATGGCTGCAAATTTAGCGAGCCAGAGCTAAGCAGAGACCACACTGAGCGCATGCTTGCTGGCATGGGAGCTGATATAAAGCGTGACGGCTTAGAGATCACTCTAGAGGCGATGAAAGGCCCACTTGCGCCACTTGATATAGACGTGCCAAATGACCCAAGCTCGGCATTTTTCTTCGCGGTCGCAGCTCTAATCATCCCAAATTCGCATATTATTTTAAAAAATATCTTATTAAATAAAACTCGCATCGAAGCTTACAGAGTTTTAGAAAAAATGGGCGCTGAGATAAAATTTCATAAAACCTCAAGCAAATACGAAGATATCGGCGATATTGAAGTTAGATACTCGCCAAATTTAAAAGGTGTAGAGGTTAGCGAAAATATCTCGTGGCTCATCGACGAAGCCCCAGCTTTAGCCATCGCATTTGCCTGCGCTAAGGGTCAAAGTAAGCTAACAAATGCAAAAGAGCTTCGCGTAAAAGAGAGCGACAGGATAGCTGTCACGATAAATGCACTAAAGCAGTGCGGTGTCGATGCTAGCGAGCTTGAAGATGGATTTATTATAAATGGCTCTGAGGCTAAATTTGCCACGATCGATAGCCACGGAGATCACAGGATCGCCATGAGCTTTGCCATACTTGGACTAAAATGTGGCATGCAGATAGAAAAGAGCGAATTTATCGCCACTTCGTTTCCAAATTTTGCTGAAATTTTAAAGAAAATGGGAGCTAGAGTTGAAGATCGAGCTTGCTAGTAGTTATGGCTTTTGCTTTGGCGTAAAAAGGGCGATAAAGATAGCTGAAAATGCTGGAGATGCCGCAACTATCGGCCCGCTCATCCATAACAACGAAGAGATAAACAGGCTTGAGAAAAACTACAATGTAAAGACGCTTGAGGGCATAGATGAGCTAAAAGATGAGAAAAAGGCGATCATCCGCACTCATGGCATCACTAAAAACGACCTTGCAGAGCTAAAAAAGACTGATATAAAAGTGATCGACGCAACTTGCCCATTTGTGACAAAGCCACAGCAAATTTGCGAAAAAATGAGCGAAGAGGGCTATGATGTGGTGATCTTTGGCGACATGCACCACCCAGAGGTAAAAGGGGTGAAGTCGTATGCCAAGGGCAATGTCTATGTCGTACTTGAAGAGAGCGAGCTAGAGGGCATCAAATTTAAGCAAAAGGTCGCGCTCGTTAGCCAAACTACTAGAAAAGTTGAGAAATTTATGCAGATCGCAAACTATCTCATGCTTCATGTAAAAGAGCTGCGCGTTTTTAATACGATCTGCAACGCGACATTTGAAAACCAAGAGGCTGCTAAAAATTTAGCAAAAAGAGCTGACGTGATGATAATCATCGGCGGAAAAAACAGCTCAAACACAAAACAACTCTACCTAATATCTAAAAATTTTTGCGAAGATAGCTATCTAATAGAAAGCGAAGAAGAACTTGAGGGATCATGGTTTGAGGGCAAAAATTTGTGTGGCATAAGTGCGGGTGCTAGCACGCCTGACTGGATCATACAAAAAGTCGTTGACAGAATCAAAAAAGTATAAAATTTATCCTAGCTAAAGCCACAATTAACTATAATAAGCCAATTTGCCTCTACTGGCATAATAAAATTTAAAGGATCAAGATGGCTGTGAACAAAAGTGTTCAATTAGGAAAAGCAAAAGACGAAGATATCGAAGATATCGATTTTGCTGCGATGTTAGAGGAGTCTTTTAAAAAGACTGAAGAAGATAGTGACGCAAAGATCGTCAGTATCAATGGCGATGAGGTTTTAATCGACGTTGGCAAGAAGTCAGAAGGCATTTTAAATGTTTCTGAGATCACTGACGCAAACGGCAACCTGACGCATAAAGTTGGCGATACGATCAAAGTTGTAATAACTGGATCAAGAAATGGAAGACCTATAGTGTCGCACAAAAAAGCACTTAGAAAAGAGAAAGTTAAAGCTTTCATCGAAGCTTACGATCCTGAAAATTCTGGCGAAATCGACGTAAAAGTAGTTGGAAAAAATAAAGGTGGTTTTATCACTCAAGACGCAAATGGCGTAGAATTTTTCTTACCAAGAACGCACAGTGGATTTAAAAATGCTGAGGGCGTAGTTGGAAAATCATACAAAGTAAGAGTTATAAAAGTTGATAAAGAAGAGAATAGCATAGTTGTCTCAAGAAAGAAAATTTTAGATGACGACCGCAAAAAACGCAAAGAAGCCCTATCAAGCATAGTAGAAAACGATAGTGTTATAGAGGGCACAGTTAAGAAAATCACAACTTATGGTATGTTTGTTGATGTTGGCGGCGTAGACGGACTTGTGCATTACAGCGAGATAAGCTACAAAGGCCCAGTAAATCCTAGCTCTTTATACAAAGAAGGCGATAAAGTTTTAGTTAAAGTTATCAGTTATGACAACGAAAAACGCCACCTATCTCTATCTATCAAGGCTGCTACTCCAGATCCTTGGGAAGAGATCATAAATGATGGTCTAGAAGTTGGCGACACTATCAAAGTAACAGTTAGCAATATCGAGCCTTATGGCGCATTTGTCGATCTTGGAAATGATATTGAAGGATTTTTACACATATCTGAAATTTCATGGGATAAAAATATCAAAAATCCAAAAGATCACATCAGTGAAGGTCAAGAGATCGATGTTGAGGTTATCGAAATAGACGCAAAAGGACACCGCTTAAGAGTGAGCCTTAAAAATTTACTTCCAAAGCCATTTGATGAATTTAAAGCTAAATTTAAAGAGGGCGACGTAGTAAAAGGCGTTGTGACGACTATCACAAATTTTGGTGCATTTGTTAGAGTAGGCTGCGTTGAGGGCTTGCTACACAACGAAGATGCATCTTGGGATAGAAATGACAAGTGCAAAGATATGTTTAAGGCTGGCGATGAGCTAGAAGTAAAGATCATCAAAATCGACAGCGCTGAGCAAAAAATTTCTCTAAGCCTAAAAGATCTAAAACAAAGTCCAGTTCAGGCATTTGCTAATAAATTTAGTGTAGGCGACATCGTAAAAGGAACGATCCGTGACATTAAAGATTTTGGCGTGTTTGTTGAGCTTGGCGATAATGTCGATGCGCTAATTCGCAAAGAAGATCTAGGTAGCGTAGATGCTAGCACGTTAAAGATCGGCGATGAGATCGAAGCTGCTATCGCATTTATCGATGAGAAGAAAAATAGAATTCGCCTAAGCATACGCCGTTTAGCAAAACAAAAAGAGCGTGAAGTGTTAAATGAGATCAACGATAACGACGACAAAGTAACACTTGGCGACATTATAAAAGAACAATTACGCTAGTATAAATGGGCAGACGCACGCTTTTATTAGTAGTTGTTCTGCTCTTTGTGATGTTAGGTTTGGTTGGAGTTTATCTTGTTAAATTTGCAAGTGTAAATTTCAGCCAAACTACTGAAAAAAATATTACAAATGAGCAAAATATAACCAAAAATACAGCCGGCAGTGAAAACTGGATCAACGAGCTGGCAACTATTAAGAAAAAAGATTACGTATTGCCCGTAAATGAAATTTTTATAGAATACAACCGACCTAAGATAGAAAAGCCAAAGATCACAGCATACGAACTTTTGATAGATAAAAACGACATCTACTCTATGTTCTGTTTGATGCAGACTTTAAGAAATAGCGAGGTTGATTTTACTGTAGTAAGAGATGGCGCTAAGAGCCAGATCTTTTTAAATACCCAAGACTCAAGGCTTTTGCAAAATATCATTTTGCAGCTAAGGGTTTACGATATCCACTCAAGTGTGAGAGAGGTAAAATTATGAAAACTATCATTGTTTGCGATGCGATACACCCAGTAGGTTTTGAACTTTTAAAAAAAGAACAAGACATAAATGTAATAGATGCAGTTAATACCCCAAAAGACGAGCTTTTAAAAATTTTAGGTGAGGCCGATGTGGCTATCACTAGAAGCTCGACTGAGGTAAATGAAGCGTTTTTAGAAGCTGGCAAGAAGCTAAAAGCTATCGTTAGAGCTGGTGTTGGCGTGGATAACGTTGATATAGATGGCTGTTCAAGAAGAGGCATCATCGCTATGAACGTCCCAACTGCAAATACTATCGCAGCAGTTGAGCTAACTATGGCACACATGCTAGCAGCTGCAAGATCACTTGAATACGCTCACAACGACCTAAAGCTAGATAGAATTTGGAAACGCGAGAAGTGGTATGGAGTTGAGCTGTTTAAGAAAAAGCTAGGTGTGATCGGTTTTGGCAACATCGGTTCAAGAGTAGCAGCTCGCGCAAAAGCTTTTGGCATGGATATCATCGCATACGATCCATATATCGATCCATCTAAAGTCATCGATATGGGCGGCACTTATACTAAAAATTTTGATGACATCTTGGCATGCGACTTCATCACGATCCACACTCCAAAGACCAAAGAGACAACCGATATGATCGGCGCTAAAGAGATAGCAAAGATGAAAGATGGCGTAAGGCTTATAAACTGCGCTAGAGGTGGTCTTTATAACGAAGAGGCACTTTATGAAGGGCTAAAAAGTGGCAAGATAGCATTTGCAGGTATTGACGTCTTTACAAAAGAGCCAGCGACAAGCCATCCGCTTCTTGATCTAAATAATGTAAGCGTCACGCCACACCTCGGGGCAAATACCCTTGAGTCGCAGCGCAACATCGCAGTAGAGGCAGTCGAGCAAGCTATCTTGGCAGCACGCGGCATAAGCTATCCAAACGCTTTAAATTTACCTATCAAAACAGAAGATCTACCGCCATTTGTTGAGCCTTATATCGATCTTACAAGCAAGATGGCATTTCTTGCAGCTCAGATAAACAAAAGTGCCATCAAGGCTATCCGTATAGAGACTCACGGGCAAATTGGCGAATATGCAAATTCAATGCTAACTTTTGCGATCGTGGGCGCTTTAAAAGAGAGTCTTGGCGATGCGATAAACTACGTAAATGCTAAATTTTTATGCGACGAAAAAGGCATAACCACCGAAACTAGCACAGGTGGAGATAGCATCTTTAAAAACAAGATCACAGTTCGAATTACGACTGAAAATGGCATCGTAAGCGTTGGCGGCACGGTCTTTGGTGAAAATCAACAACGCATAGTAACCGTAAATGGCTTTAAGACTGACTTCAAGCCAAAAGGCAAGATGATCATCTTTAAAAACCACGACGTACCAGGCGTTATCGCTCAGATCAGTAAAATTTTAGCTGACGAGAAGATAAACATCGCAGACTTCCGTCTTGGTAGAGATGAGCACGGCATGGCGCTTGCGGTCATCTTGGTTGATGAACATATAAAAACAGAAACGCTAGAGAGATTAAACGCACTTGAAGCTTGTGTTTGGGCTCAATACGCAGTTATATAACAAATTACGAAAGGATAAAAAATGGCTTCATATTCAATGGGCGATCTAAAAAAGGGACTAAAGATCGAGATCGACGGCGTTCCTTATAAAATCGTAGAATATCAACACGTTAAACCGGGCAAGGGTGCAGCTTTTGTTCGTGCAAAGATCAAATCTTTTGTCGATGGAAAGGTTCTTGAAAAGACTTTTCACGCAGGTGACAAGTGCGAGCAGCCGCATCTTGAAGAAAAAGAGATGCAGTATCTCTATGATGATGGTGAGTTTTGTCAGTTTATGGACACAACTACTTACGAGCAAGTTGCGATCAGCGACGAGGATGTGGGTGATGTTAAAAAATGGATGATCGATGGTATGATGGTTGAAATTTTATTTCACAACGGCAATGCAATCGGCGTTGAAGTGCCACAAGTAGTCGAGCTAAAGATAGTTGAAACTCCACCAAATTTCAAGGGCGATACACAAGGTGGCAAAAAGCCAGCTACTCTTGAGAGTGGAGCGGTAGTTCAGATACCATTTCACGTACTAGAAGGCGAGGTCATCCGCGTTGATACCGTTCGTGGCGAGTACATCGAGCGCGCAAACAAATAACCATACATCTGGCACGTTAAATTTATGAAAGAGAAATTTGACGAGCTTATCGCTCTGCTAAAGCCGCTATTTAAGGATAATGGCTTTAGCAAGAGCGCTTTAAATTTCTACAAAAATACCACAAATTTTATATATGTTGTAAATTTTCAAAAAAGTAGTGGCAATAGCTCAGAGCGCACGAGATTTTATATAAATTGCGGCATTTACGCCCCTTTTATAGAGGCTACTCTTGGCAAAGAAGCGCTTAGCAAGCCAAAAGAGTATGAGTGCCATTTTAGAGCTAGAGTACATGAAATCACTCGCACATCTGCTGCATACTACGAGCTAGAGCCAGATAGTGACGTGGCTAAAATTTATGAAAATGTGGCAAACGACCTTGGCTTTGTTCTTAAATTTTTTGAGCAAAATAGCTCTGAAGCAAATTTAATAGAGCTAATGCTCGAACAAAATGGCCTTGCAGCGATAAATCAACTATACGAATATCTTTTGATAAAAGATAAAAGTGAAATTTTGATCTCTCATGCCAAAAAGCTCTTCGCAAAGCATGGCGGCGAAGCAAGATGGGTAAAATTTGAAAACCAGATAAATGAGCTACTTAGAAAATATAAAAAAGACGAGATAAATTTTAAAGAGTAAATTTGGAGCAAAACGAGGCAGTTGCCTGCCCCGCTAGTTAGCATTAAGCCGACTTTTCTTTGAGATATTTGTTTATAAGAGTTGTGATCTCTTCGCCGTGTGGGAACCTTGACTCATCGTTTCCGATGCGATCCTTTTTAGAAAAGATAACGTTTCCATCAACCTCGACGATGAAATTTCCACCATCTCCTACAACCAACTCGACTCTTGCATCACTAAAGTTCGCTTTTATTTCATCTTCTACACGAGAAGCTACCGGACGATAGTTTCAAGAGTTGCAGTAAATAATTTTTACTTGCATGCTCTGTCCTTTCTTGTGAAATAAGCTTTGATTATATAAAATTTATCCTAACGAACAGATAACACGAGAAAGGACGATTTTATGAAAAAGGTAGCCGTAATCCTAGCTTATGGTTTTGAGGAGATCGAGGCGCTAACCTCCGTCGATGTTTTGCGTAGAGCTGGAGCTATAGCATCTATCGCTAGTTTAAAGGGCGCGCAGATCAGAGGTGCTCACAATATAAATGTAAAAGCTGATGTCACGCTTCGCGAGGTGGAGGAGCTAGGCTATGACGCGATCGTGCTTCCAGGAGGTCTGCCTGGCGCAGAAAATCTCGCAAATGACGCCAAGCTAAGAGAAATTTTGCAAGAATTTGATAAAAAAGGTAAGCTAATTTGTGCCATTTGTGCCGCTCCTATGGTGCTTGAGCGAGCTCGTGTGCTTAAAGAGCATTTTGTTTGCTATCCTGGATTTGAAGAAAATGTAAGAAGCGACAAAAGAGGCTACGTGAGCGATAAAAACGTGCTAAAAGATCAAAACATCATCACTGGCAAGGGGCCAGCTTTTTCTATGGAATTTGCGCTTTTTATAGTGAAAAATTTGCTTGGCGAAGAGGCTTATCTTAAAGTAAAAAATGATTTACTTTATAAATAGTTTATAAAAAAATTGTAATTTTTTATTTAATTATTCTACTTAAACTTAAGGATAAATTTTGTTTAGTGATAGATATTATAATGCCTTGCTGTTGCGATTTGTTGCATTTAAGGATATTTTTTAAAAAATTGTAATATTTTTCTTGGTTTTTACATCTTTTTGACGGAAATAAGCTATTATTTCTCTAATCGATCAGATCGATAATTTTTTTAAGGAATAATCCTGTGAACATTTATGTAGGAAATTTGTCGTATAGAACGACAGAGGCAGAGTTGAAGGAAGCTTTTGCACAATTTGGTGAAGTAAGGCGCGCAAAAATCGTAAAAGATAGAGAGACAGACCGCTCAAAGGGCTTTGGATTTGTTGAGATGGACGACGCGAATGAGGGCCAAAAGGCGATCGACGCACTAAATGAAAAAGAACTTGGCGGACGCACTTTAAGAGTAAATGAGGCTAGACCAAGGGATTAATGACTATTTGCCACCATCTGGTGGCATAGTCTCTCGCATAGCTCCGACGCCAAGCGGTTATCTACACGCTGGCAACGCCTATAATTTCGTCCTAACTTATCTTCTGACGCGCTCATTGGGCGGTGTTTTACACTTAAGGATTGATGATTATGACCTTGGCAGATACCGGCGCGAATTTGTTCAAAATATCTTTGACGTTTTAGAATTTCTAGGACTTTGCTATGACAAAGGTGCTAAAAGTATAGACGACTTTGAGCAAAATTTTAGCTTCAAAACAAGAGCCAAAAGATACGAAAACGCACTTGAAAAGCTAGATGAAATTTACATTTGTGAGTGCACAAGAGCTACCAAAGACGCCTATGAAAACGGCATTTACACTAAAATTTGCAAAGATAAAAAGCTAAAATTTATAAAAGATAAAACCACTATCAGACTAAGTGTTGATGAAAATGACGAACTTGGCAAACTCGTGGCGGCGCAGATGGGTGATTTTGTCATTTATAAAAAGGATTTTACGCCAGCTTACAACTTCGCAAGCGTCATTGACGATGAAGATATGGGGGTAAATTTAGTCGTTAGAGGCGAGGACTTGCTGCCTTGCACGCTAGCTCAAAGATACCTTGCAAAAAGGCTAAATTTTAGCTTTTTAAATGCTAAATTTATCCATCACAAGCTACTTTTAGACGGAGCTAAAAAGCTTTCTAAAAGCTCCAAGTCGCCGCCAATAAATCTAAGCCAAAATCCTAAAATTTATTACAAAATGTTAGCGAATGACCTTGGACTAAATTTAAGCTCAGCAGATAAAATTTCAAACCTGCTTTATGAATTTAGGCTTAAAAATATAGCCGAGAAGTTGATGGGCTCTTAAAATTTGATAGAAAATTTAGATATGTAGTGTGTTGGTGCTATTGCATGTGTTGTTTTGTAAATTTTAAACTTTCACTCACCCGCAAGAATTGACTACTAAAATTTGGCTTCACTTACCGCTTAGCTCAAATTTTAGAGCCGAAATTACTCGCTCATGAAATTTTAAAATTTGTAAAATAGCTTGATTAAATTTGTAAATTTCTTTTTTATTCAAATTATTCTAAAGGGAGACAAGGGGACTTGAATTATGAAGCCGTCCCCTTATCCCCCTTTTTAAATCCCACAATCCCCTCGCACGTTAGAGGTGGCATGCAATTGTGCTAAAGCACTGCATGCATTTTTGTTTAAGCTTTTTGATTATTAAATTTAAAGCAGTTGGATAAAAATTAAATTTAAAAATATACAAATCCCAACCCAGTCTAAACCAGGTTGAAATTTATGAAGATTTATGAAGCAGTTTGATTAAAATTTATTCTTTCTTACTTCACTTACTATTGTCTTTGCCATATTATCAACATCGCTT
>NZ_JAAKZD010000008.1:0-121443 GCF_015230035.1 Campylobacter concisus
GCAGGCTTTTTGGCGCATTTGCGATATCTTTCATGCAAAAGATGCCGCATTTTTCGAGCTTTAGCCTAGTTTGCTTACCGATACGCCAAAAGTCACTTAGCGGTTGATGTGTCCAGAGCTGCTTTTTATAAAGGTGCTCGTCTAAAAAGGAGATAAAAACATGGATTACAAAACAATGAGAGATAAAAATTGAAGATATGGTAAGTAATAACCAGAAGGCTTTGTTAAGGCGGTTATCAGCATTGAAAAAGGTATCAACGACGAAAGTGCTCTATATAAGCTCTATTAGGCTTATATAGACAATGATACAGTTAATTTGTTGCATGAGAAATTTGACTATATGATTGAGGAATTAAGGGAACAGGGATAGATAAAAGACCTGCCTTATGTTCAAGAGGAGAAAGATATCTTGTCAATATCATTGGAAATATTGGCAAGAAAGGCTGATGTCGTTGAGAGAGAAAACAAGAACGAAGAAGCCTTTAAGGTAGTAAATTTCTCTGTGGCATCTAAAGACGATAAGGTATAAGGTATACCATAATTATTCTGCATACGAGAAAAAGGGTGATCTTCAAAAGGATTTTAAGCAAGGGAGTTTTGTTAAAAATCAGAACTTCCATTGATGATAACAGCAAGGAACATAGCAATATCGGAATACTTTCTTCAAAGCTGTTAAAAGTAAAGGAATAGATGAAAGGACAGGAAAAAGAAAAAGAATCCGTTCTTGGAGCTATTAAGAAATATCAGGCGGAAGATAGGTAAAAGCCTAAAGAGAATAAAAAGCCAAAAAACAAAAAGGTAAGATGATGGTCGGTATGGTCTTAGGACTGCACCGGCTCTTTTTAATTCATGAAGGATCGCCAATATAGCCTTTGATGCAGAAATTAAAAATTTAAATATTTGTCCCATAAATATAGAAATTTGTCCCGGTTTGTGATATAATAATAAAGAAAATAGGAGGTATGGCAATATGAAAAAACAAAATGTTTTGAATTTAATAAAATACCATGCGGAAAGGAATGAAAATTCATTTAGAAATGAGGCAATAGCAATAGCAAGATATTTTGATAGTATAGGAGATTATCAGTTATCCGAATATATTATGGGGTTAATATCTGAATCAAATTTATATTCACCACAAAGTAGTGATTTTGAAAGTGAATTTTTAAAACAAGTAGAAATAAGAAATTTAGAGGCTTTAAATTTACCACTTGAAATAACAGAAGATATAAAAGGCATTATTAACGCTGTAAACCATAATGTGGGTATTAATAAATTTTTATTTGAAGGATTACCCGGAAGTGGAAAAACAGAAGCAGCCAAAAATGTTGCAAGATTATTGAATCGCTCTCTTTTTAGGGTAGATTTTGAAAACTTGATAGATAGCAAGTTGGGACAGACTAATAAAAATATAATAGAAGTATTTAGAGAAATAAATATTCTTCCAAATGCGAATAAGGTTGTAGTTTTATTTGATGAAATTGATGTTATTGCGTTGGATAGAATTAATTCTAATGATATTAGGGAGATGGGTAGAGTAACATCTACAATTTTAAGAGAATTAGACAGATTGACAGACCTTAATAAAGAGATTGTACTTATTGCAACAACTAATCTATATTCAAATTTTGATAAAGCATTAATTAGAAGATTTGATGCTGTTATTAATTTCAATAGGTATAGTGATGAGGATTTAATAGAAGTTGCTGAATATTATTTTTCTTCATTTATTAAGAATTTTAAAGGGATATCCAAGGATACAAGATTGTTTAAAAAAATATTGAAGACGGCAAAGAAAATACCTTATCCAGGAGAGTTAAAAAATATTATAAAAACATCACTTGCGTTTAGTGATGTTGGTTCTGAGCATGATTATTTAAAAAGATTATACAATAGCCTGATAGGAAACTTGGAACAAAAGGATATAAACCAACTTCATGAAGAAGGATTTACGGTAAGAGAAATAGAAAAATTAAAAGGGGAGTCTAAAAGTGCTGTATCAAGAAAGTTAAAGAAGGAGGAAATAGATAGTGAATAATGTCTTGGAATTAAAAGGGAAACGCTTTGTACAAGCACGTAGAAATGGTAATGGTGGTGGTATAGCCATGAATGGACAAGTGGAAGTCAGTACAGATCATTTATTAAGATTGATATCTCAGCTAATCCAGATTAAAGAATTCTGGGATAAAGAAACAAAGCCGTTTGAAGGTATCTTGGTTAGTGTTTACTACAACAAGATTGTTGCTAAAAGTAATAGAATTGCTGGAATTTTTAAAGGAACGGATTCTAATGAAGCAATTGTTGGAGCAAAATTTAATAGAGATAAGAATAAACACATCATCACATATTTTCTTGATGAGCATGATTTAACTAAAAGCATAGAGTTGATTACAGATTCTTCAAATATATTGTCTCAAAAATTTGCAGGTAAGATCAGTAAGAATATATTTGAAGATAAAAATATTGTTAATCCAACAGTTTTTAAAGATTTTTCTGTAAGTATGTCCATATTCAAACAGGTGATTGCAGATGTTTCTTATATAGATTCATTTCGAGTAGAAACACCAACAATTGAAATCAAACAAAGCATTATAACTCTTTACGATGTAAAAAAGGACGCAAAGTCATTATTTGAAATATTAGGGATAGATATTTTAAGTAGCAGAATTTTAGATAATCAAACGGTTTACTTAGATGAAAAGCAAGTGGAAGTACTTTTTGAAAAAGCACCATATCTTGTTTCAATGGCAACCGTTGATTTATCAAGTTTATCACCAGGTAATTTTATAAATGAATATCAAACAAAAATAGCAACCATACCATCTCCAACTATTGAACCGACAATTGGAGTAATAGATACTTTGTTTGATCAAAGAGTTTATTTTAGCGACTGGGTTGAGTATCATGATATGGTCTCAGAAGATATACCAAAAAATCCAAAAGATTATAATCATGGGACGGCAGTATCTTCCATTATTGTTGATGGAGCAAGATTAAATCCCTGGTTAGATGATGGTTGTGGAAGGTTCAAAGTTAGACATTTTGGAGTAGCTGTTGGTGCTGAATTTTCTTCTTTCTCTATAATAAAAAAAATAAAGAGCATTGTAGCAAATAATACAGATATAAAAGTATGGAACATTTCACTTGGTAGTAATCAGGAAATTAATGACAACTTTATTTCTGCTGAAGCTGCAACATTAGATAAAATTCAGTTTGAAAACAATGTAATATTTGTTGTGGCGGGAACAAATAAACCAAGTGCAGATATAGTAAAAATAGGCTCTCCGGCAGATTCTATTAATAGCATAGTTGTAAATTCAGTTACTAAGGATGGGCGGTTTACTAAATATGCTCGTAAAGGATTAGTATTATCTTTTTTTGCAAAGCCTGATGTAAGTTATTATGGTGGCAGCGAGGAAGAGTACATTAGGGTTTGTGAACCTTTAGGGGCCGCGAGTGCTGCTGGTACTTCTTATGCTGCACCTTGGATTGCGAGGAAATTATCTTATTTAATTGATGTATTAGGACTTAATAGGGAAGTTGCAAAAGCCATGATTATTGATGCTGCAAGAGGTTGGGATGAAAAACCAACTCCTGAAGAAGTTGCCTTATATGGGCATGGAGTTGTACCAATTCATATAAATGACATCATTCAAACAAAAGATGATGAAATAAAATTTGTGGTATCAGACATTAGCGAAAAATGGAATACTTATAACTACGATTTTCCAGTTCCTCTAAAGGATAATAAGTATCCATATATTGCGAAAGCTACGATGTGTTATTTTCCATTGTGTGATAGATTGCAAGGTGTTGACTATACAAATACAGAATTGAATTTGCATTTTGGTCGAATAGGAGATGATAAAAAAATCAAGGATATTAAGGGCGATAAACAGAATACAGAAGACACATTAGATGGAGAAAGAAATTATCTTTTGGAAGGTGAAGCTAGAAAGCAGTTTAGAAAATGGGATAATGTAAAGTATATCGCAGAGAGTGCTACAAAAAGAATGATACCAAAAGACTCTTATAAAAATAAAAACTGGGGTATGGAAGTAAAGACAAATAATAGATTATCTCCCCAAGATGGCGTAGGGGTTAGGTTTGGTGTTGTTGTAACACTTAAAGAAATGAATGGGGTTAATAGAATTGATGAATTTATCAGAAGTTGTATATTAAATGGTTGGCTAGTGAATGTAATTGATATTGTTAATAGAGTAGATGTTCACCAAAAAGTTAATGAAGAGATTGAGTTTGAATAGATACTAAATGACAGTATCAAAGGAGGGTTAGTAGTAAATGATATTCACAGAAGAACAATTAAGAAAATATGCAAAAAACCTTTGAGTGAAACAGAGGAAAATCAATGCAAAAATGCTGTAAGAATGGTGGTTAATGCATTAAAAACTACCGGATTTAATGAAAGTACTTCTATTCAAAAAAAGTATAGTGAGACACCTTCATTTGGAGTGATGATGAAGAGTGATTATGATTATGAGGTTAAAATATTTTTACAAGGATCTTATGCAAACAATACTAATGTTAGAAAGCATGGCAATGTAAATATTGTTGCTGTTCAAATAGATCAATTTAGACCAAAATATAGAGTTGATGTTTCTAAAGGTTTTATTTAAAAAGCAAGACTTTTAAAGATATAGTTCAGTCCGCATTAGAAAATAAATTCGGTAATGATGTGGAAATAAAAACCATTTTTACCCAAATCATATAACTGGAAAACTTATAAAGATGTGAATGTGAAATTTTGGAAGGAGCATCAAAAACCTCCCTTGCAAAAGCAACTAAGATGCTTCATAAATAGCATAAAGGTATTTTGGGGTTAGCTTAAAAATTTACAAACAAAGAGCTGTTTTAAAAAAACGTATATAGATGAGTCAGGGGCAAAACTCTTGGATCATGCTTCGTAAGTGCCGCTCCGAGCCATTATAACTGGACGATAAAAAGCTTAAGGTTCATCAAAAAATTGCAAGTCAAAATAGCAGAAATAGGATAGTAAGGCGCATTTTACAAAAGCAAAAAAATGCATAATTGACTTAGTTTACATAACTAATCCATATATCCATGAAAGGTTAAAGCTAAATTATACAAGAAAAACTCTTGAGCTGATAAACACATATGACTTAGGCGTAACGCCCATGATACAAAAAGTTTGATTTTCCTGATCTATTGAAGCCAAATACTAAAACTATCGGCTTATACAAAAATTTCTACAACTTTTCTCCAAATGCCTTAAAGTTATTACCACACCCCACTTTTACAATTCTGGCCCCTCGATGTATTTTTGTTTGCCTTGATTAAACTATAGTTTGTTTTTGGCGCTCTTAAATATTGCTGGAATTAAGCATTATACTTTGCAATGCCTAAGTACCATAGCCACAATGATAAAATAGTATCTAGGTATAACCTGTCAAAGCAAAATATCCAATGATAAAACAGACTAACATAGAATGTTCTAGAATATTAAATAAATTAAAAAATAAGAAACTTGGGCTACCTTTTAAAACCTTAAATCTTGAAATATAGTATTTATGGAGTTTTGGATGGTGCGGATGAGAGGACTTGAACCTCCACGCCGTGGGGCACCAGATCCTAAGTCTGGCGTGTCTGCCAATTTCACCACATCCGCACAACAATAATAAGTGGTACGCCCATCAGGATTCGAACCTGAGGCCTACGGCTTAGAAGGCCGTTGCTCTATCCAGCTGAGCTATGAGCGCATAAAGTCTTTTAAGTGGCGCGCCCGATAGGAGTCGAACCCATAACCTACAGATCCGAAGTCTGTCGCTCTATCCAATTGAGCTACGAGCGCCCAAAATGGGGTGAGTGATGGGAATCGAACCCACGACCCTCAGGACCACAATCTGATGCTCTAACCGACTGAGCTACACTCACCATTTAACATGGTCGGGGTGAAAGGATTCGAACCTTCGGCCCTCTGGTCCCAAACCAGATGCGCTAACCAGACTGCGCTACACCCCGCCTGAGTCGTGTTTGTAAGTTTATGCCACTACCTCATTA
This sequence comes from Campylobacter concisus, assembly GCF_015230035.1. Taxonomy (GTDB): domain Bacteria; phylum Campylobacterota; class Campylobacteria; order Campylobacterales; family Campylobacteraceae; genus Campylobacter_A; species Campylobacter_A concisus_BK. The sequence goes on from NZ_JAAKZD010000008.1 coordinate 6,040, forward strand.
AAAAGTCGCATTGTATCTAAAAATGTTATTGTTGTCAAGAAAAAATTAGTTTTGGACTTTATTTTTATAAAATTTCAAGAATTAAGTGTAAATTTCAGACTTTAATCTTTTTGAAAAAATATCTAGCTAAAAAACGATGCGAGTAGCGCTAAAGCTGATATGAGCTGGCAATGCTCCTTGTGCTGGCTTTATCATAGTCTGGCTAAAACGCTTAAATTCTGGAGCTTCCCAAAGTTTTTTGCATAAGCCTTGCTCGCTGATATCTACTCCCAAGCAGCTTTGATCTGCAGCAAAAAATTTTAATGAAATGCACTTTTCATTTTTAGCAAAAAAGCCAAGATCGCCAGAGCTACCCACGACCCCAGCATTTGTCATCTCTTTAAATTTCACTTTATTATTCGCAGTATCAAGAGCTAGTTTGCCTTGTGATATATAGTAGGCATTTATCTCTTCTATAGCGGTTCTAATCTCCGCCATAGTCTTTACTAAGACCGCATCATCTCTTGTAGCGCTGATCCTTGGGGTAGCGATCGCGGCTAAAACACCGATGACAACTATAATGAGAATTAGTTCGATCATAGTAAAAGCTTTTTTCATTACTTCATCCTTGAATTTGAAGTTGCGAGATTATAACTAGAATTTTTATAAATGAAAAATAAATTTTGAAATTAAGTTAAAGAAGAGCGGCAAGGAATTTCTCCTTGCCAAAATTTGAGTTTAGAAGTATTAGAACGCTACGCTAAGACCACTAACTGGGTATTCACCAGCATCACTAGTTTGTTCTGAAGGAGCTGTGCCAGCTTGTGCATTAGCAGCTAAACCACTCCATTTAAATTTATTTGTAAGCAGTTTATCTACACCGCTATTTTTATAAATCGCAGTGCAAATACTTTCTGTCTTATCGTCACCTTGTTCTACTTTTACGTTTGCAGGTTTATTTGTCGTTGCATTGTAGTTCGTTAAAGTAACTTTCAAGCATTTTTTGCCAGCAGCTAACAACTCATTGGCACTAGTTAAAGGCACATTTGTCATTTCTGATAAGGTAGCAAATTTGCCTTGAGAAGTATAATATGCACCAACATCACTCAATAAAGTAGATAAGTTTGTAGCAGCTTTAGCAACTTCTGCATCGTCCCTTGTTGCAGCTAGTCTTGGTATAGCGACTGCGGCTAATATGCCTAAAATAACGATCACGAAGATCAACTCGATCATTGTAAAACCTTTTTTCATGGTTCCTCCTTGAAATTTGTGTAATTTTTCGCGGATTATACAACATTTTTTTCAAAAGGCAAATAAAAACTAAATTTTTTACAATTTAGCCGATTTGGTAGTTATGAAAAAGAATTCCGCTATAATGACGCTCAAGAATATGGAGATTTTATGAAAAAAGTTTTATTTTGGATGGTAGTATCTTTTTGTATTTTGAGCGCAAATTCATCATTTGAGCCAGTGCTTTCATCAAAATATGACGAAAAACAAGCCTACATCGGTAAAAAGCTCTTTTTTGACAAAAGACTAAGCACCACTGAAAACTACTCATGCGAAACTTGCCACAACTTATACTGGAATTTAAGTGGCACAAACTCATCTTACACCAGCCAAAAGGGCGTCATAAACCCGCCTAGCGTGCTAAATTCGGCTTTAAATTTTCTATTTTTTACTGATGGCAGAGTAAGAAGCTTAAAAGATCAAGTAAAAGAGTCGATAAATTCTAGAAATGAGCTAAATTCAAACAAAGATGAGATAGTAAAAAAGGTAAAAAGCATAGGCGAGTATGGGATTTTGTTTAATGACGCATATGGTGATGGCATAAACTACGAGAATATAGTAGATGCTTTGGTGGAATTTGAAAAGGCGGTTTTGAGCATTGATTCGCCATTTGATGAGTATCTAGCTGGCAATGATGACTCCATAAATGCTGAGGCAAAAAAGGGCTTTGAGCTCTTTAATAAAATAGGCTGTGTGGCATGCCACAATGGTAGAAATTTAGGTGGAAATTTGATGCAAAACGTGGGCTTAAAAGATGCAGGTGAGAGCAGACGCCTTATGCGTGTGCCTTCACTTAGAAATGTAGCAAGAACGGCTCCATATCTAAGTAGTGGCGAAATGAGCGATCTAAAAGAGGTCATAGGCTTTGTGAGCTATCATCAGCTGATCCACACACTAAGTAGCGAAGAGCTGGAGCAAATTTATAAATTTTTGCTAACACTAAATGGACGCAGACCTAGGATACTAAATGAATAAAAGACAAGCAAATATCATCTTAATCGTCCTAGCGATCGTCTTTTTCTTTAGCTCAGCTTACATCTATATGGCAAATAGAGCAGTTACTGCTGTTAGTAAATTTAACGATACGATCTTAAGCCTTATCTTGCTAGATAACGAGCTAAGCTTTAGCTTAGAAAATAACGTACTTCGTCTAAACTACGACGATGTAAATAAAAATTTAAAAAGTTTTGATCAAAATTTAACCAGACTTGATGAGCTAAACGAGATCATACATGTCTTTTACCAAGAGAAAAATGCCAAAACTTTAAAGGTCATAAACGACGACTTTTTAAAAAAACAAAGGCTTGTAGATAGGTCAAACTACGCTAGCTCGTCAATGGCTGCTTACATCTTATCAGGTGAGTTTGAAATAGCATCAGAGAAGAAGCTAGATGCACTTAATGTGATATTTCACGCGATAAAAAGCTCAGCCCTAATCAGCCCCGAAACGCTAAATCAAACAAAAGAGCAGATAGAAAAGTATAAAGATACTTACAAAAACGACACAAAAGCGATCTTGGTGCTAAATAAGGCAACTTACGCGCTTGAATTTGCAAAAAACCTAAGTGCCGTAGCTCAAGACTCTGTTGATCTAAAACTTGGAGAAACACTAAGAAAATTTAGAGATGACACCCTAGCCTCTTACAGCATAATGATACGAAATATAGTGATAATGCAAGTGCTTTGTTTTATCAGCTTTGTGCTATTTTGCGCACTGGCCTTTTACCAAGCAAGAGTGCTAACTAAACAGCTAAAGCAGATAAAACTACTAAAAACGACAGTGGATGCAGGACACAGCTCGATAGTCTTTTGCGACAATAACAATAAAATTTTATATGTAAATAAAACCTTTGAGGCAAAAAGTGGATATAAACTAAAAGATGTTGTCGGCAAAAGTCCTAAAATTTTAAAATCAAATATGCACCCAGAGAGCTTTTACGCTGAGATAAGAAATGCTATAAATAAGCACATCTCATGGGAGAGCGAAGAGCTCATAAGCAGGACAAAAAACGGCAAGCTGCTCTATGAGAAGGTGCGTTTTGCGCCATTTTTCTTTGAGGGTAAGCTAGAGGGCTACATGGCTATAAAGCTTGATAGGACAAAAGAGCTTAGCATGCTTAAAGAGCTAACTCAAAAAAATGAGCAGATAAAAATTCAATCCTCAATCGACAAGCTAACTGGCTTTGGCAACTACTTTGCCCTAACTGAGATGATAGAGGCGAAAAAAGATGGAATTTTGATCAGCATAAGCATCAAAAACTATAAGATGCTAAGATTTTTCTACCAAAACAAGGTCATCGAAGCCATGCTAAAAGCGGTGGCAAATACGCTAAAACTCTGCGTTGATACATACTCTATAAATGCTGAGCTATTTAGGTTTCAAGATGATGCGTTTTACATCTGGTATCAAGGCGATGACATCGTTAGAGATATCGGCTTTATAAAAGAGTATTTTAACTTTAGCAGGATGAATATCGAGATAGACGGTAAATTTGAAAACCTACCTGGTATCAAGATAACTCTTGGCGTCTCTTTGTCAAATGACACACCGCAAACAAACCGCCTAATGCAGTCAATCCTAGCTAATCAACAAGCAAGCGATAGCGGCAACGAGATCTACTACTACCTAGAAAACGATGCGATCGAGATGAGATACTATAAAAACCAACTCATAACCGAACTCATCGAGTACGCCCTAGAAAACGACAAGGTGATAGTCGAGTGTCAGGGAATTTTTAACGTGCATGAAAATGAGACAGAGGCAAAATACTATGAAGTTTTGGTGCGCATAGTCGATCAAAACGGCAAGATCCGCTACCCAGGCGAGTTTTTAGAGATCGCGATGAAAACGCAACTTTATCTTCAGATAACAAAAAAAGTGATCGCTCTAGCCTTTGATCTAGTGAAAAAATATCCAGACTATACATTTTCTATCAACCTCTCAAGCTCAGATCTAACTGATCCTGGTGTGAGAGAAATTTTAGATGAAAAGCTAGAGAGCTGCCCAGATCCTAGTAGAGTTTGCTTTGAGATGCTAGAGAGCGAAGAGCTTAGCGACTACGGCATGGCAAATGAATTTATAAAAAGAGCTAAGAAATATGGATGTAAAATCTCGATCGACGACTTTGGCTCTGGCTACTCTAACTACTACCGAATTTTAGAGCTTGATATAGATAACATCAAGATAGATGGCTCGATCATCAAAAAGCTACCAACCGATGAAAACGCAAGGGTTTTGGTTGAGACTATCGTGAGCTTTGCTAGAAGACAAGGCTATAAGATAGTGGCTGAGTTTGTGAGCAACGAAGAAATTTTAGAGTATATAAAGAAATTTGGAATTTCATACGCACAGGGATTTTTACTAGGCAAGCCACATCAGATGTAAATTTTGCAGTTACTTTAAAGCCTATTAAAAGGCTAAATTTAACTGCTTTTTACTTTTATACTTGCGTGAAATCTACTTTTTAAATTTTGCTAGACGTGAAATTTGATCTCTTTTACAACAATTAAATTTAAGAATTTGTCTTTAAAAAAGCTGAAAATTTGGATTAACTAGATTTTAAAGCTTATGTGGATAAGATTTTGTCTTTTAGAAGTGGTGACCCATACGAGACTCGAACTCGTGTTACCGCCGTGAAAGGGCGATGTCCTAACCGCTAGACGAATGGGCCACGGTCGGTTATGAAGTTGGGATTATATTACTTTTTAACTTAAATTTACATAAAAGGACAAATCGTTGAAGAAATTTTCACTTGTTTTATTATTTGCTCTCATTTTTTCAGGCTGTGTTGCGACTAAAACGCCACAAAGCTCACAAGCTTTTCAGGTCACTTTATTTTCTCCGATGATAAAGATAAATGATGTTGGATTTTTTCACACATACAAAAATGAACTAAATTTGCAAATTTATAGCTCTGGCGTAAATACCGCAAATATAAATATAAAGGACAAAATTTGCGTAAATAGCGCTTGTTTTAAAAAGACTGAATTTAACGAGAAATTTTTTCTAGCGCCGCATTATGAGAGCCTTTTTGAAGAGATTTTGCAAAGGCAAAAAATTTATGACGGCAAAGATCTAAGCACCACAGAGTGCGGCTTTAGACAAGATCTAAGTTCTTATTTTATAAAATACGAAGTTTGCGATAACTACGTCAAATTTATCGATAGCAAAAATAAAATAAAAGTGATAATAAAAGAGTTAAAATGAGATACATAGGAGCTCACGTAAGTGCGGCTGGAGGCGTATCTAACGCACCGATAAACGCTGCAAAAATAGGAGCAAATGCCTTTGCACTTTTTACAAAAAATCAGCGCCAGTGGAGCGCAAAGGAGCTGAGCGAGGGCGAGATAGCGCAGTTTAAAGCAAATTTAAAAGCCTCTGGCATAAGCGCCGATCACGTCTTGCCACATGCAAGCTACCTCATAAATTTAGGCCATCCAGAAAAAGAGGCAAGAGCTAAGTCCCTTGAAGCCTTTATCGATGAGATAGAGCGAGCTAGCCAGCTTGGATTAAAACTTTTAAATTTCCACCCTGGCTCACACCTAAAGCAAATAAGCCAAAATGAGTGCCTAGATAACATCGCAAGATGCATAAACGAAGCGCTAAAACGAACAAGCGGCGTAAAACTAGTCATCGAAAACACGGCCGCACAAGGCTCAAATTTAGGCTTTGATTTTGCGCAGCTGGCGTATCTGATCGAGCGTGTGGATGATGAGAGCAGAGTTGGCGTTTGCATCGATACTTGCCACGCATTTGCCGCTGGATACGATCTAAGAAGCAAAGAGGCTTACGCTAAGACGATGGGCGAATTTGATGCGACGATAGGCTATAAATTTCTATCTGGCATGCACCTAAATGACGCTAAATTTGGGCTTGGCTCAAAAAAAGATAGGCATGAGAGCCTTGGCAAGGGCGAGCTTGGCCTTGGCGCTTTTGAAAATATAATAAATGATGATAAAATAGGCGAAATTCCCTTGATTTTAGAGACGATTGACGAGAGTATTTGGGAAGATGAGATCAAAATTTTAAGAAACCTAGAAAAGGAAAAGCTATGAAAAGAGTGCTTTTAAGCATTGTTGCGACATGTTCTTTATTAAATGCTGGGGGTTACAAGGTCCCTGAGCAAAGTGCTGACTCTTTGGGGCTTGCTGCTAGTAACGTAGCCTTTAGTTTTGGGGCTGATGCGGCTTATTTTAACCCTGCAAATATGATGTTTTTAGACGGGCTTCACCATTTTGAAAGCACGCTTGGTTGGTTTCATATAAATTCCATCGATTTTAAAAGCGATGGTGGCAAGAGCTACAGCTCAGAGAAATTTGACTCACTAGCTGGCACATTTAGCTTTGTAACGCCAGAAATTTATGAAAACTGGAGATTTGGACTAGCCCTTGCTGTGCCCGCTGCTGTTGGCATCTCGTGGGAGGATCCAGAGACGGCATTTACTGGAAAGAGATTTAAACTACAAGTTGTCGAGCTAAATCCAACCGTGGCTTACCGCATAAATGACAAACTTGCCATTGCTCTTGGCGCTAGAGGCGTTTATAGCAAGGGTAAGATAGCAAGCGACTTTGGACGTTTTGGTTACAGAGAGATACAAGGTGATGGCATAAACTACGGCTACAACGTCGCTCTTACATATAGACCTATCGAGGAGCTAAGCTTTGCGGTGACTTACCGCTCGAAGGTAAATTTAGAGCTTAAAGGTAACACTGATGCTGATTTTAATGGGGCTCTAGCACCTATAAGCTATCATGGCAAAACAAGAGTTGAGATCCCACTGCCAGCTCAGCTAGTGCTTGCTACTGGATATAAATTTAGTGATTTTACCCTTTTGCTAGCTTTCGAGAGGACATACTGGTCTAAATTTAAAGATTATGACTTTGAATATGATGATAAGACAGCAGCTCATTCACACCCTATTCTAGGTAGATCCTTTAAGGCATTTATGGACGATCCAGTCGTTAAAAATGCAAAAGATACAAACACATATAGGATAGGCCTTGCTTACGACGTAAATGAAAAACTTAGGCTAATGGCTGGCTTTTCATACGATGAGGATATCACTAGCAGCGAGCATACTGGCTTAGAGCTTCCAAACACCACCTCTCAGGCGTATTCGTTTGGAGCAAACTATAAATTTACGCCAAATTTAGAGCTAGGACTAGGCTATCTCTATCAGCACCGAGACAAAAAGCGTGCAACAGATATAAAAAATGGTACTCGCAACGGCACTGGCTCAATGTCTGGCGAATTTGACGCAAGTAGCGTTCAGATAGCTGCAATGACATTTAAATACTCTTTCTAGGGCTAAAAATGCAATACTCTTATAATAATTTTTATGAAATTTTGACCAAAGTAGCAAAGCAGAGTCCAAACCAGATAGCGATCTTTGATGAAAAAGAGAAGCTAAAATACCACGAAATAAAGCAAAACGTCGATAAAGTGGCAGCTTACTTGCAGCTTTGCGGAGTAAATTTTGGCGACAAAGTGGCTATGGCTGTGGCAAATTCGAAAGAATTTATCATCTCATACCTTGCTATCACGGCTATCGGTGCGGTTGCGGTGCCGATGAATACCTTTTTAAAAACAAATGAGTTTGAGTATATCTTAAATGACTGCGGCGCAAGGGTGCTCTTTGCCTCTAGCTCTCTGGCAAAGGAGCTAATCGCACTTAGCGAGCTTGAGATTTTAAGAAAGATCATCTGGATCGGTCAAACGCCTAAAAAACTTCAAAGCGCCTCAAAAGACGACTATGTAAGCGTTGATGAGGAGTATGGCGAGAGTGCTTATCTATCTTCAACGCCACAAATTTCAAAAGAGGATATGAGCAATGGTTATGAAAATAACGGCGTTGTAAAAAATGTAAATTTCAGCGAAGCACTAAATCACAAATACACCCTAAGCATCACGAAATACCCTAAAATAGACGATCTCATGCACATCATCTACACCTCAGGCACTACAGGCAAGCCAAAAGGTGCTATGATAAGCTATAAAAATATCTTCTCAAACGTCATCGGCGCTCATGAGCGTTTTAAAGTTAAAAAAAGCGATAGATTTATCGTATTTTTGCCGATGTTTCATAGCTTTACGCTCACAGCTATGGTGCTTTTACCGATATATGCAGCCGCTTCGATGGTGCTCGTAAGATCGGTCTTTCCATTTTCAAATGTGTTAAAGCAGACACTGCTTAAAAGAGTTACTGTATTTTTGGGTATCCCAGCCATATATACAGCCATTGGCAAGGCAAAAATTCCTTGGTATTTTAGATGGTTTAACCGCATAAGGCTATTTGTAAGTGGCGCTGCTCCGCTTGCTAAGCAAACGATTGATGATTTTAGAGTGAAATTCCCGCGTGCAACGCTAGTTGAAGGATATGGCCTTAGCGAATGCTCGCCAGTCGTAGCGGCAAATTTATTTGACAAGCAAAAGCTTCTAAGCGTTGGCCCTGCGCTAAATGGCTATGAGGTCAAGATCGTAGATGATGAGATGATGGAGCTACCAGTCGGGCAGATCGGCGAGATCATCGTAAAAGGTGACTGCGTCATGCAAGGCTACTACGGCATGCCAGGCGTGACAGATGAGACCATCATAAATGGCTGGCTAAAAACTGGGGACCTTGGCAAGATCGATGAAGAGGGCTTTATCTACATCGTTGATCGCAAAAAGGACCTCATCATATCAAAGGGCATAAACATCTATCCACGCGAGATCGAAGAGGTTATCTATAAGCTAGAAGCCGTCGAAGCTGCAGCAGTCATCGGCGTAAAAGATGTGCATGCAGACGAAGAGGTCGTAGCTTTCATACAGGTAAAAGATGGCATGGATCTTGATGAAAAGACGGTTAGAGAGCATCTAAAGAAAAATTTAGCAAATTTCAAAATTCCAAAAAGCATTTATTTTGCCGAGGAGCTGCCTAGAAATGCCACTGGCAAGGTGCTAAAACGTGTGCTAAAAGAGCAGATAAAGGATAAAATTTAGTGAAGTATTTGCTTGATTTTCTAAACCAAGACCTCAAAAAAAGTAAAATTTACGAGCTTATAAAGTGTGGCGATGAAGAGGGAGAAATTTTAAAATACCTAAGCAAAGCCTACGTGCAAGGCACAGCTAGCATGAGCGTTTTTGAGCTACTTGGAGCTGTTTTTGGCACGCAAAACGACAAGCAGCTTTTATACCTTAAATTTATAAAAAATTTGCTAGATAGTGGCTGGATAGTGCAAAACTACAGCCTCTTTAAAATGCCAGAGAACTCGCAAAAAAGCTCAAACCAAGGGCTACTCTCGCTACTTCACTCTGAAATTTCACTCTCAAGCACATTTTTAAAGATCCTTGAAGATGGCAACGCTGATATAAATTTACCAGAGCTTGCGCCTTATGAAGATCATTTGGAGTATTTAAAAGATCAGTTTTTAAAGATAGAGCTTTACTCAAAGGCTGCGATATTTGAAGGTGGCTCAAATGACGCTAAAAAGCGCATAAACGAGCAAATTTCTGAGCTAACAAAACGCATAAACGAGCGTGTAAAACTAAGCAAGATCAGCCTAAAAATAGAGCAAATTTTTAAAGAAAACTCGCTTGATGAAAAAGAGCAGATCATATTTTTAGCCCTTTTAAAAGAGGAGTACGCGGGCGACTTTGAAAACGGCCGCGACCTAAACACGCTAGTTGGGCTAATAAGCAAGGACGAGCTTGAACGCATCAAAAATTGCACACTTTTAGAGGATGGCTCAAGGCTTATCGAGGGCGCTCTAATCGACTACGACGAGGTTTTAAACGCTTATGGCAACGTTAGCAAAAGCTTTTTTATAAACGAAGAAATTTTGCAAAGCATAATGCACCCAAAAAATGACAAAAACAGCAAGAAAATCAAGATCGAAAGCCTAGTAAAAGAGCAAGAAATTTTTGAGCTCATTGAGCCAGTAACTAGCCTAGAAGACGTCGTGCTAAACGAAAAGACAAAGCAGCTTTTAAGCACGATACTAAAGCAAGTCGATAAAAAAGTGCTCGCTAGACTTAGCAGCTGGGGTATAAAAACTAGGAAAAATATAGACGCTAAGATCATCTTTTACGGCGAGCCTGGCACTGGTAAGACGATGAGCGCCGTTGGGCTTGCAAAGAGCCTAAAGAAGCAAATTCTAAGCTTTGACTGCTCAAAAATTTTAAGCAAATATGTCGGCGAGAGCGAGCAAAATGTAAGAAAAATTTTTGACACTTACAAAGAAATTTGCAAAAAAAGTGGTAGCGAGCCAGTGCTCTTGCTAAACGAGGCCGATCAGTTTTTAAGCACGAGAGTGGAGAGCTCAAGCGGGGCTGAAAAGATGCACAATCAAATGCAAAATATCTTTTTAGAGCAGATCGAGCGCTTTGAGGGCGTGCTGATCGCTACGACAAATTTCTTGCAGAGCCTTGACGTGGCGTTTTCCAGAAGGTTTGACTATAAGATCGAGTTTAAAAAGCCCGATTTTAACGGCAGGCTCGCCATTTGGCGTAAAATTTTGCCTGAAAATGCGAGCTTTGAAGATGGTTTTAGCGTAGAAAGGCTGGCTGAGTTTAACCTAAGTGGCGCGCAGATCGTCCTTGCACTAAAAAACACCGCTTTAAAAGTGGCGATAAAAGATGATGGGATTTTTACCTTTGAGGACTTCAAAACCACGATAGAGCGCGAGCTAAACTCAAGCTTTGGCGAGGATAAAAAGATGGGATTTGGCTCTTAGGCCTTATCTTATTTTATAAATTTTATTTTACGCTACACAAAACCGCTGGTTTGATAAGAAATTTGCTTTACTCAATAAAAATTTAGAGGAGTTTCGCCACTAAAAACATTAAAAGCGCGAGTTAAATTTAAGCTTTGGCGATGAAAAATGCAGATAATTGCCGAGAGTGTTAAATTTTATTTTTATACGGAGCATGCCCCTAAAAGTAATAGGGAAAGTGGGCTAAATTTGAGCTTTGATGAGAATGAAAAGATAAATTTTGCTCTTAGATTTTTAAAGTATGTTGCAGGCTTTACACTATCATAAAGACAAAAGCGCGGATATCAAATTTGCTTTTATAGTCAAATTTACACAAAGCCTACCACTAAAAATTTATAGAAAACGCGAAACAAATTTGATCTTTGGCGTAATTCTCTTACGCTTTTTTAAATATACGCTTTGCATCACAAGACAAAGTCTAAAATATCAGTACTTGCCAAACTAAACGTGGAATTTTTTACAATTAAATTTTGTCAAAAGCTACGATAGATAGATACCCATCTATAGGCTTTTTGCATAAATTTAACTCGCTCACTTATCTCAAATTTTAAAATTTTATCCGTTCTATAACTGCCCTACTTTTTCATCTATTGCGGGCTTTTTCATTAAAGTAGATGGCTGCAGGTCAAAGTGTGAAATTTTGCTTTTTTATTAAATTTGAGCGAAAAACTACAGCTTGGCAGATACCAACTTATAGGCACTAGCATAAATTTACTCCCTTAGCCTTTGCAAAATGGTATTTTTTATCCAAAAAACGCAAAATTTTAATTTATCCACTATGCCTTAAACATAAAGAGCACAAAGTGCATAACTCTAGTTGCGTATGCTTTTGCATTAAATTTTTTATCTATGCAAATTTGCAAAAGCGACAAGCAAGACAAATGCAGTTACAAATTTAACTCGCTCGCTTGCCATAAATTTACTACTGCAACCTTTGCAAACAAACATTTTTTATCAAAAAGCCAAAATTTTAAATTTTATCCGCCGTTTGAAGCGTGGGCGTGACTGCTTTTTATAACGCTTTATCATTTTGCCTAACACAAAAATTTAACCCCAAAAAAACCCAGTAAATTTCAAACACACTTCCGCGACTTTTACAACAACACTTTTTCGCACCAAAAAATGCAAAATTTATCGATCTTTTTAATAATAAAAAATTTAAATTTTAGTAGTCAAATTTATATAGAATTTTACTGATTGATCTTATCAAGCAGCTCTTCGACCTCTTCAAGCGCAAAGGCCTCTTCTGAGCTTTGTTTTAAAAAGCTCTCCATAAATTCTTTCTTCGAGATCGCAAGGTCAAGCTCTTTGTCGCTGCCCTTTTGATATGCACCGATGCGAAGTAGGACCTCATTTTCTTTTAAAAGCGAGTAGAGGCGCTTAAATTTCATCGCATTTAGCTTGTGTTCTTTGCCGATCACGTCGCCCATGACACGCGAGGCCGAGTTTTGGATATTGATAGGTGGGTAGATGCCAAAGTCCGTTAGCTCGCGGCTTAGCACGATGTGGCCGTCTAGGATAGAGCGGCTTTGGTCAGCTATCGGGTCGCTCATATCATCGCCCTCAACTAGCACGGTGAAAAACGCCGTGATACTGCCCTTGCCCTCCTCTTTGCCCGCGCGCTCCATTAGCTGTGGCAAGAGTGTGAGCGAGCTTGGCGGATAGCCCTTTGAGGTCGGTGGCTCGCCAAGCGCAAGGCCGATCTCACGCTGCGCCATCGCAAAACGCGTCACGCTATCCATGATGAAAAGTACGTCGTTGCCCTGCTGTTTGAAGTATTCAGCCACGCTCATCGCACAAAATGCGCCGTATTTTCGCATGAGTGAGCTATCGTCACTGGTCGCTACAATGATGACCGTGCCCTCCAGGTCTCCGCCTAAGTTTTTTTCGATAAATTCAGGCACCTCACGGCCACGCTCGCCTATTAGCGCGACTACTTTTATGGGGGCTAGCGTATTTTTTACGATCATACCCATGAGGGTTGATTTGCCCACGCCTGAACCTGCGAAAATCCCCAACTTTTGCCCTTTGCCACAAGTAAGCAGCCCATCTATCGTCTTTATGCCAACGCTAAAAGGCTCGTTTATAAGCCCTCTTTTCATCGCATCTATCGGCGCTCTCATGATCGGCATATATTCAGTCGTATCGATCGCCCCTTTGCCGTCGATTGGCTTCATAAATGGATCGACCACGCGACCAAGTAAATTTGGCCCCACTGGTATGCTCATGCCCTGATCGCTCTCATAGACAAAGTCGCCTATCCTAAAGCCTTCGACAAAGCCAAACGGGCTGATATAAGCACCATCTGTCTTTATCTGCGTGACCATGCCAAGGCCGTTTTTACTCTTGTCTTTTGCCACTATGCGCACGATGTCGCCGATACTTGGGCGAAGTCCGGTGATCTCTATCGTAGTAGCCGTGATCTTTGTGATAACACCGAAGGTATTTGAGAGCTTCACACCCTCTTTAAGCCTTGAATTTATGCGCTCTAAACTCAAAAATGCGTTTCCCTAGGCGAATTTATAAGCGAGAAAAACTCTCGCCTTGTGTCCGCATTTTTGATAAAGCAGCCTCTAAGTGCCGAGGTCGTAGTAGTCGAGTTTATCTTCTCCACACCCCTCATCTCAACGCACATGTGCCTTGCCTCGACGACTACTCCAACGCCTTTTGGAGCGATAACGTCCTCAAGCGCCTTTGCGATCTGCTCGGTCATCTGCTCTTGAATTTGCAAGCGTCTGGCGTAGATATTTACCATGCGTGGAATTTTACTAAGGCCAACAACCTTGCCATTTGGGATGTACGCCACATGCACACGGCCTATTATTGGCAATAAATGGTGCTCGCAAAGGCTGTAAAACTCGATGTTTCGCATTAAGACCATCTCGTTGTTTGAGCTGGTAAATAGCGCGTCACCAAGTACCTCTTTTGGATCCTGCTCATATCCGCTAGTTAGAAATTTAAAAGCTTTATAAACGCGCTCTGGGGTTTTTATAAGCCCCTCTCTGTTTGGATCTTCGCCGATGATAGTTAGCATATTTTTAACTGAATTTTCAAAACTCTCTTGCATAAATTTTCTCCATAATTTTATCGCGAAATTCTACGTTAAAACGCCTTTTATATCTATAAAAATTTACAAATTTACAATGAAATAAGGAAAATTCTGCTATATTTTGGGCTAAAAATTTGTATTCATAAAGGAATTCGATGGAAATCAAAATCAAAGCTCTAGATAGCGTAAATACCCTAGCAAGCACGACTGTAAGTGCAGATGCTATAAAGTCTAGCGTAGAAAAACTAGCAAAAAAAGCAGCAAAAACTATGAAAGTAGATGGCTTCAGACAAGGCCATGTGCCAGTCGCTGTCGTGCTAAAACGCTACGAGAAAGAGCTGACAAACGACGCTGAGCAAGATGTCTTAAGAGATGTAGTCGAAGAGGCTATCAAACAAGCAGGCAAGAAAAATGACGACCTTATCGGTGAGCCTATCGTTTCAAAATTTGATAGAAAAGATGACAAGATCGACGTTGAGCTAACAGTTTCATTTAAGCCAAGTGTCGATGTGAGCGGCTATGAGAGCTTGATACCTGAGTTTTCAAACCCACGCGTTTTGAAAAAAGATATCGATGAGAAAAAAGCTGAACTTCTAAAAATGATAGCTCCACTTGAAAAAGTAGAGAGCAAAAGAGGCCTAAAAGTTGGCGATTTTGCTAAATTTGACTTTGAAGGCTTTGTTGATGGCGTTGCATTTGAAGGTGGCAAGGCTGAAAACTACGTGCTTGAGATCGGCTCAAATCAATTCATCCCGGGCTTTGAAGATGGCATGGTAGGCATAAAAGCTGGCGGTGAAAAAGATATCGAGGTTAAATTTCCAGAGAACTACGGCGCTGCACATTTAGCTGGCAAAGATGCTGTTTTTAAAGTCAAACTTCATGAAATTCAAGAGAGAAAGATCCCTGAAAAGCTAGACGAAGAGATGCTAAAAACTATCCTTCCAAACGAAGAAAAACCAACTGAAGAGCTACTTGAAGAGCGCATAAAAGAGCAAATTCGCCAAGAGAAAATTTATAAACTTATAAACGAAGAGCTAAAACCAAAATTTGCTGAAGCTGCGGTTGAGAAATTTAAATTTGACGTGCCAAAAAATATCGTCGAGCAAGAGATCGATATGCAGTTTAGAAACGCATGGAGCTCATTTACTCCAGATGATATGAAGAAATTTAGAGAAGGCAAAGACGCTCTAGCTAAAAAACGTGACGAGTATAGAAAAGACGCTGAAAATAGCGTTCGCCTAACTTTCATCATAGATGAGCTAGCTCGCGTAAGAGGCGTGAAAGTGAGCGATCAAGAGGTCGTTCAAGCGATCTATTTTGAGGCATATAGAAGCGGTCAAGATCCAAAAGCACACCTTGAGATGTACCGCAACCAAGGCATGCTTCCAGCTATAAAGATGTCGATGATCGAAGAGAAGCTATTTAGTGAGCTTTTCAACAAAGAAAAAGACGAGAAAAAAGCAAGCAAAAAAGAGAAGGCTGAGTAATGAGCTATTACGTTCCTGTCGTAGTTGAAAGAACTAGTAGAGGTGAGCGAAGCTATGATATATACTCCCGTCTTTTAAAAGACAGGATCGTTATGCTAAGTGGCGAGATAGAGGATGGCATGGCTGCTTCTATCGTCGCTCAGCTGCTATTTTTAGAGGCTGAGGATCCAGATAAAGATATCTACCTTTATATAAACTCACCAGGCGGCGTGATAACAAGTGGCTTTAGTATCTATGACACGATGAACTACATAAAGCCAGATGTTTGCACTATCTGCATCGGTCAGGCCGCTAGTATGGGCGCGTTTTTACTAAGCTGTGGCGCACCTGGAAAGAGATATGCGCTGCCAAATTCTCGCATCATGATACACCAACCACTTGGCGGTGCTAGAGGACAAGCGACTGATATCGAGATACAAGCTCGTGAAATTTTGCGTTTGAAAGAAATTTTAAATGGAATTTTGGCAAAAAATACAGGTCAAAAGCTAAGCAAGATCGTAAAAGACACTGAACGTGACTTCTTTATGAGCTCAGCTGAAGCTAAAGAGTACGGACTTGTCGATAAAATTTTGGAGAAAAGTTTTAAGTAAGGCCTAAAGTGATAAAGATAGATAACGCCCCAGAACCAAAGAGAAAAGCGGTTGAACCAAAACATTCCATTAAAAAAGAAAAGGCAAATATCTATAAATTTTCAGAGGGTGTTTTAAACGAACTAAGCGGCGACAACGTCCCTTCTACGCCGACAAACTACTCTATCTACTTTGAAAAGATGCTTGATAATCAGCCTGAAGAATTTAGAAAAGAGATCGGCGATATCATCGTGGCAAATTCCGAAAGTTCAGTGCCAACAAATGGCAACATCTCTATCGAAAAAGAGATCAAACAAGGTTTTATCCAGATAAAAGGCATGCTTCAAGCGGTTGTGTTAATCTATAAAAATTTAAATGTTATGAGAGGCCTAGTACAAAAGCGCATGGATGGGCTTAAAAACAGCACAAACGTCCTTGCACTGCAAAATGTCCTAAGCGCCTTTAATCAAGACCTCATCAAGCTAAACGACCTCATGGATAAGCACCTTGACGTCATCAAGATGAGCTATGAAGAGGTTGGCAAGATGTTTAAGGCGATTGAAGAGCAGTCGATCTACGATACGACTTATGAGGTCTATAACAAGAAATTTCTAGTAGTGACCATAAGCAGCGAGATCGAGTCTGTTAGACGTTATGGCTACAATGCTTCATTTTTACTTGTCAAGATAAAAGACAAATTTGCAAACCGTGTTAAAAATTTAAAAGAGCGAAACAATATGTTTAAAAGCATGTCGCAGCTTCTTTTAAGGACATCACGTAGAAGTGATATAGTCGCACACTACGGCGATGGCTGCTTTGCTATGGTGATGAAATACACCGATGAAAATGGCACAAAGCAAGCGTGCACGAGAATTTTAAACATGCTCTCATCTATGCCTTGGAAGATCGACAACGAAGAGTGCAAACTAGACGTGCAGATCGTCTCAAGCATGATCTCAAAGACAAAGAGCACCGAAGAGCTGCTCTCTCACGCACTTGACAAGCTAGAGACCAACCAAGACCTAAATGAGCCGCTATTTTTAGACGAGAAAGCAGAGAATTAGTTTGATCCTAGAAGTTTTATCCTATCCAAATAAAAAGCTTTATGAAATTTCAAAAGAGGTCGAAGTCTTCGATGAGAAGCTTCACAAACTTCTTGATGATATGTATGAGACAATGATCGCAAAAGAAGGTATTGGTCTTGCAGCCATACAAATAGGCGTTGCAAAGAGAATTTTCATCATAAATTTAGCCAACGAAGAGGGCGTGCAAGATAGAGAAAATTTAATCGAGATCATAAACCCAAAATTTGAGCTACGTGAGGGCGAGTGCGTCTATCAAGAGGGCTGCCTTAGCGTGCCTGGCTACTACGAGGACGTTAAGCGAAGTGAGGTAGTTGCTATCAAATTTCAAGATCGCTTTGGCAAGGAGCAGACCTTAAAAACTGATGGGCTACTAGCGATCGCTATCCAGCATGAAAATGACCACCTAGACGGACATCTTTTTATAGAAAAAATAGGCTTTAACAAACGCAAAAAATTCGATAAGGAATACAAAAAGCAGAAAAAAGAAAAGACATCATGAAGTCCTTAAAATGTGCTACTTACGGCGACGGACTAAAGATCATTGATGTTGAGTCTATCTTTTCGCGTGGGCTTCCTGGCTTTAGCATCGTGGGTCTTGCAAGCACCAGCATCAAAGAGAGCACAGAGCGCGTAAAGGCGGCACTTTTAGCGCTTGACTTTGCCTTTCCAGCGCAAAAAATAACCATAAATTTATCCCCATCAGACCTGCCAAAAAGTGGCTCACATTTTGATCTAAGTATCGCACTTTTAATCGCTCTTCAAAAGGCAAAAAGCTTGGAGAAAATTTTTGTTTTTGGCGAGCTTGGGCTTGACGGCAGTGTAAAAAGCACGGCAAATTTATTTTCGATCCTACTTTTTTTAAGCACGCAGGTTCAAAATGCAAAAATTTTAGTGCCAAAAGAGATAGCTACAAAAGCTTCGATGATACCAAATTTAGAGGTTTATGGCGTTAGCACACTAGAGGAGGCGATAAAGTTTTTTAGCGACGCAGAATTTGCTAAAAGCACGCATTTTAGCGCCACGCACGAGCTATTTTCAAATGTGATAGAAATTTCTGGCAAAAGATATGTTCCAAATTTAAATTTCGAGCTTGATTTTAAGGACGTCTTGGGTCAAGAAAGAGCCAAAAGAGCCTGCATCATCGCAGCTGTTGGCATGCACAATATCTTATTTGAAGGTAGCCCAGGCAGCGGCAAGAGCATGTGCGCAAAACGCCTCGTCTATATCATGGCGCCACAAAGCCTAGAAGAGGTGCTAAAGTCCGCAGCCTACCGCTCGCTAAATTTGCAAGATAGCGAATTTACAAGCACTAGAGCCTTTCGCTCGCCGCACCACACCTCGACTAAAAGCTCGATCTTTGGCGGAGGCTCAAACGTCGCAAAGATCGGCGAGATCGCACTTGCAAATGGCGGAGTGCTATTTTTTGATGAGTTCCCACACTTTGCTAAACAGGTGATAGAAAGCCTCAGAGAGCCACTTGAAGACAATCAAATCCACATCGCAAGGGTAAATTCAAAAGTGACTTACGAAACAAAATTTATCTTCGTAGCCGCTCAAAATCCATGCCCTTGTGGGAATTTGTTTTCTCGCAACCTAAACTGCAAATGTAGCGAAAATGAGATAAAAAACTACAAAGCCAAAATTTCAGCCCCAGTGCTTGACCGCATCGATCTAAAAGTCGCGATGGATGAGAGCTCGCCAGATGATAAGGCTAGTTTAAGCTCACAGCAGATGAGCGAGATGGTTTTAAAAGCCTTTATCTTTCAAAAAAGGCGGGGTCAAGATGAGCTAAATGGCAAGCTAAATGACGCGCAGGTGGCTAAATTTTGCACGTTAAACGCCGAGGCAAGTGAGATTTTACAAAAGGCCGCCACAAAGTACACCCTCTCTCAAAGGGGCATAAAAAGGACGCTTAGAGTGGCTAGAAGCATCGCCGATCTTGATGAGAGCGAGCAAATTTTAAAGCCCCACATCCTAGAGGCGCTTAGTTTTAGGGCGTAAAATGAAAAATTTATATTTAGACACGAGAGTTTTAGACGAGAGAGCAGGCGAGAAATTTGGACTTAGCGAAGAGCTGTTAATGGAAAATGCAGCCGTAGCCATAGCAAATTTCATACGCAAGAAATTTAAAAAAGGCGTGAGAGTGCTTGGCATTTGCGGTGGCGGAAACAACGGCGCTGACGTGCTTTGTGCTTTAAGGATGCTAGAGGGCGAGTATGAGTGTGAAGTTATCCTAGCTAGTAAAAATTTAAAGCCACTTGCCATTAAACAGCTCGAACGTGCTAAATTTGCTGGCGTGCGAGAGAGCAAAGACGCAGAAAATAGCTTAAATAGTGCAAAATGCCTCATAGACGGGCTTTTTGGCTCAGGGCTAAATAGAGCTTTGGATAAAAATTTAACTAACCTCATCTCAAAAATAAACGCTAGCCCCGCTTACATCATCGCTTGCGACGTACCAAGTGGGCTAAGTAGCGATGGCAAGGTGCTTGGCGCTTGCGTAAAAGCAGACGCCACTGTCACGATGGGAGCTAGAAAGCTAGGGCTTTATAGTGACGCGGCAAAGGACTACGTGGGCAAGATAAAGCTCGCCACTCTTGGCATAAGCGCGCAAAACTACGAGTGCGAAAGCGACTATCACTTGCTTGAAAAATGCGACCTCATGCTTCCAAATAGAAAAAATCAGTGCGTAAATAAGGGCGACTTTGGCCACGCATTTATCATATCTGGCGAGCACATAGGGGCTAGCAAGCTTTGCGCAAAGGCGGCATTTGCCTTTGGGGCTGGACTAGTTAGCGTGATAGGCGAGCAGGGTTTAAATTTACCAACGCACATCATGCAAGCTAGCAAGATAAGCGAGAAAATGAACGCTGGAGCCCTTGGCATGGGGCTTGGCAAAAGGGGCGTAGAAGAGCTTGAGGTGCAAATTTTAAAAGGCAAAAAGCTCGTTCTTGACGCTGATATCTTTTACAGCCAAAAAGTACTTGAGCTGCTAAGCGAAAACTGCGTCTTGACGCCTCATCCAAAGGAGTTTTGCTCGCTTTTAAAAATTTGCAAAATGGCCGATATAGATGTGCAAACTTTGCAAGAAAACAGATACGCTTACGCTAAGGCTTGGAGTGAGAAATTTAAGGCTGTGCTTGTGCTAAAAGGGGCAAACACCATAATCGCCAAAGATGGGCAAATTTACGTCATGCCTTATGGTAAAAGCGCGCTTGCAAAAGGCGGTAGCGGCGACGTACTAAGCGGTCTTGTACTAGCACTTTTGGCTCAAGGCTATGAGCCACTAAATGCTGCCATCTCAGCCACTTTAGCTCATGCACTTAGCCTTAGAAATTTTGGCAAAAACAGCTACGCGCTGGAGCCAACAGACATCATCAAAGGAGTAAAATGCTTACGAAAAAGATAGCCGTGCTTTTTAGCGGCAGTGGCTCAAATTTAGAAGCGATACTTAAAAAAGTTCATAATCAAATTTTTAATGGCGTAAATATCGAAGTTTGCCTTTGTATCTGCAACAAGCCTGGTGCATTTGGCATCGAGCGAGCTAAGAAATTTGGCCTTGAAACGACGATAATAGAGAGTGCTAAATTTAAAAACCGTGAGGAATTTGACGCTGTTTTGGTGGAGCAAATTTTAAAAAGTGGGGCAGATCTTACGGTACTTGCAGGCTTTATGAGGATACTAACGCCAGTTTTTACGGCGCAGATAAAAGCCATAAACCTTCACCCCTCTATCTTGCCGCTTTTTAAGGGCGCGCATGCGATAAAGGAGAGCTTTGAGAGCGACATGATGATAGGCGGTGTGAGCGTGCACTACGTGAGCGAGGAGCTTGACGGGGGCAAACTGATCGCGCAAAGGGCGTTTGAGCGCGAGGATGGCATGAGTTTAGATGAGTGGGAGGCTAAAATTCACGCCATAGAGCATGAAATTTTGCCTGAGAGCATAATAAAAATTTTAACAAAGGAAGTAAATGTTTGAATGGTTGAGTTCGCCAGAGGCGTGGATATCGCTACTTACGCTAACTGGCTTGGAGATAGTTTTAGGCATAGATAACATCATATTTATCGCTATTTTAGTAGGCAAATTGCCGCCAGAGCAAAGGGGCAAAGGCCGCATTTTAGGGCTTGGCTTTGCGATGATCACTAGGATCATCCTGCTACTTTCGTTATTTTGGATCATGAAGCTTACAAAGCCGCTCTTTAGCATAGGCGAGCTTAGCATCACTGGGCGCGATCTAGTGCTCATAATAGGCGGTCTATTTTTGATAGTAAAATCATCAATGGAGATCCACGCAAACGCCACTGGCAAGCATGAAGAGGCTCACGAGAGCAAGTCTCATCCAGGATTTTTTGCGACTATCCTAGAAATAGGCATTTTAGACATAGTCTTTTCGCTTGATAGCGTTATCACCGCAGTTGGTATGGCTCAGCACATCGATATCATGATACTTGCTGTCATCATCGCAGTTGGTGTGATGATGTTTGCCTCAAAGGCGATCTCAGAATTTGTCGATAACAACCCAACGATAAAAATGCTCGCACTAGCATTTTTGGTGCTAGTTGGCTTTGCGCTCGTGCTTGATGGCTTTGGCGTGCATGTGCCAAAAGGCTACATCTACTTTGCGATGGGCTTCTCACTAGCAGTTGAATGCATAAATATCTACGCTAGAAAAAGGGCATTAAGAGATCAAAAATAAAGATGTGAGCCAAAGTGCAGATAAAAAATTTAGATCACATCGTGATCGTAGTAAGCGACGTTAAAGAGGCGCTTAAATTTTACTGCGACATTTTAGGCATGCGACTAGCTCAGAAAGACGGTCACATTAGCCTAAATTTTGGCTCGCAAAAGATAAATTTACATAGGTTTGAGGGCGAGTTTTTACCTGCGGCAAAGCATCCAACAAAGGGTAGTGCTGACATTTGCTTGATAGTTGAAGATGAGATAGAAGACGTGCGCTCAGAGCTACTTAAAAAGGGCGTAAAGATAGAGCTTGGCGTAGTTGAGCGAAATGGAGCTCTGGAAGCAATGAAAAGTTTATATATTTACGACTTTGATGGGAATTTAATAGAACTTAGCTCATATGAAATTTAACAAGAAGGCAGCTTGGACCTACTAAAAGACCCGCTAAATAAACTAATCATCTCACTCTCGCTGCCAGCTGGCGTGGGCATGATGTTTAACACGCTTTACAACGTCACTGGCACATTTTTCGCAGCTAAAATTTCTACCATAGCAGTTGCTGGCATGGCGATGAGCTTTTTGCTCTATCTAAGTGTCGTTGGCATCGGGCTTGGCTTTGGCTCGGCACTCACCGCGCTAATAGGCAACAGCCTAGGCACAAACAAACCAAAAATGGCTAAACTTTACGCCTCAAATGGCATCATCTTCGTGCTTCTTTTTGCCATTTTTATTGGACTTTGTGGCTATTTACTAGCGCCAAATTTACTAATTCTTTTAGGCGCTGACCATCACTACATCAAAGAGGCTCTTGACTACGCTGGCGTCATCTTTCTTGCAGCTCCATTTTTCTTACTTATAAAATCGCTTAATGGCGTTTTAGTCGCGCTTGGCGATACTAAAAGCTACCGCAACTGGCTATTTTGCGGCCTTTTTATCAACGCATTTTTTTGCTATCTTTTTGCCTTTAGCTTTGCTCTTGGCGTAAAGGGCCTTGCTCTAGCAACGGCTAGCGTGCAGTTTTTAGGCATGATCTACCTCTTTTTTAAAGTGAGAAAGAGCAAGATGATAGATCCTAGAAATTTAGGCTACTTCGTACCAAATTTCGCCGTCTGGGCAAAGATACTAAAGCAAGCCTTGCCAGCTTGCCTAAACTACCTCTCAATGTCGCTTGGCTCACTCGTGCTTTTAAAATTTGTGAGCTTTTACGGCGTAAATGCAGTGGCAGGTTATGGCATAGCTTTAAGGATCGAGCAAATTTTAGTGCTTCCAACCATCGGCATGGCAGCAGGAGTGCTTAGCATCATCTCAAGAAACTACGGCGCTAAGAGCTTTCAAAGAGTATTGCAGTGCTACAAACTATCGCTTCTTTTTTTGCTCATCTACTGCGTCTTTGCCTACATCTTTATAAGGCTTTTTGGCGAGAGCGCGATCAGGCTCTTTGACAGCACGCCAGCCGTGCTTGAGGTAGCCAAACTCTACCTTGGCATCAACTCACTTGCCTACATGGCTTACGGCACGATAAACATCTCAGGCAGCACCTTGCAGGCGATAAAACGCCCAGTAGCGATCTTTTTGCTAAATGGCTTTAGACAGCTCGTACTTCAATGCTCACTCTTTTATGCGGCGGTCTTTTGGCTAGGACTTGAGATCAAATTTATGTGGCTAGCGCTCTTTTTTAGTGTCTATTTTACAGCGATTTGCTTTTTGGCTTGGACGCTTTTTAGGTTAAAAAGAGCTACGAGCGCAAGCTTTTAAATTTAAAGCTAAATGCAAAAAAGCAAAGCGAGGCGACTAAGATGATGCTAGCTCCGCCTGTTAGGTTGAAATAAAAGCTGATCACAAGGCCGATAAAGCAAAAAACAACTGAAAAAATGGTTGAGATAAGCATCATGAGCCCAAGTCTTTTGGCGAAAATTTGCGCAATATAAGGCGGTATGGTAAGTAGTGCGATGACAAGTATTAGCCCCACCACACGGATCGTAGCCACCACGCAAAGCGCCATCATACAAACTAGCAGATAGTGAAAAAAAGTGGTATTTACCCCGCGAAGTTTTGCAAACTCCGCATCAAAGCTGATCGCCACAAACTGGCGGTAAAAAAGTGCGATGAGTGCTAAAAACAAGAGGTCTAAAACGCTCATAAACGCAATATCTGTGCCGCTAACTGCAAGGATCGAGCCAAAAAGATAGCTCATAAGATCGGCGTTATAGCCAGGCGTTAGGTCGATGAAAATAATACCAATCGCCATGCCAATCGCCCAAATAGCGCCTATTACGGAGTCGATGTTTGTCTTATCTTTTAGCGTGATCGTGGCGATGATGAGCGCTAGAAATAGCGAAAATATGCTCGCTCCAAAAAGTGGCTCGAGTGAGAAGAAAAAAGCAAGCCCTATGCCGCCATACGCGCCGTGGGCGATGCCTCCAGCGATGAAAGTCATCTTGTTTATCACCACAAGCGAGCCTATCATGCCACATATTATGCTTACTAAAATGCTCGCAATAAAGGCATTTTGCATAAAATTTAACTCTAAAATTTCACTCATTTTCTCTCTTTAAAATTTAAAAACATTGCTCTTTGTCTTTTCGCAGCCGCACTCGCCAAGTGCGATCTCGACATCACAAAAATGGCTATGCGTTCTAGCTAGATGCTCGATAAATTCCCTCTTTGCAAGGTTTTCATGCGTTTTGTGAATGTGTAAATTTTTACTCACGTAAGCGATCTTTGTAGCGTAGTTTAGCACGATATTTAGGTCGTGACTAACTAAAACCACGCCAACGCCATTTGCATTTATGCCCTTTAAAATTTCATAAATTTCAGCCTGCCCTTTTGTGTCGATGCTGGCTGTTGGCTCGTCTAGGATGAGCACTTTTGCATTTGCACAAAGCGCTCTAGCGATATAGACGCGCTGCCTTTGACCGCCACTTAGCTCGCCGATCCTCGCGTTTGCAAACTCGCTCATGCCGACCTTTTCAAGGGCACTTAGTGCTAGAGCTTTTTCATCTTTTGAGTAAAAACCAAAGATTTTTTTATCGATTAATCCCATTAAAACGACTTCTAAAACCATCATCGGAAAGCTTTGATTTGAGAGGAAATTTTGCGGCACGTAGCCTATAAATTTACTAACCTCGCTTGGCTCTTTACCAAAGAGCTTGATCTCGCCACTTTGAGGCTTAAGCAGGCCCAAAATGAGCTTTAAAAGCGTGCTTTTGCCCCCACCATTTGGGCCAATTATCGCTAAAAACTCGTCACTACTATAGTCTAAGTTAATACCCTCTAAAACGACTTGCTTATCGTAGCTAAAGTTTAAATTTCTAATTTTTATAATATCTTTCAAAACAGGCTCTTTTGCGTAAATGTCGTGACAAAAATGAAAAGTCCAAGCCAAAGCATGATGCCAAGGGCTGCAAATTCTGCGTAGATTTTAAACTTTTTTAGCTTAATGTTCGTGCTTATCTTTGAGCCAAAAACTGCCGCTACAAATATCACCACACTCATGCCAAGCGCCATAAACAGGCCACTTATCACGCCTGCAAAGTAGCTACCTATCTCATTTGCCAGCACAAAGACTAGTATCGTGCCAGGACAGGGCACAAGAGCCGCAGCAGCCGCTACTAGCCACTCCTCTTTGCTCTTTGGCTTTTTAGTGGAGCAAATTTGACAACCGCATTCGCTTTTAAATTTTGTATTTTTACTCAAATTTTGACTTAGATTTGATCTAAAAATATAAAATTTAGTCTCATTTTTGTTTGAGAGATAAAATTTGATCTTTTTAACGAGCATAAAAATCGCCACAAAAAAGATCACAACTCCAGAAAACGCGGTCGTTATGCTAGCTGTGTCCTTTGTAAGGTCGTTACTCACCTCTCGCAGCAGCAAAAAGCTAGCAAAGACAAAGACAAATGCACCCACAACATGCAAAAAGCCGATCTTTAGCGCAAATAAAAACGCCCTTTTGTAGCTGCCACCAGTTGCGGCAAAATATGAGCTTGTTAGCACCTTGCCATGACCTGCGCCAGCAGCGTGCAAGAAGCCATAGCCAAATGAGATAAACGCTAAAAATAGCAGCGCAAGCGGACTTTTGTAATCCACGCTTCTTAAAATTTGCTTTAGCCTATCAAGCAAGCTTAGGCTAGTTTTTGAGACGATGTCAAATTTCGCCTCGTCGATCTTATCTATCTGGCTTAAATTCTCATCGCTCGAGCCTGCTACTGGCTCTTTTAGCAGCTCTTTAAGCGCTGGCTTTTCATTGTGAGCTTTGGCTGCAGCCTTGCTTGAAAATGTAAAAAATATCAAATTTGAGTTTGAATTTGGTATCGCCCAGAAGCTTTCACCCACCAAAAATGCGTTATTTTGCGTAAATTTGAAGTTAAAATAGCCCTCTTTGTCCTCCATATCAACAGATATGACAAGTCCCTCAGCGACCACTAAATTTGTCTTAAAACTCACGTCAAATTTAAGCCTGCCCTCATCAAAATAGAGCTTGTAATTATTTAAATTTGGCTCTATTTTAGTGGCGTTTTCATCCTTGTAATAGTACTCAATGTCCGTTAGATAGTGCCTTGGCACGAGGTAGTCTAGTAAATTTAAGCGGATCTTTCTAAGCTCTTTATCGTCTATCTTTTCATCTTGATTGAGGTCAAAATTTTGCTTCATAATATCTGAGAAATTTTGCGAAAAGGTCCAAGTAAAGGCGATCTGGCTGATATTATTTTCGTGTGCGACAAATTTCGCGCTAACGTGAGCTGTTGGGCTATAAAGCGAGCATAGAGCACACCCGAAAGCATTTATGGTTAGTAGGCAAATGACGATCAGGCGTGCTAACATTTTTATAGACTTTTAGCGAAAATTTCAGCCGTTTTTTTCATCTCGGCTAGCCAGTTTTCAGGCAGTTGGTCTATCATGACGACCTTTGAACCAGTCTCTTTTGCGATCAAATTTGCAGCCTTTGTTGGAAACTGTGGAGCTACGAAAATAACCTTTACACCGTGCTCTTTGGCTTCTTCTATAAGCTCTTTTAGCTCAGCTGGCTTTGGCTCTTTGCCCTCTATCTCGATGGCGATTTGCTCTAGATCATAGCGCTTTGCAAAGTAGCCCCAAGATGGGTGATATACGATAAATTCACGAGTTTTGACATCTTTTAGCTCGTTTTTGATAAAGCTATCAAGCTCGTCAAGGCTAGCTTTAAATTTAGCCAAATTCTCTTCATAAAGCTTTGCATTTTGCGGGAATTTCTCTATTAGCGCCTTTGCGATGTTATCAGCTTGTGTTTTTACTAAGATAGGGTCAAGCCAGATATGTGGGTCAAGGCCGTCATGGTGGTGATGATGGTGCTCGCCCTCGTGGTCATGGTGCTCATGTTTATGCTCACCCTCGTGCTTATGCTCGTGGTGCTCTTCATGTTCATGCTCCTCGCTCATAGCGATCTTTTCGATGCCTTCTTGCGTCTTTACGATGCGTAAATTTTTAAACGTCTTTGAGAAGCGATCAAGCCACGCGTCTTCAAACTCGATGCCTATAGCAAAGTAAAGCTCGCTCTTTTCAAGCTCCTTCATCTGCTTTGGCTTTGGCTCGTAAGTGTGGGGGTCAGCGCCTTTGCCAACCATCGCATTTACATCTAGCGTATCTCCAGCGATCTGCTCGACAAAAAATTTCGTTGGCAGTATGCTAGTAGTCACAACCGGCTTTGCAAAAAGAGACAAAGCACAAACAGCTAAAAAAACGATAATTTTTCTCATTATCTCTCCTTTAAAAAATAATTGCGAAGTTTAGCAAAATGCAACTTGGTTGCAACTTAAAAAGCAAATGCCTAAATTTAGCCTTTTCTTTTAAATATAGTTTAAATCTTTTAGCGTTAATATACGAAAAATGAAAAGGGCAAAGATGAACGCGAGAAATTTCCTAGAAGAGCACAATATCAAGGCTACGACGCTTCGCATAAAGCTTGTTGAAATTTTACAAAACGCCAAAACACCGCTAAGCTACGATGAAATTTTAGAGAGCCTTGACGCAAACAAGACGACCTTTTATAGAAGTATGGAAATTTTTGAAAAAGAAAATCTCGTGATAAAAACCGAAAACAACCACAAGAGCTACTACGAGCTAGCAAATGAGGCCAAAGCCTACTTCATCTGCGACGTCTGTCACAAGGTGACAAACATCGACATGCCACACCTAAGCGTCGCTAAAAATATAAAAAGTGCCGTGATAAAGGGCGTTTGCGACGAGTGCGGTCACGAGTAAAGTGCGATGATCTGTGCTGGGATAGCTTTTGGGCGGTTTGTCTTTAGATCGATATAGACAAATTCCGTCTTGCCAGTTGCTATTAGCTCGCCATCTTTTTTAAACTCGAAATATCTGCAAGATGTCGCCTTGCCCTCAGTCTGCGTGTAGGTGTAAATTTCTATCTCATCCATCAGCTTTGCGCTTTTTATATATTTTGCTTCATTTTTTCTAATGAGCCAAATTTCACCCCTTTTATACTGCGCCTCAACCGTGTCGCCAACAGCGGCGGAGTGGGCAAATGCGGCCTCTTGCATAAGCGTGAAATAATATACATTATTCATGTGTCCATGCATGTCGATGGCTTGTGGCGGGATGGTGACGTGATATATAAAATCTCTCATTTTTGACCTTTTTTGCTAAAATTATAGCCAAAAATAAGGAGCTAAAATGCAAAATTTATGGGATAAAAAGGCGTCAAACTACCAAAGATTTGACGGCAAGATCAGCGCTATCCAGCAGCAAATTTTTAGTAAAGCCTTGGCTTGGGGAGTTGATTTTAGCGGCAAAGATATCCTTGATATCGGCTGTGGTACGGGCGTTTGGAGCATATTTTTATCAAAAACGGCTAAGCATATAACTGGCATCGATAGCTCAGAAAAGATGATAGAAATTTTAAACGAGGACGCAAAGAGATTTGGCGTGACAAATTTAACCAGCGAGGTTTGCTCGTGGAGAGAATTTAAGCCTGCTAGACACTTTGATATCGCCATTTGCACGATGAGCCCAGCCATTGCAAGCGATGAAGATTTTGCTAAATTTCAAAACTGCGCCAAGCAAAAGCTCTATCTTGGCTGGGATAAACCTAGAAGCTCTGATCTGCTTGAGCCATTTTTTGAAAAATTTGGCCGAGTGCTCTCTCAAAAAAACGTAGTAGATAGGCTTGAAGCGTGGCTAAATGATCAAGGCATCGCTTTTAAGAGTCAAATTTTAAATGAAACTAGGATCGCTAGACGAAGCGTGCAAGAAGCAGCTGAAAATATCTGCTGGCACCTTGAGATAAACGGAGCTAAAAACTACGATGAAAAGACGGTTTTAGCGATGCTAAAAGAGAGATTTGAGGGCGAGTTTATAGATGAGAAAATAGACTCACAAATGAAGCTTTTTGTCTTTTAGAGCTTAAATTTAGAGCAAATTTGCTTGCCAAATTCGCTAAAAATGACGCCAAAGATGATGAGCATGGCTCCAAAAATTTGCCAGATGCTAAGTAGCTCGCCAGCAATAAAATAGCCGATAAATCCAGCAGAGACTGGCTCTAGGCAGAAAAACAAGGCCGCCTTGCTAGCGGTCGTGTATCTTTGAGCGATCGTTTGCACAAAGTAGCAAAATATGGTGCCAATCACAGTTGTGATAAATATCGCTATGAAAAATTCCCTATCAAATTTTGGCACAACGCTACCTTCAAAAAATACAAAGACAAACGAGAGCAAAGAGACGGTGAGAAAGACCACAAATACAAGCGAATAAAGCTCGCTCTTTCTTACAAAGTGGCCATTTAGCGTAGTATAAAGCGCATAAAATATCGCGCAGACAAGCGCTAGTGCCTCGCCGCTCCCAAGTGCGAGCGTGGCGCCACTTAAGAGCCAAAGCCCAAAAATAGCGATGATAGCGCCTAAAATGGCAAAAATGGTTATTTTATTTTTAAAAATAAAAGCCGCCATAAAAGGCACTATCACGCACTCAAGCCCCGTGATAAAGGCGACGCTCGAGCTAAAAGTAAGCTTTAGAGCGTAAGTTTGCGTGGCAAATGACAAAAAGAGCACCGCACCAAGGATAACGCCGTAGATGACGCTTTTTTTGTCAAATTTCTTAGTAAATTTAAGCGCGACAAAGCCCATAAAGATGGCCGAGAGAAAAAACCGGCAAAAGAGCATGACAAAGACGCCATTTGTCTTTAGCGCGTTTGCCATGGGTAAAAACGTAGCGCCCCAAACGACGGCAACTACGATAAGAGCGATGTCGGCTTTGTTTTGAGCGCTTAAATTTCTCATTTAAAGATCGAGTCTAGCACCTTTTTGCCGCTATCTAGGCTAAAGCCGCTTCTTAGCCCCTTTTCTTTCTCGCTCATCACGTTAAATAGCCCATCTAGCGTCTTTCTCGTGATATATGCGTTTAGGTCTTCGCCATCATCTGGCACATATTCGCTTGCGCCTAAATTTTTAGCTAGGCTTTTGACTGATTTTATCGTTTCGTTGTTTTTTGCTGAGCCGCCGATGAAAGAATTTAGCCCATTATAGGCAGTCGCAAAGCTATTATCGCTCATCATTTTTTCAATTATCGGTGTAAATGCCGCCTTTAGCTTTTGGCTGGAGCTTTGCTGCAAATACTTCGTAACGCTGTCGCTGCCGCCGTTAAAGAGCTTTTTGACATCAGCCTCGCTCATATTTTTTATGCTCTCGCTAAAAATTTCAGCAGCCTTTGGCACGGCCGTGGTCGCAGCGTTGTTTATCGACTTGCTAAGGTCCTGCGCCCACTTCTCGCCGCCCACTTTTTTGGCTAAATTTGACGCCATCTCAAGGCTTTTTGGGAGTGGGATTTTGGCTGTGGTGTTGTTTATAAAGCCCTCTTTTGAAAGCTCGCTCACAGCGGCATTTAGCGCCTCGCTAACTAAGCTTTTGTAGTCGCCGCTTGATGCGTGAGTGGCGATTTTGACACCTTTATTTATCATATCATCCATGCTTGCGGCTTGTAAATTTAAAGCAAGCGCGCCACAAAGTATAACAAGAGATCTTTTCATCTTCTCTCCTTTTTTAAATTTAAAGCAAAATCATACAAAAAATATCTAAACGCTTAAAATAAATTTAATATTTTTGCACTAAAATTCACCCTTTTTTGAGGGGAATTTATGCAGCTTTTACTTCTTAGCTTCGCTCTTAGCATGGATAGCGCGGCGCTAAATATGGCAAACGGCGCAAGGTATAAAAGCCTTGGCTTTGGTAAAATTTTATTTATCGCTTTTATGCTTGGCTTTTTTCAGTTTCTCATGCCGCTTCTTGGCTATTTTCTAGGCATTAGCTTTGCTAAATTTATAAGCTCTATCGATCACTTCATCGCATTTTTTATACTTTGTTTTCTTGGCTTTAAAATGTTAAAAGAGGCCTGTAGCAGCGAGGCTGGCGAGTCATTAAGCATGGATATTAAGACCATTTTTGTGGGCGCATTTGCCACTAGCATCGACGCGCTTGCCATTGGTGTCACGCTTAGCTTTGAAGCGGTTAGTATATTTGAGAGTGCGCTCATCATTGGCGTAGTCTGCTTTGTGCTAAGTCTAGCTGCCTTTTATATCGGTAAATTTATGGGTGAAATTTTAGAGAAAAAGGCGCTCTTTTTGGGCGGAGCGATACTTATATTTCTAGGCTTTAAAATTTTGATCACCCACCTGCTAGAAGAGGGCGTGATCTAAATTTCTATCTCTATGCCAACTGGGCAGTGGTCGCTACCAACGATCTCTGGCATGATAAAGGCGTCTTTTAGCCTATCTTTTAGCCCCTGCGAGATGAAGAAATAATCAATCCTCCAGCCGACGTTTTTTGCCCTTGCGTTAAAGCGGTAGCTCCACCACGAGTAAGCGTCCGTAACGTCGCCATTTACGGCTCTAAAGGTATCTATAAAGCCACTTTTTAGCACCTCATCTATCCACGCGCGCTCGATAGGCAAAAAGCCAGAAGTTTTGGCATTTGCCTTTGGATTTTTCAGGTCGATCTCGCGGTGAGCGGTATTTACGTCGCCACAAAATATCACCTCTTTGCCGCTTTTTATAAGCTCTTTGCAGTAAGCTAGAAATTTCTCGTAAAAGTCCATTTTGTAAGCTAGCCTCTCATCGTCCTTTTGGCCATTTGGAAAGTAGATGTTAAAAAGCACGATATCATCAAATCTATGCTCCAAAACTCGCCCCTCCGTGTCGTCAAAAAAGGCTGCTTTTTGCGTTTGCACGTCAAATTTAGTAAGGCTCATCACGCCAGAGTAGCCAGCTCTTACGCCTGAATTTACACTTATATCTTTAAAGCCAAGGTTGTAAATTTCTTTTGGCACGTCATCTTCTTTGACCTTGATCTCTTGAAGTCCCAAAAAATCAGGCCTAACCTCGTCAAGCCAGCCAAAGCCATCTTTTGCCACGACTGCGCGCAGCCCATTTACATTCCAGCTAATAAGTTTCAAATTTCATCCTTTTTTTAATTATAATTATGCCAAAAATCACAAAAAGGAAAGTTATGAGAAACCAGCCAACGTATAAATTTTTTAAAAATTTTGGCTACGCAAGAGAGGGTTTGGCTGAAATTTTTAAAAACGAAAAGAGCTTTCGCATAGAAATTTGCATATTTTTGGTAGCTACGATCTCGCTATTTTTTTGGAAATTTGACCTTATTTTTAACCTATTTTTGATCTTTAGCATGGCATTTGTGCTAGTTTGCGAGTGCTTAAACTCGAGCCTAGAGCGAGTGACTGATCTTGCAAGCCCAGACTATCACGCCCTAGCAAAAGCGGCAAAGGACGCTGGAAGTGCGGCTGTGATGATCGCAAATTTCTTATGTGGCGCGCTTTGGTGCGTAGCGATAGGATATAAAATTTGCGGCTAGAAAAAGAAATTTACAAAGCGCTTCTTGGCGGGAAAAAGATAGAGATCATAAATTTACTTTGCGAGCTAAGCGATGAAAATGGCTTTATCGTGCTTAAAATTTCAGACATTTGTGAAAAGCTAAATGTGAGCAAACCAACCGTGATAAGCACATTTAAGCTACTTGAAGAGAAGAAAATTTTTGAGCGAGTAAAAAACGGGGTTTATAGATTTAAAAATTTATAGTGGCAAGCAAATGCCTGCCACTATTTTGTCATTTAATTATTTAACACCAACTATGATTTGAGTTGCTTTGATGATAGCAGTTACTTTGTCGCCTGCTTTTAAAGCCAAATTTTGAACTGACTCTCTTGTGATGATAGCTGAAATTTTGCTGCCGTTTGCGTCGATGATAACCTCAGCATTTACAGCGCCGTCTTTTATCTCGCTAACAACGCCTTTTATTTGGTTTGTTGCGCTAAGCTTGATGCTGTCGTCTTTTGAAACGATAACGCTTGAAGCTTTGAATAAAAATATAGCTTTTTTGCCAACTTTAAGATCAAGAGCTTTCTCGCTATCAACTGTAATAGTTGCTTTTAGCACCTCGCCACCTGCTAGTTTGCCAGCTATTAGCGAATTTACCGCACCTGTTCTTACTTCTAATATCTCGACGTTTAGTTGATTTCTTGCGCTTAGTGACATATTTTCTCCTTATTTTGATTTAATGTTTGGGTATTATAGAGTATTATTATTAATGCGAACTTATGATCAATTAATAAAATTTTTTAATATCATAAATAAAGATTTATAATTTACCAAAGCCCAAAATATCGTACTAAATGAACTAAAATCTAAAAATTTAATTTAAATTATTTTTGAAAAATATATTGAATAAATATTATTTTTTATTATAAAACAGACAAACTAAGATCGTTTCAAGATCAGATGACTTTATATCTTAGTTTGTAGATTTTTGATTTTTAATGACTTGGTGAGAATTTATAAATTTTGCGCTTAGATGCCAGCTTCAAGCATCGCTTCTGCTTGATAGTGAGTGATAAGCGGCTCGATGATCTCGTCAAATAATCCTGCAGCCATGATCGCATCAAGGCGGTAAAGTGTTAAATTTATACGGTGATCGCTTATGCGGTTTTGTGGGTAGTTATAAGTTCTTATCCTGCCTGAGCGGTCTCCAGTGCCGACTTGACTCTTGCGCTCGCTAGTCTCTTTAGCAAGTCTCTCTTGCTCTTGCATCTCGTAAAGTCTAGCCTTTAGTACCTTCATTGCAGCTTCTTTGTTTTTGTGCTGGCTCTTGCCATCTTGGTTTGTGACAACAAGACCCGTTGGTATGTGCGTGATCCTAACGGCACTATCGGTTGTATTTACTGACTGACCGCCGTGGCCCGAGCTTCTCATAACATCAACTCTTATATCATTTGGATTGATCTCGATCTCGCTGTCTTCAACCTCTGGCATGATAGCCACAGTCACAGCCGAGGTGTGCACCCTGCCCTGACTCTCAGTCTCTGGCACTCGCTGAACCCTATGTGTGCCACCTTCAAATTTTAGCCTAGAGTAAGCGCCTTTGCCCTTTATGAGCACGATGATCTCTTTAAAGCCGCCAGTGTTGCCCTCGCTTTGGCTAACGATCTCAAATTTATATCCACGAAGCTCTGCATATCTGATGTAAGCGTTGAAAAGATCTCCAACAAATAGTGCAGCCTCGTCACCACCAGTACCTGCGCGAATTTCTAAAAATATATTTTTATCATCGTTTGGGTCTTTTGGAAGAAGTAAAATTTTGATCTCTTCTTCAAGCTTCTCTCTTAAAATTTCTAAATTTTTAAGCTCATCTTTTGCAAGCTCGCCAAGTTCAGAGTCCTCAAGTAAGGCTTTATTCTCTTCGATGTCGTTTAGAATTTGTAGATATTTTTTTGCAGCAGTTGCAACTGGTTCGATAGATGATTGCTCTTTTGAGAGCTTTGTCATCTTTTCGATATCGTTTGCTATATTTGGATCGCTCAGAAGCGTAGAAATTTCATCATAGCGATCCAAAAATGGATGAAGTTTATCAGCAAACATTAAAATTTAATAGATTAAGCAGCTTTTAGAGTGTTTACTAATTGAGCAAGGCGACTAACGCGGCGAGCAGCAGTTTGTTTCTTCAAAAAGCCTCTGCTTACGAAGCTATGGATGCTTTTGTTAGCAACTTTTAAAGCTTCATTTGCAGCATTTAGATCTTTAGCTTCTACAGCTACACGCACTGCTTTTGTGATGTTTTTAAGTCTAGTGCGGTAAAATCTGTTTCTTTCTGTTCTTTTTATAGTTTGTCTAGCTCTTTTTTCAGCAGATTTATGGTTTGCCATAATATACCTTTTTTGATAATTTTAGTCCGTGATTATATGAAAAATATATTTAATTGTAACTGAATTTAAGTCAGCTTTAAAACAAATAAAATTTTAGATTTTAAATTTGATAATTTCTGATAAAATAGCACCATTTTATAATAAAAAGGATAAATTGATGAAACTTTTTGGAACAGACGGAGTTCGTGGTAAGGCTGGCGAAAAGCTTTCAGCTCAAACATCTATGCGCCTTGCAATGGCTGCTGGAATTTACTTTAGAAAGACCTCAGCGACAAATGTGATTTTGGTTGGAAAAGATACTAGAAAAAGTGGCTATATGATAGAAACCGCCATCGTTGCAGGGCTAACTGCAGTTGGCTACAACGTCCTTCAAATAGGCCCTATGCCAACACCTGCGATCGCATTTTTAACAGAAAATATGCGCTGTGACGCTGGCATAATGATAAGCGCCTCACACAACCCATACTACGATAACGGCATCAAATTTTTTGATAGCTTTGGCAACAAACTAGATGAAAAAATAGAAGCTGAAATAGAGAAAATTTTCTACGACGACGAGCTCATCGCAAACGCCCAAAAAACGATGACAGAGATCGGCGCAAACAAGAGGATCGATGATGTTATCGGCAGATATATCGTTCAGATCAAAAATTCATTCCCAAAAGAGTTAAATTTAAAGAATTTACGAGTAGTTTTAGATGTGGCAAACGGAGCTGCTTACAAGGTCGCACCAACTGTATTTAGCGAGCTTGGAGCCGATGTCATCGTCATAAACAACGAGCCAAATGGTAGCAACATCAACCAAAACTGCGGCGCACTTCACCCAGAAGATCTAGCAAGCGAGGTAAAAAGGCTTCGTGCTGACATCGGCTTTGCATTTGACGGCGATGCTGATAGACTTGTCGTTGTCGATGAAAACGGCGAAGTTGTGCATGGAGACGCGATACTTGGCTCACTTGCAGCATTTTTACACGAGCAAAAGGCACTAAAAGGTGGAGCCATCGTGGCTACGGTGATGAGTAATGCCGCACTTGATGACTATCTAAAAGCTCACAAGATCAAACTACTTCGCTCAAATGTAGGCGATAAATACGTGCTTGAGATGATGAAAGAAAATGGCATAAATTTTGGCGGTGAGCAAAGCGGTCACGTGATATTTAACGACTACGCTAAGACTGGCGACGGCCTTGTTACTTCGATGCAAGTAGTAGCAATGATGCTTAAAAAAGGTAAAAAAGCTAGTGAAATTTTTGGCGAGTTAAAGCCGTATCCGCAAATTTTACTAAATTTAAAGATCACAGAGAAAAAGCCGCTTGATAAGATAGAGGGGCTAAAAGAGCTTGAGGCCAGCCTTGCAAAAGAGGGCATAAGATCGCTATTTAGATACTCTGGCACTGAAAATTTGATCAGACTTTTGCTTGAGGGCAAAAATCAAACTTTAGTTGAAAAACGCATGGATGAAGTTGAGAAATTTTTTGTAAAAGCCCTAAATGCGTAAAAATTTGGTTAAATTTTTCATCGCATTTTTTCTCATTTTTATCGTTGATCAAGCGATAAAGATGATATTTATAGATGGTTTTTCGTGGGAGGGCGAGTTTTTCTCGCTAGTTCTTACATATAATAAGGGCGTTGCATTTTCGATGTTTGCCTTTTTAGATGAGTGGCTGAAATTTATCCAGATCGCCCTTATCATAGGCGTTTTTATCTATCTGGTTGTTGAGAAAAAGCTGCTTTGCTCGCATGCCATTTGGCTTGGAGCTTTGCTAGGAGCTGGCAGCTCAAATATCACAGATAGATTTATCCATGGCGGCGTCGTGGATTACGTCTTTTGGCACAAGTGGTTTAACTTTGCGGTCTTTAACTTCGCTGATGTGATGATCGATCTTTGCGTCGTGATGATACTTTGGCAAAGTTTTAGAAAAAGGAGAGAGAGTGGGAAATAATATCTACGTCGCATACGCGCTTTGGCTACTTACTGGCTGGCTTGGAGCGCATAGAATTTACCTTGGTAAATTTATCACTGGCTTTTTGATGATGGGACTATTTTTCGTTGGCTACTCTACGTTTTCTTTCATTATAGGCATACCATTCTTAGCTATTTGGGGCATTTGGTGGCTTATAGATGCATTTTTAGTTGGTGCTTATGTCGAGAAAAATTTACAAAAAGTCGAGCTAAAAGAGAGACTAAAACTAAAAGATAAAGAGGATGACTTAAAAAGGCTTTACGAGCTTTTTGAGAGTGGTGCGATCAGCAAGGCTGAATTTGAAGCTAGAAAAGAGATACTTTTTAGATAAGGAGACGTTATGGCAGAATATTATCTTTACTTAAAATACCTCCACTATTTGTTTTTCATCTCGTGGATGGCAGTGCTGTTTTATCAGCCAAGGCTCTACGTTTATCACGTAGAAAATATGGACAAACCTGACTTTGTAAAAGTGGTTGAGGTGATGGAGTATAAGATGTATCACTACATCGGCTGGGTAGCGCTCATCGGCTCATTTGTAACTGGCATATTAATACTTATCGCGATGCCTGATCTTATAAAAACTGGTCACATCCACGTCAAAATTTTAGTTGTCATCTTAATGGCTATCTATCACCTAGACCTTGGACGCTACATGAAGCAGCTTAAAGAGAAACGCTGTAACAAAAGTGGCATCTTCTTTAGAGCTTACAACGAAGTGCCAACTATCGCGATGCTCATCATCATCTGGGTAATGATAGTAAATCCATTTTAAAGGAATTTGATGAAGAAATTTTTAGCATTTATCGCTTTGCCAGCGCTCTTGCTCGCAGCTACTCAGTATTTTGAGCCGATGCAGATAAAATTTGACAACAGACTCTACTCACTAGCAGGCTCAGCCAAGCCTGTGCCAAATTTATTCACGCAGGAGTACTTGCTCCCTGGCGAGAAGATAGATAGTTTTAGCTACATGCTCTCGCTAAATACCCTTAAATTTGACGCTACACCAGAGCAAGCGGTCGAGCAAAAGATAAATGATCTAAAAGAGCTAAAAGCAAAAGGGCTAAAAGTGGCTTATAAAAAGGGCTCGCTCGCAAATGAAATTTATCTTGATATCACGATATTTTCAAACCTAAATGGCGTGCCAACAGCCGAGCACTCGATATATCGCTACACCAAACAAGGCGGAAATTTAGTCCTTTTTACCATCCAAAGGCGTGCTTATAAAAAAGAGGGCATTCAAAGATTTGCTACAAATTTCACGATCGAGTCGCAAGATTTTAGCAAAAAAGCCCTAGCCACACCTTTCCCACAGATCATCAGCAAATAAAGAAATTTGAGTGTAAATTTAGCCTTTTGCACTCAAATTTTAAAACCAGACTTAACAAATTTATCTAAAAATAAAACGAATAGTTATATGATAAGAAAAACTCAAAAAGGATAGCCTATGATACATAAAATTCTTATCGCAAATCGTGGTGAGATCGCAGTTAGGATAGTCAGAGCTTGTAGGGATTTACACATCCAAAGCGTAGGAATTTACACAGCACCAGACAGCGAGTGCTTGCATGTCAGGATCGCTGACGAGGCCTATCAAGTGGGTGAAGATCCGATCAAGGGCTATCTTGACGCCAAAGCTATCGTAAAGCTTGCAAAAGAGTGCGGAGCTGACGCCATTCACCCAGGATACGGCTTTTTAAGCGAAAACTACGAATTTGCAAAGGCAGTTGAGGACGCTGGGCTCATTTTCATCGGTCCAAAAGCCGAAGTCATCAAAAAAATGGGCGATAAAAACATCGCTAGATATCTAATGAAGAAAAACGGCATACCGATAGTGCCAGGCACTGAAAAGCTAAATGATGAGAGCATGGACGCCATAAAAGAGCACGCTAGACGCATCGGCTACCCTGTCATCTTAAAAGCAAGCGGTGGTGGTGGTGGCCGTGGCATCAGGGAGGTCTGGCAAGAAGAAGATATGCAAGATGCCTTTGAGTCGTGCACCAGAGAGGCAAAAGCATACTTTAACAACGACGAAGTTTTTATGGAGAAGCTTGTCGTCAATCCTCGCCACATAGAGTTTCAAATTTTAGGCGACAACTACGGCAACATCATCCACCTTTGCGAGCGTGACTGCTCTATCCAAAGGCGCCACCAAAAGATCATCGAGATCGCACCTTGCCCATCGATTAGCGAAAATTTAAGAAAGATCATGGGCGTGACTGCGGTGGCTGCTGCAAAGGCTGTGGGCTACTCAAACGTAGGAACTATCGAGTTTTTGCTAGATGACTACAACAACTTTTACTTCATGGAGATGAACACCCGTATCCAAGTGGAGCACGGCATCACTGAAGAGATCACAGGTCATGATCTAGTAGTTAGGCAGATAAGGATCGCAGCTGGTGAAATTTTAGAGATCGAGCAAAGCGACATCAAGCCGCGCGGCTACGCGATAGAAGCAAGGATCACAGCTGAAAATGTCTGGGAGAATTTCATCCCAGCACCAGGCACGATCGAGGGCTACTACCCAGCTCTTGGCCCATCTGTGCGCGTCGATAGCCACGTCTATAAAGACTACACCATACCGCCATTTTACGACTCACTTATCGCAAAACTGATCGTCAAGGCGACTGACTACGATCTTGCTGTAAATAAGCTTGAAAGAGCACTTGAAGAATTTACCATCGAGGGCGTGCGAACGATCATCCCATTTTTGCTAACGATCAGCAAAAGTAAGGAGTTTAGAAGGGGATTTTTCGATACTAGCTACGTTGAGAAAAACTTAAAAACTATCCTTGAAAACACCTACGACGATATGAACAAAGAGCCAAATGACGACCTAGAAGAGGTCATCGTAGAGGCGATAAAAAGATATAAAAAGAAGAGATAAATTTATCTTATTGCAGCTTTGGCGATAAATTTCGCCAAGGCTAAATTTCTGCGCAAACTGCATAAATTTTAGCTCCGTCATTTGCCACAGCATAGAGCCTGCCACCACTTACTAGCATGATCTGATCTGCGCTAAGGCTAAATTTCTCAAACTCTATCTCTTTTAATAGCAAGCCATCTTTGGCGCTTATCAAAACTGGCTTATTTTTGCGGTTTGCGAGCAAAATTTGACCCTCGACTAAAACAAAATGCTCCGTGCCGCTGGTTTTAAACTTAAACACCACCTCGCCACTTTTTGCATCCACGGCGTATAGATCTCCGCCCTTGCCAGCGGTGCCAAAGTAAAGCACCCCATCATTCAGGCAGACTGGCGTGTAGAGATATGCGCCAAGCTTTAGCCGCCAGATGGTCTTGCCTATCCTTGCGCCCTGCTCTTTGGGTGGCAAATCAGCATTTAAATTTTCATCTTTTGCTTCGCTTTTGAACTCTGCACTGTCCAAAATTTCTTTGCACTCCATCATAAATGGCGAGCTCATGCGCACGCAAAAGCCATCAAATTCATAAGTTTTAGCGTCGTTATATATCTCTTTTACAGGCTCTTTAGCAACGCCAAGCTCGCTCATCAGCCCATCACTTATCTTTATAAGCTTTGCTGGGAAGTTTATGTAGCCCTTGTAGTATCTAGTATTTAGCACGAAGTAGCCATTTTCTGGGTAGCAACGCGCATTGCTAGCTATAAAAATTTCGCTTTGTTTGTAGGTAAGCGTTGATCTTTTATGCTCGCTAAAGTCGCGCGAAAATGTATCTAGCAGCACGTAGTTTGGTATTAGTTTTTGAGCTATCTCTAGCTCGCTAGGCACCCCAAAAGCAAAATGCACAAATGCAATGCGCCCATTCATCTCATAAATGCCAGTTACGCCGTGCCCGCGAAACTCCACGCCAGGCATATCAAGAGGATATGATCTAACCACGCTAGCTCCTTAAATTTATGGCGATTATAACCCAAATTTCAAAGTGCACTTGGTTAAATTTGATAAAATTTGCCAAATTTAGCAAATTTAAGGACTGGTATGTTTTTAAAATTAGACGAGATCGCTAGAAAACTAGATCAAATTTTCTTGCCACTAGAGCAAGAAGGCATGACTGGCATGAGGCTTTTGCCGCAAAAGGACGCTTCGGCATTTATGCAAGCACGAAAGAGCCTTGGTGTAAATTTCCCAGCCAAATTTACAAAGCTTTTAAGCAAATTTGAGCTTGGAGAGTTTGAAATTTGCAATGTCAGTTTTGGCTCAAGAGGCGACTATGCGAGCGAGCTAGTGCGGCTAAACAGCGTAGATGAGTTTGGTGGCAAATGGTGGCAGGGTGAAGCTCGCCCAGCAAATTTGATAGTTTTTGCCGTGGGAGATCCGTGGATATTTTTGCTTGATTGCACGAGCGGTGCGGTATATGCGTGGCTACTTGAAGATGAGGAGCTTTGCAGCAGGTGCGTTGCGAGTGACTTTGAAAAATTTTTCATAGCGCTTGCCAGCACCTATATAGCAAGGCTAAACGATGAAGCCCTGCCATCAAACCAGCAAATACTAAATTTTGTCCAAGCAGACGACACAGCACTTCCTTTTTGGCAAGAGATGGCGCAAATTTAGTAAAATTTATAAATTTATCCTAGCAACCAAAGCAAAAACCACTTTTTTATAAATTTAGTTTCGATATGTAACACTCATTGCCCAAAATAAAAATATTAAAATATCTTTAAATAAAAATTTTTTCTAGCCGAGTTAATATTTAACTACAAAAAAAGGAAAAAGGAGCAAAAATGAGCGAGTACATCGAACAAACGATGGAGTGGATAAAGAAGACCAACCCAGGTCAAGGCGTCTTTGTCCAAGCTGCGACTGAGGTTTTAAACAGCCTAGAGCCGCTTATCAAAAGAGAGAGCAAGTACCAAAAACACGCGATCCTAGAGCGCATCGTCATCCCAGAGCGCACGGTGATCTTTCGCGTGACATACACAGGCGACGATGGCAGACCAAAGGTAAATAACGGCTACCGCGTGCAGTTTAACTCAGCTGTTGGCCCATATAAAGGCGGTCTAAGGCTCCACCCAAGCGTCGATCTTGGCGTGCTAAAATTTCTTGGATTTGAGCAAATTTTCAAAAACTCACTCACTGGCGTAAATATCGGCGGCGCAAAAGGCGGCAGCACCTTTGATCCAAAGGGCAAGAGCGAGGGCGAGATAATGCGCTTTTGTCAAGCATTTATGAGCGAGCTATATCGCCACATCGGCAACACC
This sequence comes from Campylobacter concisus, assembly GCF_015230035.1. Lineage (GTDB taxonomy): Bacteria > Campylobacterota > Campylobacteria > Campylobacterales > Campylobacteraceae > Campylobacter_A > Campylobacter_A concisus_BK. The sequence continues at coordinate 48,269 of NZ_JAAKZD010000008.1, forward strand.
GTGGATGTGCCAGCAGGCGACATCGGCGTGGGCGCTAGAGAGATCGGCTATATGTTTGGTCAGTATAAAAAGCTAACTGGCAGATTTGATGGCATCCTAACTGGCAAGGGGCTAAACTGGGGAGGCAGCCTAGCGCGCACAGAGGCTACTGGATACGGACTGGTATATTTCACTCAAAACATGCTAAAAAAAGCTGGACTTGATCTAGAGGGCAAAAAATGTAGCGTCAGCGGTAGCGGAAACGTCGCCATCTACACAGTCGAAAAGCTCTATCAAGCAGGCGCACTGCCTATCACTGTCTCTGACTCAAACGGATATGTCTATGACGCTGAGGGCATCGACCTAGCGGTGCTTAAAGAGCTAAAAGAAGTAAAACGCGCTCGCCTTAGCGAATACACCAAATTTAGACCAAATGCAAAATATGTAAGCGTAAGCGAATACAAAGAGGGCAGAAACGGCGTCTGGGACGTGCCATGCGACGGAGCCTTCCCGTGTGCGACACAAAATGAGCTTCACCTAGCTGACATAAAAGTGCTTTACGCAAATGGCTGCCGCTTCGTGGCTGAGGGCGCGAACATGCCAAGCACGCTTGATGCGATAAATTTCATGCTCGCGCAAAAAGACTTTTACTTTGCTCCAGCAAAAGCAGCAAACGCTGGTGGCGTGGGCACAAGCGGACTTGAGATGATGCAAAATGCTGGCATGACTTCGTGGAGCTTCGAGGAGGTCGATCGCAAACTTCATGGCATCATGAACCACATCTTTGAGCTAAGCTATGAAACGAGTAAAGAGTTTGGCGATGAGGGCAACTTGGTGCTTGGCTCGAATATTGCTGGCTTTAGAAAAGTGGCTGATGCGATGATAGATCAAGGATATGTGTAGGCCATTTTGGCTCTGTAAATTTACGTCCAAGCTAAATTTGGACGTAAATCGATACGAGGCAGGCTATGGTTTTTAGGCAAAATAGAATTTGCCTTTTGCACGGCAAATTTTACTAGCAAGCTATCAAATTTATGCAAGCTTGAAGCATTTTATGCCGTGTTCGTTTTGACAAAATTTTGCTGGTGTGGCGGATATGGATCTGAAGTTTGGTTAAATTTCACTAGGGTAGCGAGCAGACCACTATTTTAGAGCATTTAATAGAAATTTTGTCAAAATAGCTGATATGGCGGCAAATGGTGGAGTGGCGAGGTTTGAGCAGTAAAATTGAAAGTTTTTGCTGTGGAGCATCCTGTTGATATTTTGCTTGATTGCACGAGTGGTGCGGTCTATGCGTGGCTACTTGGTGATGATGAAATTTGCAGCAAATGCATTGTGAGTGAGAAATTTTCATAGCGCTTGCAACTTCGGCATAATAATACTAAATGGTGAAATCCTACCAGAGAATGAGCAAAAAACTAAAATTTCACAAGCAGATAACAGACATTTTTGGCAAGAAATGGCTTATGAAATTTAGTAAATTTAGGCTCGTCCAGCTTAAATTCTCTTTTATAAATTTAAGCAGATAGTAACAAAGTATTTGCCTTTTGGCAAGAGATAGTTAAATTTTATAAATTTAAGCCATAACAAGCAATTTTCTTATCAAATTTACTCCAACAATGTGGCTTTACACAGTCAAATTTCAGCACAGCATCCATGCGAGCAATAAAAAATAGAACAAATTCCAGCAAACAAAAATTAAAATTTTATAAATTTAAGCTATAAACAAAGAAATTTCTTGCTAAATTTTGCTCCAAATAAAATAAAAGCAGTCAAAAGATTTGCAAAGGGCACTTATTAAAGCTATATTTCTCTCGTCAAGTTCAGCAACCTATTAGATGAAATTTAGCTCACGGCACTCGCACACGCACCATAAATTTACAAACTCACAAGAAGTTCAAATTTACTTTATTAGATGGCATTTGCTTGGTCAAATTTCAATAAATCACTCGTGTAAGGGTTGGCAGAAAAAAGGTGTGATAAATTTTGGTAAGTGAAAATTAAAATTTACTGCATTTAACCCACAAATAAGCAAATTTCTCATCAAATTTAGTCACCACATAAAAAGTATTATTAAAACAATATTTCTCTTGCCAAATTTAGCTAGTTCATAGGCAAAATTTAGCTTAAAAACTCTCATGCAAGCATATAAAAAAAGAAATTTAAAAACCCACAAGAAGTTTTTAGGCACAGCGCTTTTGCGAGTGACAGTAAGATAATCAAATTCGAACAAGAGAATTTAAAATTTGCTAAATTTAAGCTACAAGTAATCGAGTTTCTTACCAAATTTAGCCTGTAATTAGACAAATTTTGATTTCAAACACTCGCACAAACACTTAAATTTACAAACTCACAAGAAAATCAATTTGTCTAAATTATTTTCAGCACAACGTCTATACAAGTGATGTCAAAGTATTAAATTCCAGTAAGCAAAAATCAAAATTTACTAAATTTAAGCCGCGTCTAAATTCATCCTACAAAATTTAACCACAAACCACATCAATCGCAAATGCCCTTGCGTAAATTTAGAAAATATAAAAATGATAGAATTTTTGAAAATAGTTATTTGTGAGTTTTTGTATTAAAAATTTAATGAAAAAGAGCAAGCCCTAGCCTGCTCTTTGTGAGAATTTAACCCTTTTTTGGAGTTACAAGCATATTTACATAACGACCTTCTATTATAGGCTCTTTGTCGCGGTCAGCTTCATCTTTGATCATCTCCCAGACCTTCTCAAGCATGGCAACGCCAGCCTCTGGAGTGCTCATCTCGCGACCCTTTAAAAAGACACGAAATTTAACGTGTTTGCCATCTTGCAAAAACTCGCTTGCGTGTTTAACCTTGTAGTTTATATCGTTTTGGGCGATCTTGACAGAGAGTTTTATCTCTTTTATCTCGATGGTTTTTTGCTTTTTCTTGGCCTCTTTTTGCTTCTTCTCTTGCTGATAGCGGAATTTACCATAGTCCATTATCTTGCAAACTGGCGGCTTCGCATCTGGCGCTATAAGCACTAGATCAAGCCCAAGCTTATTTGAGATCTCTAAAGCCTCATCTCTTGAGATGACACCGTATGCCGTGCCATCATCCCCTACACATCTTACCTCTCTCGCCCTTATGTCCTCATTGAGCAATACTTCATTTTCCTTACTCAAAAATGTACCTCACTAAGTTTCTCCTTCGTTAAATTTATAAATTCCGCCAAGCTCATATCGCTCTGCGTCCTAGCCTGTCTGTCACGCAATGCAACGCTCTTGTTCGCTACTTCGTTGTCTCCTAGCACGACTATCATAGGCACCCTTTGTTTTTCTGCCGTTCTTATTCTCTTATTTAAACTCTCATTTTTACTTGCGATCTCGCTATCGACGTTGATCTTTCTTAGCTCGCGTGAAATTTCTTTTGCATAGTCTAAATGCGCGTCGCTAATAGGCACGATGACGACCTGCGTTGGTGCTATGAAAAATGGTAGCTCACCAGCAGTGTGCTCAAGTAAAATTCCTATAAATCTCTCAAAACTGCCAAGCAAGGCTCTGTGAAGCATTACAGGGCGCTGTCTTTCGTTATTTGCGTCGATGTAGCCTAGATCAAAGCGCTCTGGCAAGTTAAAATCGACTTGTATCGTGCCACACTGCCACTTTCTCTTAAGCGCGTCAGTTATCTTAATGTCGATCTTTGGTCCATAAAATGCGCCGCCGCCCTCGTCGATGCCGTATTTAAAGCCATTTTCATCAAGGGCTTCTTTTAGCGCTTGTGTAGCAGTATCCCAAATTTCATCGCCACCGATCGCTTTGGCTGGCTTGGTTGATATCTCCATCTCATAGTGGAAGCCAAAATTTTCCATTATCGTGCCAGCAAATTTTAAAATTTCTAAGATATTTTCTTTGATCTGGCTTGGCATACAAAAGATATGTGAGTCATCTTGTGCAAATTCTCTAACTCTGAAAAGTCCGTGAAGCACGCCACTTTTTTCATGGCGGTGCACGACGCCGTACTCGAAAAATTTAAGCGGCAAGTCGCGGTAAGAGCGGATGTCACTTTGATAGACCTTGATGTGACCAACGCAGTTCATCGGCTTGATGCCATACTCTGTCTCATCGATCGTTGTAAAGTACATATTTTCTTTGTAGTTTGCGTAGTGGCCGCTTCTTCTCCACACGTCAGCCTTTAAAAGCTCAGGACCTCGCACTGGCTCGTAGCCGCGATCTCTGTGAGCTTTGTATAAGAGCTGCTCTAGTTTTGATCTCAAGCGTCCGCCATTTGGTAGCCAGATAGGCAAACCGCCACCCACTTCTTCATCAAATGTAAATAGCTTCATCTCGACGCCAAGCTTTCTGTGATCGCGCTTTTTAGCCTCTTCGATGATGCGGATGTGCTCTTTTAGGCTCTCTTTGTCTGCGTAAGCTGTGCCGTAAATTCTAGTTAGCATCTCACGGCTCTCATCACCGCCAAGATATGCACCAGCCACGCGTGTAAGCTTGAAGAATTTTAAAAATTTAGTATTTGGCAGGTGTGGTCCGCGGCAAAGGTCTTCAAAATCGCCTTGTGCATAGCTGCTCACTTCGCCATCTGGAATTCTTTTTAAGACCTCTTGTTTTAGGTCGTCGTTTTTAAATTTCTCACTCATATTAGCTTTAGTTGAGCAGGTTTTAACTATGTCAAATTTCTTCTCAGCAAGCTCTTTCATCTTATCTTCGATCGCTGCTAGATCGCTCTCGCCTAGCTTCGTGCCCTCATCATCAACTCTAAAATCATAATAAAATCCATCTTCTACGTTTGGTCCGACAAAGAATTTCGCCTTTGGATAGAGTGATTTGATAGCTTGTGCCATGAGGTGTGCACAGGAGTGTCTGATAACGTGTAGTGCCTCTTTTGAGTTGTCGAAATAGACAGGCTCAGCACTACTTTCACGCCCTGCGATACTTTGAGTATCGACTATTTCGCCATTTAGTTTGTATGCGATGATATCGCTCATTGTTTTTCCTTATATCAAATTGTCTTTTTTACGATAAAAGAACGATTAAGGATTTTATCGAAATGGGCTTTAAGCTAAACTTAATAATTGCTAAGCAAATTTTTATAAATTCTTTTTAAATTTAATGAAATTTGAGCCAAAATTTTTGGTTTTTAAAATATATTTTTTTATATATAAAGATAAAAATCCCTAAAATATGCATATTTTATCAATATAATTTATTATACTTTAAGATTATCCTTGATAATATTTGTCATTGAAATGAATTTAGCAATTTCTCGTCTTTGCATTACTTAAATTCATTTTTCTCCCGACAAATTTAGTGCTAGGAAGTGGTTAGCCTAGCACTTTTCTTTTGCAAATTTAACAAACACCGGCTTTACTATCCTAGCGTAGTCTTTTGCGTTTAAGATGAGCGATCTATCAAGAAGCCCAGCATTAAAGGCGATCTCATCGTTTCGCTCTAGCAAACTCTCATCCACAACAAGGTGCAAATTTTTATGAAAGCTAAATGGCGGAACCGAGCCAAATACGCAGTCAGCCAGCGCTGTGACCTCATCTGGGCTAGCAAGGCTTGCTTTTTTGCCGTCAAATTTTTGCGCAAGCGTGTCAAGATCAGCCTGCTCGTCCGCTGGCAAAACCGCGAGCAAGTAAATTTTACCAGCCTTCATCACTGGCTTTTCGTCATCTAACAAGTAGCCATCTAGCACATTTTCATCTTTAAAAATTTGCCTAAATTTCTCCTCATCTACGCCCTTTATAGAGCAGACCAGCGCCTTTGCGCCCTGACTCATTTTAGTGCCTCTTATCTTAGCGACCTCCTCTGAAGTCCTAGCACTCTCATGCTCTATCACTCTAAATTTAGCCCCATTTTTGCTAAGAAGATCGTGGATTTTATTAAAAATTTGCTCTGACACAGCTCTTTCCTTTGGATAAATTTAGTTAAAATTATACCGCTAAAACAAAAAAGGGCAGGAAAATGCAGATAAATTTAGATGACGTAAAGATCGAGCCAAGCTGGAAAGAGGTGCTAAAAGATGAGTTTTTGAGTGAAAATTTCGCTCGCATAAAAGAGAATTTCTTAAAAGCAAAGAGTGCTGGCGTCGTCTATCCACCAAGCGGGCTTATATTCAACGCATTTAATCTAACGCCGTTTCACGATGTCAAGGTCGTCATCCTTGGCCAAGACCCATATCACGGCGCAAATCAAGCCATGGGGCTAAGCTTTTCAGTGCCTAGTGGCGTGAGAGTGCCGCCAAGCCTTGTGAATATCTATAAAGAAATTTACGCCGATCTTGGCATAAAAGAGCCAAATAGCGGCGATCTTACAAAGTGGGCAAAGCAAGGCGTGCTGCTTCTAAACTCCACTTTAAGCGTTAGTGCTGGAGCGGCAAATTCTCACGCTAGCTTTGGCTGGCAGGGCTTTACAGACGCCGTCATAAGAAAGATTAGCCAAAATTTACAAAACGTAGTTTTTATGCTCTGGGGCAACCCAGCCAAGGCAAAAGCACCGCTTATAGACGCCAGCAAGCACCTCATCTTAGAGGCAGCCCACCCAAGTCCGCTAGCTCGTGGGGCGTTTTTTGGTTGCAGGCACTTTTCAAAGGCAAATATCTACCTAGCAAACCACGGCAAAACGCCCATAGAGTGGGACTTAAATGCTAAAATTTGAGCTATTTTTTAAGCTCAGAAAGAAGTTTATTTACCTTTTCTAGCTCGCTTTTGCAAAATTTCTCATCGTTATTTTGCATTATCATCGCCTCTTGGCCGCTTTGCCTTTGCTTAAACTCATCAAATTTAAGCTCAAAAAGCCTTAGCGCTTTCTCATCACTCGCAAGCTTCTTGCTCTCTTTGGCGTAAAGCTCATCAAGATAGAGCCTACTTTGCTTGACATACTCCTTGCAAACCTCGCTTGCACCAAATAAATTTACGCCCAACAAAAGGGCAAAAATGGCAAATTTTTTCATATTTTTCCTTGAAATTTTTGCGTTATACTAGCCTTTAAGCACTTAAATTTTAAAATATTTTGCAAAAAAAGGATGAAAAATGAGGCGAAAAGATAGAGAACTAAGCCCTGACGAGGCGCTTGAGATTATCGATGACTGCGAATACAGCGTGATCTCATGCGTGGATGATGAGGGAGAAATTTTTAGCGTGCCTATCTCGCCAGTTAGAGTTGGTGAGAGCATTTTTGTGCATGGAGCGAGCGCTGGTAGCAAGGCAAAACTCCTGCAAAACGGGCGAAAAGTGGAATTTGTCTGCGTAAGCTTCAACAAGGTCCCGCACCTAAATGATAGCGAGCTAGAAGCGATAAAAGACGACGGCAAGGCACTTGGCGGCAAGGTCTTTACGACCGAGTATAAAAGCGCCATCGCAAAGACAAGAGCCTACGAAGTAGCAGACGAGACCAAAAAGTATGAAATTTTAAAAATTCTAAGCCAAAAATATACAGCCTATGCGATGAGCACATTTGACGTGGCGGCGGAGTATGGGCTAAAGATCATGAAAATTTACGAGCTAAAGATAGAGAGCCTTAGCGCAAAGGCCAAAATTTTACCAAAAGCGGTAAAGGGGTAAATTTGAGCTCACTTGCACTGATGTTTAGACCAAAAAATTTGGATGAAATTTGCGGTCAAAAGGCGGTTAAAGCGGCCTTTTTAAAATTTATAGCCACAAGCAAGATACCGCACTCCATATTTTATGGTCCAGCAGGCTGTGGCAAGACGAGCTTTGCAAGGGCTGTGGCAAGCGGGGCAAACTACGACTTTTACGAGTTTGACGGCGGAAATTTAAAGATAGATGACTTTCGCAAAATTTTAAAAAACTATGAAAACGCCCTAAACAAGCCACTCTTTTTCATAGACGAGATCCACAGGCTTAGCAAAACCCAGCAAGAAGCACTGCTCATACCCATGGAAAACTACAAAGCCCTAGTCATCGGCGCTAGCACGGAAAATCCCTTTTTCACGCTAAGCTCAGGCATCAGAAGCCGCTCGATGCTCTTTGAGTTTAGACCGCTTAGCAGTGGCGACTTTGAGGAGCTTCTTGGCAAGATAAGAGAGCAAATTTCATTTAGCATTGACGAGGAGGCGAAGGAGTATCTTTTTAAAAGTAGCGGCGGCGACGCAAGAGCTATGCTAAATTTACTAGAATTTGCCATTACGCTTGATGAAAATGTGAGCCTAGAAAATTTAAAAACACTTCGCCAAAACGCCCTAAAAGAGGGGGCAAAAGAGGACGACACGCACTACGAGCTAGCAAGCGCCTTTATAAAAAGTCTGCGTGGAAGCGACGAAAACGCCGTCATATACTACCTTGCAAGGCTCATAGACTCTGGCGAGAGTGCTGACTTCATCGCTAGAAGGATGGCGATATTTGCCAGCGAAGACATCGGCAACGCAAACCCAAATGCACTAAATTTAGCCGCAAGCACGCTTAGCATCGTAAAAGAGATAGGCTTTCCGGAGGCTAGGATCATACTGGCTCAGTGCGCCATCTATCTAGCTAGCTCGCCAAAGTCAAACTCCAGCTACAACGCGATAAATGCCGCCCTAAGATACGTGCAAAGCGAAGAAATTTTAAAGATCCCGCCATATCTTAAAAATCACACAAAAGAGAGCAAAGACTACCTTTATCCGCATGATTTTGGCGGCTGGGTCGAGCAAAAATACTTAGAAAAACCGCTCGTTTTTTACAAAAGCAAGGGCATAGGCTTTGAAAAAACGCTAAATGAGTGGCTAAAAAAGATAAGGTCAAAGGGCTAAATTTAGGCTTTACTCTTTCGAAATTTAAAAAGGTACGCGCATGAACGAGCAAAATTTAACATATATAGCAAATTTAAAGATAAAAGACGTGCCGTGGGATAGGCTAAGCTGTAGTTACGGCACGGCGGAGCTTTTTGCGCAAATTTTAAACACACTTACAAAGGCTGTGAAAAAGTCTAAATTTGATGAAAAAGAGCTTAGTGAGCTGCTTGATGAGATCTTTGGTGAGTGTGAATATCAAGAGACATTTTGGCACGCAACGCCATTTGCGCTCGTTTTTTTGGTGCGAATTTATAAAAGTGCGCTAGACGAAAAAGGCGAGGTGGCTAAATTTATCTCGCGTAAGCTTGAACTCTTTTTTAAATTTATGCTTGAAATTTGCGAGAAGCTAGAGCATCTTGAGCACGCAAAGCCGCTTGCAAAGATGGAGCAAATGCTAGAGCCAAAGTATCTTGATATCGTAGATCAAGACGAGCTAAGCTATGATGATAGGCTATTTTACAGCTTTTATTACTATTCACGCATGGTTTTGCGGGATGCTTTTGTAAAAATTTAGTTTGGGTATGATTTTTTAGCTATTAATTTAAATTTTATATTTATTCAAATATACTTCTTAAATCCAAATCAATCACGAAAGTTAAAAAATGCCTACAAATTTTGCTGAAATTTTAAATAACTGCGTTGAAAGTATAAATTCATTTCTTTGGGGTCCATATTTCCTCATCGCCCTACTTTGCGGCACTGGACTATTTTTCACCATTAGACTTGGCTTTGTTCAGATTTTTAAATTTAAGATGGGTTTAGGCGAACTTTTTGGAAATTTCTCACTTCACGGCGAGGCTGCTGGCAAGGCTGGTATGAGCTCGTTTCAAGCAGTAGCAACCGCTATCGCAGCGCAAGTTGGCACTGGCAACCTCGTGGGTGCGACGACAGCTCTTATCATGGGTGGCCCTGGGGCCATTTTTTGGATGTGGTGCGCAGCCTTTTTAGGCATGGCTACAAATTTCGCTGAAATTTGCCTCGCTCAAATTTACCGCACGAAAGATGACAGCGGCCACACGATAGGCGGTCCAGCCTTTTACATAAGCCGCGGTTTAAAGGGCAAATGGGCGAAATTTCTAGCTGGATTTTTCGCTATCGCTATCATCATCGCACTTGGCTTTATCGGCAACATGGTTCAGGCAAACTCCATATCAGACGGCTTTAGCGGTGCTTTTGGCATACCGCAGTGGCTAACAGGGGCGTTTTTGGCTCTCATTTGCGCGCTAATTTTCATAGGCGGCGTAAAAGCGATCGCAAGGGTCGCTGAAAAGATCGTGCCGTTAATGGCGCTACTTTATATCGTTGTTGGCGTAGCTATCATCGCTTTAAATTTTCACCAAATCCCAGAGGCGATCTCGCTAATATTTAAAGCTGCGTTTGATCCTTCGGCTGCTTGGGGTGGGGCAACTGGCGCTAGCATCGCAGCTGCTATGAGATACGGCATCGCAAGGGGACTTTTTAGCAACGAAGCTGGCATGGGCTCGACTCCGCACGCACACGCTGCTGCAAACGTCAAACACCCAGTCGATCAAGCCGTCCTTGGCATAATGAGCGTCTTTATAGACACCTTTGTCATCCTAAATATAACCGTTTTTGTGGTGCTTACTGCAAACGTCATCAGCTTTGAAAACGGCAAGGCAGTCTTTACAGGCATCACCTTGGTGCAAGAGGCGTTCTCGTCACATATCTTTGGCAAAACTGGCGGTTATAGCTTCGTGGCGATCTGCCTATTTTTCTTCGCATTTACGACGATCATTGGCTGGTACTACTTCGCTGAGATCAACGTGCGCTACCTTTTTGGCGCAAAGGCGGTTAAAATTTTTAAAATTTTAGTTGTTGTTTTTGTCTTTTTAGGCAGCTTGCAAAAGGTCGATTTTGTCTGGAGCTTAGCTGATATGTTTAACGGACTTATGGTTGTGCCAAATTTGATCGCCATTATCCTTCTAAGCCCAGTCGTGGCTAAACTTTTAAAAGATCACGACGCTGGCAAAGAGTACGACGTAAAAGAGTATTTGAAGTAAATTTAAAAGTCGTGGAGAGAGGTCTCTCCACATTAAATTTATGATTATAGGTGGTCTGTTGGAGCAACAGTTATAGGCTCAAGTGGCATATAAAATGTAGTTGCTTGAGGCTCTGAATATTGGTTACCAGCTTCATCTACTGATGAAGCTTGAACTGTGTATTCGTTAGTACCACGATTATCCAACACACTACTCTCGACTTTCCAGTTACCATCAGCATCAGCCCTAGCACTTAGTCTTTCAACTACATGAGCTTCGTTGCCTTGCTCTACCCAAGAGTTACCTAAGCCATCATTGTAAACAACTTCAGCTTTTGTGATGACTAAATTTATATCAGCAAATGGCTCTGCCTTACCCTCGATACTTGGTGATAAATCGTATTGTTTATTGCTATCATACATTGTGTTATAGTGTGACAGGTCAGAAAAGTCATCAGTAGATATTTTTGTGATAGACAAGGTGTTATTGTTTGTATCAACAGTTATCTCTTGCGTGCTTGTAGCTTTTAGCTCTTCGCCGTTTGCAGCTACTTTGCTAGCCTCGATAGTAAATTTATGATCCCCATCAGCTAAAGGCGAAGTTGGTGTGTATGACCAGTTTCCGTCTGCATCAGTAGTTGTTGTACCAAGTAGCGGTGCATTTTCTCCTTCGCCATCAAATATGCTTATAGTAGCGTTTGAAGTAGCCTTACCTACCAAAGTTGGAGTGTTATCATTCGTGATATGCAGACCTGTTCTTTGTGAATTTTCATGCTCTAAGATATTGCCATCGATGTCAAGGTTGCTGCTTACTGCCTGATCTGTATTACCAGTCACTACATTATCATCAACTGCTGTGACAGTTACTTCTAGTGGTTGCGAGAATATATTGTTATATGCATTATCTATCGCAGCCGCAAGTGTATCAAGGCTAAAGCCCTCACTAGCAGCGCCATTTACATTTGTTAGAGCCTCTGCACTAGCATTTGCTTGAGAAGCTAGATCGCCAAAATTTGCATTTACGTTTGAGTAGTGACCGCCTTGTGCAAAGCTAGCAGCGCCAAGGCTCACGCCATTTGTGCTTGCGCCGCCACCAGTTGAAGTCGTGCCATCAGCTGCAGTCTCTTCAAGGTCAGCGATATTTTTACCATTTAGTAGCTCCTCTTGAAGTGACGCTATCTCGCTGCTAGCCTCGTCGCCAGCAAATTCATTTTGGTTTTGAAAGGCTTGTACCTCAACCTTTACGCCCTCTTGTTCTTTTATGACCTCGTTGTCATATATCACGTCACCTGCTTTTAGAGTTCTTTGATTTCCATTAGCATCAACTGCGACGATGGCATCCGTGCCGATTATTGATTTGATCAGTCCTTTAACTTTTTTGAGATATGAAGTTATAAATTTTAGAGTTAAATTTAGAAAGAATTTACCGTATTTTAGGGATTTTAACCAAAATTTAAAAAGACAAAAGTTACAAAAATATTTTTAAATTTTATTTATTTGATTTTACGTTTTGGGAAATTTGATATAGAAATGGTGGCCCCGAATGGACTCGAACCATCGACCACTACCATGTCAAGGTAGTGCTCTACCAACTGAGCTACGGGACCAAAGATTTGGGATTATATTTTATTTTCCATTTTATTTAGCTTAATTATCTTTTTCTTTAAAATTCAACTTCATAAAACTAGTCTATATTTTAGCACTCTAAAATATTATTAATGCAGATTTAATCAAGCAAGGACTATAATTTTATAAAAATAAGTTTAAGTAAAAATATTAGTTTTCCATTGAAATTTGATGTTTATAAAATCTTAATAGAAAGGAAAAGGGTATGAATAAGCTTAAATTCATCGCTATTTTTGCCTGTTTATTTTCGCTTCATCTCTTTGGCGCCGATATGCCAAAGGGCGATCTAAACGTCACAAAAGTAGTAGTCTCTGATGAGCTAAGAGCCAAGTATAAGATCAAACCTCATCATGAACACCTAAGCTTTGACTGCGTTGATTGTCACCAAAACCAAGGCGATGATCCTAGCAAATTTAAAGCGATCGGCGACGCTGGCTGCCTATCCTGTCACAAGAGCAAAAAGCTCTTAGCCCAGAGGCTAAAATTTATGGATACTCTAAAGGCAAATCCTCACAACTCTGTTCACGATGGTCCGACTTTATACTGCGACGAGTGCCACAACGAACACAAACCATCTACAAACATGTGCTCTGAGTGCCATGAACACGAGGTGCCACAATGGATGAACGGAGTAACACCATGAAAATTTCAAAAAAATTACTAGCGCTTATAATCTTCGTAAGCGGAATTGTTGGATTTTTAGTCGTTCTGCCAGTTCATTACGCACTTGATGAGACGAGTGGGGATAAATTCTGCATCGTTTGCCACGAGATGGATCCTATGGTGATCGCCTACAACGACGACATCCACAGCGGCAAGGGCAAAACTGGCATCAAAGCAAGATGTGTGGATTGTCACATACCGCATGACAACATCGCAAAATACGCCCTAACAAAGGCGAAAAACGGCATTTTAGAGGGCTGGGTGCATTTCTTTGGCGATCCTAATGCTATTGACTGGCACAAAAACCTCAAAAACCGCGAGCATTTTGTCTTTGACAATGGCTGCACAAGCTGCCACACAAACGTAATAGATAGCAACAACACTTCAGCACAAGCTCAAAAGATGCACGCGCACTACAAAGAGCTCCTTGACACTCCTAAAGAGCTAAAATGTGTAAGCTGCCACTATGACGCAGGTCACGGCGCTGGCTTTAGAAACTATCTTGAGTATTGGAAGCAGTCATATAAAATTTATGATAAAAAGATGATCGAAAAGAGGATCGAAACTAAGCAAAAATTCTTCAAAGATGAGTATAAACCTACAAAAGACGAAGAGGAATTTTTAAAACAAAAGGCTGAAAAAGATGCCAAAAAACCAGCTGGTGGCGGTCTAGCTGGCTAACAAAGAAGCTTTGCTGCTCTTAAGCGACTTTGAGCAAAATGTCATCCTAAATGCATCGCTTTACCGCTTTGGGTTTAGGATGATGCAGCTCAAAAGCGCCAGCGAAGTCACTAAGAACTTTGAGTGCGGCAACAGATATGATCTATACGTTTTTGACGTAAAGGCTAGAAATTTAAACCTTGATCTGGTTAAATTTATAAGAGATAGCCAAAACATCACTCCCATTATGCTTTTGTGGGGCGTTAGCGTCCCTAGCGTTTTTAAGAGGATTTGCTATGCTAGGGTTAATGATTTTATCATTAAGCAATTTTGTCCTGAAGAGTTTTTATTTCACGCCTTTAGCTTTGCAAGGTGCTTTTAAGCTATAAATTTGAGCTAAATCTTTGACAAAAACTCCCAGTGTATAAGAAAATCTGATTTGACAAAAAAAGAGAGCCAGCTACTTGAAATTTTATGCAAAAACTCGCCCCACGTCGTTACCTACGACGAGATAGATCACCACCTATATAAAAACGAAACCTTGTCACAAGAGCGCATAAGATCGCTCGTGTGAGAGATAAGAGCTAAGATACCAACTATCTGCCTAAAAACTGTGCGAGGCACTGGATATAAGGTGGAGTGAGGGGGGGGTTAGTCAAATTTAGATCTTATTTGATGGCTAAATTTCTATACTTTTGGATCAAATTTGCTTAAATTTGCAAAAACTCTTGCCTTGTTTAGCTATTTTGACTTCAACGATTTTTCGGGCAGCTTTGATAAATTTGCCTGCCTTTTTTATATTTTAAATAGTAGCAGCGTCTGCTGTATCATATATCTCGCCAAAGCCATATCATTTTTGCCATAACAGCTTTTTGAAAATTTGCCAAGCACCAGCAAACCGACCTTTAAAACAGCTTTTGATCGCTAATAATAATAACTATTCTGTGTGGATTTGTGGTGCCATTGCGCTATCAAGAAAGAATTTGTATAAATTTATAGCAAGAGCTGGCGTTACACCAACTCTCTTATGCTTTTTGTTAGCTCCAGGCTCGCTTCGATCTCGGCGCGTTTTGCCATGACACTCTCGACATTAACGCCGACGTTTATGCCAAGCTTTTTGGCAAATTCATAAAGCTCTACGAAATTTTCAAGGCAAATTTGCGATGCCGTGGCTAAAAAATCATCACTTTCAAGCATCCTTTTTTCGCTCTTTTCATCAACGCTTATGCCAAGCCACTTGATAAATTCTAGCGTTTTTGGCGTACCACAAGTCGTAAATGTCAAAATAATAGGCAAATTTAACCCACTTTTTGCCACGCTTGTTAGTAAATTTTTAGCCAAATTTATATCAAAAACTGCCTGCGAGATGAAAAATTTTGCCCCCATTTTGGCCTTTTGGCTCATCCTTTGCTCTTCATCGCCTTTTTTAGCGTGCCTCTCAGCTATGCAAACACCGCCCACTACAAGCTCTTTAAACTCATCTCTAGCGATCTCATAAGCACGCTCCAAACTCATTTTAGGCTCTACTTTGCCAGAAGCAACGCCGACAAAGACATTTATATCGCTACTACTTTTGGCTAAATTTTCTCTAAATTCACTCTCATTATATTTGTTCGCGACCCTATAAAAGATGCTTGGCGTCTTTAAATTTAGATATTTTGAGTAGTAAATTTCAGGGCTTAATGTATCACTAAATTCAAAAGTTCGCTCGCTTTTTATACGGCTACTTTCATCTTGTATCTCGTAAAGCACCAAGCCGTCAGCCTGCACGTATGTGATCCTCTTGTCCCACTTTGCGGCGATCTCTTTAAGCTTTGCCTCGTCAAATTCAGCCTTTGGAGGCGTTAGCCCATAAAGCACTATGCCACTTTCATTGTTTATGATCTTATCTTTTAACATTTTCTAACTTTTTTTGAAATTTAAACGGAGTTTAGCGCCTAGACTTACTAGACGCTAAAATTTGGATTATAGACCTCTTACGATCTTGACGGCTTCTACCATGTTTTTAAGGCTTGGCTCGACCTCTTCCCATTTTCTGGTTTTTAGGCCGCAGTCTGGGTTGATCCAGAGTTGCTCTTTTGGGAAGACTTCAAGCAGAGCTTTGATCTGAGCGACGATCTCCTCGACACTTGGCACACGTGGGCTGTGGATGTCGTAAACGCCAGGTCCGACCTCTTGTTTGTAGCCAACGGCTTTGAAAATTTTAAGTAGCTCGTTGCCACTTCTTGCAGTCTCAATACTGATAACATCAGCGTCCATTGCCTCGATAGTCTTTATAATATCGTTAAATTCAGAGTAGCACATATGCGTGTGGATCTGAGTTTTTGCCTCTGCTGAGCTTACTGAAAGTTTGAAGCAATCAACCGCAAATTTCTCATAAGCTGGGATATTTTCAGCTCTTAGCGGATAGCCCTCTTTAAACGCTGCCTCATCGACTTGGATCACTCTGATGCCCGCATTTTGAAGGTCTGCAATCTCGTCATAGATACAAAGTGCAAGCTGTTTTGCAACCTCACTTCTTGGAAGATCATCACGCACAAAGCTCCAGTTTAGCATAGTCACAGGACCTGTTAGCATGCCCTTCATTACGTGTTTTGTGATGCTTTGAGCGTATTTCATCCACTTAACAGTCATCGGCTCTGGGCGGCTTACGTCACCAAAGAGAAGTGGTGGCTTGACGCAGCGGCTGCCGTAGCTTTGTACCCAGCCATTTTGGCTAAATGCATATCCGCTGATCTGTTCGCCAAAGTACTCAACCATGTCGTTTCTCTCTGGCTCGCCGTGTACTAGCACGTCTAGGCCGATATCTTCTTGAAATTTCACGCAGTGATCGATGTATTTTTTGATGCCAGCTTCATAAGCAGCCGCGTCGATCTCACCTTTTTTGAAATTTTGGCGAAGTACGCGAAGATCAACCGTTTGAGGGAAGCTACCTATCGTTGTTGTTGGCAAGATGCCGTATTTTAGCGTTTCACGTTGAATTTTGATACGATCTTCAAATTTCTCATCACGCTCAAATTTGCTTAAATTTTTGATACGTTTTTGAACACTTTCAGAGTGGATGAGCTTTGAAGTGGCGCGAGTTTTAACTGCATTTTTGTTCTCTTCGTAAATTTTTGTTTCGCTCTCATCAAGCTTCTCGCCATTTGCTAGTTTTGTGATGATCTTGATCTCATCAAGCTTCTCAACCGCAAAACTTAGCCAGCTTTTGATCTCTGGGTTTAAATTCTCTTCATATTTTAGAGTGTATGGCACATGTAGAAGTGAGCATGAAGTGCCGATGTAAAGGTCTTTACCGCCTATTTTCTCTGAAATTTCACCTACAAGTTTTACTTTCTCGTCGATGTTACTTTTCCAGATATTTCTGCCGTCGATCACGCCTGCAAATAGCGTCAAATGGCTATTTTTGATAGTCTCAAGTGCTTCGAAATTTCTCTTGCCGTGGATGAAGTCAAGTGCGATACCATAAATTTTAGTTTTAGCCACTTCGCTAACTGCCTTGATCGCATGCTCAAAATATGTCGCAAATACGATCTTAACGTTACTTGCAACGCCTGTTAGCTCGTTATAAACCTTTGTGATAAGTGGTAAAAGTAGCTCTTCGTTTTTGTCAGTTACAAAGATCGGCTCGTCAAACTGCATTAAAATTTCATCATCAAGCTTAGAAATTTGCTCAAGTAGCTTTTTGTACTCGCCCACAAGAGCGTCAAGGTGCTTAAATGGGCAGCTGCCGTCAGTCGTCTTTGAAAGAGCCAAGAATGTGATAGGACCGATCAAATTTACCTTACCTTTTACGCCGTTAGCTTTAGCCTCTTTGTATTCATTTAAAATTTTGTCCGCTTTTAGGCTAAATTTACTCTCGCTGCTAAGCTCTGGCACGATGTAGTGGTAGTTTGTGTTAAACCACTTTGTCATCTCCATCGCAACGCCATTTTTATTGCCTCTTGAGCAAGCAAAATATTGCTCCAGGCCGCTTAAATTTGCAAATCTTGGAGGCGTAGCGCCAAAAGCGATGATGTTATCAAGCATTAGGTCGTAAAATGAAAAATCATTAACGCTAATAGCCGAAATTCCAGCGTCTTGTTGATATCTCCAGTGTCTTTGGCGAAGCGTCTTTGCAGTCTCTTGCAAATTCTCTTCACTAAAGCCCTCTTTACCAGCCCAAAAGCCCTCTAACGCACGCTTTAACTCTCTTTTCTCTCCGATTCTTGGAAAACCTAAAACATAACTTTTTATCATTTTTATCCTTTTTAAATTTCTATTTTTTAAATTAAATCTGTACAAAGCACAGCAACCTTGAATATTTTTATGCAGGTACAAGGGGGCTAGAATTACGAAACCGCCCCCTTATCCCTACAACCCAAACCCCCAGCACGTTCAATGTTGTTGCGCTGCGCACAAGTCTGGGTCACCCAAAATGCGGTGGATGACACCCGCTTCTTCTTAAGCTAAAATAAAATTTATAAAAAATCCTACTAAAAAGATCCTTACCAAATTTTAAACACTGCTTCGTTTTATTTTTAAAAATGCAGTTACAATGCAGTGGACCTGCTAGCAAAAATGGATTTATCTCAATGTGAAAAAATGTAAAATCATTTAAAAATTTGCGTGTTTTTTGAAAATCGCTGATATGTTTTTTGCCGAGATTAATGAGCTTTACGCATGGGACAAGGCATCAGCGTTTTTCCTTTGTAGTGAATTTTTGTCGCATTATAAACGCTCTTTGCCAAATTTTTGTTTAAAGATTGGGCGCTACTAAATTTCACGCCCAGAATATTTAGTCTTTTTTGCCTTTATTTAGGGATTTTAGCTTAGCGTCCATATCTGCTGTAAGCATAGTAAAGACCTTGTTTGTAAGCTCCTGAGTTAGATCTTTAGCCTCTTGCATAGTCTTTTGGCTAAATTCATTTAAGAGTTTGTCCGCTTTTTTCTTATCTTTTTTATAAAGTTTGACGTACTCATCTTCAAATTTAGCCTGTTTTACCGCCAACTCTTTTTCAAATTTAGCGTAGGCCTCTTTTACCACTGGCGAATACTTCTCATAATCAGTCATCACAAGGGTTTGAAGCTTTCTATAAACCCAGTATATCGAAGTATCATCAGCGTCGTACGAGCCATCTGAGTAGCCTTTTATAAAGCCATCAAGCCCCTCGTAATACGGCAAATAAACGCTAAGATCAGCCATACCAAGAGCGACGTAGGTTACACGGCCGATCTCTTTTGGTAGCCATGGGCGCACCTGCATGACGTGAGACTCGTATGTTCTAAAGACACTTATGGCGCGGTAGACGTTTTTCTTATCTTCGTCTTTGCTAGCGTAGTTATCAAACGCAGTGCCGTCGTAGTGGGCTCTCATCGCAGCTTTTAGGTCTTCAACACTTAGTTTTTTCTCTGGTTTTAAAAATACTGGAAATTTCTGACCATCAGCGAAGTCTTGTTTTAGACTTGGGTTAAACATGCTTTGAACCCAGCAAACACGTGGATAGTTGTAAGTCACATCTCTCTCATCATCCCTTGTATAAGCCTTTGTGAAGTTAAATTCTCCGTCTTTTGCAGGGTCATAAGTCTTGTTATCGATCGCAAATTTGATGACATCTTTTGCGCCCATGAAATTTGGATCATTTTCTTTGTAAGCGTGAAGTCTGCCTTGGTTTGCAGTGACGAAATACTCATCTTGTGGGATCTTTGAAGCGATCCATTTATGGCCTGTGCCAGTTTCAAAGTACCAAAGCTCGTTTGCATCGATAAATACCACGCCAAAGCCCTCTCCAGCGCCTTTTGTCTCCACTATCTCGCCAAGAAGCTTAACGCCCTCTTTTGCACTCTTCATACGTGGCAAAAGCACGTCTGGGATGTCATCTTCTGTGATGCCGGTCTCTTCGTTGTATGGATCAACTTTTAAAAGCTCATCTTTTGCGTAGATGGTCTCAGTGCCACTAAGTCCAACGCCAGCCTCGTTGTAGCCGACTGCTCCGTGAAGTTTTGTATGTGAGTTTGCGATAGTTGTGTATCTCATGCCATCTTTTGGGAGCGGATATGTAAAGTCATTTGCGCCGTCATGTGCCTTTGAGCTGTGCATGCCAGTTTGGTTTTTCGTAGCTGGATGTATCAAAAAAACTTGAGCCTTTATAGCCTTGCTGTCTGCACTCCTAGCCACTAGCATAGAGCCGTCGTTTGAGGCTTTATCTCCTACTAAAATGGTAGTGCATGCCAAGCTACTTGTGCCTAAAATCGCACTCATAGCGACGATTGATGCGAGAATTTTCCCTTTCATTTTTACTCCTTTAGTAAAATAAAATTTTCATATGTAATTATATGCCAAATTTAATAAATTAGTTCCGATTTTTAAAATTTTTTTAAGTTAAATGTAAATTTATTGCAAATTTTGTCTAAGTGAAATTTAAATTTTCTAAAGGATTTTTCGCTATAATCCAAATCTTACGCACTTGCGTATAAAATTTCAAAAAGGATTAGCATGCCAAAGATGAAAACCGTTCGCGGTGCTGCTAAGCGCTTTAAAGTAGGTAAAAATAAGATAAAAAGAGGCTCTGCTTTTAGAAGCCATATCTTAACAAAAAAACCTAGTAAGCGTATGAGAGATTTGCGTGGCCCAAAATACGTGGACAGCACAAATGTCCCAGCCGTTCGCAAAATGCTCGGCGTATAAGCAGCGTAGATTTAAGTTTTTGACAAAAAAGTCATTCAAACTCCCCCAAATTTAGGGGCAAGACTCACTTCGTGAGCGCCAATTTGTAAAAGGATAAATATGGCAAGAGTAAAAACAGGCGTAGTTAGAAGAAGACGCCATAAGAAAGTTTTAAAGCTAGCACGTGGCTTTTTCAGTGCTAGACATAAACACTTTAGAAAAGCTAAAGAGCAACTAGAGAGAAGTTTAGTTTATGCATATCGCGACAGACGCCAGAAAAAACGTGATTTCAGACGTTTATGGATCGTTCGTATCAACGCAGCTTGCAGACTAAACGACATTAGCTATTCAAGATTTATCAACGGCTTAAACAAAGCTAAGATCGAACTTGATAGAAAAATTTTAGCTGATCTAGCTATGAATGACGCGAAGGCATTTGCGGCACTTGCAAAACAAGCAAAAGATGCTTTGAAATAACACCTTTTCTCCGCTTCGGCGGAGATCTTCTTTTTTTATACACTTTAAAATTTAATAACAAAAACTCAATAAACTCTTTGTTTTAATTTACTACCCGCGACTTTTACAAACTACTAGCCAAATTTAACTACCCACAGCCAAAATAGCTAAATTTTAATACTCATATCAAAACAGTGTTTCACCACTCCATTAAATAAAATTTCGGCAGAGATTTTTACACCCCACTAAATTTCATATAAATTTATTCTTGAGATATTTAAGTAGCTAAAGTCTTACTATAAATTTAGCTAGCTGTTGAGTGTAAATTTAGTGATATAAATTTGAAAATTTGTTTGCTCTGACTAACCCAAAGCAAGCATTAGAAGCTCGCTCTAAAAGCTAAATTTTGATACTCGTATCAAAGCAGTGTTTCACCGCTCCGCTAAATAAAATTTTACCGTTTTCAAGCCTAAGTCCAAGCTCCTCGCCGCTTTTTGGATAGACTTTTAGGCATTGCGCTGCGTTTAAATTTAAAGTAGCGCCATAAAAGCAAGCCGCCATGCCAGTGCCACAAGCTAGCGTCTCGTCCTCCACGCCCCTTTCGTAGGTTCTCACCTTTAAAACTCCGCCATCAAATTTGGCTAAATTTACATTTGCATTGTATTTTTGACGAAGCGCCCTGCACTCTTTGACGTCAAATTCATCTAAATTTTGTGTGAAATTTACAAGATGCGGCACGCCTGTATCGTAAAAATACCAAGTTTTGCCACCTTCATTTAGCGGTTCGCTTAAGATTTTTGGACTTATTAGCACGACCTCTACGCGCTCATCTTTCACACTTGCCATCACCTCGCCGCTACCAGTTAGCAAGGCAAATTCGCTTGAACTCACAAGGCCGTTTAGATAGGCATATCTAGCAGCCGCACGCGAGCCGTTGCCACACATCGCAGCGTAGCTTCCGTCGCTGTTGTAAAACTCCCATTTTACGCCCTTTTCGTAAGGCAAAAGCACGATGAGCCCGTCAGCTCCCACGCCGTTTGTTCGGCTGCAAATCTGCCTCGCAAGCTCGCTTCTATCTTTGCTCAAAAATGTGTGAAATATGACAAAATCGTTGCCGCTAGCGTTGTATTTTGAGACTTGCATGAGCTATCCTTTTATTTTTTGCGTGATTTTACTAAAATTTAGGTAAGAGTTTTTAATAAATTTAAAGGAGCCACCTTGAAGAGCTACATCTTAAATTTAGAAAAAGAGTTTTCTTTGATAGAAAATGGCTTTAAAGAGCAAGAAAGAAGGGCTTTGGCTGACTATAAAGCAAAGGGAGCAGAGCGCTGCAAAGAGCTTGCATACCTAGCATACGGCTCGAATGTCTATCAAGTGCGGATGTATGCGGTTTTTCTCTTTGGGCACCTATCAAATAGTGAAAAAATTTTGACGTTTATGAGAGATGAAGTCTCAAAAGATGAAAACTGGAGGGTTCAAGAGGTGCTGGCAAAGGCGTTTGACGAGTTTTGTAAAAAAATTGGCTACGAGCAGGCACTTTTAACGATCGATGAGTGGCTAAAAAGCGGCAACGCAAATGCAAAAAGAGCCGTAAGTGAGGGGCTTAGGATATGGACAAATAGGCCTTATTTTAAAGATAACCCAGATGAGGCCATTAGGCGCCTAGCCAGCCTAAAAGAAGACGAGAGCGAGTATCTTAGAAAGTCGGTTGGCAATGCTCTAAAGGATATAAGCAAGAAATTTCCAAATTTAGTAAAAACCGAGCTTGATAGCTGGAATTTAGCTAGTAAAGAGAGCTTGCAAACATATAAATTTGCTAGTAAATTTATCAAGAAATAGCGCAAATTTGCTTTAGAAATTTCTCTAGCTCAAGCTTTAAATTCTCCATGTCGCTGCTATTATCTATAACAAATTTTGCCATTTTTTTCTTTTGCTCAATGTCCATCTGAAGCTCTACTCTAGCTTTTGCATCCTCTAAATTTAAACCATTTCGGCTCATTAGACGGCTTAGTAAAAGCTCTTTTGGCGCGTAGATCACAGCTACATTTTTAAACTCAGCGTAACGCTCCTTTTTTTCAAAAAACAAAGGGATATCGACAAAATAAACCTGCCCCAAGCCCTCAAGCTGCGAAGCTTTGAAAAAAATTTCAGCTTTTATCTTTGGATGTAAAATTTGCTCTAAATTTTTAAGCTTTTTTGGATCGTTAAAAACGATAGCGCCCAGTTTTTTGCGATCTATCTTGCCAGTCTCATCTAAAATTTGCTCGCCAAACACTCTCACGATCTCTCGTTTGCAAATTTCAAGCTGTTCGTGGGCGATCAAGTCCGCATCTATCACGCTAAAACCTCGCTCTTTTAGTAAATTTACAACCGTGCTTTTGCCGCTAGCGATCGAGCCTGTGATGACGTAGGCGTTTGGAAATTTCTGCAAACTCGCTCCATTTTTGAAAATTGATAACAATTTTAGCAACTTTTGGCTAAAGTTTTAAAAAATAACCAAAAGGGTGAAAATGATAAGTTATAAAGATGCCGGAGTCGATATAGATGCTGGAAATAGCTTTGTTGAGGCGATCAAGCCTTTCGTAAAATCTACGCAAACACCAAACGTCATAGGCGGCATCGGATCATTTTCAGGTGCGGTCAGACTGCCAAGCGGATATAAAAATCCAGCCATTTTAGGCGCAACCGACGGCGTTGGCACGAAGCTTCGCCTAGCTATCGACGCTAAGAAATTTGATGGCGTTGGCGAGGATCTAGTCGCTATGTGCGTAAATGACCTCATCTGCAACTTCGCCACACCACTCTTTTTCCTCGACTACTACGCGACTGCAAAGCTTGAGATAGAGAGCGCCAAAGAGGTGGTAAAAAGCATCGCAAATGGCTGCAAAAAGGCGCAGTGTGCGCTGATCGGCGGCGAGACAGCCGAGATGCCATCGATGTATGAAAAGGGCGACTTTGACCTTGCTGGATTTGCCGTGGGTATCGCTGAGGCTGACGAGATCGACAGGAGCAAATTTGTAAAATCTGGCGACGTTTTAGTCGCACTTCCAAGTAGCGGCCTGCACTCAAATGGCTTCTCTCTTGCAAGAAAAGTGGTAAGCGAGCTTGGGCTAAAATTTGATGAAAAAGTGGGCGATAAAAAACTTATCGACGTGCTTCTTGAGCCAACTAGAATTTACGTGAGCGACTTTTTAAAATTAAAAGATAAGATCACAGCAATGGCGCATATAACTGGTGGTGGCATAGTTGAAAACTTGCCTCGCGTCTTTCCTGCTGGACTTGGTGCGAAGGTGCAAAAAAGCGCTATAAAAACGCCTGAAATTTTTAAAATCCTAGCTCAAAAAGTAGAAGATAGCGAGATGATGAGGACATTTAACATGGGCGTTGGTATGATCCTTGTTGTGCCTAAAGAAAACGTTGATGCTGTGCTAGCAAATAGCGATGGCTACGTGATCGGCGAAGTGGTAAGTGGCAAAGGCGTTGAGCTAGTTTGATGCAAGAAAATAGCAAAAAATGCTTGCTAAGGACCGAAAATAAGAGCTTTTTTGATCTTAGCATTTATGAATATATAGGCTATTTTGGTGTACTAGAAAGCGATATCAAAAAACTTGATCTTTATAATCACTGGGCGAGGCCTCGCGCACCTCTACTATGCTTTGTGTCACGCATAATAACGGCAAGAAATTTAGCCAAATTTTTATGAATATAGGAAAGTAACTTGGCAAAGCAAAAGGCGAAAATCGCACCGATCTGGGCTAGAGTAAAGGCCTTTATCATCGATCTTTTCATCATCGGTATGCCAGTATTTTACATCAGCACATATCTCGTTCTTGGCGGTAAAGAGGAATTTTTAAACAACCAGCTTGCCATCTTTGTGGTAAATAGCATCATCTCATTTATAATGTGTCTATTTTTTAGCATAAAGGCACAAACTCCAGGCTACAAAGCGCAAGAAATTTATCTCATAAATTTACAAACCGGCAAAAAACTAAGCCTTTTTCATGCGGTCTTGCGCCAAATTTGCTTTGCATTTGCTGGCTTTAGTATTATCGGACTTTGCCTTTGTTTTTTTAGAAAAGACAAGCTAAATTTACACGACATCATAACCCACTCAGCCGCCGTGCAAAAAGCAGCTTAAATTTACTTCGCTCTGTGCTAAAGTAGGCGGTTTTTGCCTAGCTTTGTGTTGATGCTCTCTTTTATAACCTGACAAATATACTCTTTAAAAAGCCCTATGTCTTACTTTAGGCTCTTGTCCTTTACAGGGTAGCAAGCAAGCACCACTAAGAAGTTACAAAACGGGCTAATCTATGCTCTTAATTTTTTATCTTGGCAAAAGCTTTATCACAAAATAATGCACATTTATCAATGTAAATTTAGCTGATGAATTGTTGTTTCAAATTTTTGGTCACAAATTGCCTAAACTAGCTAAATAAATAGAGAAAATGAAGAAATTTAGCTACAAGCCACGAAAAATTTTTGATTAAATTTGAGTGAAATTTAAGCACTTTGCGAGTAGAGTTTGACCTCGTTTATCAAAAACTCATAGACTCTTTGTTGCACTAAAATTTCCTCCTCGCAGCCACTCATCAAGCGGCGAAGGTGCGAAAAGTCTATCTTTTTAGCATATCTTTTGTGGTCTTTCATATCTTTATCTATGCTTAAAAGAAGCGTATCAAGCGTGATCCTATCGTTTCTTTTGACCCTTGCCACATACTCTCTAACAGTTTGGATTAAGAAGTCTTTTCTAGTCTGATCGTTTTCATAAATTTCATTTACGATGTCGTTTAAGATAAAAAAATCATCCTCATCTGGGTCAAATTTAGCCGAGATAATCGCAGCAAAAATTTTGGCACGAAACTCTAAAGACTTGTGATGATAGACAAAAAAATCTCTAAAGGCCGATAAAAAACGAAGTTTGATCTTTCCTGACATTGCCCTACTTTTGGTGAAATTTATGTGAGATTATATACTCTTAAAGCTAAATTTTTAAAAATGTAACTATAAAACTAAATTTAAGTATAGTTTTTGTATGATTGCGAAGCTCCTTCTTAGACCTGTGCAATGCTTTTTATGAGCACCGCTTCAGGGTGGGAACACAGCAGAGCACTTGTATTAAGTGTGTGCCGCAGTCATCTGAGAGGGGGTCTTTCTAAACCAAAATGCTCATTAAAATCATCGCAAATTTCTAAAAAATCCACTCCATCGATCTTAGGTTTTTCGCTAAAAAATTTATACATATTATTAAAACCATCGGTTAGCTCTTTTGACTTGACACCGTAGCTTATAGAAATTCCAGCTTCGATGTAGGCTGAGAGCTTGTCGCAGTATTTTAGCGCTTTGCCATCTATCGGGTTAAATTTATCCTCATTTACGTTTTCCATAGTCCCTTCGTGGCAGATGATCTTGCGCTCATAAGTCCTATTTTCAAACTCATCTTTGATAAATTTCTCGCCATCTTTTCTGATACCAAGGATGTAGCTAAACTCATCTTTGATCTTTTCTGGCACAAATGGCAAAATCCTCTCATCAATAAGCCTCATCTCATACTCGCTGATGATCTCATTTAGCCCCTTTACGCCGTATTTTACAGGGCTTATGATATCTCTTGTGAGGCTCTCTGGCAGGTCGTGAAATAGTGCACAAAAGAAGTTATTTTCTAGCCGTTTTTTGCAAGCTTTTGCTTTTAGTGAGTAAAAATAGCTAAGTATCGCAACAACTAGCATATGTCCTAAGACCGCAGTTTCAGGGATGCGAGGCGTTTGTGCCCAGCGCTTTTGAAACCTTAGCCTGCCACTTAGATCAACAAGGCGGGCTAATTTTTGATTCATAGCGATCTTTCTAACGCCAATTAGCTCATAATAATCCTCCATCTCCTCCTCAACCTTCGCCTTAAGCTCGTCGATATCGCTTAAAAACTGGCTCGTTTGATAGACGATAGAAAATTCCCACCTCGTGGCAAGATAGCTCGCTGCTTTTAGTATAAGGCGCTCTTTTTCGTGAGTTTTGTCGTTTTTATAGTGGTTTTTAAACCTCTCCAAAAACTCGCCGCCCTCGATATCTGAGATGAGCGTCTCAAGATTGCTTAAAACCCAGCTATTTATCTGCTCTTTTTTTGTCTTTTGGATGTGGTGAAAGACGTCAGGGCGTATGTCTGTGACTACGACCCTGCTTAAAAACTCAAAAATCCCAGCCTCGATGATGTAGTTCATGTCGGCATTTTGCTCTTGTTTTGCTATGAAATAAGCGATGATAAATTTATGAGCCTGCTTGTCAAGCTCGACTAAATTTGTCATCTTTGGATAGTCGTTCCAACGTGATATAGATGCTGCTTTAAAGATATGTTCTATAAGCTTAGCACTTATCATTATTTATCCTTTTTGACTACTTTTGGCTTCTTATCATCGGCGTAGCTTATCTTTCTAAAGCCCTCTTTGTTTGAGCTTCTTCTTGACTTGTCATCTTTTTTAAATTTATCATCTCTGCTGCCTCTACTGCTAGCGCGGTCGCTTGTGCTACGTCTCTCACGTGGCTTATCGCTAAAGCTTTTTTCCCTACTTCTTGGAGCGTATTCTTTCTCTTCAGCTGGCTTTTTTACGACTAGATCAGAGCTGATCTCGATAATCGTATGAACATTTCCACGTGGGTTAAAGTCGCCAACTATCTTCATAAATTTAGGCTCAAGTTTTTTCTCTAAAACAGAGTAAATTTCATTTATACTATCTTCGTGGCTGATGTTGCGGTTCATAAAGCTATTTATATAAAGCTTTATCGCTTTTAGCTCGACAACTAGCTTATTTGGGATGTACTCAAGGTATATGGTCGCAAAGTCAGGATAACCAGAGCGAGGGCAAAGGCAGCAAAACTCAGGCAAAGTGATCTTTATGACATAGTCCCTTGTTTGCTTATTTTCCCAGACCTCAAGGTCACTCTCTACATCAAATTCTTTTAAAATTTTCTCGCCATACTTCATCTCTTCGCTCATTTTTTATCCTTTTTATTTTATATATCCAAGTGTTTAACGTCTTTTGCGTGGTCTTGGATGTAGTTTCTTCTTGGCTCGACTTCATCGCCCATGAAGAGATTAAACGTATCAGAAGCGCTTATAGCGTCGTTTATATCGATCTTTAAAAGTCTTCTGTTCTCAGGGTTCATCGTAGTCTCCCAAAGCTGCTCAGGGTTCATCTCACCAAGACCTTTGTAGCGCTGGATATATGCACCTTTTTTCGCATTTTTCTCTACTTCATCAAGCACGTCTATAACGTCACTATGCAAGTCTAGGCCACGCTCTTTTATCTTTTGGCTGATGTAAAGCGCCTCTTCATAGAGTGGATTTGTGAATAAATTTTCATTTACCACAAGCTCTTCTAGGCCGCTTTCAGTTTGCACATAAATTCTAATCTCATCTTCGCTAACGTAGTGGTTTAGGATGTTGTGACCCTCAGCTTTTAAGAAGTCTCTTAAAATTTCAAAAATTTCATTGTAGCTTTTCGAGACGATGTCTGGATTTTCTATTATATAGCGGATCGCTGAAAGGACGTTAAAGCGTTTTTCAAGCTCTTTTAAGACGCTTCTATAAGCTGCAACGATCTTTAAAAAGTCGATCAAATCCGCACTACCAATGCCCTCTATATCAACGCCCTCGATGCCAGTTTCGATAAGAAATTCGTTTAGTGCTTTTTCATCTTTTAGATAAATTTCTTTTTTACCTTTTTTATAGCGGTAAAGTGGCGGCTGAGCTAGATAGATGTGGCCGTTTTCTACAACTTTATTTAAAAATCTAAAGAAGAATGTTAAAAGCAGTGTCTGGATGTGGCTACCATCGACGTCGGCGTCGGTCATGATGATGATCTTATGATATCTAAGCTTTTCAGCGTCAAATTCATCTCCGATACCGCAGCCTAGCGCTGTTATCATATTTTTTATCTCATCAGATTTTAAAATTTTATCCAGTCTTGCCTTTTCAACGTTTAGAATTTTACCCTTAAGCGGCAATATCGCTTGAAAAACTCTATCACGTCCTTGCTTTGCAGAACCGCCCGCAGAGTCGCCCTCCACTAGATATAGCTCGCTAATTACTGGGTCTTTGCTCTGACAATCAGCTAGTTTGCCAGGGAGCGTGCCTACACTCATGCTCTCTTTTTTACGAGTTAGATCCCTTGCTTTTTTAGCTGCCTCGCGACCACGAGCTGCCATTAGAGCTTTATCCATTATCGCTCTTGCTTCGATAGGATTTTCTTCAAAATACTTTGTAAGCACGTCAAAAACCATCTTTTGAACGATAGGTTTTACGTAGCTTGAGCCTAGTTTGCCCTTTGTTTGTCCCTCAAACTGCGGCTCTGGCACTTTTACACTAACAACTGCGATAAGTCCCTCGCGGATATCTTCGCCAGTTATCTTTGTATCTTTTTCACGTGCAGCAGCATTTGCTTGAACGTAGTTTGTGATAACTCTTGTTAGGCCCGCTCTAAAGCCTGCCTCGTGAGTACCGCCATCTGGAGTTTTGATATTATTTACAAAGCTTAGTAAATTTTCACTATAAGTGTCGTTGTAAAGCAGTGCAAAATCAACCATAACATCATCTTCGCCGCCGCTAAATGAGACTGCTTTGCTAACAGCATTTGCCTTGTTCATATCAGTTACAAAGCTCTCAAGTCCGCCTTCAAAATGAAAGCTCTCGCTTCTGCCATTTCTTTGATCTTTGAAATTTATAGTTATCTTTGGGTTTAGATAGGCTAGCTCGCGAAATCTTTTTACTAAAATTTCATCATCAAATTCAGTCACTTCAAATATGCTATCATCTGGCCAAAACTCAACCTGCGTACCTGTGCGGTTTGTAGTCTTTATAACTTCAAGATCGCTTTGTGGGATACCACATGAAAATTCTTGCCTATGAAGCTTGCCATCACGCTTGATATTTACGATTAACTTTTTAGAAAGGGCATTTACGACAGATACACCAACGCCGTGAAGACCGCCTGAGACCTTATAAGTATCCTTGTCAAATTTACCACCAGCGTGAAGCACAGTTAGAACAACAGTCGCAGCTGAAATTTTCTCAGTCGGGTGCATATCTACTGGGATACCACGACCATTATCACTAATGATCGCTGAGCCCTCACGTGTAAGCTCAACATCTATCGTATCGCAGTATCCTGCCATCGCTTCGTCGATAGAGTTATCAACGACTTCGTAGATCATATGGTGAAGACCGCTTATGTTAGTATCGCCTATATACATGCCTGGGCGCTTCCTAACCGCCTCAAGACCTTTTAGTACTTTAATATTTTCTGCGCCGTAATTATTTTCCATCATAAACCTTTTTTAACTTATATATTTAATGGACTTATAACCGTTAAAAGCTCTTTTGAGCTAACAACGAAAGGTAAATTTTTATCTTTAAATCCAAACTCAAATTTCTCATCTTCTATGCTTTGTAAGAAGTCTATTAAATTTCTATTTTTTACATTTATGCTGATATCTTCTTCAAGTCCAGTTTGAAACTCTATCATCGTTTTGGCTTCTGAGTTGTCCTCTATGATGCTCTCAAATGTGATGCTCTCTTTTGAAAAAGTTATCTTCATCTGATCGCTTAGCATCGAGATAGTTTTGATGCCTTCAACCATCTTATCTCTGCTTAGCTCAAATCTTATAGCAATATCCTTTGGTATAACGCGCTCATAGTCAGGGAATTTGCCGTTTATCAGTTTTGTGAAAAACTCAAAATTTTGGCTTTGAGCGATGAGGACGTTTTCATCATAGTAAATTTCTATCTTGTCGAAAAATAGCTTTTGAATTTCATTTATCGCTTTTTTAGGGATGATTAGTGAAAATTCATTGCTCGCTTCATTTGCAAATTTAAATACAGCTAGCCTTTTTGTATCAGTACCGACTATATTTATATAGTTTTGTTTTATATCTAGTAAAGCGCCGTTTAGCTCAAATTTAGGGTTGTTGCTATCGATGCATGGCAAAATTTTCTTTAAGCTTCTGCCTAGCATTATGGCATCTATGTCAAATTTAGCCTTGCCATCTATCGTTGGAAACTCTGGGAAGTCTTCAAATTTATACATTGGAAGTTTGTATTTTGAGTTTTTTTGCTTGATGTAAAGATAGTTATTAACAGTTTCAAGCGTTACCTCTTCATCTTTTAGGCTTTTGATGATGTCAAGTAGCTTTTTACCATTTGCAGTTGCATAGCCCTCATCAACGATCTTTACGTTGCTTAGTTTATATGCTAGTCCTATCTCGTGATCAGTTGCTTTTATGTTTAAAACTCCATCTTTTGCAGAGATATAGATGTGAGAAGTTATAGCACTAAGATCTCTTTTTTCGAGATATGGATTAGTGTTTGTTACTATGCTCTCAAGCATGTTTTTGTTTATTAAAACCTTCATTAAATACTCCCTCTTATTTTTAATTTTCTTTTTGTTGTATTAGTTGGTAGCGTGAAAGTGTGAAAACCATCTTTTCTCACGCCAGCATCGTTATTTAAAATGTGAAAAGAATTTTTCATTTCTTCACATTTATTCACGAATTTCATTCTGTTTTTATCCTTTTGTTAAAATTTTGTTCTTTATCTCAGTCACTCTGAGGTTGAAAATTTCGTTGCTCTCCATGAGCTCGTTTATCTTTTTTATGTTGTGACTAACGGCGCTATGGTCTTTCATACCAAAATAGTTTGCGATTTGTGGCATTGAATTTGTAGTGAGCATCTTCGCAAGGTAGATGATGATGCGTCTAGCCTCGACGATGTTTTGCACTCTTGACTTGCTTTTTATGTCACTTGGCTTTATGTTTAGCTCTTTGCTCACGATCTCTATAATGGTCTCTAAATTTATATTTTCATGCTTCTCTTTGATGAGATCTTTTAGTGTGTTTTTAGCAAATTCAAGCGTTATCTCAACTCTCATCAAGCTTGCATAGGCGTTTAAATTTATGATAGCGCCCTCGATCTCGCGGATATTATCGCCCATATTTGTAGCGATGTAGTCGATCACTTCTTTGTTTAGATAAATTTTGTCAAATTCACATTTTTTGATGATGATAGCTATCTTTGTATCAAGCTCAGGTGGCGTGATATCAGCCATTATGCTTTGTTCAAACCTAGACTTTAGCCTCTCATCAAAGCCTTTTAGTATCTTTGCTGGGCGGTCTGAGGTCATGACGATCTGACCTTTTTTGGCAATGAGCTCGTTAAAGGTGTTAAAAAACTCCTCTTGAATTTTATCGGTCTTGCCTAGAAACTGCACGTCATCTATTAGTAAAACGTCGCAGTTTCGGTATTTTTCACGAAATTTAGTCATCGAGTGGCTATTTAGATGCGTGGTAAAATCAATCATAAACTGATCACTCGTCACGCAGATGACGACCTTGCCTTGATCTAGGCAGTAGTTGCCAACTGATTGAAGCAAGTGCGTCTTGCCAAGGCCAGTTGTGCCATATATAAAAAGTGGGTTGTAAAGCACGCCAGGCTTGTCCGCGACTGCTTTTGCGTTTAAAAATGCAAACTGATTTGAGTCGCCGCAGACAAAATTTTCAAATGTATATCCAGGGTTTAAAATGCTGCTTTGTGCCTTGATCTGCTTTACATTTACTTGGTTTTGCTTTATGTTTTTTAGCTTTGTTTGGCTAGTTATCTCGACTTCTGGCTTTTTGCCGGTTTTTACTTCATAAAGGTAGGCGATCTTTTCAGCGTATCTAGTTTTTATAAATTTAGCCATCAATTCACTCGTGGCGTTAAAAACTATAAAATCTTCGTTTGAAGCCTTTTCGTTAAATTTTAATTGTTTGATGTAGCAGTCAAATTCATTAGCGGATATTTTTGTCTGTAAAAGCTCTAAAATCTCGTCTGCTAGCAAATTTAAACCCTTTTGAAGTAATTAATTTTATTAGCGATTTTATCTTAAATTTAATAAAACCTTTGTTAAACTCCGACAAACTTTTTCACGGCGTGAAAAAGTCGTGAAAAAGTATTGAAAAGATTGTGATGAAAATTTTAGGAATCGATCCAGGCACGAAAAATTGCGGTTACGCGATACTTGAAAAGAGCAAATTTAAAACCATACTTCTTGAAGCTGGGCTTATAAAGATAAAGCCAAACACGCTTCAATACCAAATAACAGAGCTTTGTGAGGGGCTTGATCTCATCTTTAAAAACCATAAATTTGACGAGGTCGCGATAGAGGACATCTTCTTTGCCTACAACCCAAAAACGGTCTTAAAGCTCGCTCAGTTTCGCGGGGCACTTAGTCTTAAAATTTTGCAGCTTCATGGCGACTTTGCCGAATACACGCCGCTTCAGGTGAAAAAGACGGTCACTGGCAAGGCAAAGGCTGACAAAGAGCAGGTGGCTTTTATGGTGAAAAAAATTTTAGGCATAAATAAAGAGATAAAACCGCTTGATATCACCGATGCTATCGCGATAGCGCTAACTCACGCGAATAATTTAAGAATAAACTAAATTTGATAGGAAAAATATGGCAACACTAAAAGCTTTACTAATAGGAGATGTGAAAAACTACGGCTCGCAAGGTGCGACTGATAAGCTAAATTTACCTTGGAGCTCAGCTATTTTTAAAGTAGCTCAAAATGGCGAAATTTTTGCAAATGAGCTTGGCTTTGAGGGTGATAGCGTCGCTGATACGAAGCACCACGGCGGCCCTGAAAAGGCTGTTTTTGCAAATTCATTTGCAAACTACGCCGAGTGGGAGAGTTTTTTAGGATTAAAAAACATGGCTTATGGGGCGATGGGGGAGAATTTATGCGTTGATGGGCTTGATGAGAGCTGCGTCTATGTGGGCGATATCCACAAGGTGGGCTCGCTTGTGCTTCAAGTCTCACAGCCTAGAAAGCCATGCTTTAAGCTCTCAAAAAGATGGGGCAATGAAAATATGGCTACTCACATCTTTGAAACAGGCCTTACTGGCTGGTACTACCGCGTCCTTACGCCAGGCTCATGCAAAGCAGGTGACGTGGTAGAGGTTATAGAAAGTGACCCAGTTCATATGAGCATTTTAGAGATAAACAGACTTTTTTACGCGCCAAGTGAAAATTTAAATTTACTAGAGAAATTTAACGCTCTCACCACTCTTACAAATGGCTGGCATGATGATATGAAAAGACGCATCGAGGGAATTTACAGCACCGAATTTATGAGAACACTATAAACATTTATACTTTTGCTCCGATTTTGTTTTTCAAATGAATTTCAAACAAAATTTAAAGGAGCAGAGGTGTTTCGTTCTATCACAAATAAGATAGCACTCGCCTTGATGATTTTACTCATCATCTCGTTTTGCGCTATCTCGGCGGTTAGTTATTTTACTTCAAAGGACAAGATCGTTGAGCTTGTCAGTGGCAAAGAGGATCAGGTTCTTAAGGATATAAAGAGTGTTGCAAACACTTTTTTTGATGAAAATTTAGAGTACGTCAAGAAAATTTCATCAGCAGTTGAAGGCGCTCAAAGTGGCGATGAGATAATGAATTTTGTCTTATTAGAAAAAAAGGTTGCAAACTCTGCGGTGAAATATGTCTATTACGGCGATGAGGACGGACACTTCTTTCAGTCAGATGGTAAAAGAACAACCGTAGCTGATAACTACGACCCGAGAACTAGAGGCTGGTATAAGAGCACAAAAGAGAAAAATAAAGAAATTTATACCGAGCCAAGGGTCACTTCTACAAACGATCTTGTTGTAACTTTCACAGCTCCAGTTACTAAAAATGGTAAATTTGTTGGCGTTGCTGGTATAGATGTGGATGTAAAAAAGGTTAGCGACAAGATCATCGAGATAGGCAACACTGGTGATGGCGGATATGCTTATGTGATGAGAAAAGATGGCACTATGCTCTTTTCTGACGTAGCTTCAGAGGTTGGTACTATCTTGCCAGCTACAAAGGTCGTCTCAGAAAAATATAACAATAAAGAATTTGACGAAAATGGTCTGATCTCATATAAAAACTCTAAAAACCAAGATGTAACTGCTAAAATTTTACCTATCAACGATGATGGCTGGCTTGCAACCGTCGC
The DNA here is from genome assembly GCF_015230035.1 of Campylobacter concisus. GTDB lineage: Bacteria > Campylobacterota > Campylobacteria > Campylobacterales > Campylobacteraceae > Campylobacter_A > Campylobacter_A concisus_BK. Next base: position 83,103 of record NZ_JAAKZD010000008.1, read on the forward strand.
CATAGGTGCGGATACCTTTTCAAACCACACTATGCCTATCTTAAAAGCTCAGCTAATGCTTGCAGTGCTCTTTATAGTCATACTCTCAGCCATTGTTTTCGTGCTACTAAAACGCTCGCTTAAACCTATCAGCGTTATCCAAGAGAAGCTTTCTGATACATTTAAATTTATCACTTATGAGAGTAGCACTGCCCCAAGCAAGCTAGATATCCACACGACTGATGAATTTGGCGTGATGAGCGAGGAGATAAACAAAAACATAGACAAAGTCATAGCTGGTATCAAGAAAGATAACACCATGCTTGAAGAGCTAAATATAGCTGCAAATAATATGATAAGAGGAAATTTAGGCGTCAAACTAAGTGAAAATCCAAACAACCCATCACTTATCAAACTAAAAGATCTGCTAAATACCTTCTTTAGCTCTATCAGCCAAAATTTAGGCAGCGTCATAAATATCCTAAAAGCCTACTCAAATAACGACTACACCGCTAAGATCGAGCTAAGAGATGACATAGAGGCTGATCTAAAAGCTATGATAGTTGGCATAAATAATGCAGGTGATGCTATAAGCGCTATGTTAAATAGCAACCTAAATCAAGCTCAAATTTTAGAAGAAAAAGCAACGATGCTTGCTGAGTCTATGAGAAATTTAACTGAGGGTGCTAGCAAACAAGCTGACTCTATCCAAGAGAGCGCAGCTGCGGTTGAGCAGATGAGTAGCTCGATGAATGCTATCTCACAAAAGACAGGAGACGTCATAAGACAAAGTGAAGAGATAAAAAATATCATCGTCATCATCCGTGACATCGCTGATCAGACAAATTTACTTGCTCTAAATGCCGCCATAGAAGCAGCCCGTGCAGGTGAGCATGGACGTGGCTTTGCGGTCGTGGCTGATGAGGTTAGAAAGCTAGCTGAACGCACTCAAAAAAGCCTTGGCGAGATAGAAGCAAATACAAATGTATTGGCTCAATCAATAAACGAGATGAGCGAATCTATAAAAGAGCAAGCTGAGGGCATAAATATGATAAATAGAAGTGTTGCCCAAATAGATAACGTCACAAAAGAAAATAGAAGCGTTGTTAGTAACACAAATGACGTAACTAGCGAGATAGACGGCATGGCGAAGGTCATACTAACAGACGTTAGAAAAAATAAATTTTAATATCTCAAACTATTCAAATATTACCAGGCTCATGTAAATTTACGTGGGCCTTTAAATTTTTAAATCTTTTTTACGCTAAAATTACCAAAAATTTAAAGGAGAATATATGCCACTACTTGATAGTTTTTGCGTAGATCATGTGAAGATGAAAGCCCCAGGAGTAAGACTTGCAAAGAGTATGAAGACCCCAAAAGGCGATGATATCAGCGTTTTTGACTTGAGATTTTGCAAGCCAAATGAGGAAATTTTGCCAGAAAAAGGCATCCACACTTTAGAACACCTATTTGCTGGCTTTATGAGAAACCATTTAAACGGCAACGGCGTGGAGATCATAGACATCTCACCGATGGGTTGCAGGACTGGCTTTTATATGAGCGTGATCGGCACACCTAGCGAAGAAGCTGTAAAAAAGGCATGGCTTGCTTCTATGAAGGACATCTTAGAGGTCAAAGATCAAGATAAAATTCCAGAGCTAAATAAATTTCAATGCGGCACTTACAAGATGCACTCACTTGATGAGGCACACGCCATAGCAAAGAAAATTCTAGATCATGGTCTAGTCATCATAAACAACGAAGAGATCAAACTTGACGTTGATGCTATGGGACTAAAAAAGCACTGATTTGAAGCCAGTAAAACAAGAAAATCAAGCCTATCTAAAAGAGCAAATTTTAACCTACCTTGGTAACAAACGCTCTCTTTTAGGCTTTATCGAGCGAGGCGTAAAGCACGCAAAAGATGAGCTTAAAAAAGAGAAGCTTAGCTGCTGTGATCTCTTTAGTGGAAGCGGCGTGGTGGCTAGGTTTTTAAAGCAAAATAGCGAATTTCTAGTCGCAAACGACTTGGAACTTTATAGCTTCATCACCAACTCATGCTATTTGCAAAACGCCACAAACGAACTAAGAGATGAGATAAATTTCTGGCAAAAAAAGCTTGAAAAAGAGATAAAAAAGAGCCTTCATGAGGGCTTTATAACAAGGCTTTATGCCCCGCAAAATGACGAAAATATCGCTTGGGGCGAGCGGGTCTTTTACACAAGAAAAAATGCCATATTCATTGACACCGCAAGAAGGCTCATAGGTGAGCTCTTGCCAGAGGAGATGAGAAAATTTTTCATAGCACCGCTACTTTATAATGCAAGCGTGCATGCAAATACGAGTGGAATTTTTAAAGGTTTTCATAAAAATAAAGAGGGCATCGGTCAGTTTGGTGGCAGGGGGCAAAATGCCATCTCAAGGATCACTTCTGATATAAATTTGACAAAACCAATTTTCTCAAATTTTAGCGTGCCATTTGAGGTCTATCAAAAGGACGCAAATTTGCTCGCAAAAGAGCTTGATGGGCTTGATCTAGTCTATCTTGATCCGCCTTATAACCAGCATCCATACGGCTCAAACTACTTCATGCTAAATCTCATCGCAAGCTACACTGAGCCAAGTAAAATTTCAAAAGTTTCAGGTATTTCAAAGGACTGGAACAGATCAGTTTTTAATAAAAAATCATCAGCAAGCGAGGCATTTTTCGAGCTCATAGCAAATTTAAAGGCGAAATTTGTGCTTATCTCGTTTAACTCAGAGGGCTTTATAAATCAAGATGAATTTGATAAAAACCTAAATAAAATGGGCAAAGTTCATCTACTTCGCCAAAAATATAATGCTTACCGCGGCAGCAGAAATTTAAAAGCTAGAAACATCCACGTAGACGAACTTCTCTACGTTTTGAAAAAGTAAATTTAACCCTCATCCTCTGGCAAACACTTCTCAAATATAAATTTATGCTCATTTGGCAAGGTGTCATAGATAGCATTTGCTAAATTTCTTATCTCCCAAAGGGCTGATTTTGAGCTTCTTAGAGAGATGAAATTTTGCAAGCTTCTAGCATTTATACTCCATGTAAGCTCGGTTTTATAGCATTCTGGCAAGCAGTATTTAACTATATCAAGGCTTTTTGTGGTTGAGGCTAAAATTTCACGTAAATTTTCAAGCGCTTTTATGCTTGCGTTATCGACCATTTCGTCATTTGTTAGTACGATAAATTTAGCCGCACGCTCAAACTGCCCTACTTCAAATTTCTCCTCCTTTTTTAGCTCTTTTAGCGTGTAGCGGGTTGATTTGACGCTTAGGCTTGCTATGCGGTGGCGGGCTAGCTCTTGAAGTAGTGCGCGCGAGATGCCTTGGATGTAGAAGTTGTAGTAAAGATGCTCCAGCGTTGATGCGTGTTTAAATTTATTACCCACTTTATCTATCAGTTCGACGTCTTTTTCGCCGCCATTGTCGCCTTTTTCAAAGCTTTGCCAGCATGTGCGGATCGCGTGAGAGCAGATATTTAGCGGAGTGTGGTTTAGTAGTGTTACTTGCATATTTTCTCTTTTTGTGAAATTTTTTAGCATTTTACAAAAAGAAGGCTGATTTTATTTGTAAATTTAAAAGGGAGCGAGCGCCCCCTTTGTTATTGTTTTAGTTGAAGAAGTGTGTTTAGCATCTCGTCACTTGTTGTGATCGTTTTTGAGTTTGCTTGAAAGCCTCTTTGGATGACGATAAGATCTGTTAGCGCACGGCTTAGATCGACGTTACTAGCTTCTAGTTTTGAAGCTGCGATCGTTCCTTTATCACCTGTGCCTGCTGCACCGATGACTGCTTCGCCTGAGTTTGCAGTTTGTGAAAAGACGTTTCCGCCCTCACTTTGAAGACCCTCGTTGTTTGTAAAGCTAGCAAGTGCCACTTGAGCTAGACCAAAGCTTTGTCCGTTTGTAAATGCACCGATGATAGTTCCTGTTTCGTCGATCTTTAGGTCATTTAGCGTGCCACCTGTGTAGCCATCTTGTGAGATAGACTCAGTTGATGAGTCTTTATCAAAGCTTGTTAGTCCGTTAAAATCAGTCCCCAAGCCAAAATTTAAACTAACATTTTGTCCGCTTTGTGAGCCGTTGTTAGCTGAAAATGTTATCGTAGCTGGGTGAAAGCTAGCAAGTGAGCCGTTTGAGTTAAATCTTAGTGAGCCAGTTACGACGTTGTCTGGACCCTCGCCTGTGTAGTTTATCTTAGCAGGCTCTGGCACTTGGATGATCATATTCCACTCAGTTCCGCCATCTGTTGTAGTGCCTGTCTTTGCCCATTTAATGCTAACTGTGTGTTTTGAGCCAAGTGAGTCAAATATTTCAGCCGTTGAGCCGTGGCTAGACATCATTAGTTTGCCGCTATTGCGTAGGGCTTGACCGGGGCTTAGAGCGCCGTCAAGGGCTTTCATTATAGTTGTGAGCCTTACGTTTTCACTTACTGCGGCATTGGCATTTGAGCTTCCTGTCGCTTCTGTTGTTAATCCAGTAGTCGTCATATAAAGAGCTTTATCAAATTCTTTACTTGCTGGATTTTCTAGTTGATATTGTCCTGCTTTATTTACTGTAAATTTTACACCATCATTTAAATCTATCAACGAATTTACTGCAGCTAAGCCTGCAGCATGTTTTTCATCTGGAGTAGTAAGTGCTATATTGTTATAGGCATCGTTGTATGCAGCTAAAAAGTCCGCATCGCCAGCCAGTGCAGCTTGTGCAGCAGCTTGAGTTGTGGTTAGGTTTGCAGCCTTTACTAAAGCCTCTTGTGTTGTAGATGTACGTATAGTTCCATCACCATTATAATCAACATATTTTCTTGCATCTTCTTGCATAGCTTCACGCAGATCTTCTGTTGTAGTGACTTTTCTAGGTTTTGCATCATCATAGTCATGATCGGCTGTTGTTGGTGAACTAGTGTATGTATATTGATATGCAGTAATAATTTTAGTACTTTTTAGCCCAGTACTATCATTCCCGTTCACAGTTAAATGAATATTTTTTGTACTAGCGATTGTTCCAGAGTTGTTTCTATTTATAAGAGTAAGTTTATTTCCATTTGAAATTTCAGCTTGGACGCCGGTTTTGTTATACTGGGCGTTTATGGCTGCAGCGACATCACTTATGCTAGTTACTGTCGTACCAGCCCCAGAAGCTGGTATTTTTACACCGTTTAGTGTGATATTAAGCGTACGTTCTTCGAGGGCGTGAGTAGTTGCATTAGTAAATTTTCCGACATTAGAACCATGTGGTTCACCCATTAAGAACGGAGTAGACTTTGCATTCGCATAACTTACCCAGATACCTTGTCCATCTCTTAACGCAAGACCATTTCCAAGCTCGTCAAATGTAACACCAAGATCAACGCCACGCTCTGTTAAAATTTGCTCGTTTCTTGAGTTTGTATAAAATCGGTCATTATTGACGTCATTTTCATTATGAGCTTCATTTGTATCTATTTTTCCATCATTATTATAGTCTATGCCGCCAGCTACTGAGTCGAGTGAATATATAGGAGTGCTTCTTTGACCGATAGTGTTACCTGAGTCGAGGTTGCCTTTTATTTTAACTTCTGTTGTTGCTCTTGCTGGAGTTGTAAGACCTTCTTTGATGACGATGTTGCTTATCGGACCTGTTGAGTCGATAGTGCCAGTCTCTTCATCTCTAGTCCAGCCTTGAACGATATAACCGCTGTTATTTACAAAGTTACCAGCCTTATCACGGACGAAGTCGCCGTTTCTTGTATAGTATCTTGTCGTTCCGCCATCTGGAGAGACGACAAAGAAGCCATTTCCTTGAAGAGCAAGGTCGGTTTGCTTATCAGTGGCTGTTAGTGTGCCTTGTGAGAAAATTCTTGTAGTTGAGTTTATGGTCGTTCCTAGACCTATTTGCATAGCGTTTTGACCGCCTAGCTGACCTTGTGGAGCTGTAGCTACTCTTGGAGTTTGGCTTAGTATATCAGCAAAATTTGCGCGGTTGTATTTAAAACCATAGGTATTGACGTTTGCGATATTGTTGCCTTCTACGTCCATGGCTATCTGGTGGGCTTGTAGGCCTGAAACACCAGACCAAAGTGATCTCATCATGAGTTTATCCTTTTTTCTCGTTTTAAAATTTTTTATGATCTTTTTAAAGCAAAAGATGTTCCAAAATTTATATCGGCAAAAAATAGTTACTGAGGATATTTTAAATTTGGCAGATTGTATTTATAGATTGATATGATAGTAATAGTCTGTTCGCCCTCTTCTATGACAAACACAACAACATATCCCTTGAAGACCAAGTCTCTTACTTGAGTATCTTTCATAGTTAGATTTTCTCTGTAAGAGTATGGTCTTTCAGGGATTTTCATGATTTCATTTTTTAGACTATCGCGAAAGTTATATGCACGATTTTTGCTATCTTGTTTTATGAATTTTAATATCTCTTTTAGACTCTCTTTAAAATCATCTGTAAAAAGAATTTTCATCTTAAATTTTTGCCTTCTATTATGGCATCGGTTTCAGCGATCACATCATCAAGAGTGTAATATTTAAGCTCGCCACGTCTATGCTTTGCGATCAGCTCTTTCAAATTTTGTTCATTTTCTTTATTTATATAGTAGTCGTTATAATCTACAAATTCAACCCTTGCATGAGGGTTTATTCGTTTTATCTCTTGAACCGCTTTTTGTAAAATTTGAGTGATCTGTGGTGTCTCTTCGGCAACTAGCATACCTATCATTTTTACTCCTTACATAATTTTGGTTGTTTTTTATCTATCATAATTTATCCAAGTATCAACGCACCTACGACGCCACCGATGATTAGTGGGATGTTAAAAAATATAAACGTAGGCACGCAAGTATCATATATGTGGTTGTGCTCACCATCAGCATTTAGACCGCTCGTTGGCCCAAGTGTGCTGTCGCTTGCTGGGCTTCCAGCGTCGCCTAGAGCCGCTGCTATACCAACTAGCAAGATGATAGCTGGCACACCAAAGCCAAGGCTAAGGCAAAGTGGCACATAGATAGAGGCTAAGATAGGGATAGTGCCAAAGCTAGTGCCTATGCCCATAGTGACGAGAAGTCCTATAAGTAGCATCAAAAATGCTCCACCTATCTTGCCGCCAGAGACCAAGCTAGCGTATTTCACAAGCTCGTCTATACCGCCACTCTCTCTTAAAATGGTGCCATATCCTGCAGCAACAAGCATGATAAATGCGATAAAGCCCATCATAGCAAGGCCATTATCCATGATCTTATCTACTTTTTTGTATTCGATGCCTCCAAAAACGACCATGACCAAAAGCCCAAGTAGTGCGCCAAGTGGCAAGAGCGAAGTATAAATTTGCACGACAAAGGCGACAACTGCACCAGCTAAGACCGCCCACTCTTTTTTAGTCATCTCAAGGCTTTTTGCGCGCTCGATCTCATCAAGCTCGGCTTTTTCAAATTTAGAAGTTTTATAAATCCTTTTTTTACTATAAAAAAGTATAGCTAAGATGAGCCCCACAAACATCGAAGCCCCACCTATCCACATGACTGATGAGATGTCTGAGATGGTTGTGTTTATGCCGTTGTTGGCTAGCTCTTTTTTAAGGATATTGTGAAAAAGCAGACCAAAGCCAACGCTAATGCTCACATAAGGCGCTTGCAGTCCAAATGTAAGAGCACAAGCCACCGCGCGTCTATCTATGCCCATTTTGTTCATAAGGGCAAGAAGTGGCGGGATCAAGATAGGTATGAAGGCTATATGAACTGGGATCAAGTTTTGAGACAAACAAGCGATAAATGCGATGGTTAGTGTAAAAATGACCTTATTTGAGCTAAGAAATTTACTCATTGCATTTATCAAGATAGCTGTTAAATTTGTATTTGCTATGGCAGCAGCAAGAGCACCTAGCAAGATGTAGCTAAGCGAGGTTTCAAGGTTGCCTTGCATGCCGCTTATGAGGCTTTGCGTGGTCTCTTTTAGAGCTGTAAAAAAGCTCTCAAAACCGCTTGCCAAACCACTTTCAAATCCGCTAAAACCATGCTTATACATAACCCCAGCAACAAGCGCAGAAACGAGGATAGAAAGCAGGATGTTAAAACGCAGCAAACATAGCACCGTCATCACCAAAATGCTAAAAACAACAGGGTTAAATAGAAGCATGAGTGTCCTTTTTGTATGAGTGCAAGAATTATACAAGGGCGGGGCTTATTAAATTTTAAAAAGAGTGGCTTAAGTGGGTATGTGTTAAGATTTTTGGCAAATTTTAAAAGGAAAAAGCGATGGATTTAGAGAAAATTTATAAGGATGCTGGGGCGTATTTGGAGGGACACTTTTTGCTAAGTAGCGGCAACCACTCGCAGTTTTATCTACAAAGTGCGAAGGTGCTTGAAGACCCAGCTTTGGCGGGAAAGCTAGCAGATGAGCTTGCCGCTGTGATAGAGAAATTTGACATTAAATTTGATAGCGTTTGCTCGCCAGCACTTGGTGGAATTTTAGCTGGATACGAGCTAGCTCGCGCGGCGAAAAAGCGCTTTATATTTACAGAGCGCGTTGATAGGGTGATGAGCCTAAGGCGCGGTTTTGAAGTGAAAAAAGGTGAGAAATTTATAGTTTGCGAAGATATCATCACAACTGGTGGCTCGGCACTTGAGGCAGCCCACGTGATAGAGAGCCTTGGTGGCGAGGTGGTTGGTTTTGCAGCACTTGCAAACCGCGGCTTTTGTAAGGTTGCAAATTTAGGCAATGAAGCTAAAGTAAATGCAAAACTGCCAAGTGACAAGCCATTTTTTGCTTTGGGGAATTTTGAATTTGAAATTTATGAGCCAGAGCGCTGTCCGCTTTGTAAGAGCGGCAGCAAGGCTATTAAGCCTGGAAGCAGAGGCAACTAAAGGCTAGTTAGGAAATTTAGCCAAATCTTTGGCTAAATTTAACTTTCTCTTTTAAATTTATCGCTTAAGTAGCGAGCCTATTTTTTACTTTAAGCTTACGATCATGATGTAAATTTATGAAATAGTTTTTATTTTGTGTTATTTAAGTCGGCATTTTGGCTTAAGAGATGAGATGACGTATGCAAGAGTATGATATTTTAGATGTTTTATCAAACAAAAAGGTTCTTTGCTTAGAGGATGAAGAGGCGATTTTGCGAAATATCTGCGCCTCGCTGGAGCTCTTTTTCGCAGAGGTTAAAGGCGTCACAGACGGCTTTGATGCGCTTGAGCTTGCTATGAGCGGGGCGTATGATGTGCTAGTACTTGATATCAGCGTGCCAAATATCGATGGTCTTGAGATCGCTAAAAAAGTAAGAGCTATCAATCAAAAAATCCCTATCGTGATCTTATCAAGCCACGTCGAGCAAGAGTATCTGTGGCGAGCAGTTGAGCTAAAGATCACAAGATATCTCGCAAAACCATATGATAAAAAGTCTTTCATAAAAGCGCTTGAGGATGTCGCTATGGAGCTTGTGGGGCGCACTCCGACTATCAGGCTAAATGACGAGCTTGAGTATGATTTTGGCAAAAAAGCGCTTTATGTAAATGGCGAAATTTCTCATCTAAGTAAGAGCGAGAGCAAGCTTTTGGAGTACTTTTTAAACAACAAAAACCAAACTATCACTTATGAGCAAATTTTTGACTACATCTGGGACTACGAGCAGCCGACAAAAGAGGCGATAAAGACGATCGTAAAAGAGCTTAGAAGAAAGCTTGGCAAAGATGTGATCAAAAATTTATACGGCGTGGGCTATCTTTGTGAGATATAAATTTCAGCTAATTGTCGGTGCTTTTATCTTTGTCTATCTGCTAGTTTCGGCGCTTGTTTTAAATTTCTACAACGATCTTGCGATGAAGGACGCCAAAAAAGAGGCGTATTATGTTTTAGAGGGCATAAATTCAGTAAGAGAGTACATCGCTGGAGTTCAGCGCCCACTAATCGAGCAGTTAAAAGAGCAGGGCATCTTAAAAGAGGACTTTTTTGACGAGAGACTTCTGTCATCTTCATATATAAGCCGTGAAATTTACAACATCCAAAAGAAAAAATACAACCTTGAATTTGACTACAAGCTAGTTGCCATCGCTCCGCTAAACAAAGCCCACGAGCCAAATGAATTTGAAGCTGGCGTCTTGCACGGCTTTAAAGAGAATAAATTTCAAGAATTTGTAAAGATAATAAAAGATGAAAATGGATCACAGCTCTTTGTGGGTCTGCCTATAAAAAACCAAAGTCCAAGCTGTCTAGCCTGTCATAGCAGTGCAAACGCCCCACAACAAATGCTAGAAAAATATGGCATGGAGGGCATAGAGATCCCAGACGTGAACGAAACGGTCGCGATGATCTCGTTTAAGATACCAATCCGCGCTATTTTTACCTACCACTTGCGAGAAGTCATCGTCATAATGAGCGCTATAACGCTTATCTTTGGGCTATTTTTGCTACTTGTTTATAAGATGCACAGGCGAGGTGAGGAGAGCAAAAAGCAGACTGAGCAGCTAATGATTCATCAAAGCCGCCTAGCCTCGATGGGCGAGATGATAGGTAATATCTCGCACCAGTGGAAGCAGCCGCTTGCTCAGATAAGCTCAGCTTTAATAAATTTAGAACTCTATCAAGAGAGAAAAAAGCTTGATGAGGCGAAAATTTATGAGTTTATAGAAGAGACAAGCAAGCAGATAAATTTCATGTCAGAAACCGTTGATGACTTTAAAAATTTCTTTAGTCCAAATACCTTGAGAAAAGAATTTAAGGTGCTTGAAGTGATAAATCAAACGATAAAAATTTTAAACGCAACGCTTAAAAAGTATCAGATCGAAGTGCAGCTTGACGTGAGAGAAAATTTTGAGGTATTTGCAAATTTTAATGAGATAATCCAAATTTTAATAAATATCATAAACAACGCAAAAGACGCATTTAAGCAAAGCTACACAAAGCCAAGAGTGATAAAGATAAGCGCCTTTTTAAAAGATGGCAGAAAGAATTTATGCGTGCAAAATAACGCAGGAGCGATAAAAAATTCATTTTTAAAGGTCATCTTTGAGCCACACTTTAGCACAAAAGAGAGCGGTAGCGGGCTTGGGCTATATATGAGCCGGCTTATCGCTCGCAAAAATAACGCCCTAATCTTTGCTAAAAATGTGGATGAAAACCACGTTGCATTTACAATTAGTTTCGAAAATTTATAATTTGTTAATTTTCCCCCTTTTCTACCCTTTTTTGGTGTTAAGATTATCAGTATGAAATCATTTTGATTTTAGGATAAAAATTCAAAGGAGGAGACGTGAGAAACTTACACAAAGCCTTAGCAGGCTTACTCATGGGTGTTAGTATCTTTGCTTCACAAGCCTGTTGCGAAGAGCATAATATGCAGATGTCCGATAAAGCACGTGATGTTATCGCAAATCCTAAAGGCACACTGCAAAGTAGAGGTGTTGTCTCCTTGCAAGACTACGTCGTAGAAGAGCAAGAGATGTATAACTGGCTATTTAAAAACCACCCTATTTTTACAAAGTATGGTGGCAAAACCGTCGGCAAAATGGTCGTTCACGACCGTGGCTTAGAGTGGCTTGCCGAGGGACATGGCTTTGATATGTCAAAGCTTAGTAAAAGAGATGGTGGTAAGGGCTATAGTTCTATGATGTATAGAATTCCAGCCACCTCATCACTTCAATTTCCTAATAAATTTGTAGGACCAGAAAAGTGCGGTGAGTGTCACCCAGCTCAGTATGAGGTCTGGAGCAGATCTCGCCACGCAACTACTATGCGCTTCCCTGGCGAGCACCCAGAGGTTAATAACAACCTAACTGAGCCAGTATTTGACAAAGATACCGCTTCTATCCTACCAAAAGGTATCACTCCAGATGTCATCTACGCAACCGTTGGTCACTTAAGAACTAAGATGGGCTACGTCGATGCATGGCTACTTCGTGGTACTTACTACGTTGAGGGTGGTTTGCTAAGAGATGGCACAGGTCAGATCGTAGCTGGCGGTAACCAATGGCAAAGAACATGGGCGTTAAATTTAGACGACGCAACTGTTAAAAAGATAAAAGAGCTTGTCCCAGAATTTCCTGGCACTCTTGAAGAGTATGGCGATAATGGCGGATATGTTAGAGGTCTTGCCTCATACGCCGCAAAACATAAAAAGTCGATGTTTTTCCAAGCAAACTCATCATATTGTGAGGTTTGCCACCCAGTTAAATTTGACTTTAAGTCAAAAGCAGAATTTTACGCAGCACTTGGTAATGCCAAAGAGCTTCAAAAACACACTATCTCAAAAGGCGTAAGCTGTGAGGAGTGCCACGGAGCTGGCGGTCACCTTGATGGAGCTACAAATTTTAGAACATCAAACTGCGAACGCTGTCACCAAAGATTTAACTTTAGCCCAGATCTAATGCGAGCTAATCCGCTTAACAACGGCAAGCTTGATCTCTCACTTAGCTCTAAATTTAAATCAATGGGACCAGGATGCGGCTCAGAAGGCTCTCAATCATACTTTACCGCTCACTACGATAAAGGTATGAGATGCGTCACTTGCCACGATCCACACGACAACACAGGTCCAGTTGTAGGCGATAAGAGCGTAACTGGCATGAACTACAACCCAGATCAAGGCTATCTAAGTGCGTTCTACACTAAACCAAAGATCAAAAAAGATTGTAAAGATTGTCACGAGACTCAAGCATATATCGCATCAAAAGCAGATACACACAAAAACAACACTTGTGCATCTTGCCACATGCCATTTATGATGAGCTGCGAGAATTTCTACGCTGTTCAGTTCCAAGACAACGCTGGCTTTGATACTCAAAGACGCTCTCACATCTGGAAGATCATGGTCGATCCAAAAGAGAAATCTCTTGTCCCAGGCGACGCTGCTAAAGGTCCAAGAGATGCTAAAGATTGGCACTTTGAGAGAGATAAAAATGGCCACAACTATGTTGATTTGATGTGGGCATGCGCTAGAACATCTTGGGCTGATAAAGACATGAAAGATAACAAAGGCTGCCATAGCCCAGTGCTATCTGAGCTAAAACCAACACTTCATTTTAAAAACCAAAAACAAGTTTATGATGAGGTTATGGGATGGCAAACTCCAGTTAAAAATGAATTCTCAGAGGTCAAAATAGGCATCGAGGGAATTTACTCACTACTAGAGACTAAAAAGCTAGATCCAAGTGATAAAGCAAGAGTTTATGAGCTTGTCCAAAACGCTCAAGAGATCATCGATATGGTCGAAAAAGATGGTTCGTGGGGTATGCACGGATTTAAATTTACTAAACAAAGACTAGATGCATCTAAAGAGTATATAAAAGAAGCTCAGAGAATTCTAAACAAAAATTTATAGCATTTAGGGGCTAGTTTTAGCCCCTTTAATCTTAAGGGTTTGAAATGAAAAATGGGTTTTTAAAATGTTCGCTACTTCTTAGCCTAAGCGTGGCTAGCCTCTTAGCAAATGTCGATACAAACGACTCTTATGCCATAGGCGCAACAAGTGGTGGATATGTTTTAAAAGGACTGCTAGATCAAAAGCAACTAGGTGTTGGCTATGACGCTGATGCAGTGATAAAAGGCTTTAGCGATGCGCTAAAGAGCGAGCTAAAACTAAGTGATGATGAGATAGTAAAGCTACTAAACAAAAGGGCTGAAAGCTTAGATAAGATAGTAAAAGAAAAAGAGGCAGCCAAGCTAAAAGAGAATTTAGCCCAAGGCAAAGCCTATATGGAAAAAAATGCAAAAAACAAAAATGTAAAAACAACAAAATCAAATTTACAATATGAGATCATAAAAAGTAGCTCAAAAGGGGCTACACCAAAGCCTGAGAGCATCATCATAGTAAATTATAAAGCAAGCTTTGTCGATGGCAAGGTCTTTGACGAGACAAAAGAGGCTCCAGCTCATCTTTCGATGCTAAATTTGATCCCTGGACTTGAAGAGGGTCTCATGCTTATGAAAGAGGGCGAGAAGTTTAAATTTGTTATCCCGCCTGAGCTTGCATACGGCGATAGCGGCATGGAGGGGATACCTGGAGGCGAGACTATCGTTTTTGAGATAGAGCTTATTAAGGTCTTAAAGCCTAGTGAACTAGCTGAGGCGGCAAGAAAAATTCATGAAAAAGAGCAAAATGAGGGCATTAAAAAGCCTCATTAAGGCATAAATGGAGTTAAAAATGCAAAATCAAAATAGCAGAAGAGCCTTCTTTAAACGCATGGCAGTTGTGGCTGCTGGTGCTAGCGTGGCAAGTAGTGGTTTTGCTTTTAAGATTGAAGAGAGTGCGAAAAAACCACATTTTGGCATGATATTTGACCAAAACAAATGCGTTGGCTGCACGGACTGTGAAGTGGCATGTAGAAAAGTAAATTTAGTCCCAAAAGGACAGATGAGACTTTTTGTAGAGGATAAGACTGATCCAAAAAATTTGCTTGATAAAAGATATGTAAGAGTGTCTTGTCAGCAGTGTGAGGATGCGCCTTGTGTCGCTGTTTGCCCAACAAAAGCCTGTCACAAGGACATAAAAACTGGCATCCAAACTACAAACATAGATGACTGCATCGCCTGTAAATACTGCATCGTAGCCTGTCCTTACGACGTGAGATATATCGATAAAGTTACTCACTCAGCCCAAAGCTGTAACTTCTGCATAGATACAAATTTAAAGGATAAAAAAGATCCAGCCTGCGTTGAGGCGTGCAGATATGAGGCTTTGGTATTTGGCGATTTAAACGATGAGAGCTCGCACATTAGCAAGCTTTTAGCTGTCAAAGATAGCATAAGGCTAAGAGCAGAACTTGGCACAAAACCAAGCCTTAGATATATTCCTAAAGTAAAAGCGGGGGTGTAAGATGGATGGTGCATTAAATTTCACTGCGACATTTTCGCACGCAGTTGAGTGGGGCTGGCCGATCGCTGTTTATCTTCTGCTAGCTGGTATGAGTGGCGGAGCGCTAATAGCTGCCATAGTTCTAAAGCGCTACAAAAGACAAGAGAGCTTTAGCCCATTTTTCAAGGCTGCTTCGCTTCTAGCCTTTGTTAGTATCATGCTTGGTATGGTTTGCTTGATAGCTGACCTTGAAAAGCCACTTTTGTTTTGGAAAATTTTGATTAATTACAACTTCACGTCAGTTATGTCTATCGGTGTTGCTGGACTTTGTGTCTTTATACCGCTTAGCTTTTTGATGTGTTTGTATGCGTTTAGCACGGAGCTAAAATCTTTTTGTGGCATCTTTGATGGCATAATGAAAATTTTATCGCCACTTTATCCGCTCTTAAGTGCGCTTTGCTTGCTTTTTGCGGTTATCATTTGCGCATATACAGGCTTTTTGATCTCGGTGCTCATTAGATTTCCTCTTTTAAACACCGCTGTTTTACCAGCGCTTTTCATAGCTTCAGGACTAAGTGCTGGCATAAGTGGCAGCAGCTTGATAGCGGCACTATTTTTCAAAGAAGATCCACACTCAAGCGACCTTGGCTCGCTTCATGGCGTGGAGTTTTACGTCTTATGTGCTGAAATTTTACTCATTTTAATGCTTTTTGTCTCACTTTTGCTTGGCTCAAGCTATCAGCAAGGCGCGGCAGTTGCATTTTATAGTGGCGTTTGGGCTAAATTCTTTTGGCTTGGGGTTGTTTTAGTTGGCTTTGTCTTGCCTCTTGTTTTAAATTTCGCACTTGGCAAGATGAAATTTAGCTTCTACCTTGGCTCATTTGCAGCAGTCGTTGGCGTTTTATTGCTTAGGGTTTTTATACTTTATGCAGGACAGACTTATAGCATTTAAGGCTTAAGGGCAGGTGATGAAAATTTTAAACATTTATCGCTTGTCTTTAATATTATTATTTATCCTTGCTTTTGGTGCAGGGGTGGCGACCTTTTTGGAAAATTTTTATGACACACAGACGGCTAGAGTGCTTGTTTATGAAGCGCTCTGGTACGAGTGCGTCATGGCAGCTTGCGTTATTTGCCTAGCTATTAGCACCCTAAAAACCAAGATGTATAAGAAATTTGGCGCATTTTTGATACATCTTGCTTTTATTCTGATCTTCATCGGTGCTGCGCTTACAAGATACTTTGGCGAAGAGGGTGTATTGCATCTTAGAGTGGGCGAGAGCGGCAACTATATGCAAAGCACAAAGCCCTATTTGAGAGTGCAAATTTCAAATGAAAGTTTTGAATATCCACTAAAACTTAGTCTGCTTGGCAAAAACGACTTTCGCTTCAAAAAAAATATAAATGGCAAAGAATTCGAGATAAAGATAACTGGCTACAAAAAGGATGAGAAAAACGCTCCAGCCACACTTAGCATAGAGGCTGGCTTTGCTAATGAAAAGAGTAAAAGCGCCAAGCTAAAAGGTGGCGCTGGATATGATCTTGAGCCAAGCGTTTTAAGCTTTGATGGGCAAGAGGCGAAATTTTACTTTAGCTCAAGAGCGATAAATTTACCATTTTCACTAAGGCTTGATAAATTTATCCTAGAGCGCTACGCAGGGCTAAATAGCCCATCATCTTACACGAGCAAAGTAAGCATCGCAGGTGCCGAACATGAAATTTCACTAAATCACCCACTAAGCATCATGGGCTATAAAATTTTTCAATCATCATACGACGCTGACGAGCTTGGAAGCGCCTTTGAGATCAGCTTTGATCCTGGCAAAGTGCCAACTTACATCGGATATTTTCTGCTTTGCCTTGGCTTTGTGGGAAATTTATTTAGCAAAAAGAGCCGATTTTTTAGACTTTGTAACTTTATAAAAGGCACGCAGCTTGCATTTTTAGCCCTGCTTTTACTAAATGCCACGCCAAATTTCGCAAGCGATGAAGTCATAAATTTTAAAGCTCATGCAGATAAATTTGCCAAAATTTTAGTTCAAACTGATAGCAGGATCGCCCCAGCTAGCTCTTACACAAGGGCGGTAATAAGCAAAATTTCAACCAAAACGACGCTCTTTGGGCTTAGTAGCGATGAGCTCATGCTCTCTTTTGCCATCTCGCCACAAGAGTGGATGGATAAAAGGATAGTAAAGATCACAAGCGAGCGTGTGGGTGAGCTTCTTGGAGTTAGTGAGAAATTTGCTAGTTTTAAGGACGTTTTTAACGAAAATGGCGAGTATAAACTGGCTAAATTTGTAGAGGCTGCAAATGAAAAATCCGCCTCAAAAAGAGATAAATTTGATAACGACGTCATTAAATTTGACGAGAGGCTAAATGTCTTATACCTTGCGCTAAAGGGAGAAATTTTAAAATTTATCCCAGCTAAAAGCGGCGATAAGATCACGTGGCTGTCTGTAAATGAAGCCTTTAGCAAAGATGAAATTTCAAACGAGTTTAAAAGCGTTTTAGGAGCTTACATAGAAAATTTAAGCCTTTGCGTAAAAAGTGGCGAGTGCAAAGAGGCTGATAAGAGTTTGGAGCAAATTTCAGGCTATCAAAGAAGCACTCTAGGCTCTCTTGCGCCAAGCGAGGCAAAAGTTGGCCTTGAAGTGCTTTACAACCAAATGGAGATATTTAAATTTCTTATCTATTTTTACATGATCCTAGCTCTTGCTTCGCTCGCTCTTGGCTTTTATAGGCTATTTTTTGGGAGGAAATTTAGATTTGAAAGAGCGATTAGCCTTGCGTTTTTTACTGCGTTTATAGTGCATGCTCTAAATTTAGCCCTACGCGCTTACATCTCAGGTCACGCACCTTGGAGCGATGCTTATGAGAGTTTGGTCTATATCTCGCTTATAAGCGTGCTAGCTGGAGTGCTATTTTTCAAGCATCAAAGCTTCGCACTTGGCGCTGCTTCACTCTTTGCAAGTGTTAGCTTGTTGGTTGCTCATCTAAATTTTATAAACCCTCAGATAACAAATTTAGTCCCTGTTTTAAAGTCATTTTGGCTTAGCGTGCACGTAAGCGTTATCACGGCAAGCTACGGCTTTTTGGGCTTTGGCTTTGTGCTAGGGATTGTGGGACTTATCTTAATGGCTCTAAAAAATGACAAAAATGAGCAAAAACTTAGCGAGCAGATAAGATACCTCGCCGCCACCGACGAGCTAAGCCTCATCATAGGACTTAGCTTGCTAACTATCGGAAATTTCTTAGGCGGCGTCTGGGCGAACGAGAGCTGGGGCAGATACTGGGGCTGGGACAGCAAAGAGAGCTGGTCATATATCACGATCATCGTCTATGCCATAGTGCTTCACTTAAGGTTTATACCAAAGCTTAGGGGCGTTTTCGCCTTTTTAACAGCTAGCGTGCTATCATTTGCTTCGGTGCTTTTTACATATTTTGGAGTAAATTTCTACCTTAGCGGGCTTCACTCATACGCAAATGGTGAAGGATTTGGCGTTTCAGGGCTAATATACTTGATCTTAGCAGCTCTTGCCTTGCTGATCGCCCTAGCCTACCGCGGCAGAGACATAAAAGTAGTTTAGGAGATATGATGATGAAGAGTTTGATTTTACTGGCTGCTAGTTTGTGCGTTTTAAATGCTGGCTACATCAAAGAGGCTTTAAGTGCAAAAGATGATCACAACAAACTAGCGCAAATTTATGAAGATGCTTGTGACAAAGAGAAAAAGGCATCAGGCTGCTACAACCTAGCTGTGCTTTACAGCAGGGGCGACGGTAACGTCAAAAAGGACGAGGCAAAGGCAGCTATGCTTTATGAAAAGGCTTGCGATCAAAATTTCTCTATGGCTTGCAGCAACCTTGGCTACGTCTATGAAAATGGCAAAGGCGTAGAAAAAGACCTAGCAAAAGCAGTTAAATTTTATGAAAAAGCATGTAGCGACAACGAGGGCTGCACTGAGCTTGGCTTGCTCTATGCAAACGGCACTGGCGTAGAAAAAGATCTAAAAAAGGCAAAAGAGCTCTATGAAAAGGCTTGCAAGGCAGGTGACGGCATGGGATGTAGCAACCTTGGCTACCTATACGCTCAGGGCGAAGGCGTCGAGAAAGACTACGCAAAAGCCAAAACATACTACGAAATGGCCTGCGCAAACGAAGCTGGCATAGGATGTGACAACCTTGGCTTTTTATATGTCTATGCCCAGGGCGTCGATCAAAATTTAACAAAAGCGACAAAACTTTACGAGCAAGCGTGCATATACGCCTATGAAAAGGGCTGCAACAACTACGCTATCATGCTAGCTGAGGGCAAAGGCGTGAAAGAAGATGTGGAAAAAGCACGTGAAATTTTTACTAAAAGCTGTAAAAATGGCCTAAAAGAGGCGTGCGAGAATTTAGAAATTTTAGGAAAGCATTGATGAGTTTTAAAAACTGGGGCAATAAAGAGGCAAGCCTTGAGGCACTTTATCTACTTGATAGTGCCTTTTTGGAGCCAGGGGAAGAGTATCTAAGGCTCATTTCTAAAAAAGAGGATGAAAATAGCCTAAGATACGTGGTAGATAACGGGCAGGGTGATCTGCTAGATGTGATATTTACGCGTGAGGCGGTGCTGGTTAGAGGGTTTGATCATGAAAATGAGCTAAATTCGTTAAGTGCTGGCTCTGATAAAAGCGTGATAGAGCAAATTTATAGTGGCGAGGCTGCTAAATTTCGCTCTTACTTCTTGCCAGATGAGATAGAGCAAACGACCTTTTTTATCTGGTATGACGGGACGGAGCATCAAAATTTAGTCGGTGGCAATAACGGCGGACGCTGGCTGCTTGGATATGCATTTGATGATTTTGTCAAATTTAGTGAGTTTGTCAAGGGCTACTACGAGATAGAATTTGATGATGAGATGTTAAAAAAGCTCTATGAAAAGGGCGAGTTAGAAAAAGAGAGATTAAAGGAGATAAGATGAAATTTATAGCTTTGTTGCTTAGTGCGGTTTTTGCCTTGTGGGCTGGAAATTTGACTAGTGAGGCAAATATAAACGCCTATAAAGGGGCAAAAGAGCGCATCGAGCTGCCAAAGGACGCAAGATGTGCGGTGTGTGGCATGCCTATAAAAAACAAGCAGTGGGCGACGCTTATCAAGACTGGTGGCAAGGATTATTACTTTGATGGCGTAAAAGATATGGCGCACTTTTACTTTGCTGATGAGGTAGCGAAAGAAGCTTATGTGAGTGATTATTACACGCTTGAAAAGCTTGATGCAAAAGAGGCGTTTTACGTTCATGGCTCAAACGTTTTTGGACCGATGGGCGAGGAGTTTATCCCTTTTAAAGACGAAGCAAAGGCAAATAGCTTTATGAAAGATCACGCTGGCAAAGGTGTCATAAAATTTGACGAGATAAAGACATTTATCGGTAAGTAAAGTGAAATTTCTAGCATTTTTGGCATTATTTTTTGGACTCTCTTACACGCTTTTAGCGGCGCACTACCTTAGCTTTGACCACAAAGCAAAGCAAGATGAGCTAAGAGAAATTTCAAAGATAACAAGGGCAAATTTAGCTTCTAGCTTTAGTCTAAAAGAGCAAAAGGGCTTTGTCTATGATAAGTAGAAATTTCATAAACTATGCCGTGATCTTGCTCTTTAAAGACAAAAAGGATCATCTCTTTAGCTTTTGCCTCTTTGCGCTCATTATCTTTGTACTAAGCTCGGTGCTTTTCATCTCTGGCTCTATCCAGCATGATCTTATAAGCTTAGTAAAAGATAGATCAAGCATCGTTGTTAGCGCGTTTCGTGCTGGTAAAAACGATCTCATGCACCCTGGCTACATCTACGACATCTCAAAGATCGATGGCGTGGCTGATGTTAGAGGCGTGGCTGACGGGGAGTACTACTTCGTGCAAAAGCGCGTTTGGTTTCATCTATATGAGGATGATAGCTTGAAAGAAGATGAGATGATCGTTGGCGAGGGCGTAAAAGCTGCTATGAACGAGCTTTACTACGATGAGAGCTTTAACTTCTTAACTGAAGAGCGCATGATACCAGTAAAGATAGTAAAAACCATGCCAAAACAAAGCGCTCTTATCGCAAATAACGCCATATTTTTGCATCCAAAAACGCTAAGGGCTATCTTAAATTTAAAAGATGAAGAATACACAAAGCTCTATGTTGATGTGCCAAATAGCGAAGAGATCAGCCAAGTGGCATTAAAGATAGAGAATTTATATCCAAACTCATTTGCTATTAGCATAGAAGACGAGGTGGCAAACATTAGACATCTTTACTACTATAAGGGTGGAATTTTTATGAGTATTTATGTTAGCGTTATGCTCATTTTTTTCGTGCTGCTTAAAAACCAAATTTCACTTGCTTATGGCAGTAAAAAGCGTGAGATAGCCATTTTACGAAGCATCGGCTTTAGTATAAAAGAGATCATTTTTTTAAAATTTATACAAAATTTCATCGTTAGCGTTAGCGCCTTTTTGCTTGGCGTTATGTTAGCTTATATCTTTGTATTTGTTTTTAATGCTCCATTTTTAAAGGGGATATTTTTAGGCGATGAGCTTTTAAATTTTACAAATTTTACGCCTATTTTGGAGTTTGATAAGCTTTTTTTGATCTTTGTCTTTGGCGTCATACCATTTTTGGCATTTGTGCTTATCCCGTCGTGGCGTGTGGCGTGTAGTGACATAAATGAGGGGCTAAAATGATAAATATAAGAGGCGTTAGCCTAGTCTATAACCAAGGCAAACAAAACGAGTTTTGCGCTCTAAAAAATATAAATTTAGACGTTAATAACGGCGAGTTAGTGATACTAAAAGGCGTTAGCGGAAGTGGTAAAAGCACTCTGCTCTCGCTCATAGCTCTACTTCAAAAGCCAACTAGCGGGGAGATTTTGATAGACGGCACTAACATCGCAAAACTGCCTGACGCATTTTGCTCTGAGTTTAGACACAAAAGGCTTGGGCTTATCTTTCAAAATTTTAACCTCATCGAGGGCTTAAGCGTTTATGAAAATTTGTTAGCTCCGTTTGCTCTAACAAATTTCAAGGCAAATGTGCGTGAAGAGATGATAAAAAAGGCTCTAAACCTCGCCAACATTTCTCACAAAAGAGATGAAAATGTATCAAATTTAAGCGGTGGCGAGCGCCAAAGATGTGCGGTGGCTAGGGCTTTGTCGATGGACGCTGATATCATTTTGGCTGATGAGCCAACGGCAAATTTAGATAGGCAAAATGCGCGTGCATTTTTAGGCCTACTTGAGTCATTTAAAGCGCTTAAAAAAAGCGTCATAGTCTCCACTCACGATAGCATTTTTGACGAGCTGGGCGCTACAGATAGGGTTGTTAGCTTGCAAAACGGAGAGATAGTATGAGCGTATTTTTATCAAACGCCGTTATCGCTTTTTTGTTAGCGGAGTTTGTGCTGTTAGTTTTGATGAGTATTTCGCTATTTTACGTCGTTAGGATCGTGAAGTCGTGGGACTATAACGCGCTAACATCACTTCAATACTCGCTTGAAAAGCAAAACTACCTTGTAAATACGATCTTGCTCTTTAGCGTCTGCGCAAAGATCGTTTTGTTTATATTTTTCGCACTTTGTCTAAACGAACTCTCTGACATCGTGCCAGGGGCTATGTGCTCAGCTGGCGTGATCGGCTCAAATAAATTTGGCGGCATCTTGATGCTCACTAAAATTTTGCTGATATTTGGGCTTGGTATCTGGCTGGTTATAAATAGACTCGACGTGCAGGCTCTAAATTTCCCATATCTAAAGAAAAAATATGCCATTTTCATCTGCCTTTTTGTGATGATATTAGTCGAGCTTGGCATAGAAATTTCGTTTTTTTATAACATCCCGCTAAAAGTGCCAGTCTTTTGCTGCTCGGTCACTTTTCAGGCTCCAAAGCTGCCATTTGGCTATACAAATTTTGGCTTAGTGAGCGCCTTTTTTGTGCTATTTTTTGTCATTTTGATGCTAAATTTCTTAAAGCAAAGCATGGCAAGTTTTGTGGCAAATTTGCTATTTTTAGTGCTTAGCTACTACGCTATCACCTACTTTTTTGGCCTTTACGTTTACGAGCAGCCAAATCACAAGTGCCCATACTGCATGTTAAGAAGCGACTATTTTTACGTTGGCTACCTCATCTGGGGCAGTTTGTTTTTGGGCGTTTTTTACGGCCTTATGCCATATCTTGTGGAGATCATCACAAAGACAAACTACTCGCATAAGCTTAAATTTTCATCGATCTGGCTGAGTGTTTGCGTGCTGATCTGCTCGCTTTACGTGCTCAAATACTATTTGTTAAGAGGATTTTTATTTTGATAAAGCAAATTTTTTCTCTTTGTTTGTTAGCTCTAGTCTTAGCTGTGCTCGCCTACAATGCCGACATAAGCGATGATAAAATTTTAGTCCTAAATAACGGCAAATCTGAGCCCATAGAGCAGCTAACGCCAAATAAATTTATATGTTATGAGAGCAGAACGCTCATCGTTGATAACAACGACACAGCTCAGGCGATAATGCCAAATGGCGACATCTACTTTTTTAACGACGTCACAAATTCTTTCATCTGGTATATGGCACAAAAGAGCAAAGATAAGATCAAGTTATATGTCTATTCAAGAGATACAAACCGCTACATCCCAGCGCAAAATGCCTGGTACTCGAGGGTCGATATCACGCCGATGGGATATGGCATAGGGGCGTATGAGTTTCACACTTACGGCATAAACGACAACTACTTTAAAGAGGTCTTGCTCTATGCAGCACGCGGTGAAACACTGCTAAATCCATATATAAACATCCTACTTTCAGAAAATAAGATATAAATTTAGAGAAGCTCTAAATTTGTTAGAGCTTACTAGATTGTTTTTAGTATCAAGGCGCTATTCGTTTAATTTTTTGTAAAAATCGCATCCTGATTGAAACCCTAATTTGCAAGCCTTACCAAAATATTCTTTTGCTATGTGATAGTCTTGTTTTGCACCTTTTCCTTTTAGATAAAAAGCTCCTAAATTAAAACAACCGCGATTGTATCCATTATTGCAAGCTTTTTCATACAATTCTGCTGATTTACTGTAGTTTTGTTTTACGCCTTGACCGTTTTCATATAAAATTCCTAAACTAGAACAGCTATTACTAACTCCATCATCACAAGCTTGTTTGTATAGATCGGCTGCTTTATAATAGTCTTGTTTTACGCCTTGACCAATATTGTATAAAATCCCTAAATTGTAACAGCTAGTACTATATTTGTCACTACAAGCTTTTTGCCATAATTGAGCTGCTTTATAGTAGTCTTTCTCTACGCCATGACCGTTTATATATAAAACTCCCAAATTATGGTAGGCTTGGGCAACATTGCCATCACAAGCTTTTTTGTATAGTTTGACAGCTTTGGTATAGTCTTGCTCTACTCCTTGTCCTCTTTCATAAAAACCACCTAGATTATAGCAACCAGTAGCATCTTTACTATCACAAGCGTGTTTATACAAGGCGGCTGCTTTATTATAGTCCTGCGCCACACCTTGACCGTTTTCATATAAAGTTCCTAAATTAGTACAACTATCAATATTTCCATCATTACAACCTCTTTGCCATTGCTTGGCAGCTTTATCAAACTCGCCTTTATTATAAGCTTCAACCCCAAGCTCAAAAAGATCTTCGCAAAAGCCAGTGGTTAACAATATCACAGATAAAAGAACAGCCTTTTTCATTTTTTCTCCATTTTGCAAATTCGTAGTTATTGTGGTCTGGCTTGTCTCTTTGTTATAGAAACAAGCCTAATGTTAGTATCTAACGTTATTAACTTTCAAAAAGTCTCTTAGATCCTCGTATTCGCTATTTTCGAAGTAGCGCCATTTGCCAGGCTTTAGCATATCAAGGCTAATACGCCCAAAGCTAACACGTTTTAGATCCATCACTTCAAGGTCAAAGTAGCCAAAAAATCGGCGTAGCTCCCTGTTTTGACCCTCGTTGATGATGACTTTTAGTTTTGTGTAGCCACCGCTTGAGCCAAAGACTTTATAGGCTAGAAATGGCTTAAATTCCATTGATTTTATAGTGGTTTTTGCGTGCGCGCCTTTGGTGGCGTCCTTGGCGAAAAAGCCATTTGTCATAGCTTCTATCACCTCTTTTGTCACCTCGCCTTTTACTTTTAGGTAGTATTCGCGCTCTAAGTCGCTATTCATGAGCGCTGTGGCGATCGCTGGAGCGTCAGTTAGCAAAAGTAGCCCTTCGCTTGCGTAGTCTAAGCGTCCCACGCTAACAAATTTTGTAAATTTCTTATCTAACGTGTCATAGATCGTCTTTCGTCCGCGGTCATCTTTTTTGCTAACTAGCTCGCCCTTTTGTTTGTGATAAACGATAACAGTAAATTCCTTTTTTAGCTTTATCAAACGGCCATTTATACGCACTTTGTCATCTTCATCCACGCTTGTGGCAAGGTCGCTAACCACACGCCCTGCTATGCTAACCTTGCCAGCTTTTATCAGCTCATCTGCCTCACGGCGTGAGTAGTTTGTGTTGTGTGAGATAAATTTATTTAGTCTTGTTTTTTCCATTTTATAGTCCTAAATTTGCAAGGTCATGGATGTGTAAAACGCCCACAGGCACGCCATTTTCTACGACAGCTAGAAGCTGAATTTTATACTTTTCTATTAAAGCTAACGCATCTACGGCTAACATCTCTTTGTCATTTATCTCTTTTGGATGCATGGTTGCAAATTTCATCGCTGGTTCTTCTAGGTCAAAGTCCTCTCTCATAAGCGCGCGCCTAAGATCGCCGTCACTTAAAAGAGCGTCTAGCACGCCATCTTTATCGACGATGAGAACAGTGCCAAGCTTGCCATGTGTCATAGTATCGATGGCGCTTTTTAGGCTTGCATTCCAGCGGACTATCGGCAAATTTTCGCTTCTCATCACATCTTTGACCTTCAAAAATAGCCTCTTGCCAAGGCTACCACCTGGATGAAAATTTGCAAAGTCCTCTTTTTTAAAGCCACGCTTTTGCATCAAGCAAACAGCTAACGCATCGCCAAGAGCTAACGTTAGTGTGGTTGATGCTGTTGGGGCGGCATTTAGTGGGCACGCCTCTTTCTCTACATTTATATCTATAAAAGCGTCGCTAAATTTACCAAGTGAGCTTGTCTTGCTTCTTGCCATGGCGACGATTTTTACGCCAAAGCGCTTTACATGAGGCAAAATTTTGATAAGCTCATCGCTCTCACCACTAAAACTAATGGCTAACAAGATGTCGTCTTTTTCTATCATACCAAGGTCGCCATGCATGGCCTCTGTCGGATGTAAGAAAAAGCTTGGCGTGCCAGTGCTTGCAAGCGTAGCAGCGATCTTTGCGCCCACGTGACCGCTCTTGCCCACACCTGTTACTATGACTTTGCCCTTTGCATTAAATATCAAATTTACAGCATCTTCTAACTCTACGCTTTTAGCATGTCTTAAAAGCTCATTTGCTTCTATCTCTAGGACTTCAGCGGCGATTTGATTGGCTTTTTGCATAAATTTTCCTTACATTAGATAGATGATCGGCACGATAGTTGGGTACTTTTTGACCTTTCTAAATATGTGCTTTCTGATCACTTGGCGCACTTGTGACTCGAGTAGTCTGCTATCTTTCAAAAGCTCCTCTTTGACGTTGCTTAGATACTGCTCCAAAACGCCCTCCATCTCTTTTCTAAACTCGGCGTCTTGCTTGTCGCCCACAAGGCCGTAGCTGATGACGCGAGGCTTGTTGATGAGTTTTGCACCGTGACGTGAAATTTGAGCGATTATCATGACGACGCCTGCTTCGGCGAGGTTTTGTCTGTCGATGACGACGTCGTCTGCGATTTGTTTATTTATTTGATTATCTATGAATACTTTGCCAGTTTTTACCGTTTTTACACGTTTTAGGTACTTTTGACAAACCTCCATCTGATCGCCGTCGCTCATTAGATAGATATTTCTCTCATCCACACCACAGCTAATGGCCGTCTCTTTGTGCTTTGCTATGTGGTTGTACTCGCCATGCACTGGCAAGAAAAATTTTGGTTTTATGAGGCGAAGCATCAGCTTTTGCTCTTCTTGCGCTGCGTGACCGCTGACGTGGATCTCGCTAAAGTCTTGGTAAGCGACGCTCGCGCCTGATTTTAGTAAGAAATTTAGCACCGTTGAGACGCTGTTTTCGTTGCCTGGGATCGCTTTTGAGCTGATTATGATCTGATCGGTCGGCTTTATCTTTATATATTTGTGCTCATCTGTCGCCATGCGGTAAAGCGCACTCATAGTCTCGCCCTGAGAGCCAGTAGTGACGATAAGTACCTCGTCATCTTTAAATTTACCAACTTCGTTTGCGTCGATAAAAATTTTCTTATCAAGCTTGATGTAGCCAAGCTCCATAGCAGTGTATAAATTTCTCTCCATTGATCTGCCGATGACACAGACTTTGCGGTTGTATTTTAGACCCCATTCGATCGCTTGATAGACGCGGTGGATGTTTGAGCTAAATGTGCTCATTATGACGCGGCCTTTTGCCTTTGAAAATATCGCGTCAAAGGTCTTGCCAACACTACTTTCGCTCTTCGTAAAGCCCTCTTTGTAGCTGTTTGTGCTATCGCTTAATAGACAAAGCACGCCACGCTCACCATAATACGCTAGTCTGCCAAGGTCTGTTGGGTAGCCATCTATCGGCGTGTGATCGATCTTAAAGTCGCCTGTGTGGATGATCGTGCCAGCCTTTGTCGTGATCGCAAGTGCCGAAGCGTCGATGATAGAGTGCGTGATGTGTATCCACTCGACCTCAAAGTCGCCTATAAGATATGGTTTTCTCTTTTCGACTGAGCGAAAGAGTGAGCGCTCTTGTTTTAGACCATGTTCTTCAAATTTATTATTTATCATGCCAAGTGGAAGCGGTGTGGCGTAGATAGGAAATTTAAACTCTTTGTAAAAATAAGGCACTG
This sequence comes from Campylobacter concisus, assembly GCF_015230035.1. GTDB lineage: Bacteria > Campylobacterota > Campylobacteria > Campylobacterales > Campylobacteraceae > Campylobacter_A > Campylobacter_A concisus_BK. Next base: position 110,838 of record NZ_JAAKZD010000008.1, read on the forward strand.
CGCCGATGTGATCCTCGTGTGCGTGGGTGATGATGACGCCTTTTATCTTATCTTTTATCTTGCGAACATAGTCGAAGTCTGGGATGAGGATATCCACGCCGTGCATGCTCTCGCTTGGAAAGCTCATGCCGATATCAACGATGATGGCGCTAGTTTCAGTTTCAAAGACCGTCATATTGCCGCCGATCTCGCCAAGACCGCCAAGTGGAGTTATGCGAATTTTATGCTCGCTTGAGTTTAGATATTTTAGTGGCTCAAGTCTTAGCTCGTGAGTGGCTTTGTTTGCCTCCATCGCGCTTGCGATGTCTTGCTGCCACTGCTCGTTGCCATTTAGCTTTGCAGGTAAATTTTTCTTTGGTTTTTTAGCCTTTTTGGGCTTCTCTTTTTGCTCTTTTGTCTCGTTTTTAACTTCAGCTTTTGGCTCTTGTTTTGGCTTTTCTTTTTGCTGTTTTTGCTCTTTTGGCTTATTTTCGCCATTTTTGTTTTGATTTTTATTGTTTCTTTGCTTTTTTGGGCGAGGATTTTGACTTTTTTGCTCAGCATGCGCTTCATTTTCAGCTTGCTCTGCTGCAAAGAAGTTATCTATCACGCTTTTGCTTGCTAGTGAGGTTTGCTCGGTAGTTTCGCCCTCTTGTTTTGGCTTATTTTTTGGTCTAAATCTTCGTCTTTTGTTGTTTTTACTTTGGTTAGTTACAACTTTTTCTTCGTTTTTGTCGTTCATTATCTTCCTTTAATCTTTCAAATACTTTTAGATAAGAATCGACATCTAGTTCGTGTGGACGTAAATTTTGAGCTAATCCTAGGTCTTCAAAAATTTCTTCTAACGCCTTTTTGTCAAAATTTGTGGATAAATTTTTTAAAAGCGTCTTTCTTGGCGAAACAAACGCAGCTCTTAAAAATGCTTTAAAAGCCTCGTATTGTTTTGCATCTTTGAAAATCCCGTCTTTGCCAAAAATCTTTTTTGTTTTTTGTAGTTTGATGACTGAGGATGTGACCTTTGGAGGTGGATTAAAAAGCTTTGCATCCACGTCAAACAAAAGCTCACACCTGCCTTGAAGTGAAGCGAGGATCGATAAAGCGCTAAATTCTTTATCCCTGCTCTTTGCACTAAATTTAAGAGCAACCTCTTTTTGTATCATCACAATAAGTCCAAGGCATTTTTCATCATCTATCGCATTTAGTATCATCTTCGTAGCAACGTAATAGGGCAAATTTGCGACCAAAAAGTAGTTTTCGCTACTTAGTCCGCCCTCTTCTTGCCACTGCTCTAAAGCATCTTTACAAAAAAGTTTTAATTGTCCATTTTGGATCTCATTTGCAAATTTGACCTTTAAAATTTGAAACAGCTCACAATCTATCTCAAAAGAGGTTGTCTTATAAATTTGCAAAAGTCTAAATGTCAAATCACCTAAGCCAGGCCCAATCTCAACGACGTTTGCTACGTCCTTGGGTATCGCTTGGATGATCTTATCTAGTGTTGCTTTGTCTTGTAAAAAATTCTGTCCAAAGTGCTTTTTTGCCTTTATCATAGCCGCGATATTAGCCAAAAATTACTTATACAATGATTACAAGTTTAGTTTAATCATATATAAAATGGACTATAATCACTAAATAACAACAAAATAAGGCACAAATTTGAGTAGGGCAAATACCTTAAAATACTTTTTATTATCACAATATTTAGAGCCAAAAACCTTAGACGAGCCAAAAAAGACAAATAGCAAATTTAAAAAATCAATGGACCTTGAGATCGCAAATTTTGATGAGAAATTTATGCAAATTTTAAGAGCATTTGATAGGTCGCTTTTAAAAAATGGTGTAGAAATTTCGATTTATGGCGGCATTTTTGAGACTGACTTGCTCGCCCTTGCGATATCAAAGCTAGCAAAGGTGAAATTTGAAAAAGAGCAAATTTTAGATGAGCTACGCTCTGAGCAAACGAGCTTTGAAAAGGCATTTTGCTATAAGCTTAAGCTCTCTGGCGATCTAGTTTTTTGCAAAAATGAGCAAAATTTTGCCTTAAAAGATGCAAATTTAGATGATGAGCTAAGCCCATTTTTCACGCCAAACTCATCAAATGAACTCTTTATCCCAACGGCTCCTTGGGCGATGGTGCGACTAAACCACCTAAAAGAGATCAGCCAAAACGACTTTAACAAAGAGTGCGAGCACATCAAGGATAAAATTTCTATCCACAAAGAGAAAATGAGGCTTAGCGACTATGTAAAAGCAGTCCATGAGGAGTTAAAAAACTCGCTAAAGACGCCATTTTGCAAAGATGTGATCAGGCTTGAAGTAAGGATCGCTGATCCAAATTTTAAAGAGAACGACGCCCTTTTAAATAGCTTTTTTATAGATGATATAAATTTACTTATCAAATTTTATGAGTCAGGTAGGACGCACGAGCTGACGGATCAGTTTTTAGACGAGGGCAGTGAGAATAAATTTGAGAGGCTTGACGTTAGAGATGAGCTAAATCAAAGGGCTGTGAGGGACTTTTTTAAGGCTGAGCGCTACCCAAGATCGGCTTTTGCAAGTGATTTTGCACTAAATTTCTCACAGCAAATGGCGCTAAATAACATCATAGAGAAATTTAAAGAAGGTAACGGTGGGATTTATAGCGTAAATGGCGCTCCAGGTACGGGCAAAACAACACTTTTAAAGGACGTGATGGCTGAAGTGGTGACGCTTAGGGCGATGAAGCTCGCGCAAATGAGCAGACACGATATCTTTGAGCCAGTTTATGACAGCGACGAAAAGGCGCTTTATTTTAGGCTAAATGACGAGCTGCAGGGCTACGAGATGGTCGTTAGCTCTTGCAACAATGGCGCGGTTGAGATTTTGAGCAAGGAGCTAAGCCAGTTAAAGAGCATAGGGGATTATAAGGGCGAGATTGATTATTTTAAATTTATAGCCACAAGGCTGCTCTCGGCTGATGAAAAGAGCGAATTTGGCGAGAAGTCCTTTATCTCAAAGCCAGCTTGGGGGCTATTTTGCGTGGCGCTTGGCTCAAAGCAAAACAAGTCAAATTTTGTTTTTAACGCAATTAATGGCGTAAAGATCGAGGCTACTCACAGCCAGTTTGACAAGATCGCAAGCGAATACGGCGAGTTTTTGGAGCAAGATGGCTTTTTGATGGGGCTTGGCAAATATCTGGCAGTGGGCGAAGGCGTAGATGACTTTGACGAGGCAAAGGAGAAATTTAACCTCGCACTTCACGAGGTAAATTTACTTTTTAGTGAGATCAGGATCAAAGAAGAGGAGCTAAAGAGCCTTAAAACAGAGCTAGCTGACATCGATAGAAGGCTAGAGAGCTATAACTCAGCCAAGCAGATAGAGGAGCTTTTATCTCCACTTGAGAGCGAGTTTGCTAGCGTTAGCGGCGAGCTTGAAGATAAAAAAGCTGAATTTAGCGAGCTAACAAGAGTTGTTAGTCAAAATGAAGCGTTGCAGGAGTATTTAAGTACACCAGAAAAGCCGCCATTTTTTCTCTTTCAGCAGATTTTTAAGACAGAGGCCTTTGAAAAGTATAACGACGAGGCACTAAAAGTTGGCGAGATAAATCGCCAGATAGCTGAGCAGAATTTAAAAGCTAGCAAGCAAAATGGCGAGAGCAAAGAGAAAAACGAAGCAAGGCTAAATGAGCTAAAAGACGGGATAGCAGGGCTTGAGAGCAGGGCTGCAGAGCTTGGCACTAAGATAAATCTCTACAAAAGGCTGCAAGGCGACTTTGCTAGACGCCAAAAGATACTTGGCAGGAGCGAGGAGCTAGATAGCTATCTAAACGGCAGCTTTAGCGAGAGCAACGAAGAGATGCAAAAGAGTATGCCATTTATGATGGAGCGTGGCATAGATGAGAAATTTCGCAAGACAAAGCTTTTTAAGGCTAGGATAGAGCTTTTTAAAGAGGCGCTGAATTTGCATAAGGCAGCGATATTTGCGTGCAAAGAGGCTGTTAGGACAAATTTACGCGCCCTTAGCGTTATCTTTAACGATGAAAAGATGGCTGAGAAAAACGGCTTAGAGGCAAAGCATAGACGTGAGATCATCAAGGGGCTCTTCTTGCTAACGCCTGTTGTTAGCTCGACTTTTGCTTCGTTTAATAACACCTTTAAAGACCTTTTAAATGGCGATATAGGCATGCTTTTGATAGATGAAGCAGGGCAGGCAAATTTAACTAACGCGTTAGGTGCTTTGCTTCGCTCAAAGATGGCTGTGGTAGTAGGCGATCCACTCCAGCTTGAGCCTATCATAACACTACCTGTTAGTTTAAATAGCGCGATACTTAGCTACTGCGAGGCAAAAGAGGAGTTTAACTTGCTTAAGTCCTCTGTGCAACTAAGAGCCGACAAAGCGCAGAATATCGGCACATATATAAAAGGTAGTGGCGAAAGTATCTGGGTTGGCTCGCCACTGATCGTGCATAGAAGGTGCGCTAACCCTATGTTTGAGATATCAAACGAGACTACATACGACGATATGATGATACTTGGCAGAAGCGCGGCTAGTAAATTTACAAACACTAACGTGCAAACAAAATGGATAGATGTTAGAAGTGAGGAGTGGATAGGCAACTATAACAAAACCGAAGGCGAGGTGGTTAAAGAGCTCTTAGCAGGCGAGCTAGCTAGCCAAAATTATAACATCAGGATAATAACGCCATTTAAAGATGTTTGTAGAAATTTAAAAGGTGCTGGGACTATCCACACGATGCAGGGCAAAGAAGCTGACATTATTGTATTTGTGTTAGGGGGAGCTACAAAGGGTGCTAGAGCATGGGCTGCTAGCAAGCCAAATCTGCTAAACGTGGCGCTAACAAGAGCAAAAGAGGTTATTTATATAGTTGGAAACCGAGAAAATTGGGCTAGTTTGCCATATTTTGAAGTGGCGGCTAGAAAGATAGACAAAGGATAAATTTGAATCATTTTGCAAAACGCATAATCCCATGCCTCGACGTAAAAGATGGCAGGGTCGTAAAAGGTGTAAATTTTGTTGGACTTGTCGATGCTGGAGACCCAGTCGAGATAGCTAAAAGATACAACGACGAGGGCGCTGATGAGCTTTGCTTTTTGGATATCACAGCCTCTCACCTTGGTCGTGATACGATAGTTGATGTGGTAAAAAAGGTCGCAAGTAAGCTTTTTATACCCTTAACCGTTGGCGGTGGCATACGCACGATCGATGATATATCGCGCCTTTTAAATGCGGGCTGCGACAAGGTGAGCCTAAACTCATCGGCGATAAAAGATCCAAATTTGATCGACGAAGCGGCTAAGAAATTTGGCTCGCAATGTGTCGTTGTGGCGATCGATGCCAAAAAGATCGAAAATGGTTATAGTGTTTTTATAAATGGCGGTAGGATCGATACCAAAAAAGATGCCTTTTCTTGGGCAAAAGAGGTTGAGTCGCGTGGAGCAGGGGAGATATTGCTAACGTCTATGGACAACGACGGCGTCAAGCAGGGCTTTAGTCTGGAGCTGACAAAGATCTTTAGTGCGCTTTCTATACCGACCATCGCAAGTGGTGGCGCTGGAAAGATGGAGCATTTTAAGGATGCTTTTGAAGCCGGGGCTGATGCGTGTCTTGCTGCTTCGATATTTCATTTTGGCGAGATCGAGATAAAAAAGCTAAAAGAGTATCTCAAGGCAAATGGCGTTGAGGTTAGGCTTTGATGTTAGTTATCTCAGCTGGGAAAAATGAAATTTTTGACTTTGCCTTGCCGATGGGGGTGGGGCTAGTCGATATGGCGATAAATTTGACAAAGTTTTTGCAAAAAAGATCGTGTGTTGGGGTGGATGAAAAGAGTATAAATTTAAAAAATATCGATCCTCATTACCTTGCAAAGATCGAGGCTAAATTTGCAAACTCATCAAACCCAGAGCTGCAAAATCTAAGCCAAAATTTGTCAAAAAATCCAGAGCGAAATTTATATCAGATGCCAGAAAAGATAGTTTTTATTGGCTCAGCTGGCCTTTATAAAGATGGTGAAATTTTGCAAATTTATGAAAGCTCGGTTGGGGCAAATGTTGAAATTTCTAGCATAGAAAATAGATCTTACTCGCCTATCGAGTGTGAAATTTCTTCTATAGTTTCACGTGGAACTATCAAAACAAATTCATCAAATTTCATAACGACAGACAAAAATTTAGCTCATAAAATGTTTGAAAAGGGATATTTTTTAGAAAATATGGAGTTTTTTTCTGTTCTAAAAGTGGCTCAAATTTTTAAAATTCCAGCTCACGGAATTTTTATAGCGACAAATTTTTGTGATGAAAATGCGCATGCTGATTTTATAAAAAATCACTCTACGGCTAAAGAGCTACTAACAAAATATGTAAAGGAAAATATGTGAAAAATTTGCTTGATCTTAGCATCGAAGAGTTAAAAGAGCTAGTCTCTCCCTCTTTTAGAGCGACGCAAATTTATGAGTGGGTATACAAAAAAAATGCGACAGAATTTAGCCAAATGCTAAATTTGCCAAAAGATATGCGCCAGGACTTGGCTGAGAAATTTTATCTTGATCCTCTAAAATGTGTGAAATTTGAGCAAAGTAGCGACGGCTCGATCAAGTATCTTTTTGAGCTAAAAGATGGGCTAAGGATAGAGAGCGTTTTGCTACCGATGAAAGAGGAGATTAGTGACGAAGATGGTAAGATTAGTCGCCATGCTCGTTATACTGTTTGTGTTAGTTCGCAGATTGGCTGCAAAATGGGCTGTGCTTTTTGCCTAACAGCAAAGGGTGGGCTTGTTAGAAATTTGACTGCTGGTGAGATCGTAGGACAAATTTTGTGGATAAAAAGAGAGAATAACATACCATACGAGAGGCGCATAAATGTCGTTTATATGGGTATGGGTGAGCCACTTGATAACCTTGCTAATGTTAGTAAAGCGATCAAAATTTTAGCTCTTAATGAGGGTCTAGCCATATCTCCACGCCGTCAAACCGTTTCGACTAGCGGCCTTGGCAGTCAGATAAAAAAGCTTGGTGAGATGGATCTTGGTGTCTTGCTGGCCATATCACTACATGCTGTTACTAACGAGCTTAGAAGCCGCCTGATGCCGATAAATAAGGCGTATAATATCGAGGCTGTTATGGACGCTGTTAGGGGATTTCCTATCGATATGCGAAAGCGTGTGATGTTTGAATATCTTGTTATAAAGGACCTAAACGACAGCGTTAGTGATGCGAAAAAGCTGGTTAAACTGCTGCATGGTATCAAGGCAAAGGTAAATTTGATCTATTTTAACCCGCATGAGGGGAGTGAATTTGGACGGCCTGAGCTTGCTAGCATGCTAAAATTTCAAGAATATCTAAGGGATCATGGTGTTACTTGCACGATCAGACAGAGCAAAGGGCTTGATATAAGTGCTGCTTGTGGCCAGCTAAAACAGCGAAATGAAAATTCTAAATTCAGAGCTAACGTTAGCGGTAATAGTGCAGCTAAAACAGAAGAAAAACCAACTAACGATAAAACTAACGTGAGTAAAAAATGACAGCTCTTGATATCGCTGAGATCATTTTTATAGTAATAGTTGCTGGCATTGGGCTTGGACTTATCATTAAAGTTTTAAAAGATGAAAATAAAACTTCAAAATAAAATCTGAAAAATTTGGCATGAAATTTTGTGTGAAAAACAAAAACACAAAGTTGATTGCCAAAATTTAATTCTATCTTTTAACAGAAATTCTATTTCAAATTTAAAAGCAAAATTATGAAAAATTTTATAGATTATTTTTACTAGAAAGACTTTTTAAAATTTAAATATTTTAATTATTTGCTTCTTTTGCAAATTTATAAAACTCACTTTCGGCGTCAAATTTGCTTTTTATCTTATAAAAAATTTCATCAAATTTAAATGAAATTTCATCCGAGTTAAGCAAGAGTCTTTTTGCTCCAGTTAAATTTATCCGTTCACGCTCGCTCATCTCTTTATCTAAAATTTTCTCGATCTGCGGACGCGACAAACCATAAAGTGGTTCGCCAAGGATCTTGTGTTTCACATGAAACAAATGCAACCGAATTTGATGCTGCCTACCAGTGAGTGGGATAGCCCGAACTAAAGTCGTATCGATATCGTCAAAATATCTGATCGGCAAAATTTTAGTCACCGCGCTCTTGCCATTTTCACAAATTTGCATTCGCATTTTCACATCGTCGTAGTTGTTTGCCAGATCCATCTTGGCATCGATCGTAAATTCTCGCTCGATCTTGCCCTGCACCATCGCGACGTAGCTTTTAGAAACCTCTCTATTTTCAAAGATTTTCTTTAGTTTTATCGTAGAATTTCTATCTTTTCCCACGACTATCACGCCACTTGTTTCAAAGTCTAGCCTATGTGCTACGCTCGCATCTCGCCCAAAAAATGTGTAAATTTCATCGTTTAGTGAGTAGTCGCAGTGCCTACCATTTGGGTGGCTCAGCACCCCACTTGGCTTGTCAAATACCGCAAAGCTCTCGCACTCAAAGATCGGCTTTAGTCCCTTTGGCTTGGCCTCATAGTCGATCAAAAAGACATCGCCACACAAAATGGCATTTTTCTCGCTCACGACACTGCCGCCACAGATCAGCCTGCCTTTGTCGATGAGACGCTGGGTTTGGCTCATGTTAAAGCCATTTTTCAGCAAAATTTCATAAGCTTTTTGGTGATCTGCAGTAATGATAAATTTATTTACATAGGGCAATAATGATCCTTTGAAAAACGAGTGAGCTATCTTAAGCCCAAATTTATAAGCGTATAACCGACATTTCAGCCCGGATTTTATATAATCAAAACTTAAATTTAGAGAAATTGCACGACGTGATTTCTGGCTCAAAAAGCCAAATTTATACTTTCAGGACAAAAGCAAACTAACACAAAAGGTTCAACAATGGTCGAAAGATACTCACGCAAAGAGATGGCTGAAAAGTGGAGCATACAAGCAAAATACGATGCTTGGCTCAAGGTAGAAAAAGCTGCCGTTAAAGCTTGGAATAAACTTGGCTTCATAAGCGACAGCGACTGCGAGAAAATTTGCAAAAACGCTAAATTTGAAGTGGCTCGCATCGACGAGATAGAAAAGACGACAAAGCACGATGTCATCGCATTTTTAACAAGCGTCAGCGAGAGCCTTGGCGAGGAGAGCAGGTTCGTGCACTACGGCATGACCTCAAGCGACTGCATCGACACAGCCGTCGCACTTCAGATGAAAGAGAGCCTAGAGCTCATCATCAGCGATGTAGAGGAGTTCATGCAGGCGGTCAAAGACAGAGCGAACGAGCACAAGCATACGCTCATGGTCGGCAGAAGCCACGGCATCCACGGCGAGCCGATAACTTTTGGCCTTGTGCTTGCCATCTGGTATGACGAGATAGCAAGGGCGCTAAAGCTCATCAAAGACGCAAAAGATACGATCAGCTACGGCAAGCTTTCAGGCGCTATGGGAAATTTAGCCCACGCTCCGATGGAATTTGAAGAGCTAACATGCGAGGAGCTAGGTCTAAAAGCTGCTCCAGCGTCAAATCAAGTGATCCAGCGCGACCGCTACGCCCACGTGGTGAGCGCTATCGCTATCTTGGCCTCTACTTGTGAGAAGATCGCAGTTGCCATTAGGCACTACCAAAGGACCGAAGTTTATGAGGCCGAGGAGTACTTTAGCCCAGGACAAAAGGGCTCAAGCGCGATGCCACACAAACGCAACCCAGTCCTTAGCGAAAACATCACCGGTCTTTGCAGGGTGCTACGCTCATACGTCACGCCTTCTCTTGAAAACGTCGCACTTTGGCACGAGCGCGACATCAGCCACAGCTCAGTTGAGAGATTTATCCTGCCAGATATGTTTATCACGGCTGATTTTATGCTGGTTCGTATCAAAAATTTGATAGCAAATTTGGTTGTCTATCCAGAAAATATGATGAAAAATTTAAATTTAACAGGCGGATTAGTCTTTTCACAGCGTGTGCTTTTACAGCTACCGCAGCGTGGGATTTCTAGAGAGGACGCCTACAAGATCGTTCAGCGCAACGCCATGAAGGTCTGGGCGGACTTGCAAGAGGGCAAAAAAGCGATCGACGAGCAAGGTCACAGCCTATTTTTACAAAATTTGCTAAACGACGAGGACCTAACTAAGAGCCTTAGCAAAGATGAGATCAAAGAGTGCTTTGACTACAACTACTACACCAAAAATGTAGATAGAATTTTTAAGAGAGTGTTTAGACAATGATTAAGTTCAAACATGATACGTTTTTAAATTTATTGCACAAATTATTTTTAAGAGAACTTGCTTGACATCATCATCGGAAACATTAGATACATTTAATTTAGCCAATGAAAAACTAAAAGAAATTTTTGGTAACGATAAAGTTAGCGAGTGTGATTTAATTGGAATTAATGGTATTGAACAAACACATATTGTAAAAGAAATATGTCAAATAGACACTATAAACAATAAAGATTTACAAGATATTTTAGAAAAACACAATATAAAATTTCAAAATTGTAAATTTGGATTTTTAAATATAAATGATTTTAAAAATATAGAATTTAATAATTGTAAAATTGAAATGTTTGACTCTAATATATCTGATACAAATATAAAAGAAAAATTAGTTTTTACAAAGTGCATATTC
>NZ_JAAKZD010000009.1:0-92743 GCF_015230035.1 Campylobacter concisus
GTATGATATAAAAATTTTAGAAATACAGACTTATACCTATAAAGCCAAAAATGATAAAGAGTTAGATTTATCGTATGATTTTTGTAGAAATTATGATTATGAAATAGTCAAATCAAGATTAAATAATTCTGCGTATGATAAAGACAATATTTTTATGTATGAAAAATTTTTATTATTAGATAGTATGGCTCGTGCTGGTTATGTTACATTATTTTCTGTAATCCCAAATTTATCAAATAATATAAATTCGGTAATCGACAATTTAAATTTATGGTTCAACAAATCTCCTAAAATTTATAAAGAAAAAGATATAACAAAGTGCGAATTATGGCTATATTATGAAGATGGTTTATCATTTTTAGGTTTATTAGAACAAAACAATATCAAAGTTTTAGGTTGCGAAGCTCTACTTTTTTATCCAGACAAAAAAGGAGTAGAACCAAATCAATATCATAGCTTTTCACTAGAACACTATCCTTTAGTCAATAAAAATCTGACTTGGTATCCAAAAGAAGAAAAAAATAAATATGATACTTGTAGAAATTTTTTTTATGATAGATTTGAAATAGTCAAAGAACTAAGAAAAATCGGATACGATATGTTATTTCAGACAGAACTGGATTTATCTATTGCAAAAATTGATTAATTTGCAATCTAAGGAGGCATCAAATAAAAACAGATAGTATATGTGAGCAATATTCAAAAGAAAAAATAAAAATAAATACTTGGCTAGAAGATGATGTCTTTTTTATACAAGGAGATACAAAAAGTTTAATGTTTTTATCTGACTTAATTAAAGCACAGGCAATGGAATTGAAAAATGACAATATTTGTATTGGTCCAAATTTAGCAGGAAATAAATTTTTTTCTAAAAAGGCTAAATTTGGAATTTTAATTCACAATACGGACAGTGCAAAATGAAAAATATCCTAATAGTGTTTGGAAAACAAAAGAAAGTTGCCTTGATAGTGCGTTTAAAACTGGAAAGCATAATGTAGATAAAAAAGAGCTACAAAAACTTTTAAATCAAAAATTAAAATAGGATATATTTATGAGATTAAATAAAAATATAACCGAAAGATTAAATTTGCTAAAAGAAATAGTGAATTTTTTATCTGATGAAAAAAGTTTATCTACTTACTTAAAAATAGCAAATATATACACGGAAGAATGTAGATATAACTCAGCTATCAAATTTTACAAAAAGGGATTACAAATTTCTAAAAGGTTATTTGGAATAAATAATGTCGAAGTAGCAAAATTTTATAATGATATAGGAAATGTGTTCTTGCTAAAAAAGGATTTTGAAAATTCTATAAAAAATTTTCAAAAATCTCTTACAATAAGAATTAAAATCTTAGGAGAAATCCACCAAGATACAGCAGTATCATATTATAATCTGGGTGTCGCTTTTTTGAAAAAAGAAGATTATATAAAAGCTTTTGAGCTTAATAATAAAGCACTTGAAATTTATTTAAAGATATGTGGGGATAGCAGTACTAGCGTGGCAAAGTGTTATGCAAATATTGCAGCTATTTGTGAAGTAGCAGATGAGTATAAATTAGCAATAAAAAATTATAAAAAAGCCTACAAGATCAGCAAAAAATTACTGGGAAACAAAAATCCTATGACAAATTTTTACTTTAATAAAATAAGCGACATTTGTAAGACAGTGCAAAGTTAACTTTGGTTTTAGTGACTACTTAGAAAGCTCTAAATTCAGCAAAAGCTCACATCTTACACTAAGGACAATATCTACTAGTATAAAAAAGTAAAAGGTGTTGATTTTTTACAATGTTTAGTTTTAGGGATGCTTTTGGTGTGCAGTTTGCATATCGTATATATTTTTCTGAAATTTGTATCTATATCGCATCTTTGAGCGATTATTATTATATGGTTTATTGCAAAGATGAAAGCGAAGAGATAATATAAAAAGAACGGCTATAAAATTTGGTCTTTATTTGAGGGGTTTGCCTAAATATGTTGTGAACTAATAATATAAAGATTTTAAAATTTGGAAAATCAAATTTTTAAAAAATATAAATGGAGCAGGCGATTGATGAAATTTGAAAATTTTTATAAAAATGTAAAAACAAGTAAGTATTTTGATAAGGATTCATTTATAGGACAAATAGTTCTTAACGGCATATGGTATGATGATAAATATTGGCGACTAGAAAAAGATCTACTTGAAATTTATGATACATACAAATGTGAAGTAAAAATTCCAAGAGAACTGTTTGCAGGGATAGTGTCTATATTGGATGTTTTTATTATGCATAGTACTCAAGAGCTTATATTTGAGAAAAAGTCTATCAAAAGACCATATCTATCATTGGAATTTGACCCAAAAGAGAGACTGGAGGTGATAGGTAGCTACATATTTGGAATATATGATGGCGATATTAGAAGTGTTGATTTTGATTACATGGAGGACTTATGAAGTATTTTTATAAAAATTTAGCATATGAAAAATGCTATGATGAGAACTCATTTGTTGCAGGTCTTATGGATTATTTTGAGTGGAGTGATGAGAAGTATTGGCTATTAGAGAGCGACCTTGTAGATATATATAAAAAATATCATAAAAAAGAGCTACCGATTAGGATAATGAGGGGTATAGTTTGGCTATTGAATACCCCTTTATATCACTTTGGCCCTTTCAAGGTAAAGACATGTGAGAGGTCTTTTAAAAAGAAAAGCAACTATCTAATCAGTCCTTTGAGACCCAATATATCTGATAGAGTTAATAGGCTCAGGTCTTTAATCTTGACCGTGTCTCTAGATGATGATAAATTTTTCTATACAGATTTTATATATGCTCCAAAATAAAAGGTATTACGGTAATCTGATTAAAGGAGGTAAAATGAACTATTTAATAGGTTTTATTATTTTTGCCGGAGGGCTGTCTATCTAGCGTTGCTTGGCTTGCTTTTTATATATAGGGAGCTAAAAAGTAGTTGAAGGGCTGCAAATTTGGCTTTTAAAGGTAATGAAAAATGAGTAATTTCTTTATATCTATTGGATTTTTGATAACTGCTATTCAAATTTTTGCTAGCAAGAAAATAGCAAGAGCATATGATAGTACCGACTACTCTTTGATGGGAGATTTCTACTTGCTTTCTGGTGTGGCGGCATTAGTGGGCACCATATTATTTTTTTGGCTTGGATATAGGTCTATTAAATTTAAAGATATCAAGAAAGAATTTGAATACAAATGGTGTAATAGCTGCGACAAAGCCATTAAAGTCGGCAAAGATGCCTCTTGGTGTCCAGACTGCGGCAAGCAACTAACGAAATTTAACGACAAGCACGGTAAAAAAGCATCTAAAATATAGCACTCCTTCATTGGCTCTGTAAATTCCATATAAATTCATTTAAAATTTAGGCGATATTGCCAAGATAGGAAGTGGTTTAAGGTTTATTATTTGCCGATCCGTTTGGTTAAAAAAAGGAAGTTTGGTTGGGTAGATTTTGGGATATTTTCATAAATGGCTTAATTGAAATAACAATAAAAAGTGGATCGCCACTATTGTATTGGGTGTTGTTTGATGTGGTTGGTCTAGCTTCTTTTAGCATTTTTTTGAGCATGATTGTGTTTGATCTGTGTTGTTTTATTAAGTATGGATCTATTGAGTACTTTAATAAAAACACAATAATATCTTCTATTTTTGTATCTGCCATTTTTGGTGTGTTTTGTTTTTTGTATATTAATTACAGCTATGGGACATTGCGATATGTGGCAAATTTTTCACTTTTTCTAGCTGGAGCGGTTCTTGTTCGGACTATCTATAAGGAAGTAAAAGCAATGTCAAGGAATTACGACAATACCACAAGAACTAAACCAAAATTCTTTAGAATGTCTAGATCAAAAAGGCGTAAAGAAAATTTGAAAAATAATACTAGAAAGTAGAAAATATGTTTAAACGCATAGGCTGGTCTTTTATAGGATTTATGTGCTTGCTTGACTGTATATCTATGTTAATACATAAAAATGTAAAAGTAGGTGAGAAGTTTTTTAAATTTGATGATGCTGGCAATTTATATCTTTTGCCAGCTTTTAGTTTTTTATTTTTGGGTATATATAGCTTTTGGATGGCTTTTAGAAAAGAGCCGCCAATCGTGCAAAGGCTAGAGGGCATGTGGTGCCCTGATTGCATGAAATTTTATAATATAGGTGAAACTACATGTGAAAAGTGCGGACAAGAGCTGCTAAAATGCTATAACACACACTATGAAACAAGGCCAAAACCAAAGACCGAGCCGCTGTTTAGATCAAAGCCTAGAAATAAAAAGCGAAAGCTAAAGAGATAGGAAAGCAATAGCGATCGAGAGGATGTTATAGTAAAGTGAAAGAGAATAGATGAAATTTAGAAATTTTATATTATTTATAATCACTCCATTTGATGTATTGGTTGCTACTTTAAAACCGCAACTTACGAAATGTTTATTTATTATCTTATTTCTGTCGGGATGCGGCATTGTTACGAGTGTAGATGATGACAATAAAGAATCTAAAATTTTGAGTGTAGATCAAAGAATATCTACTAAAGAGGGATTGCTCTCTTTGATGGCACCTATACATAAGGATATAGGCGTTTTTTATGGAGTATATAAAGTAGAGGAAGGCATGGCGTTGACTTGGGCTGTAAAAAATATGATGGCTTCAAAGCTTATTATTTCGACAGAGTCTTATCCTGGGCATACTTTTGAATCTGCAAAATATCTCAATCCAAAAAATCTTAAAATTTTTGAAGAAGAGACAAAAACTAAAGAGAGTTTTTACAATACTACTACTAGTGCTATATATAAAAAAGCATATCTTGATTATATAGATGGAGTTAAATGCAGGACATTTGTCCATGCGGATTTGAGACAGATTTATCAGAATGTAATTGATGGTGAAAAGACATATACACAATACTATGATACATATTGTTCATTTTATCAGCCAAAAAACATTAAAAAACCAACAAATATGGTTAGACTGCAATATGAATATAGCTTTAATCGCAAATCAAAAGCTTTTACAGATAGCAACAAAACAGAGCAGGAAGTCTTAAATGATATACACAATATATTTAGGCAAGACATACAAGCAATATTTTCTACCATAAAACTTGGCATGGACAGAGAGAAGATGAGAAAAGAAGGGCTTTTGTTTGATAAACCATATAGGGTTCAGTTTTAGATAAAATTACAACTGCAAACTATATGCAAAGAATTTGATAAAAATAGTGGCTATACATAAAGGAGTGTAGTGAGATGAAGATACCAATAATTTCATTTTTAATAGCTTTCATAACAGGATGTAGTTTTGATAATACATATAAAAGTGATATATATGATCGCGACTATATAAAAATGGATCCAAACACTACACTTTATAGCTCAAATAAAACATTTTCAGTAAAGGCGCCGATAAATAGAGGCATCTTATTTGAGGGTTTAGACAAATATGATGATTTTACAGTGTTGCAGCGCCGTATCATCGGAGAGATAGTTGAGATATTTTATCTTGAAATAGATAATATAGATACATTCGATGGAGAAAAGTATCTTGATTTGAAAAATATAAATTCTTTTGAGCTAAATACTAATAATCCAAATATAAAATATAAAAATGAAACATTTGGACAGTATTATGATAGAGCTTTTGTCAATATCATAGATGGTATAAAATGTAGAAGCTTTCCTAAAGAACTAAACAAAAAATATAATCATCAAAACAAGGGTGATGGCATAATTCAGACACAAGAGTATGAGACATATTGTAGCTTTTATGGTACCAATGGTGTGCCAAAGGTGCTTCGTATAAGATCTGAATATAGTTTTAACTTATCAAGTGAGGCATTTAAAAAAAGCACCCTCTCAGAAAAAGAAAAGTTAAATAAAATAACAAGACAATTTAGGCAAGATGCGGAAGAAATTTTTTCTAATATAAAAATCAATATGGATAGACAAAAGATGCGTCAGCATGGGTTATTATTTAATACAAAATCAAAGGAGATAAAATGGAAATAAAAAAATTAATCATGTTTGCTTTGTTGGCATTTGTTTTTACGGCTTGCGCAGAAAAAGAATATATATGTCAAGACCATGAAAAAGATGGCGCAGTATGTGGCTATAGACCATAAGTAGCCATAAATATTTAGAAACATAGAATTTAAATTTACAGGACGGACTTAGAAATTCCTTGTTTGTATGGAAAACTATATAAAAAGCAGGTGCTAAGTTATCTAAGCGAATTATATGAAAAATGTGGCGACAAATACGAAATAGTAGATGATTTGCGTTAAAATAAGCTTTTAAATTATAATAAATAAACCCCATAAAAGATACAATAACAAGATTTTATTACCACAAAAAGGAACTCTAATGAAAAATTTAAAACTTATTTTTATATCCACATTACTAATCACATCAAACCTCTACTCAAGTGAAAAAATTCAGCCTAGCTTCGATTGTTCTAAAGCTAAAACAAGAGTAGAAAAACTAGTATGCTATGATGAAGATATATCAAGAGTAGATAGAGATATGCAAAAAGCATATGATCTAATGATGGGCAAATATGACCTTGCTTATATGAATGAAGAGGCTAAAGAGGAGATAAAGCCATATTTAAAAAAGCTAAAACAAAGCCAGATTGACTGGGTTAAGTATAGAGATAAGTATTGCAACACAAAAAAGGATGAAAAAGAATTTAATAGCTGTGTCTTTAGTAGATATGTTAATAGAATACAATCTATAGTGCCAAGTTACGACTGGAGAACAGGTTTTTCAATAAATGATAAAAACAGCACAAATGATCTATGCTATAACTACTTTACTCAAAAATTCTGGATGGACTCCCCAAAGCCTGTAAATAAAGATAACCCATCTTATGGCGAAGATAAAGAGTTTTATGAGAAATTTCTAATAGATGCTCTTGATGAAGATGTTGCAAAAAGAGAGCTAAACACCACTAAGAACTACTATTACACTAAGCTTGACTTTGCTCCAGTTGGAAGCTTTATCATGTGTGTAGGTATAGGTGGGGAAGAAAAAGATATATACGATCTACGAAGTAAAATATATAAGCCTTATTGTACAAATTCTAGTATGAGATTTGATGATTTTTTATATGGATATTCTACGATAGATAGTAAAAACCCTAAATTTAAAGAGGTAGAAGAGACTAAGGCGGAGTTTAAAAAGAGAGGCTTAGATTATGAAAAAGATGATAACTTTCCAACAGAGGTCTATAAAAAGGCGATAAAGAGTGGCAGAAGTAGCTTTAGTAATAAAATATATAGTACCATAGAATATTACGATGCAAACATACTTTCAGATGGAATGGTTAGGATACTATATGCTTCAAATTCAGGAGCAGAAGTTAAGGATAAATTTGGAGAGTATATAGACACAAATAATTATTCCACTACACCTTCTCTTATTATAGCCGATAAATTTTTCTTTAGAGTTTTTGCAGGAAAATATGCTAATAATCTTATATGTAGAATGCCTATCCAAAGCAGATTTAAAGATAGAAATGATACTAAGCTTATAAGAGAGTATCTTAATCAGTTTAAGGAGTTTTAATGCCAATCAATGAGAGAAATGCTAGTGATTTTAAAAATAAACTAAGAGATGCATTAAAAAAGGCTGAAGATTTTATATATGAACTATATTATGATACTAATAAAATAGCTACCATAGGTTGTGGTTTTAATGTAACCTTAAAAGATATATTACAAAAAGTTTGTGATAAGAAATATTCTGATCCTAAGATGGATGAAAAAGAATTTACTGGACTACTTAATACCATTAATGGAGTAAAGGTAAAAACCGACGAAAATTTAAGATCTAAGGTATCAGAGTATCTTGATGGCATAAAAACAAAAGATGGGAAAAAATTAAAATTTAGTGCATTTGAATTAGACGATAATCAAATCGGTGATATATTGCCAGAGGTTGTTGAAATATTTAGAGATGGTCTAAATAAAAAATTAGCCTATACCTCTATAAGCCCACAAGAGAAAAAGATAGATGAAAATAGTATAGGTAGCAGAGAATATATAGCTCTAATGAGCATGACATATAATAATCCAAGCCTTGTAGGAAATGGTCTAAAAGCTTACTTAAGAGCTAAAAACCGCTTTGGAGCTTGGTATGAGATAAGATATAAGAGTAACGCAGATAATAATATAGGCATAGCTAAGCGTAGATTTATAGAGTCAAATGAATTTGGACTTTTTGAAAGTAGTGAAAATAATGAAGCGCTTAATAATAATGCCCTAACTAACATAAGTATAAACGCAATATCCTTTGAAGAGTGTTTGGATCTATTCTCTCTTTTAAACGTAGCAAAGATAAAAGAGAAAGATGAACCATCTATAACCTATCTACAAAACGCTATAGCTTATGAGACTACTAAGGAATTTAAAGGCAATAGAACTATAGCTGGCTACTCAAATGGCAATGCTGACTTTAACGAACACTACAGAAAATACAACACTATCTTGCAATTTTTTGCAGACAAGATAAATGCTCTTTTAAAAAATGTCACCTCAAAGACCTTTAAGCTAGAAGATATCTATGTGATCACCACAAAGGATGATAATAGTCATAATATCTCAAGGATAAATAAACTTTTAAAGATAAGAGCAGAAAATGGTGAGTTTAAACCTGAAGCCAAAAGAGATATCTTGCTTATATATCCAACAGCCTCAGCCCTTCCTGTAATGCCTATCCAACCAAAAAATACAACCTTTACTATCGTCTTAGCAGATAATACATCGCTTGATTGTTCAAATTTAAACCCAGATGGAAATAGTAATGAGAGTGAGATAGTACTTATGAACTATAAGCAAGATGTAAGAGAGCCTAATAAAAACTCAAGAGATGAAGAGATAAGCTTTATAAAGCCCTCTACAAATGTTGAGACTATCATCTACAAAAACGATAACGACATTTTCATATCACAAGATGAGAAATATGCCTTTAATAGCGGCAATGTAATAACTCTTAACTTCTTTGAAAAAATGAACTTTAACCTCTTAAATTTTGCTAAAGAAAACAGCTATAGCATAAGAAGCGACAAGGCTTCAAGCATGTTTGATATAAAGCTAAGGCTACCAGACGCTACTGATAGTATCTCTACAAAAAATGAAGGAAATTTCAACATAGTAGTGAGTGATCTGATCATAGAAGATGAAGAGGGTAAAAGCTTTGATATAAAAGAGGTATATCTTCATAATGGTGAAGATAAAAGGGTCTATCCCTCTTACTACCTAAAGAAAAACGATGATAAAGACTCAGATAGTAATAGTAGCTCTAAAAACTCATATACGGCTAAATTTAGAATAAATATAAATTTAGACAAAAACTCTACAGGCTTTAAAAAGACTTCAAAATTTATCATAGCTACATTTGATCTAAGCAAAAGGTATGACACTGCCGAGATACATGCCAAAGAAGATACTGCTGTTGTTACTTTGGCTAGTAAAGATAAAAAAAATGGAGGTGCTGAGTTTGATATCAAAGTATCTACAGTCGCTTATCAAAAAAATATAACTGAGATCAGGCTAAATACTTCAGAAAATACTAGTGCTACAAATCTAAGCATAAAGGATACTTTAAATTTAGAAGCTGTTTATCTACCAAATAAGGGAGACGATGACTACAAAGAGGTAAACTGGGCATATAAAGTGATAAGAGAGGATAAATATAATAGTGAGGTGATGGTAGATAAGCCAATAGGGACAATAAATTTAAGTGAAGAGAAATTTAAAGGTAAAAAGATCACCTTTAGTCCAAAAGATGACATAAAGGATAAAGAGCTACTAAAAAGACTAAATCATGGCAACCATATCATAATGTTTTTTGCCTATCTAAGATTACCTGCATTTAAGACTAAATTTGGAAAGACACATATTAGGGTAGATATAAAAGCACCTATTTATTTAAAATACTCTAATGGCAAGCTTTGCATATATGAGTTTGGGCATACTGATGCTACTATGTGCTTTGATACAAGCTTGTCTGATGATATCTTTGGTAAAGAGGGTAAAGATGAGAAAGTAGAGCATATGCCTAAAGGAACGTACTATATAAGCTCAAATTTAAATAGCGGGGATATAGATATATATGAAGATGATAAGCTAAGTGAGACATGCTACCAAAGCATAGATGGTAAAGATAGATCATATATAGAGCCATGTAAAATTTATGCAATAAATAGCAATATACAAAGAGTATCATCTGTAAAAAGTGGGATAAATTTGATAGATAGTGAGAATAAAAACAGATTTATCCAAAAATTTAACGAAGTAAAGCAAAGAGTTGGACTAGATAGCAAAGAGGTTAAGTTAGAGGTGGGGTAGGGGACGATATTCTAGTTTTATATTTTGGAATTTGTAATAACAGACAAGCAAATTAGCTAAATTTAACTTTCTATTACTGCTTTTGCTACTACTTTCCATTCGCATTTGAGCTTTTCAAGGCTAAATTTAGCATTTGCAGGGCTGGTTGATGGTAGTTTTATCACCTCGTTTTTTGTCGCTTTTATGATCTCATCTTCTAAGTATTTTTTACAAATTTCATAAGCCTTGCCGCCGTTTGCATAGACTTGCTTGATATTTGCCTCTTTAAATAATGGCTTTAAATTTGCAGGTACGATCTTGCTCATCTTAGCGTCGCTTGAGCCATCTATCTCGCATGATATCGCCGCGTCATATATCGCGATGTGATGAGAGAGTAGAAATTTTATCTTTTCATCCGTGCTTTCTGGCACATCAGCATTTAATATCCTAGCTAGCACTCGCCAAAAGCGGTTTTGCGGATTTGCGTAGTAAAAGCCAAATTTACGAGAGATGACAGAGGGAAATGAGCCTAGGATCAAAATTTTAGAGTTTTTATCAAAGATTGGCTTAAAAGGGTGCATTTGGCTCATATTTTGCCTTTTAAATTTAATGAAATTTTCTCTTGCCGTTTAAATTTGGCAAGAGAAATTTAAATTTATTCAGCGCTTTGCGCAGCTTCGCTGCTCTCTATCTCATCGCTAAAGTCAGCTAGGCTTAGGCGTTTTAGCTGGCGGTAGCGTCTTTGTGCGTCGGCTTTGTTTTTAGCTAGTAGCTCGTCTGCGTGCTCAGGGTTGGTCTTTTTAAGCGAGTTGTAGCGAACTTCGTTTAGCAAAAACTCTTCATAAAGCGACCAGTCAGGCTCTTTTGAGGTGATTTTAAGCGGATTTTGCCCCTCTTTTAAAAGGCGCGGATCGTATAGATATGTCGGCCAGTATCCGCATTTTGTGGCGAGCTCGCCTTGGCCGCCTGACTGTGACAAGCCGCCTTTGATGCCGTGAGCGATGCACGGAGAGTAGGCGATGATGAGGCTTGGGCCGTCATACGCTTCAGCCGCTGCGATCGCTTTTATCACGTTTGCTTGGCTCGCGTTTGAGTTGATCTGCGCTACAAAAATATTGCCGTAAGTCATTGCGATGTAGCCAAGGTCCTTTTTCTGAGCCGGCTTGCCGCTAGCCGTAAATTGCGCTATCGAGCCTGCGCGGCTTGATTTAGAGCTTTGGCCGCCAGTGTTTGAGTAGACCTCGGTGTCAAGCACTAGTACATTTACGTTCTCACCGCTTGCTAGCACGTGGTCAAGTCCGCCAAAGCCGATGTCATACGCCCAGCCGTCGCCGCCGATGATCCATTGCGACTTTTTGACTAGGAATTTCTTAAGCTCTAAAATTTCTTTAACGCCTGGCGCGCTTAAATTTTGCTCTAAAATAGGCAATAAATTTTTCGTGATCTCTTGCGTTTTAACGCCATCATTTTTGAAATTTATCCAGTCGTTGTAAAGCGCTGAAAGTGCGTTTGGCACGCTATCTATGTTGTTTCTCATTATATCTTCGATGCGGTGGCGCATAGTCTCCATCGCTACGTTCATACCCATGCCAAACTCAGCATTATCTTCAAATAGCGAATTTGCCCACGCAACGCCCTTGCCTTCGTCATTTGTGGTGTATGGAGTAGATGGAGCTGAGCCGCCATATATCGAGCTACAACCAGTTGCGTTTGCAACGATCATGCGCTCGCCAAAGAGCCTTGTTATAAGCGTGATATACGGAGTTTCGCCACATCCCGGACAAGCGCCGTGGAATTCAAAGAGCGGCTTAGCAAAGCCAACGCCCTTAACGCTCTCTTTGTTCATGAGATCGTCTTTGTAAGCGACCTTTTTAAATAGATAATCAGCATTTTCTTGCTCGTTTTTGCCTAGCTCTTCTTCAAGCGGCACCATGACGAGCGATTTTTCTTTGCTTGGGCAGTTTTGCGCGCACAGCTCGCAGCCGGTGCAGTCTAGCGGGCTTACTTGGATTTTATATTTTAGCCCTTTAAGCTCTTTGCCTTTTGCCTCTAGGTTGTGCTCTTTTACGCCTTGTGGTGCTGCGCTAAGCTCGTTTTCGTCTATCAAAAATGGCCTGATTACAGCGTGTGGGCAGACAAATGCACACTGGTTGCACTGGATGCAGTTTTGCTCGATCCATTTTGGCACCATTACGCCAACGCCGCGCTTCTCGTAAGCTGTCGTGCCAGCTTCGAAGTGTCCGTCTTCGTAGCCTATGAAGGCAGAGACTGGTAGGCTATCGCCTCTGGCCGCATTTATCGGTTTTACGACGTTTTCGATGAAGCTGTTGCAGATATATTTTTCATCTTTTTGTTCATCATCTGCTAAATTTGCCCACGCAGGATCGACTGGCACCTTGATAAGGCCGTTTGCGCCGACGTCGATAGCGCTGTAGTTCATCTGCACGATCGCCTCGCCTTTTTTAGCGTAGGCTTTGTGCGCGTACTCTTTCATATATTTTTGCGCATCTTCAAATGGTATGATGCCAGCTAGCTTGAAAAATGCCGACTGCATTATGGTGTTTGTGCGGTTTTTAAGGCCGATGTCGTGCGCTAGCTTTGTTGCGTTTATGATGTAGAAATTTATATTTTTGCTAGCTAAAATTTTCTTAACTTTATTTGGCAGCTTCGCTATGGTCTGCTCTGCGTCCCAGATAGAGTTTAATAAAAATGTGCCGTTTTCTCTGATGCCGTCAATGACGTCGTAAATTTCAAGATATGCTGCGACTGAGCAGGCTACAAAGTGCGGGTTTGAGACGAGATAGGTCGAGCGGATCGGCTTTTTGCCAAAGCGAAGGTGCGAGCGCGTGTAGCCGCCTGATTTTTTACTATCGTAGGCAAAATATGCCTGCGCGTAAAGATCAGTCTTATCGCCGATGATCTTAATAGAATTTTTGTTTGCGCCCACGGTGCCGTCAGCTCCAAGGCCGTAAAATAAGCACTCTTTAACGCTCTCATCGCTTAGTGAAATTTTCTCTCCAGTTGGTAGTGAGGTAAAAGTGACGTCATCGACGATGCCCACTGTAAAGCCATCTTTTGGCTCACTTTGGTTTAAATTTTCAAACACAGCTAGCATTTGCACAGGATCGACGTCCTTTGAGCTTAGGCCGTATCTACCGCCAACTATGACTGGAGCGTCCTTTTGTCCGTAAAATGCAGCTTTTATATCAAGATATAGTGGTTCGCCAAGGCTGCCAGGCTCTTTTGTGCGGTCAAGAACGGCTATTTTTTTCACGCTCTTTGGCATCACGTCAAAGAGATACTTCGTGCTAAATGGGCGGTACAAATGCACCTTGATGATGCCCACCTTTTCGCCTTTTGCGTTTAGATAATCAACGACCTCTTCAAGTGTCTGCGTCACTGAGCCCATAGCCACAATGACGCGCGTAGCCTCTGGGTCGCCGTAGTAGTTAAATGGCTTGTAGTCTCTGCTAGTGATCTTTGAAATTTCAGCTAGGTACTCTGCCACGATATCTGGCACTGCGTTATAAAAGCGGTTGCTTAGCTCTCTTGTTTGAAAGTAGATATCGTCATTTTGCGCTGTGCCTCTCGTTTTTGGGCTCTCTGGATTTAGCGCATTGTCTCTAAATTTTTGTAGCGCCTCTCTATCAAGAAGTCTATCAAAGTGCGCGTAGTCCATCACTTCTACTTTTTGAATTTCATGGCTCGTTCTAAAGCCATCAAAGAAGTGTAAAAAGGGCACTCTGCCTTTTATCGCCGCTAAATGCGCCACGCCAGCGATGTCCATCACCTCTTGCACTGAGCCACTTGCTAGCATAGCAAAGCCAGTTTGGCGACAGGCGTAGATGTCTTGGTGGTCGCCAAATATTGAAAGTGCCTGCGCCGCGAGCGAGCGAGCTGAGACGTGGATGACGCCAGGGAGGAGCTGGCCTGCTATCTTATACATATTTGGAATTTTTAAAAGTAGGCCTTGAGAAGCTGTGTAGGTCGTAGTTAGGGCGCCAACTTGTAGCGAGCCATGCACCGTGCCAGCTGCGCCGCCCTCGCTTTGCATCTCGACTACTTTTACTGGCATACCAAATAAATTTTTCTTGCCCTGCGCTGCCCAAAGGTCAGTATAGTCAGCCATAGGCGAGCTAGGAGTGATAGGGTAAATTCCAGCTACTTCGGTAAATGCGTATGACGCGTAAGCTGCGGCCTCGTTTCCGTCCATAGTTTTCATTATTTTTGACATATTTCCGCCTTAAAATTATCTTAAAAATGGCTTTATTATAAGGAAATAATCCAAAATTTGTCATTAATCTCTATCATTAAAAAATTAAAATTTATAAATAACTAAGATGTAAGTCAAATTTTAATATCGTAGAGGCAAAGTAAAAAGGATAAAATTTTGATAAATATTCATAAAATAGCCTATCTAAGGGTTATCGCGTTAGCTTTTGCAGCTTTTATATTTAATACAACTGAGTTCGTGCCGGTGCCGCTTCTAAGCGATATGGCGAAGGATTTTGGCATGAGTACGGCTGATACGGGGCTCATTATCACGATATATGCGTGGAGCGTGACGATACTCTCGCTACCATTTATGTTGCTAACTGCAAATTTAGAGCGAAGGTCGCTACTTTTAAAGGTTTTTATCATTTTTGTCGCTTCTCACGCACTTTGCGCTGTTGCTTGGAATTTTACTGTTTTAGTCATAGCTCGCGTGCTAATAGCCATCTCACACGCCATATTTTGGTCGATCACCGCTTCGCTTGCTGTTAGAGTGGCCCCTATCAATAAAAGCTCGCAAGCCCTGGGGCTTTTAGCACTTGGCACATCGATGGCGATGATACTTGGCTTGCCGCTTGGCAGGATTTTAGGCGATAGCTTGGGCTGGCGTGTCACATTTGGACTTATAGGGGTCTTTGCTGTGGGCGTTGGCGCTTGGCTATATAAAATTTTGCCGCTTTTGCCTAGTAAAAACTCAGGCTCGCTAAAAAGCTTGCCTGATCTTGCAAGAAATGGCTTTTTGATGGTAGTATTTTTGCTAACTGCTATCGTTATCAGTGCGCATTTTAGCACCTATAGCTATATCGAGCCGTTTGCTAAAGATATTAGCGGTTTTGATGGTAAATTTATCACCATATTTTTGCTTTTGTTTGGCGTAGCCGGTATCGTAGCAAGCGTACTTTTCTCTAAATTTTATAAGCTCATACCAAATGCTTTTACAGCTATCTCAATAGCGATCATTTTAGCCTGCTTGCTGACGTTAAATTTGATCGCTACAAATGAGACTTTTATGCTTGCACTTGCCTTTATCTGGGGGCTTGGTATAGCTGGGATAAATATGAGCTTTCAGATAAAGGTGCTAAGCTTAGCCTCAAATGCCACGGACGCTGCGATGGCGATATATTCAGCCATTTATAACATCGGCATAGGAGCTGGCGCGCTAATAGGTCATCAAACGATAGTTCATCTTGGTGAGCAAAATATCGGCAATGTTGGTAGCCTTTTTGCAGCGGCTGGACTTGTCATCTTTCTCGTTGCAGCGGTTAAATTTAAAAAGGCTAATTAAATTTAGCTTTTTAAAAAACCAAAAACGTTACAAATTTCTACAAATAAGTGATAATAAATATCATAACTAAGAATAATTTTAGCTAAGCTTTTTTATAATCGTTATCAGAAAACGAATAAATTTTAGGAGCTTGTTATGTCAGTTTTAGTTATCGGAGCAGATGAGATCACGCCTATTAAGGCTGTTTTGCATGATTTGGGAGCTGAGAAGATAGAGCACTGGGACGCTAGAAATGAAAATCGCGTAAATCGCAAGCCGATCCCACAAGATACTGAGTGCGTGGTGATGCTCACTAGCTTTTTAAACCACAACACGATGAAGACTATTAAAACTCAAGCAAAAAAGAGAAATATCCCTATCGTTTGTGCAAAAAGAAGCGTTAGCTGCGTATTTTGCGAGTATTGTAAGGTCTTTGGCCTAGATAAGGAATTTGGATGCAAAGAATAATCGATGAAGTTCGGGTTTTTATCAGATATTGGCGAAATAACTCCAAGTATTTTTGCAAAGCTTGACAAGCTTTCGCGTGCGAAAATTTTCATCGCACTTTATAATGTTGGCGTTGAAAGCGAGCTAAAGATCCCGCTTTCTTACGCTAAATTTCTAAATTTCAAAGACATTTTTGAGGCTAGGATAAATTTCTTACTGCGTGATAAATTTTTAAATTTCAAACCAGTTGATAGCTTCTGCATACCTTCAAACGTCGTTATAAATGCTTATTTGAGAAATGATTTTAAAGCGTTGAAATTTGTAGCAAAAGAGCCAAAGATGGCAGCTGCAAAGATGATAAAGATGCTTTATAGAAGCGGGGAATTTGAGTTTTTTATTGACGCAGCGCAGATGTTTTGCCAGTTTGTTTATGATAAAATACGCCTCCGCCATCAGGACAAAGAGGTCGTGCTAAATGGCGGTGTCATCTCGGTCAAAAAGGGTGGCAAAAATTTGCTCAGCGTCATGCCAAGCTTTAAAAGGGTGAGCTTTGATGATATGAGAAATTTAAACGACGACATCGATGCAGCCGTTTGCGCGCTTGGTCGCGAGTGCGAGATGGTCTATATCGTTTGTCCTAGAAATGAGGAATTTAGGCGGCACGTTGAGGTTAGACACTGCTTTGCTAGAGGGTGCATAAAGCTCGTGCCTTATACGATTATTAGTAAAATTTTTTAAAAAGGATAAAAATGATAGGTATAGTTTATGGAAGCAGCATGGGAAATACCGAAGATGCAGCAAAACTTATAAGCGAGGGCTTGGGACTTGAAAACGAGCTTTTAAACGTCTCTGACGTGGACGCAGCGAAGCTAAATAGCTTTGATAAGCTCATCCTTGGCACATCGACCTGGGGCAGCGGCGATCTTCAAGATGACTGGGACGCGTTTGACTTTAAAGCGTTAAATTTAAGCGGTAAAACGGTCGCTGTTTTTGGCATGGGCGATAGCGAGAGCTACTCTGATGAGTACTGTAACGGCATGGCAAAGCTTTACGACGAGGTCGTAAAAGCAGGTGCAAAAGTAGTTGGCGAAGTTAGCACTGATGGATATACATTTGATGGCTCTGATGCCGTAAGAAATGGTAAATTTGTAGGTCTAGCGCTTGATGCTGATAACCAGAGCGACAAAACTGAGGGTAGAATTTCAGCTTGGATCGAGCAGATAAAACCATACTTTGCGTAATTAATTTAGCTAGATCTTCTAGCTAAATTTATATATCCATAGCCGAGATGAAGCTTTTTATCCTCTCATTTTGGCTGTTAAAAAACTCATCTACCAAGCCATCAAACGCGATCACGCCTTTATCTAAAAACAAAATTCTATCAGCTATCTTTCTAGCAAAATTCATATTATGAGTGACGATGATCATAGACTTTTTCTCTTTTGCAAGAGATAAGATGACCTTTAAAACTTCAGCCTCAAGCTCTGGATCAAGCGCACTTGTAGGCTCGTCAAGTAGCAAAAAGTATGGATTTACAGCTAGCGCTCTAGCGATGGCCACGCGCTGTGCTTGTCCGCCTGAGAGCCTATTTGGATAGGTATCTTCTTTGTGGCTAAGCCCCACTTTAGCTAAAAGCTCTTTTGCCTCTTTTGTCGCTTCGTTTTTATCCTTTTTTTGAACGTAGATCGGAGCTTCGGTGACATTTTGAAGCGCTGTTAGGTGCGGGAAGAGGTTGAAGCTTTGAAAGACCATGCCTGTTTTTTTACGAATTTCTAAAAGCTCTTTTGAGCTTAGCTTCTCTTTAAAATTTACACTCCTGTCATCTACCTCTAAAGTGCCATTTTGTGGGATCTCAAGTAAATTTATGCATCTAAGAAGTGTTGATTTGCCACAACCAGATGAGCCAACTATCACGGTCGTTTGCCCCTCTTTAAAGCTTGTATTTATGTTATCTAGCACCAAATGATCGCCGTAAGATTTGCTTATATTTTTAAAATTTATAGCCATTAGACATACCTTGAGACAGCTTTTTCAAGCCTTGATTGAAGATAGGTTAAAAGTGTGCAAACCACCAGATAGATGAGTGCTGCTAGGATGTAGAGGATGAGTGGCTCAAAGGTCCTTGCTGCGATCCTTTGAGTGACCATAAACATATCCACCATCGTTATAGAAGCTGCTAGTGAAGTGTCTTTAACAAGGCCTATAAATGTGTTTGAAAGCGGTGGTAGCGAGATCCTCACTGCTTGAGGTGCGATGATGCGCTTTAAAATTTGATAGTGCGTCATGCCAAGCGAAGTGGCAGCCTCCCACTGACCTTTTGGCACAGAAAGTATGGCAGCCCTTACAGATTCAGACGCATAAGCGCCCACGTTTAGGCTAAATGCGATAGTAGCAGCACTCCAAGTATCAAGTGTGACACCGATGCTAGGAAGCCCGTAAAATACGATGAAAAGCTGCACAAGAAGCGGCGTACCGCGAAATATCCAAACGTAGGTGGCAAATATAAATTTTAAAATTTTTATATTTGAAAGCCTCGCTACTGCTGTGATAATTGCGATGACAAGCCCTAGCGAAAACGAGAGCAAAGTAAGTGGGATCGTCACTTTTAAAAGCGCGATGATCATCGGTAGTGTCGAGCTTGAAACAAGCTCGATCACTCTATCT
The DNA here is from genome assembly GCF_015230035.1 of Campylobacter concisus. Lineage (GTDB taxonomy): Bacteria > Campylobacterota > Campylobacteria > Campylobacterales > Campylobacteraceae > Campylobacter_A > Campylobacter_A concisus_BK. The sequence goes on from NZ_JAAKZD010000009.1 coordinate 18,991, forward strand.
AAATTTTCCATTTTTGCCTTGTTGGTTTATAAATTTATTTTGAGACATCTTTGCCAAAGTAGCTTTTTGAGATGGCTTCTAGTTTGCCCTCTTTTGAAAGCTCAGTTAAAGCATTTGAAATTTGCTCTGCAAGTTCGGCGTTATCTTTCTTAACAGCTGCTGCTGTGTAGTCTTTCTCGTCAAGTGAGGCAGCTATCTTTACAGGTGCATTTGGACGCTCTTTTATGAAGTCGTAAAATACGATGTTATCTCTTACAACAGCATCTACACGTCTTGATATAAGAAGCTCCATGCTTTTAGCAAAACTATCTGTTACGACGTGCTCAGCACCGTATTTTACGGCGACTTTCGCCCAGTTGCTAGTTGCTGAGTCGGCATCTTTTTTGCCTTTTAGATCAGCAAAACTTTTGATGTCGTTATTATCTTTTCTAGTGATGATAGCGCCAAATGTCACAGTATAAGGCACTGAAAAAGCATACTTTTTCTTTCTCTCATCAGTTATGCTTACTTGATTAAACACCACGTCTGCTTTGCCAGCGTCAAATGCTGCTAGCATCGCGTCCCAAGGAGCTGTTAGAAACTCAACTTTTAAATTTAGTTTTTGCGCTACTGCTCTTGCGATATCTACGTCGTATCCTACTAGCTCATTTTTGTCATTATAAAATGTAAAAGGCGCGTAAGTGCCTTCTGTTGCCACTGTTAGCACGCCATCTTTTATAGTTTTTGCTTGCAAATTTAGAGCCATTGCAAGCACTGCTACTACTTTTAATAAATTTGTAAATTTCATTTTGATCATTTATTTTGAAATATCTTTTCCAAAATATTTCATCGAAATTTCGCTTATCTTGCCTTCGGCTTTTAGCTCATCAAGCGCTTTGTTTATCGCTTCTAGTAGCTCGGTGTTGCCTTTTTTAAGAAGTGCAGCTGTTGGCATCGGCTCGTTGCTAGTGTATGTGATCTTTAGCGGTGCATTTGGGCGTTGTTTGATGTAGTCAAAAAATGTGACATTGTCATTTATCGTATCGTCAGCTCTTTTTGAAATGATAAGCTCCACGCCTTTGCTAAAGCCATCAGCCACGACCACTGTTGCGCCGTTTTTCTCAGCTATCGCTGCCCAGTTGCTAGTTGCAGAGTGCACGCTTTTTTTGCCCTTTAGATCAGCAAAACTTTTGATGTCGTTATTGTCTTTATGCACGACTATTACGGGATATGGCATGGTGTAAGGCACGCTCATGTCATACTTTTTCTTTCTATCTTCGTTTATGCTAACTTGGTTAAACACAACATCTGCTTTGCCAGCGTCAAATGCGGCTAGCATCGCGTCCCATGGAGCTGTTAGAAACTCGATCTTTAAATTTAGCTTCTTTGCAACAGCTTTTGCGATATCTACGTCGTATCCTACTAGCTCGCCCTTTTCGTCATAAAATGAGTAAGGTGAGTAAGTGCCTTCAGTTGCAACTATAAGCTCGCCTTTTTTGATAGTTGAAGCATTTAAATTTAAAGCTAAAAAAGCACCTGCGATAAAGCCAAAAATGGGCTTAAAATTCATTGATTCTCCTTATTTAGAAATGTCTTTGCCGAAGTATTTAAGCGAAATTTCGCTTAAAACTCCTTCTTTGCTAAGCTCATTTAGGGCATTATTTATCTTATTTAGTAGCTCTTTGTTGCCTTTTTTAACAATCGCAGCCGTATACATCGGCTCATCGCCAGCTTCGATGATCTTTATAGGGGCGTTTGGGTGTTGTTTGATGTAGTCATAAAACATCACCGCATCATCTATCGTATCATCAGCTCTTTTTGTGATGATCAAATTTATCTGATCGCTCAAACTATCAGCCACAACTAGCTTGGCGCCATACTTTTCAACGGTTGGTATCCACATGCTATTTACTGAATGCACGCTTCTTTTGCCTTTTAGATCGGCAAAGCTTTTGATGTCGTTATTATCTTTATGCACGACGATGGCCGAGTAAGAGACCATATATGGCACGCTGTAGTCATACTTTTTCTTTCGCTCGTCTGTTATGCTTACTTGGTTAAACACCACGTCCGCCTTGCCAGCGTCAAATGCCGCAAGCATCGCATCCCATGAAGCTTCGATAAATTTTGGTTTTACGCCTAGTTTTTTAGCCACGGCTCTTGCTATCTCCACGTCATAGCCCATTAGCTCATCTTTTTCATTGTGAAATGAAAATGGCGAATAAACGCCTTCTGTTGCTATCCTTATGACGCCATCTTTTTTGATCTGCTCGTAAGAATTTGCCAAGGCAGAATTTAAAGAGAGCAAACAGCCAACTACGCAGAGCGCACCAAATTTAAAAGCACTAGAAAATTTCATACAAAACTCCTTCATAGAAAAAATAAAATCAATAACGGAATTTGCAAAAAAAGATAAAAATTTAAGATTTATGCAAATGTCAGTCGCAACTGCGACCTATGTGATATTTTGGCGCTATTTTATCACAAAAATAAAAGGGCGGCGGCTCACTCCGCTAAAAGTGAGACCGCTAGAGCTTTTACCCCCTTAAAATCAACCTTGCCGCTTGCAAGCGTTGGGATATCATCAACGATAAATATATAGCTTGGCATCATTATAGGAGCTAAGCTGCTCTCTTTTAAAATTTGCTCGATATTCTCAGGCTCTGTGCCACTTTTTACTAAAAGTGCGATCGCTTCGCCCTTTTTACTATCTGGCACGTTTGCGCTACTAAAGACAACGTCGCCCCCAAGCACCTTTGCAAGCTCTTCTTCGACGCTTCCAAGGCTTATCATCTCGCCACCGATCTTGGCAAATCTTGAGTATCTATCGACGATAAAAACAAAGCCGTTTTCATCGATGTGGCCTTTATCGCCAGTTTTATAATATCTTACGCCATCAATGTGCGTGATGACCTCGCTTGTTTTGGCTTCGTCGTTTAGATAGCCCTTCATCACCTGCGATCCGCCGATGACGATGAGTCCGTCCTCGCCAGTTTCTAGCTCTTCAAGCGTCTCTGGGTCGATTATTTTTATGATGGTGCCAGGTAGAGGCATGCCAACGCTGCCAGGTCTATTAAATGTAAGCTCTTTTAGGCTCTCTTTTTCTAGGATATTTGGCATATTTACAGCAGCTACCGGCGCCGTTTCGGTCGCGCCATAGCCTTCATAAATTTCTATGCCAAATTTGAGCCTAAACTCGTCTTTTATCTCAGGTTTTAGCTTCTCAGCCCCAGCTACGACCATTCTGGCACTTTGAAACATCAGCGGATGAAGCTTTTTGTTTCTGGTGTAGAGCCTAAAAAACGTTGAAGTGCCAAAAATGATGCTAGCGCTGTGTCTTGCGGCTATTTTGCCGATAGTCGCTCCGTCTGTTGGGTCAGGCACGCTTACCATTTTTATGCCCTCGCAAAGTGGCATGAGCGTGGTGACTGTTAGGCCAAATGAGTGAAAAACAGGGAGTGAATTTAAGATCACGTCATCTTTTTTGAAATTTAGAAGTTCGCTTATTTGCTTAATGTTTGCAAGTAAATTTTTGTGGCTTAGCTCGATGCCTTTTGGCTCGCCCTCGCTACCGCTACTAAATAAAATGGTGGCCGTATCCTCTAAGCTCACTGGCCTAAAATAGCAAAGCTTAATAAGCCAAGTTGGGGCAAAAAATGCCGTTAAAAGCGCTAAAAATTTCTCTTTTTTTGAGACGCTGGCTGAGAGATCTTCTGCAAATTTAGCCTTGCCACTCATCGCATCTTTTAGATCAAAGCCCTTAAGTGCTAGTTTTTCAAGAAATTTGCTAGAGGTGATGACTGTGCTTATATTTGCCTTTCTTAGGGCGTGATTTAGCGAGGTCTCATTAAGCGTGTAGTTTAAATTTACGCTCACTTTGCCCATCGCAAGAAGCGCCATGTTTACGATAGCTGCGATACTTGAGCTAGGCAATAAGATGCCTATATTTTTCTCATCTTTTAGCTCGCGCTTGAAAATTTTAATAAAGACTAAAACGGCGGTTATAAATTTCAAGTTGCTTAAATTTAACCCAGTACTGTCGCTCACGCACTCTTTAAATTTATCCTCTTTTGCGTTGTTTAGCCATTCGCTCGTTAGTGGTTTTTGCCTTGAGATAAAGCTCTCCCACGATGAAAAGCTAAGCTCAAGCACTTTTTGCTTCATCTTTGCAGCATTTATAAATGTAGTTATTGGCTTGCCAAAGGCGACGATGATGTCGCGTCTGCCGTTTTTAGAAGTGAGGTCTTTGTAAAATTTACTAGCTCTTGAAAAGCTCGAACCCCAAAGGCCACGAAGGTAAAATGGCACGATGCAAATTTCTTCTAGATCTCTGATGATAAGCTCAAAGCCCTTTTGAAATTCATTTATCTGGCCGTTGTAGCTGATGTGGCCCTCTGGGAAAAGTGCGACTACTTCGCCATTTTTTAGGCACTCTCTAACTAGCTCGATCGACTCTTTGCTAGCGCCTGCGCCTATTGGGATCACTTTAAAAAATTTAAAAATTTGCTTTAGATACCATTTGTTATAGATCGTTCTATACATGACAAATCTTATGCCCCTTGGGCTTGCAGCTTGAAGCACGAGCCAGTCGATCCAGCTGATGTGATTGCCAAGAAGTAGTGCGCCGCCACTTTGTGGTAAATTTTGTAGTCCTTCAACGAAAAAGCGGTACTTTGTCTTTAAAAATGGTAGTAAAAGTAGCCTTGTAAAAAGGTGTGGAAGCTGCAAAATGGCGTAAAAACTGCCGATTAAGCAAACAAGCGCTGTAAAGACAAAGAGCCCGGTGGTTGAAATTTCAAAATATACCAAGCCTATGCCAATGGCTAGAAATAGCAGCATTGAGACGTTTTGCAAGAAGTTGTTTGCCGCCATTATCTTGCCGGTGCTCTTTTGTGGGGCAAAGTACTGGATCATCGCATTTAGCGGCACTATAAAAATTCCACCAAAAAAGCCAAATGCAAATGAGCTAAGGCTCACTACGCCGATGCTTGAACCAAATGCGAAAAATAAAAGCGAGAAAAATATACCAATAGCGCCCATCGGCACGATGCCAAGCTCGATATGAAGCTTTGACATAGAGCCAGCCACGTATGAGCCAAATGCGATGCCTATGGCGCTTACTGCAAGGATCGCTTGCACCGCTAGAGAACTGTCGTCATTAAAAACTGCCTTGTAGTGAGCTGGAAAAGCTGCGATGATGATCTGAGAGATGCCCCAAAATATGCTAAGACCTGCGATGCTTAGCCAGATATTTTTATCTGATCTTACCTCTTTTAAATTCTCGCTTAAGTAGCTAAGGCTGATGTATCTTTTAAGCTCAAATTCTCCGCTTTGTTCGTTTGTTTCGCTGATATAAGGTAGCTTGTAGGCAAAAAATGCCTCAAGCGCGCTAAATACGACTAAAAAGATGCCGATAGGATAGACACTTTTTAAAATTTCTTCTGAGTTTTCGCCTTGGATGTATAAATTTTCAAATATAAATGAAAATAAAAATGAGCTAACAAGTATAGCAACGATGGTAAGCGCTTGGATGATGCCGTTTGCTGTGCCAAGTCGCTCAGTGCCGACAAGTGCTTTGATGATGCCATATTTTGCTGGCGAGTAGATCGCACTTTGAGCAGCCAAAATGAGCGTGAGTGCAAATGCCACGCCAAAGGCACCTAAAAGGTAGCTAATAAGCACCGCAACACTGATAACAACGCCAAAGACGGCGCAAATTCTGATAACCTTTGTCTTTGCAAATTTGTCATTTATAAAGCTTGAAGGCGAAAATAAAAATATAAATGGAAGCAAGATCATCGCATTTATAACGGCTGTTAGGATAAAAAGCGTGTCGCCTGAGTAGGTCTTTAAAAGGACGTTTTGAATTGTTATTTTGTGCGCTAGATCGACACTTGCGTTTAAAAATGCGATCGCAAGGTAGGGCAAAAAGCCAGTGACTTTTAGTAAATTCCTCATGAATAAAGCCTTTTTGGATTTAAAATTTTGTAAATCTAACAGCAAAATATTTAAAATATCATTAATAAAAAACTCTAGCCATAAATTTTGTGGTGAAATTTCTTTGAAAAAATTTAAATTTTATATGCTTTTTGATAAAATCCGCCTATCAAAAATAAGGAAAAATTTATCATGGACTATGAAATCATCGTCGTTGGCGGCGGACATGCTGGCATTGAGGCAAGTCTTGCGGCTGCTAGAATGGGCAAAAAAACTTTACTGATCACTATCTTAGCCGAGCAAATAGGCGCTGCAAGCTGCAACCCAGCCATCGGAGGCCTCGCAAAAGGACATCTTGTAAAAGAGATCGACGCGCTTGGCGGTCAAATGGGACTTACGACTGACGCTGTTGGTATCCAATTTCGCGTGCTAAATGAGAGCAAGGGCCCAGCAGTACGTGGTAGCCGTGCTCAGATCGATATGGATAGATACCGCGTTTATATGAGAAATTTACTTTTAAACACTCCAAATTTAGAAATTTCTCAAGAGATCGCCACTGAAATTTTAAGCGAAAATGGTGAAATAACGGGCGTTAAAACTCACCTAAACAACATCTATAATGCAAAAAAGGTGATAATTACAACTGGCACATTTTTAAACGGGCTAATCCACGTTGGATTTAACAAACTTGAAGCTGGCCGTGTGGGCGAGCTAAGCGCAAAGGATCTAAGCTCTAGCCTAAGGGAGCTTGGGCTAAATTTAGGCAGGCTAAAGACTGGAACATGCCCAAGGATCGACGCAAAAACTATAAATTTTGAAATTTTAGAAAAGCAAGATGGCGACGCAAATCCATCTGCATTTAGCTTTAGAACTAAAAATTTCTCCCCAACGCAGCTGCCATGCTACATCGCCTATACAAATGAAACCACCCATGAGATAATCCGCTCAAATTTCGACAAAGCACCGCTTTTTACAGGTCAGATCGAGGGTATCGGACCAAGGTATTGCCCAAGTATCGAGGATAAGATAAACCGCTTTGGTGACCGCGATAGACACCACCTTTTCATCGAGCCTCAGACTCTTGAAGCGACAGAGTACTACATAAATGGCTTTTCAACGAGCCTGCCTTATGAGGTGCAAGTGCAGATGCTCCGCTCTGTAAAGGGCTTTGAAAATGCCAAAATAGTAAGGCACGGATACGCCATCGAGTACGACTACGTCGAGCCAACGCAGTTAAAGCATAGCTTAGAGACCAAAAAAGTAAAAGGGCTATACTTGGCTGGGCAGATCAACGGCACGACAGGATACGAGGAGGCCGGCGCTCAAGGGCTAATGGCTGGTATAAATGCAGCGCTTTCACTTGATAACAAAGAGCCGCTTATCTTGCGCCGTGATGAGGCGTATATCGGCGTTTTGATAGATGATCTTGTCACAAAAGGGACAAAAGAGCCATATAGGATGTTTACGAGTAGGGCGGAGTATCGCTTGCTTTTGCGTGAAGAAAATGCCATTTTAAGGCTTGGCGGATATGGTCACGAGCTTGGGCTGCTTGATGATGAGACTTTTAATGAGATAGAAAACATAAGAAGAAATTTAAAAGAGGGGTTAGAGTTTTTAAACGAGACTCAGATCACGCCAAGTAAGGCAAATTTAGAGCTTTTAGCAAGCCTTGATGAAGAGCCGATCAGCCAAAACGTGAGCCTTCAAAAGATAGTCGCACGCAAGAGCTTCACGGCTGAAAAACTAAGAAAGCTTGATGAGAGATTTGTAAATTTAGACGATGCGAGCATGGATCAAATTTTAACCGAGTGCAAGTATCAGCACTACATCAGCGAGCAAAAAAATCAGATAGAAAAAATGAAAGATATGATGGATGTGAAAATCCCTGAAAATTTCGACTTTAGAAGTATAAGCGGACTTAGCAATGAAGTGGTCGAAAAGCTTGAGAAATTTGCTCCGCCAACGCTCTTTGCGGCGAGTGAAATTTCAGGTATCACGCCAGCAGCTATTGATATCTTACATATCTATATAAAGATGAGCGAGAAAAAGGCTTAAATTTAAGCCTTTTATGGTTTTAAAATTTAACTGGCGTTTAAAATTTAAAACAAAGTCACTCGTTTTTAATAGTTGCTATTTATAATTTTTTAAGTTTAATAAATTTTATTATTAAAATTTCTATTTTACGAGAGCTAAAATAGAAAAATTTTTTATATTAACGTTTGGGTATTAAGTCAAATTTCTCTTTTATAAAAAGCTTAAAGTCATGATATACAGGCATTTTTAGATAAATTTATTTCAAATTTTAGTGTAAAAAAAGCTTAAATTCACTTTATTTTTACAAACTATATTGTGAGATTATAGTTTTTTAATTTTTTGAGAGTATAATCGTTTAAATTTTATTTATAGAAAGGAAATTAATGTCAGTAAAGCAAGAAAGACGAAGCTTTATCGGTCTTGCGTTTGGTGCCGTGGCAGCTGTTGGTGGCGCGATGTCACTAGTTGCCATGAAAAAGACCTGGGATCCGCTCCCTAGCGTAAAAGCTGCTGGTTTTACAACTGTCGATCTAAGCCCGATCAAAGATGGCGAGATGAGACAGGTTGAGTGGCGTAAAAAGCCTATTTTCATCCTCAAAAAAAGCCCAGATATGGCTAAAAACGACAAGAGAGATGTAGTCGTTGGAGATGCGAGGTATGTAGTTCTTATCGGACTTTGCACACACCTAGGATGTATCCCTGAGTATAAAGCTAGTAAGCAAATGTTTGTCTGTGCCTGTCATGGCGGCGAATTTAACGTTGATGGCATACAAACATACGGACCTCCACCAAGACCGCTTGATATCCCACCATTTAAGATCGATGGTACCAAGCTAGTTCTAGGCGAAACAAGCCCAGAATACGAAAAATTAGTAGCTAAAGCTTAGGAGGTTAGCGATGTCTTTATCTCACAAATCAACTGGCGTTATTGACTGGCTTGACCAGCGCCTAGCTTTTACAAAACTTATGAAGGTTCTTGTTAGCGAATACTGGATCCCAAAAAATATAAATTTCCTTTGGGCGATGGGTGTTATCCTAACGACACTTTTCTTGCTATTGATCATCACTGGCTTTTTGCTTATGATGTATTACAAACCAGACATACATTTAGCCTTTGATAGCGTAAATTACACTATCATGCAAGAGGTTGAGTATGGCTGGCTGTGGCGTCATATCCACGCAGTTTCAGCTTCTACGATATTTCTTATCATGTATATCCACTTGCTTACTGGACTTTACTATGGCTCATACAAAAGAGGCAGAGAGGTCATTTGGGTAAGCGGTATGGTGCTATTTATCTGCTTTTCAGCAGAGGCATTTAGCGGCTATATGCTCCCATGGGGTCAGATGAGCTACTGGGCGGCTACTGTTATCACTCAGCTCTTTGGTGGTGTGCCAGTTATCGGCGATGCTTTGGTTGAGTGGATCAGGGGTGACTACGCAGTTGGTGACTCAACGCTTACAAGATTTTTCATGCTTCACGTCTGCTTGCTACCACTTGTAACTATCGTTGTTTTGGTTATTCACTTCTACTCATTAAGAGTTCCTCACGTAAATAACCTAACAAGCGAAGATATCGACTTTGAAGTAGAGGCGCAAGAGTACTTGCATGGTGACAGAGCAAAAGCTAAAGTTATACCATTTTGGCCAGGATTTTTGGCAAAAGACTTCATGTATGTATCATTTTTCATGATCTTTGTCATATATCTTGTTTGCTATCACTTCAACTTTGCGATGGATCCTATCAACTTTGAGCCAGCAAATCCGCTAAAAACTCCACCACACATCTACCCAGAGTGGTACTTCTTGTGGCAGTATGAAATTTTACGTGGCTTCTTCTTTGATATAGCTGGAATTTCAGCTTATAACATCGGTCTTATCGCATTTGCCTTTGCGGGCGTGGCATTTATGCTTATACCGCTCTTTGATAGAAGCGACCTTGTGGCACCAGCTCACAAAAGACCACTATTTTTCGTATGGTTTTGGGTGCTAGTTGCTGACCTTATCGTATTATCTATATATGGCAAGCTTCCAACAGGCGGCATCAACGACTGGATAGGATTTTACGCGTCACTATTATTTTTGGTGCTATTTATAATCGCACTTCCAGTTATCACAATACTTGAAAGAAAAAGGGGCTAATCATGAAAGAGCTTAAAATTTTTGCCATCGTTGTTATCCTTTCAGGTATTTTATACTGGGGTATCGAGCCTTACGCTCACACAAAGCTTCATCCGCACACTGCAAATGCTGAGTATAACTTCTCAAAAGAAGATACTGACTACGCAAAGCACTTTTTAGAGCAGAAAAAAGAGGCGCTTGAGGCTGCAAAAGCTAGCGGCAATAAGGCTAGCATAGAAGCAGCTACAAAAGATGTTGAGACAGCACAAAAAATTCTTGATGACTACACAGCTTTTTGGGCTGATATAAATTCGATCGACCTTGCAAAAGGTGACGCTGCAAAAGGCGCTGAGACATTTGGCGCAGCTGGATGTACAGGATGTCACGGCATCGAAGCAGCTGGTATGCCAGCTAGCATGGACGCTGAGACAGCTAGCCAAAGCTTTGGCGTAGTGCCACCAGACCTTAGCACAGCTGGTAAAATTTATGACGAGAGATTTTTGGCTGCACTCATCAAAAATCCAACTATGGCTGTAAAACTATCTCATAAATTTAACGACGAGCATCCTTATCCGATGACTGCATTTATGGGTGCTGGCGGTGATATAAACGCTGAGATCGCTGACATAGTTGCTTATCTTAAAAAAGTATCAGCTGAGGCGGATGCAAAGAGCAAGATCACAGATGAGAAAGTATTTGCTGATGCATGTCAAAGATGCCACGATATGAAGTATGATAAAAAGTATGCTTTCAGCAACAAAGCAAGCCTAGCAGCTTATATGGGCTCAAACCCACCTGATCTATCTATGATGATCCGCTCAAAAGGTGCTGACTACTTGCATAAATTTATAAACGATACTCAAAAGATGCTTCCAGGCACTGCTATGCCTAGAGTTGGCTTAAACAAAGCCGCTGAAGACGACATAGTATCTTACATAGAAAAAGTAGGCGATAGTAAAAAGGCTGAGCGCGAGAGCACAGGCATTTACGTGATGATCTACTTCTTTATCTTAGGAATTTTTGCTTGGCTTTGGAAACGCAAAGTCTGGAGCGAACTCCACTAAAATTTAAGAGCCTTTTTGGCTCTTAAATTTTCTCTAGTAAATTTACATATATAAATAAGTAGTGATCTTTTAAATTTATTCTTTTTTGCAAATTTGCTTAAACTATTTTGCAAATTTTAAAATCTCATTCACTCGCAAGAGTTGACTACTAAAATTTGGCTTCGCTTACCGCTTAGCTCAAATTTTAGAGCCGAAATTGCTCGTCCATGAAATTTTAAAATTTGTCAAAATTTTCTAAAAACAAACCCCATGCAGTGCGAAGCTTCGCCACATGCACCTCTCTACCTAGCTTCTACCTTTGGCATCTGCAGCATAAAATTTCTAGCTTCGCTTAAAAGCACCGGTTTAAGCGCATCTGCTGAGGTTTTTGGATCGTAAATTCTCTCATACGAAAGCGTCATAACTCCATCTTTTTTAAGTAAAAAGTGGATTATTTCTATATTTTTGCTCTTAGTTTCATCTTTTATAAGAGCTAAAATTTGATCATTTTCTTCGCTAAAAAGCACGTTTTTATCTTGCTTAAGAGCCTTTTTTAGCTCTTCTAGCTCGCTTTTTGTCTTGACATCTTTGTCAAATTTTACCTTAAAAGAGGCAAAGTGCTCGTCCATATTTTCATTTTTTAAAAAGTAAAAGCTCTCATTTTTAACCACTTGCTTTTTGTAAAATGTGCTCCCATCAAACCTAAAACTCTCAACCAAGCTTAGCTCGCCTGCCAAAGAAAAGACGCCAAAAAATATCAAAACAAAAAGGCTAAATTTACGCATAAAATTTCACTCCAAATTTCTAAAAATAGCCGCCATTTTGCCCAAATTTCGCTTAGCTTAATCAAAAAATAACAAAGCTTTTTATACAATCAGGCATTTTTATTTTAAGGATCTTTTTGCAGTTACACCAAGCAAGCGAGCTTAGCATCCTTGTCGTTTTGGCATTTATCGTCTTTGCTTCGCCTTATATTTCTAAAATTTTACGCATCCCAGTCGCACCTGCTGAGATACTACTTGGAGCGGTTGCTGGCTACATCGGAGTTGTTGGCGATAACGAGATGTTTAAACTCATCAGTGAAGTTGGCTTTTTCTTTTTGATGTTTCTAGCTGGCATGGAGATCGATCTTAGGATGCTCATAAACATCGACCGTAAAATTTTGCGCCTTGGGCTCATTTACCTTGCGCTCATCTACGCTTTAGCCACGGCTTTGACGCTAGGACTTGAGCTTAGCCTGCTTTACATCATCATCATCCCGATAATGGCCGTTGGTATGATATTTACGCTATTTAAGGAGTATGGCAAGCAGCAGGAGTGGCTAAATTTAAGCATGCTAATAGCAACCATCGGCGAGCTTTTAAGCATCACGCTTCTAACTTTTACCGCTGCTTACTTGCAGTTTGGAGCGAGCATAAATTTATGGCTAACGATTGGCTATTTGATCCTATTTTTGGCTATCAGCGTGCTTAGCTTTAAAATTTTGGACGTGCTTTTTTGGTGGTATCCGGGGCTTAAAGTGGTTCTCATGCCACACTACGACAAGGACGAGAAGGACATCAGGCTTTGCATCGCGGTATTTTTCACGATGATAGCTTTGATGCTCTATCTAAATTTAGAAGTCGCCTTTGGTGCGTTTATCGCAGGTATGTTTATCACGACATTTTTTGATCACAAAAAGGACTTGCCGCACAAGCTTTCAAGCTTTGGGTTTGGCTTTTTGGTGCCGATATTTTTCATTCACATAGGCTCGACATTTAAGCTTTCAAGCCTAGGATCTAGCGAAGTGATAAAGGATGCTATTTTTATATTTTTAGCGATGCTTGGCACCAGAGTTGTATCTAGTTTGCTCTTTTTGGGCAAGCTTGGCTTTAGGGGGATATTTTTATTTTCAGTTTCGCAGTCTATGCCGCTCACTCTTTTGATCGCAGTTGCTACTATCGCACACAAATCAGGCGAGATAAGTGACTATTCTTACTCATCTTTCATCCTAGCAAGCCTCGCACAAGCTATAATAGGAGCTATAATCATCAAAATTTTAATGCAATCAAAAAGCAAGGAGTAAAAATGTCATCAAATACAGCCACACTAATCGACAACCGAACAGGCAAGAGCTATGAATTTCCTATCCTAAAAGGCACGATGGGGCCAGACGTCATCGACATATCGACCTTTTTTAGCGATACTGGGATGTTTACCTTTGACAGGGGCTACACCTCAACTGCGATGTGCCGCTCAGCCATAACATACATCGATGGCCTAAAGGGCGAGCTCATGTATAGGGGATATGACATCGCGTATCTGGCTGAAAATAAGACATTTTTAGACGTTGCCTACCTGCTTTTAAACAAAGAGTTGCCAACGAGCGAGCAATACAAGGGCTTTAAAGATGAGCTCAAAAAAAGAAGCTTCATACATGAGGGCATGATGAAGCTATTTGATGCATTTCCAGACAAGGCGCACCCTATGGCGATCTTGCAGGCCGCAGTCTCAGCGCTAAGTGCCTTTTACTCAGACCACCTAAATATGGACAAGCCTGAAGAGTATCACGAGATGGCTATGCGTATCATCGCCAAGATCCCAACGATAGCGGCCTTTAGCTACCGCTACTCACGCGGTCTTCCTATCATATATCCAAATTTAGATCGTGGCTTTACTGAAAATTTCCTCTACATGATGAGGGGCTATCCATACGAGCACGTCGATCTTAAGCCTATCGAGATAAAGGCGCTTGACACTGTTTTTATGCTGCACGCTGACCACGAGCAAAACGCCTCAACGACTACTGTTAGGACTGTTGGCTCTACGCACGCGCACCCATACGCATGTATAAGCGCGGGTATCGGCGCACTTTGGGGCTGGGCTCATGGCGGAGCAAACGAGGGCGTTATCCGCCAGCTTGAAGAGATCGGCTCGGTCGCAAATGTCGATAAATACATCGCTAGAGCAAAGGATAAGAACGATCCATTTAGACTAATGGGCTTTGGTCATAGGGTCTATAAAAACTTTGACCCGCGCGCAAAGGTGCTTAAAAAGATGAGAGATCAGCTGATGGATGAGATCGGCATTAGCTCAGAGCTTATAAAGATCGCTAACCGCATCGAAGAGATCGCGCTAAATGATGACTACTTTGTAAGTAGAAATTTATATCCAAATGTTGATTTTCACTCAGGTCTCATCCTAAAGGCGCTTGGCATACCAAATAATATGTTTGCCGTCATTTTTGTCATCGGTAGGACGCCAGGCTGGATCAGCCAGTGGATCGAGCTAAAAGAGCAAGACACTATAAAGATCGTCCGCCCAAGACAGCTCTACGTCGGAGAGACAAACAGAACACCAAAATGAGTGAGCTTTTAAATTTAGCCATCAAGGCAGCCATCAGCGCTGGGGGTGAGATAATGAAATTTTACTCATCTAATAGCCAGGCGCTTAAAGTCTGCCTAAAAGATGATAGCTCGCCACTAACTAGCGCTGATCTAGCGGCAAATGAGGTGATACTAAAAGAGCTAAGCAAAAGTGGGATAAAAATTTGCTCTGAAGAGAGTATCTTGCAAGATAGCGATAAAGACGAGTTTTGGCTAGTTGATCCCCTTGACGGTACGAAGGAATTTTTAGCTAGAAATGGCGAATTCTGTGTTTGTATAGCGCTTATAAAAGAGGCTAGGCCAGTACTTGGCGTCATTTTTATCCCAGTTAGCAAAGAGCTTTTTTACGCTGATGAAAACGGCGCTTTTAAAGAAATTTTAGGCGCTAATGATGAGGTCGTAGAAAAACAAGATCTAAATGAAAAAGCCAAAAGCTTAAATAACTTCATCTTTTCAAGCAGAAGAGGCGAGACAAAGAGGGTTGAGCTCATAAGAGATAGTTTAAATTTAGAGCAAAAATGCATCGGATCTGCCATTAAATTTTGCCGTTTAGCCGAGCTTGGCGGGATATATGTGAGATTTAGCCTAAGCTATCTTTGGGACAATGCTGCAGGTGAGGCGGTGGTGAAATTTAGCGGTGGTAAGGTCTTAAACGCTAGCGACAGATGCGAGCCAAGCTACAAGCTAGCGGATCTAAAAAGCCCATTTTACGTAGCTTTTGGCAAAAATGCTTTGAGCTTAGAGGATGAAGTTTTTAAGCTTATAGAGCAGGGCAGATAAGGCTACTTGCACATTATCTCACCACTCATCTTTAAAAATGCGCTCTCGTTTTGCTCTAAAAATTTATCTGCCGCTTCTAAATCTTGAAATTTATCTTTTAGCCTGATCACTAAAGTGCCACATTTTAGCTCTCTAGCTCGCTCTAAACTGGCATCAAAGCTTTGCATTAGATCATTTACGCTTTTTATCAAAAGATCGTTTTTACCTAGCTCTTTTACGCTAAATTTAGCGTGTCTCTCAGCTCTTACTACGCCAAGATAGTTTGCGACTTTAGCGTTACTTATGTAGATGAAAACTCCCTCACGCAAGTTGCTGCTAAATGCCACTGCATCATCTTGCTCAAGTATCTTTGCAAGCTCTTCGCCGCCGTAGTTTAGGCTGCTTTTAAGATTTAGATTTTTCACGCTTAGCTTGCTAGCACAACCTGCTAGAAATATACAAAATATAAGAGCAAGAAAATTCTTTTCATTTTAAATTTCCTCAAGCAAATAGAGCATGCTAGCTATTCTTATAGTGCCTGCCACATAGTTCAATATATTTGATACAACCTTGTTTCTTTTTATCTCCTTGCCATTTGTTTCAAAAAACTTGACATCATTTTCTTTTATAAATTTTAAAGCTTTGGTTACAATATCTTCTAAGTTATTTTTGCCATCTAGTAGTAAAAATATATAATAATCAACCAAATTTAGTTTTTCAGAAACACCAAATTTATTTGCAAAAACAATGTCTGTCTTATCTTTATGTTTTAAAAAATACTTAACATAATTTATCAAATTTGGATTTAGTCTTGAATGGTTTGGAGTATACTCTATATCTTTTAATGCGTCTCTTACAAGCATTACGTTTGCTGAGTTAGTTAAAATCCTTACAAAAGTGCTATAAACCAAAAGCTTATCTTCTGGCAAAATCTCTAAAATTTGAGAGAGATTTATGCTTGCTGGGAACATCTTGTTGAAGACCTCACAAAGCCAAGATATATCTTGAGGCATAAGAGCAAATTTGTCATGCCAGCCATCATCTTTTTTTATAAAGTCAGCTACGACGTGAATTTTATTTATATCGCTTGGTCCTATTTGTTTTGTCTTAATGACTTCAAAAGCATCTTTGTGAACGATTAGACTCTGTCTAAAAAGTCTCATATTTAATGTATCAAAAAATTGCTCACTTTGTATACGATCAGTAAAGTGTGTATTTTTAAAATCATCCACAAGATCATTTCCAAAGTTTGGAGCAAAAATATCTTTAAGGTCACAATCGCAAAGATAAGCTAAGTCAAATTTATCTATTTTCTCGCAAAAGTCTTTAAAGTAAAATGGATCATTTATATCTTCTAAAAACTCATGCGCTACGTAGAAGTCATCTTTACTAAGAATATCATCTATCCAATTAATAAGCGACTTAACTGGCATGACACTTTCAAATTTTTCATTATCTCTTGTTAGTAAGACCTCTTTATATACTAAAAGCGCCTCTTTGGCAGCCTTTAGCCTCTCTTCTGTGCTATCTTTATCTTTTGCAGCAAGCAGCATAAGATCACGCACGACATCTTTTATCTTCCAGCCTGGGTATGTGTTATAAGAGATAAACGCCACGCCGTTTTGGCTTAAATTTTCTCTTACGACCCTTAAAATAGCATCTTTTACAAAGTCAGGCACCCAGCTAAAGACGCCGTGAGCGATGATATAGTCAAATTTCTCATCACTTTTAAACTCACAGATATCGCCGTGAATTAGCTCTAAATTTTGCAGTCCTATCTCTTTTACGATCTCTTGTCCGCGCCTTATCTGTTCGCCGCTAAGATCGATGCCAACTACTCTTGCATCTTTATTATTTACAGCAAATGGGATCAAATTTCCACCAAAACTGCACCCTATCTCCAAAACTTTTGCGTTTTTGCAAGGCGGTGGATTGATGCCAAGAAGTGTAGCGCAAGCCTCTAGTTTATAAGGCGAGCTTTGCGCAAATGCTGCTGATTTGTAAGTTAGTTCATCATAAGATTTTTCGATCTTGCTATTTTGGCTCATTTTACCCTCCTAGTAGTCTTTATTTTGCAATTTTTCTAGCATATTTTTAGCGTCGTTTTCAGGCTCATCAACGATATATGCTCGCCTTATATTGCCACCTTTTATGATAAGTGTTTGACGAAAGTAAAATTTATGCCCATTTGAAGCTGCAAATACCGGAAGCTCAAGCGCGCGCTCTAGCATAAACTCGCTATCATTTAAAAACATCACGCCAGTTGCAGTCTCTTCTTCAAATTTCTTTTGAGCTGCGATCTCTTGGGAGCCTATGGCAACCACCATAAAGCCAAGATCGTTAAATTCTTTTAAAAGTTTTTCGTAGTTTTTCGCTTGTTTAGTGCACCCAGTCATGCCAGCGGTATTTTGCAGCTGCTCGCTTAAAAGCTCAAAGTCCGCACCTATCTTTGGGTAGATGAAAACCACGCAGTCATGGCTCCTTGCGAAGGCAGAAAAGTCAAATTCTTTACCGTCTAAAGTCCTTAGATAGATGCTTGTAGGCACTTTTATCATCTTTCATCCTTTAAAATTTTTATCTATTATATATCTTTAAGCTTTTTTTGAATTTAAGAGATAGACGACAAAAAGAACAAAAAAGCTAATTATTAGCATCAAAAGGGCATAGATGTGAGCTTTGGTATAGTCAAGCATCTCAACCGCCTCAAATATCGCGATACTAGCGACCTTGCTCTCTCCAGCCACGCTGCCACCTATCATCAAAACCACGCCAAATTCGCCCATCGTATGAGCAAAACTAACGACGATTGCGGTTAGTAAATTTGACCTGATACTTGGCAAGATCACTCTAAAAATGGTCGTGAGCTTGCTTTTGCCAAGGCTGTAGCTCGCTTCAAAAAGGCTCTTTTTTAGGCTATTTAGCCCAGCATAAATGGGCCCAAACATAAATGGCAGCGAGTAGATACAGCTTGCCACAACAAGGCCGGTGAAGTTAAAAACTAGCCTCACGCCAAAGAGCTCTTCGATAAATTTACCAAAGGCCGAGTATGGCGAGAGAAAAATAAGCAGATAAAAGCCAAGAACGCTTGGCGGCAGTACCAAAGGCAGCGAGATGATAGACTCTAAAAATGCCTTACCAAAAAATTTCTTTTGCGACATAAAATAAGCTAGCGCTACGCAAAAGAAAAATAGGATAAAGGTCGTGATAAAAGAGAGTTTTAGAGATAGCCAAAATGGCTCGTAGTCGATAGATAGTAGCTCGCTCATCATGCTTTTACCAAATTTACGCCAAAGGCTTTTGTGCTAACTATGGCGGTGTCGCCAGCTCTTAGCCCACTAGCTTCTGCACTACTTAGCACGACTTCACAAATTTGGCGGTTTATTAGCACGTTTGCCACAAAAATGGCGTCGCGCTTTTTGATCTCCAAAACCTTAGCGTTAAATGCAAATTTCTGCGATCCAGCACTTTTTAAAAATATCTCACTCGCACTGCCAGACCTTGAAATTTTGCCATTTTCAAGGACAAAAACCTTGCTACAAAGCTTGTAAATTTCAGCTATGTCGTGACTTACCAAAATAACGCTCATCTTAAACTCATCGTGAAGTGCTAGCAAATAGTCTTGTAGCTTCTCACGCATAGCGTTATCTAGAGCACTTAGTGGCTCATCAAGTAGTAAAATTTCAGGCTTTCTCATCACCGCACGTGCAAGTGCTACACGTTGCTTTTGACCACCTGAGAGCTCGCCTATCTTGGCGTTTTTTAGACTCTTTAGCTCGCAAATTTCAAGCAGTTTATTTGCTAAATTTTCATCGTTATTTGCAAAGAGTAAATTTTTAAAGACGTTCATATTTTCAAAAAGGGCGTAGTCTTGAAACAAAAAGCCGATATTTCGCTTTTGCGGGGCTAAATTTATCTTTTTGTCAAAAAAGATCTTATCTCCGACCTTTATCACGCCACTTTGCGGGGTTTCAAAGCCAGCGATGAGCCTTAAAATCGTGGTCTTGCCTCCGCCACTTGCTCCATAAAGTGCGACAAACTCGCCACTTTCAAAGGCAAGCTCAGCCTCAAGCATAAATTTACCGCCACCACCATTTAGCTCTTTTTTGCAAGAAATTTCTATCATTTTTAAGCGCTTATGTGGATACTTGTTGATTTAACATAGGCAAATACCTGCTCACCTACCACTAAATTTAGCCCTTTTAGAGCGTGATCTGAGATGATAGCCTCAAAGCAAAGCTGCTCACACTTTAGATTAACTATACTTAAAATTTCGCCGCGAGTTATGCCTACAACCTCGCATTTTAGCTCATTTTCAAGCGAACTAGTTTCAAATTTAAGTCTTGACAATATGACGTCTGAGCTTTTGAAATTTAAGCTCACCTCATCATTTAGGGCAAATTTGCTAGCCTCATTTAAAGCTAGCATATATAAATTTGTCCCTAAATTTAGGCACTCAAGCTCAAAAAAACTGACGCCATCTTTAGAAGAAATTTGAGCGATCTTTGCTTTTATCATTTAGCTGGGACGTTGTAGCCAAATTTCTTGAAAATTTCTCTTGCCTTTTCGCCCAAGATAAACTCATAAAATGCCTTCGCATCAGCGTTATTTTCAGCACGTTTTAAGAGCACGATGCCCTGATCGATCGGAGTGTAGAGTTCTTGAGGTACGAAGATGTAGTTAGTGCCCTCTTTGTATTTTGCCATTTTCTCGCTAAAAAGCGCGCTAGCAGCGATAAACCCAACGTCTGAAGCGCTTAATGCCTGAGAAAGTGTCTCAGAAATTTTTTGAGCATAGACGATGTTTTTCTCTACTTCATCATAAATTTTCGCGTTTTTTAGAGCCTCGATGCTAGCCTTGCCGTAAGGTGCTGTTTCTGGGTTTGCTATTGAGACCGCTTTTAGTCCGCGAACCACTTCTATGCCCTTTTTAAAATCCACATCTCTTATAGAAAAGATCGCCAAAGCGCCTTGTGCGTAAACTTTTGGAGCAGCCACCGCAAAGCCTGTGTCGTAGGCCTTTTGCGCAAAGCCCATATCAGCAGCCATAAAGATATCAGCTGGAGCTGAATTTTGTATCTGCGTGACAAGGCCACCGCTTGCGCCAAGAGTTAGGTTGATCTTAGCGTCTGGATGAAGCTTGTTAAACTCTTTTATAAGCTCGGGAAACGCATAGGTCGTGTTTGCTGCGGCATAGACATTTACCTCTGTGCCAAGTGCATTTATGGCAAGCAGAGCCGCTGCGCATAGAAATTTAAAAACCTTTTTCATTTATACTCCTATTATGATTTGAGATGATTTTACTATCGCTATTAGCGTGTCGCCAACGCCTATTTGCATATCCATCGCGCTATCTTTTGTGATGATGGCAGTGAGCGTCTGCTCGTCGCTTAGTTTTAGCGTGATCTCAGCATTTACAGCGCCTATTTTTGCCTCGATGACCTCGCCCTTTAGCTGATTTTTAGTGCTGATTTTTAGATCAAGATCTTTTGCGAGAATGACAGAGGGCGCTTTAAAGATGAAAACTACCTTTTGACCCACTTTTAGGCCTAAATTTTTCTCGCTCTCAACTGTTATGGTGGCTTCAAGCGTGTTGCCATTGCTTAGTTTTGCGGTGATTTCAGAATTTACAGCGCCTCTATTTATACTAACGATCTCGCATGAGAGCTGGTTTCTAGCGCTTAAATTCATACTCATCCTTTGAAGGTTTATGATATCAACATCTTCAAAATCAACCTTTTGGCAAACTTTTTGCAAAAAGTCCTTTTGTGTCTCAAGGATGGCGTCGTAAATTTTTATCAGTTTTTTGGCATATGGACTAAGCTCTGAGCCGCTATTTTTCTTGTTGCCGTCGGCTCTTATGATGAGAGGCTTGCTGCTTTTGTTGTTTATCGTATCTAAGCAGTCCCAAGCGTTTTTGTATGATATGCCGACAACCTCAGCCGCTTTTGTGATGCTTTTTGTCTCTTTTATCGCTTTAAGTAGCGCTATATGCTTTGCTAAAACCTGCGTATCTTCGCCTAGAAATAGCTCTAAATTTATATCTGCTTTCAAATTTTTAACCTCTAAATATATAATAATAATTTGCAAAGTATATCTAATTATATTAATTCACAAGCTTAAAATTACAAATTTTCTTTAATTTCTTGTAAAGTTTCAAGAGGATAAAATCAAGCTGTATTTTATAAATAAATTTTAAGGTTTTATGATGAAATTTTTGCTTGCTATCTTTTGTAGCCTGCTTTTAGCCTGTGCTAGCGCTGATCTGAACGCAAACAGTGAAAAAGATGATTTTGACGTTGAGTTTGAAGCAAAAAAAGATGTTTTTGACCCACTTAGTGGCTACAACAGAGTGATGACAAATGTAAATGACTTTATCTACATAAACATGCTAACTCCAGTTGCAAAAGGCTACGCTTATGTCGTGCCAGCCACAGCTAGGACGATGGTCGCAAATTTCTTTGACAACCTCCTTTTCCCAGTGCGTTTTGTAAATAACCTGCTTCAGTTTAAATTTCAAAACGCTGGCGAAGAGACTTTGCGCTTTTTAGCAAATACGATAATTGGCTTTGGAGGGCTAACAGACGGGGCAAAATACTATGATCTAAAGGCTCACAATGAGGACTTTGGACAAACCCTTGGCTACTGGGGGCTTGGAAGCGGCTTTCACATCGTTTGGCCTTTGCTTGGTCCATCAAATTTAAGAGATACTGGCGGCATGGTTGGAGACTATTTTGCCGATCCTATCAGCTACGTTGATCCTAGGCTTTTATCGCTTGGTATCAAATCTTATAGAGCATTTAACAGCTTTTCACAAGATCCAACTGCTTATGAAAAACTACGCAAAGATGCGATCGATCTATATCCATTTTTACGCGATGCTTACGAGCAAAGACGCGATAAACTTATCAAGGAGTAAGTATGAAAATTTTTAAAATTATAGCGGCGATTTTAATTTTAACAACTAGCCTTTTTGCCCTCTCAAAAGAGCAGATAAAGCCTGAGATAGAGGCAAAGACAACAAAGGTGATCGAAATTTTAAAAAATACAAATTTAGACAACAATGCAAAGACAAAAGAAATTTTCGCTCTACTTGATCCACTATTTGACTACAAACAAATGGCAAAGATCAGCCTTGGCAAACGCTACAACAGCCTAAGTGCTGACGAGCAAGCTAAATTTGACGCTGCATTTGAGCAAAAGCTAAAAAGCTCATATATCGACAAGCTCTTAGGCTACAAAGACCAACAGATCCACATCACTGGAGAGAGTGAGCCTCAAAAAAATAGATACTGGCTCACATCAGAGCTTCTAAATGATGGCAAAAACTATGAATTTGTCTATAAATTTTACGATGCAAAAGAGCGTGGCTGGCTCATTTACGACCTTGATATTGTTGGTGTGAGCATTATACAAACTTATAGAAGCCAGTTTGGCGACGTGCTAAACAATGGCGATTTTAATACGCTTTTACAAAAACTAAACGAAGCGGTTTTGCCTGATCAAAACAAAACTAATCCTTAATGCGACAAATTTTTAAATTTATCATTGCCAAAAACAAGCTTGTTATCTCGCTTGTGCTAGTTCTAAGCGTAGTTTTTGGCTACCTTAGCACAAAGCTTAGCATCGATGCTTCGGCTGAGACCTTGCTACTTGAGCATGACCCAGATCTAAAAGCTTATAGGCAGATCGCAAATCGCTACGACTCGCCAGGGCTTTTGGTGGTCGCTTTCACCCCAAAAGATGATCTTTTTTCGCCTAAAAATTTAGAGCTTATTAAAAATTTAAGTGATGAACTAGCCAAAAACGATATGGTTAGCAGCGTCATCTCTATCTTAAACGTGCCACTTTTAAATAGCGTAAAAGGTGGCGTTACAGGCATCTTAGATCACACGCCAACACTAAGCGATAAAGATATAAATATCTCAAAAGCAAAGCTTGAGTTTGCAAAAAGTCCTATTTATAGCGGAAATTTGATAAGCAAAGATCTAAAAACCACAGCGATCGCGCTAAATTTAAAGCAAGATGATAAATTTAACGAGCTTGTAAATGAGCGAAATTTACTTAGCCAAAAAGAGTCAAACGGCACTATCACGCAGGCTGAAAAAGAGAAATTTAAAGTGCTTTTAGCGGAGTTTAAAGCCTACCGAGATGAGCTTAGAAAGAGCGATCACAAAAACCTTGAAGCCATAAAGGCAGCCATCGCTAAATTTAACGCAAATGACGAGCTGTTTTTGGGCGGCGCAAACATGATCGCTGATGATATGATAGGCTTTATAAAGAGCGATCTTTTGGTTTATGGGCTAAGCGTTTTAGCGCTTCTTAGCTTTAGTTTGTGGCTATTTTTCAGGCAGATTAGATGGATCGTCTTGCCGATGTTTATTTGCGCGGTAAGTGCCATTTTTACGACTGGGATTTTTGGTATGTTTGGCTGGGAAGTGACGGTCATTAGCTCAAACTACATCGCACTTCAGCTCATCATCACCATCTCAACAGTCATCCACCTAGTCGTAAGCTACAGAGAATTTTACGCAAGACATCCAAAATATAGTCAAAACCAGCTTATCTATCTGACACTTCGTGACAAATTTTCTCCATCTTTTTGGGCGATATTTACGACGGTCATTGGCTTTAGCTCATTAATGAGTGCTGATATAAAGCCAGTTATCATGCTTGGCATTATGATGAGTGCTGGCATTAGCGTTTCACTTGTGCTTGCATTTTTGCTATTTGGCTCGGTAAATGTAAATTTAAAGAAGCTTGCTCCTGTTAGGACATTTGAAAATAGCTTTAAATTTACAAAATACTGCGCAAATTTAGCCCTAAACTCAAGAAAGATCATCTACGCAGTTTGCGTGCTTGTTGTCTGCTTTGGCGTTTATGGCATCAGTAAGATAAAGGTTGAAAATAGCTTCATTGGCTACTTTAAAGAGAGCACGCAGATCCGCCAAGGCATGCAAGTCATCGACACAAAGCTTGGTGGCACGATCCCAGTTGATGTGATAGTGAAATTTAAAGAGAGCGAGCCAAAACAAGAAAAAAGTGATGAGAAAGATGACTTTGAAAGCGAGTTTGAAAACGACGCAAAGAGCGCAAAATACTGGTTTAACAGCTACCACACAAGAGTTGCAGAAAAAGTTCACGACTATCTAAAAGAGCAAAATTTTGTAGGCAACGTAAGCTCGCTTGCAACGCTTATAAAGGCGATAAAAGAGCTAAATAACGGCGTTAGTGATGATTTTTTGCTAGCTGCGATGTATGAAAAACTGCCACTTGAGTATAAAAAGATCTTGTTAAGCCCTTATGTAAGCGTCGAAAACGACGAGCTTAGATTTAGCCTAAGGATCGTTGATAGTGATCCAAATCTTAGACGAAATTTATTTCTAAAAGAGCTTAGAGAAGGGCTTTTAGAGCTTACTAAAAATGACAACGTGAGTATCGAAGTTGTCGGTATGATGGTGCTTTATAACAACATGCTTCAAAATTTACTTAGCTCGCAGGTTGATACATTTGGACTAACGGTTGCGATACTTTTTGTCATATTCTGTTTTGTTTTTAGAAGTATCAAGCTAGCAACCATCGCGATAGTCTCAAATTTGATCCCGCTTTGCACCCTTTTTGGCGTGATGGGATTTTTTGGCATACCGCTTGATGTGATGAGCATTACGATTGCTGCCATTAGTATAGGCATCGGCGTTGATGATATCATCCACTACATCCACCGTTTCAAAGAGGAGCTGCTTACAAAAGACGTTTTTGAAAGCATCAAGGCTGCGCACGCTAGCATAGGATACGCGATGTATTACACCTCATTTACCATTTTTCTTGGTTTTAGTGTGATGATAACTAGCAACTTTATACCGACAATTTATTTTGGCTTGCTAACTGATCTTGTTATGGTCTTTATGCTACTTGGTGCGCTCATCATCTTGCCAAGTTTGATAGCAAGCTTTGTGAAAAAGCGCGAGGTATAAATTTATTTGATAACTTTGATAAACGAATAGACATCAGCCACGCCGTCAATGTGCTTAGCGTACCAAATGGCGTGCTTTTCTTGCTCGATGCTATCTACCACACCGCTAAAAACAACGTCACAGCCAACGATGCTAACACGCACATTTGTGCCCTCAACGACACTATCTTTAAAGAGATTTTGCTTTAAATTTGCAAGAATGCTCAGGCTATCGCACGGATACTCGCTCTTTTTTACCCTAAGATAGGTGTAAATTTTGCGCACTCCGTCTGTGCTTTTGGCAAGCTCAACTAGCTTACCTTCAAGCTCTTTGCTATCAACAAGCCCTATGAGATAGGCATCGCCATAAAAGACCTCTATCTCGATGTCGATGTTGCTAAGCCCTTTTGAAAATAAAATTTTGCTTTGTAGCTTGCTTTGGATAAATTTATCACGTGAGATCGAGTAGATGCCGCGTTTATCGCGAGAAATGGAGTATGCGTCATATACATTTAGTGGTGCTGTTGCTGGGGTGAGGACTGAGGAGCAAGAGCAAAAAAATAAGACCAAAAATGCAAAAACGCTAAATTTAGAAATCATAAATCCTTTTGTAATTTCAAAAAGTTTATAGAAAATGGGCTAAAATTTATCTAAATCTGCTAAAATAACACGCACGGAGGATAAAGTAATCTGGTGATGCTCACGGGCTTCAAACCCGATGACTGGGCGGTTGACCGTCTGGTGGGGAGTTCGATTCTCTCATCCTCTCGCCACTTTTACTTCTTTTAATTTCTACTTTTTAAATGATTTTTTGATTTTAGGCGCAGCTAGCTATTAAATTTTAAAAACGAAGGTTACAAATTTAAACCATTGTCTTTAAATTTCAAAGTTTAAATTTTTATATCCAAAACGTGCGGTTCTTCGCTCTCTTCTTCGCTATCAAGCTCGTCTTCTAAGACCTCTTCATCTTTAGTTTTTGCGTTTTGCTCTTCGTTCTCAAACTCGCTCGCCTCTTCTTCGCTTTTTTGACGCTCGTGCTCTTTTTCAGGGTCTATTTTATATGACTCCTCCATCGGACGCACCTCTTTGATCTCCTCATTTTGCTGGGTGGCTAGCTCAGATGCCATTAGCGCTTGCATGTCAAAGCGTGCTTGCTGGTTTGCATGCACCTGCGAGACGACTGGGGCGTTTTGGTTGATGAAGTTGCTGTTTCCTAAAGGTGTTACCGCCATTTTTAGCCTTTATTTATGATGATCGTTTTGTAGTTTGTGTAAGTGACATTTGCGCCATTTTCACGCCTTAAATTTTCACGTTTAGTGTAATCCACCTCGTATCTGCCAGCCCCTTTTACGCTAAATTCCACGCAAAATTTAGCAGCCATCTCTAGCACGTCTTCTGGCACTTTGCTCTTGTTTGTTTTTATGATGACGTGAGCGCTTGGGGCGTCTTTTAGATGAAGCCAGATGTCATCTTTTTTGGCAAGATCGAGCAAATTTATATTGCCTTTTTCATTTCTGCCAACTAAAATTTTAAACTCTCTAACATAGAAAATTTCAGCATTTTCGCTTACATCTTTTATATGTCTCTCTCTTTGTTTTGCCTTGTTTTTTGGGCTTAAAATTTCAAGCTCGTAAGCACTATTTGCCTCTTTTAAAAGTGACTTTAGCCCTTCTAAAAACTCGATCTTTTCACTTAAATTTCTCTTTTCTATCTCCACGCCAAGGGCTTTTGCGCGAAATTTCTTTGATCTTGTATAAAATTCATTTGCGCTATTTTTGGGTGTATCGCTAAGAGTTAGTTTTATCTCGTTGCCATCAAAATCATTAAGACAAATTTCTCTCTCATAGCCCTTAAAATTTGCCAAATTTGCAAGCAAGATCGTGCCGTAGTTTGCAAACTCCTCGCTCTTTTTCATAAGCTCATCTTTATCTTCAAGCGAGCATAAAATTTCTCTCATGCTATCTATCTTTTTTTGCACGCTAGTAAGCTTTGCCTCTTTTAGACTAGCCATCCTTGCTTCATTTATCCTAGCTGCTTCACTTTTAAAAAACTCATCAAAGTCCGTTATAGGCTCGCACGGCTTTTCTTTGATGGCGATGGCTGGCAGCTCTTTTAAAACCTCGCCAGTTTCTATCTTGCGGTAGCTATTATCGATGTGCCTTAGTGCCTCGATGATCACGCTATTTTCATCAGTTATCACGGCGTTTGTAAAGCGGCCTGTAAATTCAAGATAAAGGATGAAATTTTCGCTTTTATATGAGCCACTTTGTGTGCAGGTAAATTTTAAAATTCTATTGTCTTTTAGGCACTCGACGTTTTTTATGTGCGAGGCGTTAAAACGCTTTTTTAGGACATTATCAAAGGGTGCTTGATAAATTTTCGCCTCTTTTAGCTCACCGTCTTTATAGATAACAGAGTTTGACTTATTTAGGTCAAAAATGATCTTTTCGCCGCTAAATTCGATAAGTATAGCCATGTTGCTTACGCGCTTTGCTTGGCTGATCTTTTTAAATTTTGATAGATAACTTGCTATTTGAACTAAATGTGCGTACTTCATGCGGGGATTATATCAGAAATGTTGCAAAAATGTTTTAATGAAATGTCCTAGCTGGTTTGCTAGGACAAAAGTTAAAATTTGTTTTTAGCCACCTCTTTAACGATCTGATCAGCGATCTCATCGACCTCGTTTGTGGCTTTGTTTGTTTGATTTGCCACTTCGAGATTTTCTTTTGTTAGGTTGTCGATGTCGGCAACCAGTGTGTTTATCTGAGCGATCGCTATGGTTTGCTCGTTTATCGCTGCACTCATATCATCGATGTTTTGCGTTAGGATGTTTGCATTTGCTTCGATCTCACCAAGGCTTTTTTGAGTGCGCTCGGCTAAATTTCTAACCTCATCAGCCACAACCGCAAAGCCCCTGCCATGCTCGCCCGCACGTGCTGCTTCAATGGCAGCGTTAAGGGCTAGTAAATTTGTCTGATCGGCGATGTCGTGGATGATGGTGATGATATTTTTTATCTCCTCAGACTGTCTTTTGACATCATCAGATCTTGCATTTACCTGCCTCATAGATGCGCTCATTTGTTCAACCGCAGCCGCACCCTCAGAGAGCGAAGTTGCACTCTTGTTTGCCTTAGTCGTTAGCTCTTGCATGTAGCCTTTTAGCGCCTTTGCGCGGTCTTCTAGCAGTTTTGCGACATCTTCATTATTTTTTAGCATCTGCGCGATCTTATCGCCAAGTGCGTCGATGCCTTTTGCGATGACGCCCTCGTCGTTTATCCTAGCGGTAAAGTCATTTTTAAAGTAAATTTCTAGCGCTTTTAAGATGTCATGCTCATTTGAAGCGATATTTGTCTTTAGCGAGTCACGTAGATCGCCAAATGCCTCTTTTAGCTTTAGCAGAGCTTGGCTATTTGTCGTCGCTTCAAGCGTCGCTCTAAAGTCGCCACCTTTTATCTTGCTTACAAATTCTTGCGTTTTGGCTAAAAACTCGCGCTCGTTATTTAAATTTTCTTTTGTGCTCTCTATATTTTCATTTATGATAGCAGCCATAACGCCTAGTTCGTCGCTGCTTTTTAGCTTGATAGGCTCGACGTTTGAAGTTTTGTTGTTTATAAATTTAAAGACCTCGATTAGCCCATTTTGTATCGTTAAAACTGGCCTTAAGAAGTATCTAACGACCACCATAATAGCGATGATGACTGAGATCAAAAATAGGCTAAACATCAAAATTTGCTTATTTGAAGCGCTTTTTATCTCAGCTACAAACTCATCAGCATCAGCCACTATACAGACGTTCCAGCCTGTTATCTTTTGCTTTTGGCAGTAGATCACATTTCTCATGCCGTTATAGAAAAATAGCGAGACCTTGTCGCCATCTATGCTGTTTTTCATATTTTCTTTGATGAGATTTTTGTAGGTTTCATCTTCTTTTGAGACCAAATTTATATCAGGATGAACTATCACTTTGCCAGCATCATCGGCGATCATGATGTTTGAAGTTTTGGTTGTTTTTATCTCTAAAAGCTCTTCGCTAAGGCCGTTTAAAAAGATATTTGCGCCAATTACCGCTACAAGCTTATGGTTGCTATCAAAGATAGGAGCGTAGGCTGTGATGGTTAAATTCTTTGTCGTGACATCTACGTATGGCTCTGAAAATCCAGGCTTGCCGCTGCTGCTAGCACCCTGAAACCAGGCCCTTGTGCGGCCGTCAAAATTTGGTATCAAAAATGGCTGGTTGTTTTTCAAAAGATCAGTCTTGATGACGTTGCCGTTATCTGCATAGCCCACAAATAGCGCGTCAAATGGCGAAATGACAAACGCACCCTTTAGTGCCTCAGCTATATCGTCCCTGTTAGCATAGGTCTTTTTGTCCTCAAGCTCTTTTGCAAAGGTTTGCACCATGTGAAGTCTTGATTTTAAAAACTCATCGACAAAATACATCGTCGATTTTAGCCCAGTTTTGCGCACATTGTTGTAGGACTGAATTTTTTCCGATTTGGAATTTGAGTAGTTTATGCTAAAAAATATGCCTATGCCTATTAGCATCCAAGCTGTCAGCAAAAAGGCTATCTTGTTAGACAAGCTAGAAAAAAGTCTTTTCATCTTAAATCCTTTTAAAATTTTCGGCGTATTTTATAATAAAAGTTAAACAATATCTCTTAATTTTTATTTTTAAGAAAAAATAGCAAAAAGTAGCTAAATAACGCTTGTTATGATAAATTTTGCTAATTTTTATTAATTTAATTATCCAAAGTAATAAACAGAGTATTTTAGGGACTTAGAATAAAATTTAAGGCTAAATTTGACGTTGAATTTATTTTAATTGCTTAAATTATAATTTTAAAATATATAAATAATAAAATTAGTATTTTTATGGTGATTGTGAAATTTTCATAAATATAATGTAAATTAATTCATAAAAAATTAAATTGCAATTTTATATAATGATAACTATTTTTAAAATTATTAATTTTTAAAGGAGACCAGTTGAGTAAATTTCGCATTAGTATCGCACTTTGTTTTGCGATTTCGGCTTTAAATGGCGCTGATGTAAATTTAGAAGGCGTGAGCGTAGAAGATAGCGCGGATGATGGTTATAGAGCCACAACTAGCGAAGTTGGCAAGACAAATACACCCATCCTTGAGATACCACAAACCGTAAATGTCGTGACGGCTCAGCAGCTAAAAGACAAAAAGCCAGAGACATTAGCAGAGAGCCTTCAAAACGTGAGTGGCATAAGCTATGGCAATACAACAGGCGGCGTATTTGATGCTATCGTCAAGCGTGGATTTTTTAGCGAGCGTGACGGCTCAATAATGCGCAATGGCGTGCCAGCAGGCGTTATGGATAGCTTTAATAAGACAGTTGAAACGGTTGAAGTATTAAAAGGTCCAGCTAGCTTACTTTACGGTCCACAAGATCCAGGTGGCGTTATCAATATGGTAACCAAAAAACCACTTTACGACCGCATTCATAATGAAATTTGGACGGGAATAGGAAATAGAAAATATCGGGGCATTGGATTTGATATGACAGGACCGATAGCAGATAGCGGATTTGCTTATAGATTAATCTTTGATTATTCAAAAAAGGATTATTGGAGAAGCTTTGGCGATTTTGAAAATCTCCTTATAGCTCCGACCATCTCATATAAAGGCGATGATTACCGAATAAATTTAGGCTATACGCACTCGAAAACGACTAAACCTTACGATAGGAGCGCATATATATTACCTAAAGCAACCGCCGGATATGCAGCGGGAACTATTTTTGGTGCTGATAAACAAAGATTTGATGAAAAAGAGGCGTATATTGACGCCAAAACCGATACTGTAGATTTAAATTTCGAAAAAAATATCGGCGAAGCATGGCTTTTAAAAGCCGCGTATGCACTGACTAGATCTACACATAAGTATTCAGATATCATCGTTACCAATCCTAGAAATTTAACAAATGCCGATCGTAGATATCAATATTTCGACGATTTTATACATCGCACCCACGCTGGCAGCGTTACGCTAAATGGCATAGTTGATACTGGCACAATATCTCATAACTTACTATTTGGTATCGATTACAAAGACTACTATAGGGCAAGATCTGGCGCTTGGTCTAATACGATAGGTAAGATAAATTTATTAAACGGCATTGCGGCGTCTGGCACATCTTGGTCGGCTACTTCAAGACAAAACAATATAATAAAAGTTAAGCAAAAAACCGTCGGAGGATATGTCCAGGATAGTATAAATTTAACCAACAATCTTATATTGTCTCTTGGTCTTAGATATGAGTACTACGATTCATTAGGCAAAAGAAGCATAACCGGTAAGCCAGTAACAGATCAAACCGATAAAGCTCTAACCTATCAGGCGGGACTTTTATATCTCATAACGCCAGAGTGGTCCGTCTATACAAACTATGCTACGAGCTTTAAACCACAAGTATCGACTACTACAGGCGATAATATAACAAATGCCGATCCAGAGAAGGCAAATCTATCGAAGTTGGAAGTAAATTCCAAAACGATAGCATAACCGCAACATTAGCTGGCTTTAAGATAGATAAGAAAAATATCGGTAGAACCATAACGGAAAACTCACAACCAGTTGGAGAAGCAAACATCTAAAGGTGTTGAATTTGATTTTAACGGCAGAATAACAAGCGGACTAAGTCTATCTGCTAGCTACGCTTATACAAAAATTAAAACCGAGAAAGACTCGTATATCGGTATGATCGGTAAAACGCTTGAAGGCACCCAAAAACATCAAGGAAGTTTATTTGCCAACTATGATTTCACTCATCTAGACGTAAAAGGACTAAGGCTTGGTGGTGGAGCAAGATATTTTGGCTCTTGGTATACGTATTTTTATAGCACGGCGACTAACACAGCTACGCAATTTAAGCTTCCGAACGCAGTCGTATATGATGCATTTATAAGCTACGATACTAAAATAGCCGGCTACGAGACGAATTTCGCATTTAACGTTAAAAACCTAACGGACAAACTATACTTTACGTCTTCTTCAACTGGAACAACTTCAAATATGCTACCAGTTCAAATGGGCTATGCTCGTCAGTTTATGCTCACTGCGTCGGTTAAATTTTAACTTCACTAAGCCTTTTGGCTTGGTGAATTTTCTTTAAATTTAGCTATTTTTGTTAAAATCGCCCCAAAATTTAAAGGAAATTTATGAAACAAACTATCACCGAGAAAATATTTTCAGATCACGTTGGCAAAGAGGTAAGCGCTGGAGAGATCATCGAGAGCAAGATCGATATGATCATAGGCAACGACATCACGACGCCTATTTCGATCAAGCAGTTTGAACGAAGTGGCGCGACAAAGCTAGCTAACCCAGACGGCTTTGCTATCGTGATGGACCACTACATCCCGACAAAGGACATCCTAAGCGCAAATCAAGCCAAAATTTCACGCGAATTTGCCTACAAACACGACCTTAAAAACTATTTTGACGAAAAAGATATGGGCATCGAGCACGCGATTTTGCCTGAAAAAGGACTAGTCATCCCAGGCGACGTCATCATCGGCGCAGACAGTCACACCTGTACGCACGGCGCTCTTGGAGCGTTTAGCACTGGCATGGGTAGCACCGACCTAGCTTATGCGATGATCACTGGCAAAAACTGGTTTAAAGTGCCTGAGAGCATCAAAGTCGTCTTTAAAGGCAAGCTTGATAAGCACGTCTATGGCAAGGACCTCATCCTTGAGATCATCCGTCAAATAGGCGTTGATGGCGCACTTTACAAGGCGCTTGAGTTTAGCGGCGAGGTGATAGATGGCCTTAGCATGGATGATAGATTTTCAATGTGTAACATGGCGATCGAAGCTGGAGCAAAGAGCGGTATCATCGCGGTTGATGAGATAACAAAAGAGTTTTTAAAAGATAAAAATTTACGCGATAAACCAAAATTTTTCTACTCAGATGAGGGCGCAAAATACGACAAAATTTTAGAGATCGATGTCACAAATCTTGATCCAGTCATCGCATATCCATTTTTGCCAAGCAACGGCAAGAGCGTAAGGCAGGCTGTTCGCGACGATCTAGCTATCGATCAAGCATTTATCGGCTCATGCACAAATGGCCGTTTAAGCGACCTTCGCATCGCAGCGCAAATCCTAAAAGGTAAAAAAGTAGCCCGCAAAACAAGGCTCATCATCACTCCAGCTACACAAAAGATCGCAAGAGCTGCTGAAAAAGAGGGGCTTATCGACATTTTTATAGAAGCAGGAGCGGTTGTGAGCAACCCAACATGTGGCGCTTGTCTTGGCGGATATATGGGCATTTTAGGTGCAAATGAACGCTGCATATCAACGACAAATAGAAATTTCGTCGGTCGTATGGGCGATAGGACGAGTGAAATTTATCTAGCTAACTCGGCTGTTGTGGCGGCTTCAGCGATAGCTGGTAAAATCGCCGATCCGCGCGATCTTTAGAATTTAACGGCTCGTCTCGCGAGCGTTTTTAACGGAGCTAGTAAAAATTTAGCTCGATAGACTAAAATGTCTTATCTTTGCTAAATTTTTACGTCGCTTCTGCTTGCAGTTGCGACCGCAAGGGAAGCAAAGCCCTTAAACCCATCTCACGATACTTTGCCTTATCTTTTTCACAAATTTTGATGAAATTCCTTCTGAAAATTTCGTCACAACATCTAAATCTATCTTAAAATCTTGCCGCCAAATTTTAAAACCCATCTCACAATGCTTTGCCTCATCTTTTTGACAAATTTGATGAAATTTCTTGTGAAATTTACTTTTAGATCTGTCTTAAATTTTGATATTTTGGTTTATTTGTAAAATTTAGATTTGTTAGCCGATAAATTTGTAAATTTACCGGCTATTTTTAGCGTAAAAGGCTTGAAGTTAGCGCATTAAAACGCTGTTATAGTTGCCAAAAGTCCAAAGATTATGCCTGGGAAGTTTGCAGCAGAAAGTGGATAGTCTTTTTTAGCTTTTAGTAGGCCGTAACTTGTCTAGATCGTGCAGTTTAGCGCAGCCGCTAGTGGCTGTATATAAGGCGTTTTGTTGCCATCAAGGTTGCCCATTATCTGTGGGATGTATGAAAAGTACATAACAACTGGTAAGCATGTGCCTATCCAACCTAAAATTTGTTGATCTCCTTTAAAAGTAAGCCGTTATTTTCTAGCTTTATGACTAGCGAGGTAAAAAAATTAATTTTATTCGCAGCAAAATGCTCTTTTTTGCAAATTTAAGGGCAAAGCTTTGCTAAGTGATAATAAATTTAAAACAAGATGAGTTAGAAAATTTGGTTATACTTTTGTAATTTTTAAAATTTAAAAGGATAAAAGATGCAAACTTGCGTCATTTTAGCAGGGGGCAAGAGCTCGCGCATGGGGCAGGATAAGACCTTGCTGCCATTTGGGGGATTTGAAACACTCACGCACTATCAAGTTGCTAAATTTAGCAAAGTCTTTGATGAGGTTTTTGTAAGCTCTAAATTTGAGAAATTTAACCCGCCACTAAAGCTCATAAAAGATGAGAGCAGCGAGGATTATTCGCCGATGTTAGCGCTTTACTCTGTGCTAAAAATCTTTGATCATAGCGTCTTTATCATCCCAGCTGATATGCCATTTTTTGACCCAAAAAGTCTTGGCGAGCTGGCTAAATTTAAAGATGAATTTGAGATGGTCGTAGCTGGCGATAATGAGCATATCCACTCGCTTTGTGGCTTTTTTAGTCCAAGCTTAGCCCCACTTGCGCGCGAGCTTTACCTAAAAAATGAGCATAAAATCGGACTTTTACGAAAAAACTGCAAGTGCAAGATAGTAAATTTTAAGGACAAAGAGCGGTTTTTTAACGTAAATTTCCCAGAAGAGTACAAAATAGCAAATGAAAAGATGAAAAATGAGTAAATTTACATTGCTTTTAAGCCTTAGCCTTACATTTTTGATGGCAGGCAGGACTGATGACTTTAAAAGGGCACAAGAGCTTGAACAAAGCGGCGATATAAAGGCTGCGATGCAAATTTATAAAGAGCTAGCCAAAAGCTCTTTAGGCGAGCAAGAAGCGGTGCAAAATGTGCAAGCAAACGAGCCAGCACCAAATGATGCGAAGCTAAAGCAGGCTGATCTTTTAAGAGATAAAAGCGATAAAAATTTACAAAATGCACTTGGCATCGAGCTTTATAAATTTAACTACCTTTTGCCAGTAACTTACGCTAAAACTGTCCCAGATGACGGGCGAAAGAGCGTTGAGACGAAGTTTCAAATAAGCCTTGCAAAGCCGCTATTTTACGATGTTTTTGGGCTTAGAGAGAGCCTTGTGGCAGCATATACGCAAACCTCTTGGTGGCAGATAACAAAAACTTCAGCTCCGTTTCGTGAGACAAACTATCAGCCAGAAATTTTCTTAAATTTCGCCTCTCCAAAATACCTAGAGCAAATAGGCGTGAAAAACCTAAAATTTGGACTTTTGCATGAGTCAAACGGACGAGATGGCACTAACTCAAGGAGCTGGAACAGAGCCTACGTGCAAGGCGATCTAGTCTATGGAGATTTAACCATCTCGCCAAGAGTTTGGAGCGTGATCGGTGAAAAGAACGACAATAAAGAAATTTTAAACTACATCGGACACGGAGATCTAAGGCTTAGTTACAAGCTAAATGACCAAATTTTTAGCCTAATGCTAAGAAATAACTTACATTTTGATAAAACAAATAAAGGTGCAGCTGAAATTTCATATATGTTTCCGATATTTTCAAGTGGCGTTTATGGCTATTTGCAGTATTTTACAGGATACGGCGAGAGTTTGATTGACTATGATAGACACACTGACAAGGTTGGTCTTGGCTTTGTTATTTTAAAATAGCCTTAAAAATTTAATCTTATAAAGTGGCTAAATTTGGGCAGATGAAGTAAATTTTAGATAAATAACGAAAAAAATTTAACTAATAGAAAAACTTAAAAATATTAGAAAAAATATAAGCAAATTTTGCTAAAATCACTGGCAAAATCTCACAATAAAGGAGTTTTCATGAGCGGTATAGCTTTGATTGTCTGTTTTGTTATAGCAATCATCCTTATGATCGTTATGATCTCAAAGCTCAAGGTGCATCCATTTTTGGCACTTATGAGTATATCTTTGGTGCTAGCAGTAGTCGCAGGTATCGATCTATCCAAGATCCCAGCGATGATAGGCGTTGGTTTTAGTGGCACATTTAAGAGCATCGGCATCGTCATCATCTTTGGAACGATCATCGGCACAGTGCTTGAAAAAACAGGAGCTGCGCTAAAGCTAGCTGACATGGTCGTAAAGCTAGTCGGACAAAGACGCCCTGAGCTTGCCATGCTTATAATGGGCTGGGTTGTTGGCATACCAGTATTTTGCGATAGCGGTTTTGTCGTCTTAAACTCTATCCGCGAGGCACTTTATAAGAAAATTTCAGCAAGCCCAGTTGCTATGTCAGTAGCACTTAGTGGCGGTCTATACGCTTCTCACGTCTTCATCCCACCAACTCCTGGCCCGATAGCCGCTGCTGGCACACTTGGCCTTGGAGGAAATTTACTTCTTGTCATCATCATGGGTACAGTAGTTTCAGTGCCTGTTTTGGTAGCTGTTTATTTCTTTTCAAAAAGTATCGCTAAAAGTGTAACTATCAGCGACAAAGAGGCTGACGCTACGATAACAGCTAGCTACGAGGAGCTTTTAAAGAAATTTGGCACATTACCTAGCGGATTTTTGAGCCTTGCTCCTATCATCATGCCTATCATCTTCATGGCGGTTGGCTCTGTGATCGACGTTTTGGCAAAACAAGGCATGCTTGATAAAGCCGCACTCTTGCCAAAGATATTTTTATTTTTAGGTAACCCTATCATCGCCCTTGCGATCGGCGTGATCTTTTGCGTATTTTTACTAGCTGAAACTAAAAAGATGAGAGAATTTGACCACATAACAAATGAATCATTAAAGATCGCTGGTCCAATACTTTTTATCACCGCAGCTGGCGGCGTTTTAGGCAACGTCATCACCGAGGCTGGCTTTGTAAATTTCATCAAAGAAAATGCCTCAACTATAAAAGCGGTAGGAATTTTCTTCCCATTCATCATCTCAGCCGTGCTAAAAACCGCTCAAGGAAGCTCGACTGTGGCTATCATCACGACAGCCTCTATCATGGGCGCATTTAGCGATGGCAACTCGCTCATGTACATACTTGGCTTTACGAGCGAAATTTCAGCCGCACTTTGTGTCATGGCGATAGCCTCTGGTGCTATGTGCGTATCTCACGCAAACGATAGCTACTTCTGGGTCGTGACAAACTTTAGTAAAATGACCGCAGATCAAGGTTACCGCACACAAACAGCGATGACATTTATCATGGGCGTTGTTGGAATGATCAGCGTTTATATTTTATCTTTGGTGCTTTTATGAGAATTTTGGTTGCGATAGATTCATTAAAAGGCTCGCTAAGCTCACTTGAGGCGGGCCTTGCTATAAAAGAGGCGCTTGAAGATTTTTGTGACGTCGTCGTAAAGCCAGTGGCTGACGGCGGCGAGGGCAGCGTGGAGGCTATGGCTGATGCGCTTGATGCTAAATTTATAGATACCATCGTCAAAAACCCGCTTGGCACTGAAATTTTAGCTAGATATGCCCTAAAAGACGACCTCGCCATACTTGAGATGTCAAGTGCTTCTGGACTTACTCTTATAAATCCTGATGAGAGAAATCCTATGAAAACTAGCACATTTGGCTTTGGTCAGATGATAAAAGATGCCATTAGCAAGGGGGCAAGGAAATTTATCATAGGCATCGGCGGAAGTGCGACAAATGACGCTGGCACAGGCATGCTAAGCGCTCTTGGCTTTAAATTTTATGACAAAAATGGCGCTTTGCTTGAGGGTAAAGGCGAGGATCTAGCTCAAATTTGCGAATTTTCAGATGAAGAGGCTATAAAAGAGCTAAAAGAGTGCGAATTCTTAATCGCCTGTGACGTGGATAATCCACTTTACGGACAAAAGGGCGCTGCCTACGTCTATGCACCACAAAAGGGCGCAAATGGTCGCATGGTAAAGCAGCTTGATGACGGGCTAAAGCACTTTGCAGGGCTTGTAAAAGAGAAAAACGGCACCAAATTTCACACGCAAAAGGGCGCTGGAGCAGCTGGCGGACTTGGCTTTGCCTTTGTGGCATTTTTGGGCGCAAAGCTCAAGCCTGGCATCGAGATCATCACGCAGACAATAGCACTTGAAGATGAGATCAAAAAGGCCGATCTTGTCATCACTGGTGAGGGCCGCATGGACTTTCAAAGCACCATGGGCAAGACCCCAACAGGCGTGGCAAAGCTAGCTAAGAGACATCATAAGCCAGTCATCGCGCTTGCTGGAAGCGTGCAAAGATGCGCCAAAGACTGCCATAAACACGGCATTGATGCCTATTTTTGCATACTAAATGAGCCAATGAGCCTTGAAGAAGCCATGCGAAAAGATAATGCTATTAGAAATTTAAAGATGACTGCCGAGCAAGTCATCCGTCTTTATATGCTAAATCATAAAGCATAAATTTAAAAAGATAGAAGCTAAATTTCTATCTTTTTCTCCCTAAATTTAACTTCAAATTTTACTCACAAAGTGCTACAAAAATTCTCAAAATTTAATACATTTTGCAAAAACAAAGCCACTTAGAAGAAATGGTGAATTTAGCCTAAATGACTGGTTGGTTGGTTAGTTGGTATTTGCGCTGGGCAAACGTTACCTGCAAAGATAAGAAAGACCCTTTAGTTTGATATAAATTTGGCGAGCAGAGTAAAATTTGCTTGCCAAATTTCATTTTCATGCAGTTTTTGCTCTTGTGGCGTATTTATATGCAGGGCAAGCTTTTAGGCTGCTTACAAGCTAAAAATGCTCACATATTTATAGAGTTTAGTAGTTAAATTTAGTGTTTTAAATTTTGTATGGGTAAATTTAATATCATCTGAAGCGTGCCAGCTGGTCCTTCAAGCAGCGTTTTAAATTTGCATGGGTTAAATTTACTATTGATGGTTTGCTTTTAGTGCCCTAGTTTGCCAGATCCTCAGCCACTTTTGCGGCTAGTTTTAGCTTGTCACTATCAAAGTGCGTGTAAATTCGTAAGGTGTTTAGGCTAGCATGCCTAAAAGCTTCTTGCACTAGTTTAAGCCTTTTTGGTTACGACAAAGAGAAATTTAAAAATAGCAGGCTTAAATTTAAATATAAAAACTATAAAAGCTTAAGCACATATCCATTTTCAGCGGTTTCAAGCTTATATTTATGCATCTTGTCAAGCTCTAAAACCACTCTGAAATACTTATCATGCCAGCCGATTATTACGTTTTTAAAATTTTCATTTTCAAGCTTTAAATTTCTAGTTTTAAAGCTTCTTGGAGGTTTTGCAAAGTCAAGTACGATCTTGTTTTTTTCATAGGCAAAGTGCTTTAAATTTTTAGCTTTTGTGATGATATTTAGCTCTTTTTGATGCGCTAAAAAGCTCACAAATCCTAAGAATTTAACCTCTTTTTCGCTGCTTTTTGTCTCCCCAACAGGCTTTGTGGTTGGCTCGATCTTTACTTCAACCACCTTTTGCTCAGGTTTAGCTGGCTCTTTTGCTTTTTTTGTGCCAAGGTCGATCACTACGACGTTTGGAGTTGGCACGTCTGAGGTTTTATTTCTATCTTTGTTTGAAATTTTAGTCTCATTTTTTTCTATTATCACTGGCGTGCTAACCTTTTGAGCTGGCACCTCTGCCATCGTGACTGAGACGTCTAGTTTTTTGGCTGCGACTGGTTCTGGATTTTTCATCTTGCTTAGGGCAAATTCATCGTTCCAGTCGATAGTTTTGTTTATATCGGTTAGTCTTTTTTCTTTTATACTGCCGTCATTTGCTCTGTATCTTATGGTGACATCAAGTAGTAGCATCGCATCGCTTGGAAATTTAAACGAGAGCGAATTGAAGCTGTCATATTTTTCTACGACGTTTGTCGTCATAACGCTTGTGTTTAGCTCGCTAATAGGCATAAATGGGTTTTCTCTGGCGCATAAGCTCGCAGTCAAGATAGATAAAACTAACCAAATTTTCTTCATCGTTCCTACTTTTTATTAGAGTCTGGCTCAAGGCCTTGTAGTTCAAAATAGTCTTTTTGCAGACGTGCATTCATCTTTTTTAAAATTTCCACGTCTTCGCTAAGCCTCTCTTTTTTGCTCTGAAGGCTTAGCATCACATCAAGCGAGCGTTTGCCAAACATCATATTGCCCACGTAAAAGGCAAACATAGCCACGCAAATGGTGGCTATGACGTAGCGTAATGTTGGCCGAACAAATTTTATGATTTTATGAAATATGCCATCTTCTTTGCCATATTCATCTAAAATTTCGCTCAAATATTATCCCCTAAAAACTCACCCGCCTCAAGCTCGATCTCGAGCAAGCGGTTGTATTTCGCGTTGCGCTCGCTTCTTGAGGTAGCGCCTGTTTTTATCTCGCCAGTATTTAGTGCGACCGCAAAGTCAGCGATAAACGCATCTTCGCTCTCGCCGCTTCTGTGGCTCATTATGCAGCGGTAGCCGTTTCTTTGAGCAAGGCGGACAGTTTGCATAGTTTGCGTGACTGAGCCTATTTGATTTGGCTTGATTAGGATCGCATTTGCGATATTTTTCTCAATGCCTTCTCGTAAAATTTTCTCATTTGTGACAAAGAGGTCGTCGCCAACTAGCTGAACCTTGCTGCCAAGCCTTTTTGTAAGCTCAGCCCAGCCGCTCCAGTCATCCTCGCTAAGGCCATCTTCGATAGAGAATATCGGATATTTTTCGCAAAGTTTTTCGTAGTAGCTAATGAGCTCGTCGCTGCTAAATTTCTTGCCTTCAAGCTCGTATTTGCCGTCTTTGTAAAGCTCGCTTGAAGCGACGTCAAGGGCTAGCTTTATCTGGCTGCCTAGCTCATATCCAGCCTCTTTTACAGCTTGTGAGATCAGCTTTAGTGGCTCTTCGTTGTCTTTTAAATTTGGAGCAAAGCCGCCCTCATCGCCGACAGCCGTGCTATGACCAGCTGCGTTTAGGATAGATTTTAGCTTGTGATAAATTTCAGTTGCAGCTCTTAGTGCCTCGCTAAATGTGCTAAAGCCAAATGGCATGATCATAAATTCTTGAAAATCAACGCTATTGTTTGCGTGTGCGCCGCCATTTATGATGTTAAACATCGGCACTGGCAAGATGCTAGCGTTTGCACCGCCAAGGTAGCGATAAAGCGGGATATTTAGGCTCTTTGCAGCTGCACGAGCTACCGCCATAGATACGCCAAGGACTGCGTTTGCTCCTAAATTTGAGTAGTTGTGCGTGCCATCAAGCTCAAGCATCTCCGCATCGACTGCCTTTTGGTTGTAAGCATCAAGTCCTATCACTGCTTCTGCGATCTTTTCATTTACGTTTGAAACAGCCTTTAAAACGCCTTTGCCAGCGTATCTCTCGTCTTTGTCACGAAGCTCTAGCGCCTCACGCTTGCCAGTGCTTGCGCCACTTGGTACGATCGCGCTTGCCTCGGTTCCGTCGCTTAGTCTAACTGTTGCACGAACTGTTGGGTTGCCTCTGCTGTCTAAAACCTCGTGAGCTTCTACATCTTCAATAAATACCATTATTCATCTCCTGCTTCGTTTGTGTCGTCGTCTTCGTCTTTTGCGCCGCTGCTTATTAGGTGGTCTATACCCATTGAGCCTTTTATCGCCGCTACTATCTCATCAGAAATTTCTGGGTGCTCTTTTAGATAGGCTTTGGCGTTTTCTCTGCCTTGACCTAGTTTTTCAGCCTTGTAGCTAAACCACGCGCCTGATTTGTCGATGATGTCGAGTTTTACGCCATAGTCGATGATCTCGCCCTCTTTGCTCACACCCTCGCCAAACATGATGTCAAATTCAGCCACTTTAAATGGAGGCGCGACCTTGTTTTTAACCACTTTTGCTTTTGTGCGGTTGCCGATAGGCTCGTCGTTTTGTTTAAGTGTGGCTATCTTTCTGACATCGATCCTTACAGATGAGTAAAATTTAAGCGCATTACCGCCAGTTGTAGTCTCTGGCGTGCCATATCCCATCATACCGATCTTCATACGAATTTGGTTGATGAAGATAACAGTTGTCTTCATCTTGCTTAAAATTCCAGTTAGCTTTCTAAGTGCCTGACTCATTAGTCTTGCTTGCAGACCAACGTGCTGATCGCCCATGTCGCCGTCTATCTCGCTCTTTGGAGTAAGAGCTGCGACGCTATCAACTACGATAAGATCGATCGCACCGCTTCTTGCAAGCGTCTCAACGATCTCAAGTGCCTGCTCGCCAAAGTCTGGCTGAGAGACGTAAAGGTTGTCGGTATTTACACCTAAATTTGAGGCGTATTTTACGTCTAGTGCGTGCTCTGCATCGACAAATGCACAAATTCCGCCAGCTTTTTGCGCTTCAGCGATGATGTGAAGTGTGAGCGTGGTCTTACCAGAGCTCTCTGGTCCGTAGATCTCGATGATCCTGCCTTTTGGAACTCCGCCTATGCCAAGAGCCAGATCAAGCCCTAGCGAGCCAGTCGGTATCGACTCGATAGCCTCAACCTCTTTGTCGCCAAGTCTTAAAAGCGTGCCTTTGCCAAAAGCTTTATCGATCTGCTTTAGTGCAAGCTCAAGCGCCTTTTTCTTGTCCGCTTCGCTCTCTGGGATAGCTATCTTTTTGTCATTATCTTTTTCTTTTGCCATTTTTTACCTTATAGTTGAAATTTGGCTTGATTTTATCTAAAAAGAGATGAATTTTACTTGATTTACTCGCAAATTATAATATTTTCGCCAAGCAGTGCAGCGCTATCAATAAGAGCAAAAAGCTGCTCTTTTTCAAACAAAAATCCATAAATTTGATCTTCATTTTTTAGTATCGCAAGATTTAGTGGCTCTACAAGCGAGCTTGCGCAAAGGTTTAAAAAAGCTTCATCGATACTGTTTTGCGAAATTTGGGGTTTGGTTTTGAAATTCTCATCTTTTATAAAAGAGAGAAATTCATCTTGCGAGGTAGATTTATTAAATTTAAAAATTAGTTTTTCTTTTAAGGCCTCAGTCAAAATTTCATCAAATTTAACTAGGTCGATATGATCTTTTACGCCTAAAATTCTGGCAAAATTTAGCAGATTTTTATCATAATCAGCCACATTTTTCTCATGCTCACTTTGTGCCTTTTTAGCCCTATAAATGGCGTAAAATCCGATAGCTATAAACAAAAGTGAAAGGGTAAAAACTTCGCTCAAAAACTCACTCATCATTATCCTTATAAAATGCAAACTTCAGTCTTAAGCTCTACGCCAAATTTCTCTAAAACTCTAGCTCTAGCCAAATTTATAAGGCTAGTGGCGTCTTCAAAGCTTGCGTGGTTAAAATTTATCAAAAAATTTGCGTGCTCTTCGCTAAATTTCGCTCCGCCGATCACGTATCCCTTTAATCCAACCGCCTCAAGCAATGCCCCTGCAAAGTGCCCTTCAGGATTTACAAAGCAGCTGCCAAAGCTAGCTCCTTTTGGTTGATTTGCCCTTTTTGCGCTTATGGCTTCTGAAATGCTTGCATCAAAGCCGCTAGAAAGCTTAAATTTAGCTCCCAAAATGGCCTCATCTATGCCGCTGTGGCGGTAGCTAAAGTTTATCTCCTCTTTGCTCACCCAGCCACGAGCCAGACGCACATGCGTGAGGTTATCGCTTATGCTAAATTTAAGCAGTCCAGCGTTCATCTTGACAAGTCCGCCAAGCGTGCCTGGGATATTTTTTAAAAACTCAAGGTTCGCGATGTTATTTTGTTTGCAGAAGTTATAAATTTTAGCGGATTTTGTCGCAGCACCTATCTCAAGGTAAATTTTCTCATCACAAATTTCTAAATTTATATAGTCAAAGCTCTTGCCAAGCATCGCCATTTTTGGGGGATTTGGCGAGATAAGAAGGTTGTTGCCCCCGCCTATCATCACAGCGCCTAAAAAGTGAGGCGAACTTAGATCTTCAAGGCTATCAACCTCGAAAATTTCATGCATGCCGCCTATCCTAACTGAGGTAAATTTAGAAAAATCAACAAGCCTCGTCACTGGATAAATTCCGGTATAAAATCAAGCATGCGAGTGGTAAATTCAACCATCATCGAGATCATCCAAGGCATTAAAAATATGATGACAACGACGACTAGTAAAATTTTTGGCACGAAGCTTAGCGTGGTTTCGTTTATCTGCGTGGTCGCTTGAAAGATGGAGATGATAAGACCTGCTATTAGTCCGCTTAGCAGCATCGGAAGGCTGATATAAAGGGCGATCTTAAAGGTTTCAACTCCAAGTGAGACAAGCGTACTTTGCATCAGCTAAACCTTACTTCGTTGTATTCAGTTGGGATTAGGTAGTCGTTTGCGTCGATAGCTTTTTCAAAAAAGCCTTTGTCATAGCCTATTTGATAGAGCTTATTTAGCGCTTTTAGCTGCGTTTCGTTCATGCTTATTGACTCGTCATTTGCGTATAAATTTAGATACGTTTTAAGCTCGTCTTTGCCAACTCTGATGAGGTTTCGCTCCATTAGCATGTGAGATAAAAATGGCTTGTGCGAAGTAGCGATCCTAACGGCCTCGCTAAGCACTCTCTC
The DNA here is from genome assembly GCF_015230035.1 of Campylobacter concisus. Taxonomy (GTDB): domain Bacteria; phylum Campylobacterota; class Campylobacteria; order Campylobacterales; family Campylobacteraceae; genus Campylobacter_A; species Campylobacter_A concisus_BK. Next base: position 63,788 of record NZ_JAAKZD010000009.1, read on the forward strand.
GCACTCGATCGCGTCGGTTATGGGCAGGCTTCGTCTAAGCGCCATGCCACCAAGTGGAAGCGGTAAATTTTCGCCGTTTAGCTCGCTCCAGATATCCCAAATCTCACGCTCTACGCAGAGCTGGTCTGAGAAATTTAAGATACTTTCATGTATAAGCACGCCAGCATCGACTTCGCCGCTAAGCACGGCATTTTCGATCTCTAAGAAATTTTTATAAACGATCCTTGCCTCTGGGTAGGCTATGCGAAAGAGCAGGGCATTTGTCGTGTTTTTGCCAGATAGTGCGACCTTGAAATTTCGCTTTAGCTGCTTATCTTTTAGCTTGATAAGCTTTGGGCCATATCCATTGCCAAAGCTCACCGCACAGCGCAAAAGTGCAAATTCATCGCAAATTTTAGGATATAGTGCAAAGCTGATCGCTGTGGCTTCATAAGTGCCTTTTAGTGCCTCTTCATTTAGCGTTTCTATATCAAGCGCCTTTGATGTGAAGGCTAAATTTTTACTGCTAACCCAGCCAAATTTGACCGCAGCATACATGAAAATATCGTCAGCATCAGGCGAGTGAGCGACGTTTATAGTTTTTAGATTGTGCAAAGATGATCCTTTTTTTGATTACGTCATTTTAATGAAATTTATTTAAAATAAAGTTTTAAGGGCGGGTTTTAAACGATTTTACCAGCTTTGCCTCTTTGAAATTTAGCACGTATTTCACGTCTATGGCATCTTTAGCCCCTTTTCTTCGAGCTTGGAGCGTTGAGTAAAATGGATGTTTAAGTTCAAGCATCTTAAGCAGTTTTTGATCGCTATCTTCTTTTTTTATATTTTCAACGATTATTGTCGTTATAAATTTGCCCTCAAACTCGTAAAATGGCCAGACTATAACGCCTGTATCGCTTGTTTTAAAGTCCGTAATCTTAGATTTTTTAGGGATATTTAGCATGGAGATGATCTTTTTGCGTGAGTTGTCCGCATTTTGCATAGAGATCACCTTTACAAGTAGGTCTTTTTTGACCCCTATGCCATTTTGGCTAAAGCGATAAACTCCGTCCTCAAGGATGCCAACTTTTTCAAAGGCGTTAGCGTAGTTTGCGGCAGTGCAAGCAGTCAGTAAAAGCGACAGAATCGTTAAAATTTTTATAAATTTCATCTTCTCTCCTAAAATTTAACTCTCTTTAGTCTATCTGAAGCGAAATTTTTTCTGCCAAATTTAGCCTCACTTTTGCCGTTTAGCTCGACTAGATCGCCTGTAAAGCCACAAATGTCATTTTTAACAAGATAGCTTCCCACGCCGTAAATATCAACTGGGGTGTTAAATTTCTCAAATTCGCTCATTTTTTGCGGATTAAAACCTGAGCTAACGACGATCTTAACGTGCTTGAAACCAGCTTTATCAAGCGCCTCTCTTAGGGCAAATATAAGCTCCTTGCAAACGCCGTGTGGGTCAAATTTACTCGTATCTTTGCCTTCAAAATATCTATCTATCAAATTTTTACTAGTATCCACTCTAACTGCGCCAAGCCTATCTTTTAGGGCATTTGCAGCCTTTAAAGCGTCTGTTATCACGTCGTTGTTGTAATCAACCAAGGCCGTGATCTGCTCGTTTTCAAAGGTTTTAGCGTAAATTTGGCAAGCCTTCACCACATCTCCGCCACACATTTGAATGAGCGCATGAGGCATGGTGCCACCACCTTTTAACCCTGTAAGCTCGCCCTGAGCGTCTGTGGCGACCTTTTTGATGCCGCCGATAAATGAAGCATATCCGTCGCCTGGCTGCGTGCAGATGTCGTCTTGCCTGTCTGCCATGCTAAAGACGTCCTTGCCATTTGCTGCTTTTATCACGTCTCTGGAGTTTGTCGCCACGCAGCTTCTTCTAGTAAGCGTCGCGTCGATGACGTTTTCTAAAAAGCCAAAATTTTCATACTTGCCGCTTATCTTTAAAACTGGCTCATTTGCATTTATGATATCGCCATCATCAAGTGCGTAAATTTCAAGCTCGCTTGGGTTTTTGGCAAATTTGTTGATTATCACTAAAACCTCGTCGATGCCGCAAAGCACGATATCATCGCGCCTTTGAAAAAACTGCATCGTCACGTGCTGATCAGGCAGGTTTTGCTTAATTATCTCATTTACTTTTAGAAAGTATTTCGCCGTGAAGTAGCCCTCGCCGATCCTAGGATCTAGCCTAAAAGTCTTATCTGTTAGCCTCTCTATCTTGCCTTGCATCTTTAGCTCAAGTTCGTTCATGTCTGTCCTTTTGTTTTGGCGAGATTATACCATTTTGGCGAAATTTGGCGCAGGCAAAATAGGGCTAGTGAATTTATGCAAAAAGCAATCTTTATGCCTCAAAAATTTATCCTAGCACTCTCGCGAGGGCTTGGCGAGGTTGGCATAACGCTCATTTTAGGTGGCAATATCATAGGTAAAACAGACACCATCTCACTTGCTATCTATAACGCTGTCTATGACGGCAGAAGCGATCAGGCACTCGCTTTAAGCCTTGTTTTAGTTGTGCTTAGTTTTATCTTATTTTTCATTATAAATTTGCTAGAAAAAAGTAGGATTTAGCACAAATTTTATGCCAGCTAAAAATTAAATTTATTTAAATTTCGCTACAATTAGGGGCTTATATAAAAATTTAGGAGAATTTTCTATGAAAAAAGAAGATATAAAAGAGCTTATCGAATTTTTTAATGGTATGGAGATGAATCATATCAAGATAAAAAGTGGTGATTTTGAGGTCGAGGTAGAGAAATTTGCTGATTATTGCGCGCCTGCAAAGCCAGCGGCACAAGCAGCAGCTCCAGCGCCAACACCGGTAAATGTTGTCGTTAGCTCAGAGGTAAAACCAGCTGCAAATTCGCCAAAAGATAGCATAAAATCTCCTATGGTAGGTACTTTCTACGCTGCTCCAAGCCCAGGCGCTGCTCCATTTGTAAAAGCGGGCCAAAGAGTGAGAAAGGGCGATGTAGTGGGCATCATCGAAGCTATGAAGATCATGAACGAGATCGAGGCTGAGTTTGACTGCCAGATCACTGAGATGCTAGTCTCTGACGGACAGCCAGTTGAGTTTGGATTGCCGTTATTTGGCGTGGAGAAAAATTAATGGAATTAAAAAGAATTTTAATCGCAAACCGCGGTGAAATCGCTCTTCGTGCTTTGCGAACGATAAAGGAGATGGGTAAAGAAGCCGTTGTAGTTTATTCAACCGCTGACAAAGATGCGCTTTACGTAAAATACGCCGATGTGGCCATTTGCATCGGTAAAGAGCGCTCAAGTGACAGCTACCTAAATATCCCAGCTATCATAAGCGCAGCTGAGATCAGCGAAGCAGACGCTATATTCCCTGGTTATGGTTTTTTAAGTGAAAATCAAAATTTTGTTGAAATTTGCTCACACCACAAGATTAAATTTATTGGACCAAGCGTTGCTGCGATGGCTTTGATGAGTGACAAGAGCAAGGCAAAACAGGTCATGCAAAGAGCTGGCGTGCCAGTCATCCCTGGCTCAGACGGCGCTGTGGCTGACACAAAAGCAGCAAAAGAGTTAGCTAAAAAGATCGGCTATCCTGTCATACTAAAAGCTGCGGCAGGTGGTGGCGGACGCGGTATGCGCGTGGTTGAAAAAGAGGCTGATTTAGAAAAAGCATTTTGGTCGGCTGAGAGCGAGGCGATGAGTGCATTTGGCGATGGCACAATGTATATGGAAAAATATATCTTAAACCCACGCCACATCGAGGTTCAAGTCATCGGCGATAGCCATGGCAACGTGCTTCACATAGGTGAGCGCGACTGCTCTATGCAGCGCCGTCACCAAAAGCTGATCGAAGAGAGCCCAGCTATCTTGCTTGATGAAAAAACAAGAGAGAGGCTACATGAAACTGCCATAAAAGCGGCAAAAGCGATCGGCTACGAGGGAGCTGGTACGTTTGAGTTTTTGGTTGATAAAAATTTAGACTTTTACTTCATCGAGATGAACACAAGGCTTCAAGTCGAGCACACAGTAAGCGAAATGGTAAGCGGACTTGATATCATCGAGCTTATGATAAAAGTTGCCGAGGGCGAAAAGCTACCGTCACAAAAAAGCATCGAGCTAAAAGGCCATGCGATCGAGTGCAGGATCACGGCTGAGGATCCAAACACCTTCACTCCGTGCCCTGGCAAGATCACAAAATATGTCTGCCCAGGTGGCCGCAACGTGAGAATGGATAGCCACATCTATCAAGACTACTCTATACCGCCGTATTACGACAGTATGATCGGAAAGCTTGTTGTTTGGGACACTGATAGAAACAGAGCCATTCATAAGATGAAAGTTGCTCTTGATCAGCTCATAATAAGTGGCATCAAAACAACAAAAGACTTTCACATTGCCATGATGGAAAACAAAGACTTTTTAAGCAACAACTACGATACAAACTATCTTTCAAGACATTAAAACTAAATTTTAAACCATTGTCTTTTTGACTTTGGTTTAAAATTTCTTATTTTATATATAAGCCAAATTTTTAGATCGAGCTATTTTAAATTTAAGAGAAATTTAGCCAGTTTATAGTCACTTGCGAAACACAATAAATACTAAAAATTTATCTAAATTTATTAGTAGCAACTAAGTTTTGTGATATTCATACCATTTTTAAAATATGGCGGATAGGGCATAGTCACGGTAAATGGCACAGCTTTTTGCTTTGGTAAATTTTGAGCTACGTCAAATTTATATGCCACGGTGTTTGGCCTCTCGTCTTCATCGCCTCCAAAAACCCATGAGAAAAATGAAATTCCACTTGGTTTAAATAGAGCCTCGCCGCCAAGGTCATTTTTATTTAGCGGCTGATTAATGAGCTTAATTGTAAGAGTGCATTTGCTAATGGTAAATTTACCGATATTTCTTACTTGACCTCTAAAGACGATGCTTTCATTTCTTAGCACTCGCTCGCTTTTTACGCCTTCGACTATGCCTTTTTTGGTGTATTTATCAAGAACTAGCATCAAAAAAATGGCAAGCGTGGTTGAGACCAAAATGTTTGTAAAAAGTAGTGATAAAAATAGCTTTCGCTCGGCTCTAAGCGAGAGCACAAGAAATAAAATAGAAAGTAGTGCGATCGCGAAAAGCACGATGATATGAACGATAGTAAAGTAGTTTGAGCTCATCAAAAACACTCCGCTTTTTTGGTGATATTGTAGTCAATGAAGGCAAAGTCATTGACAAATTCTCTTATCTGCTTGCTCTGCTTTGGCAAAAGCACTTCATTTAAAATGATCCTTTTTTTAGCAAAAGGGTTTAATGAATTTAGAAAATTTCTCGTGCTTTGCTTTGAGCCAAGGTAGAAGCCAAGCTCGATTTTGCAAACGTTTAATGTGTAGTTTGAATTATTTGTGATGTTAAAATCAACCATCAATGCATCGACATATTGAAGCTGTTTTGTGTTTATTTTGCTTATGCTAACTGGTCTTAGATTTTCATTTATATATTTGTTTGCGTAGTAGTTGCCTGCAAAAAGTCCCAAAAAACCAGCTAGGATAAATAAAAATCCTATCTGCCACCATGATTTTATCGCGACGAAAATTCCTAAAAGCACGATAAATATAAAGGCTAAAAAGACCCAACCATAGGCTAGAAAGTCGATAAGTTTGGCGTTTTGAAGTATGAAAAGTATGTTATGCTTGATGCTATTTAACATCTCGCGATCTTTTTTCTTCGATGCCACTCATGCCAAAACGCCTTGCAAGCTCGTTTTTGACGGCATCTGGATGTATGTTGTGGGCTGAAAGTGCCACGAGTGAGTGAAAGCAAAGATCGGCTGCTTCATAGATGAGGTCATTTTTTGCTTTTTGCTCATCTTGTTTTATCTGCTTGGCAAAACTAAGCTCTTTTGCCGCCATGACAAGCTCCGTAGCCTCTTCGCCAACTTTTTTTAGAATTTGATTTTCACCCTTTTTAAAAAGACTTGCCACGTATGAAGTTTGCGGATCAGCATTTAGCTTTCTATCTTCTATAACGTGATAAAGCTCGTCAATGACGCCGTAACTTGGCTTTTTAACCTCGCTTTTTTCATCTGAAATTTCTAAATTTTCTAAATTTATCTCGTTAAAAAAGCAAGATCTTGCCCCAGTGTGACAAGCAGCGCCTCCGTTTTGAACGACTTTTAAGAGCAAAGTGTCGTTATCACAGTCTAAAAACGCAGCCTTGATCTCTTGCGTGTTACCACTCTCTTCGCCCTTTTTCCAAATTCTATTTTTAGTGCGAGAAAAGTAGTGAGCGTAGCGGCTAGATAGACTTAAATTTAGTGCTTCTTCGTTCATATAAGCAAGCATCAAAACCTCGTTTGTAGCGTGATCGCAAACCACCACCGGGAGCAATCCACCAACTTTTTGCCAGTCTATACTTTTTGCTACGCTATTCATTTTTACCTTTCGCTAACCGAGCTAGCTTTTGCCCTATCTTTTGCATCTAGCCAGATATTTGGCACAGCTCCGCCAGGTGTTAAGAAAATTTTGGCATCTTTGTTCTCTTTAAGAGCGTCGTTAAATCTATTTTGCGTCTCGATCTGTTTTAAATTTAATAAATTTTGATCGACACTTTTTGCGATCTCTTTGTTTGCATAAGCAGTCGCATCAGCCTCTATCTTGATAGCATCGGCCTTACCCTTTGCCTCGATGATCGCAGCTTTTGCAGTACCTTCTGCAAGGGCAGCTTGTTTTAGAGCCTCTTGATTTGCACGCTCGACCTCATATTTTGTCCTCTCGGCTTCTTGTTTAGCGATCTGGACACGCTCGATCTGCTCTTTTACCTTTGAAGGCAAGATGATCTCACGAAGCTGCACGGTTAGAAGCTCGACTGGCTTGTTTGGCTGAGAGTCGATGTCTTTTCTTATGCCCTCATCTATCTGCCTTGCTAGGTCGTTTCTCTTAGTTGGCAGCTCTTCGGCTGTGTATTTACCAGCGATGCTGCGAACCACGTCGCGCACGACAGGATCAACGATCTTGCTCTCCCAACTAAGACCCCAAGATGCGATAGTTTGTGGCGCATTTTCTGGATTTAGGCGGTATTGCACGGTTATATCGATGCTAACTGGTAAATTTCTAGCGTCTAAAACTGAGATAGAGTTTTTGCGTAAAATTCCAGCTCCCTGATAAGACTTTTGCAAGCTCTCGCCCATATCTTCGCCTGAAGTGTAGTTGATGATCCTAACTCTAGTATCAACTACGATGATGTTTTGGATAAATGGCAAAAAGAAGTGAAATCCTGGTTGTAAAGGATTTGGCTCATATTTACCCGCTGTGGCTTTGATGCCGACCTCGCCTGAGTGTATCACTTTAAATGGCTGAGTGATAGCAAGGATCGCGATAATGGCGATTATGATGTAGGCTAGCGCACCAAATTTGCCAAAGCCGCTTGGTATATTTGGCATTTTAAAATCCTTTTTAAAAGGTGGCTCTTTGTCGCTATTTTGACCTGAGCCCCTGTTGTCATTACCTGGCTTTTTTTTGTTGAAATAATCATTTAAATCAGCGGGCATTTCGTTCCTTTAAATCTTAAATATATGTTAAAAATGATTCGTATTTTTTGTTTAGACCATAAACTACGTCAAAGTAAGCTTTTTGTAGTCTCTTTGTCACTTCGCCTCTAGCACCGTTGCCGATGATGCGGTTATCTATGCTGTTTATAGGCGTTACTTCAGCTGCAGTGCCAGTGAAAAATGCCTCGTCGGCTGTGTATGCTTGATCTCTTGTGATGCGCTCTCTTCTTACTTCGATGTCAAGATCGTGAGCAAGTCTTATGACTGTATCTTGAGTGATGCTAAGTAGGCTGTTGTCGTTTGGTGGAGTGATCAATGCGCCATTTTCAACGATAAAAAAGCACTCGCCTGGACCTTCAGCCACAAAGCCCTCGCTATCAAGAAGTAGCGCCTCGTCGTATCCAGCCTCTTTTGCTTCGTAGTTTGCCATTTGTGAGCTTAGGTAGTTTGAGCTAGCCTTTGCTCTGTTCATTTGAGCAGCAGGAGCAAGTTTAGCAAAGCTTGAAATTTTAACTCTGATGCCTTTCTCTAAACCTTCATCGCCAAGATATGCACCCCACTCCCATGAAGCGATAGCAGTTTGCACTGGTGCTTTTGTGTGCGCTACGCCCATTACGCCGTATCCTAAAAAGATAAGTGGGCGGATATAGACGTTGCTGTTATATTTATTTGCGCGAAGTAGCTCGATCTGTGCTTTTTCAAGCTCTTCTTCAGTATAAGGCACGTTTAAAACGGTCATTTTTGCTGATCTTAAAAGTCTTTTTGTGTGGTCTTTGAGTCTAAAAATAGCTAGACCTTTTTTTGTTTTATAAGCTCTTGTGCCTTCAAATACGGCGTTAGCGTAGTGCAAAGAGTGAGTTAGAACGTGTACTTTCGCATCGTCCCATTTTACTAGTTTTCCATCCATCCAGATGAATTCTGAAGCGTTCATAATTAAACCTTTCTTTTTTAGAAATTTGATCCGAGTTTATCTAAAATTGCTTTAAATTTACATTTCTAAGCCCAAAATGTCCGTAAATTTTAGGCTAAAGTTACTTATCTAAAAGCTCTTTTATCGTCTTTGCCATCTCATCGATCGATGATGCTGCGCTTAAATTTATCAGATATTTGCCACTTACCACAAAGGCTGGCACACCGCTGATGCTTGCTACATCATAAGAGGCAAACCACTCGTTTAAAAGCTCTTTTGCACGATCTGAGCTTAGTGCTTTTTCATACTCGTCTTTGCTCACGTGAGCCGCATTTAGCGCTAGATCGATAAATCTTTGCTTATCTTTGCCGTCATTAAAGTCATCTTTTTCATCGTGTCTTGCTTTATAAATCGCAAATTTAGCTTGCTTAAATTTAGACTCATCACTTAGCAGATCAGTTCCATTTGCCTCATCTATCGATATAAGAGCGGCGAAAATTTTACTTGTAGTCTCGCCAAGTTTGCCTTTGGTGCTTAGGTGATATGGGATAAATTTAACCCCGTCAAGCTTTGACATCAGCTTTCTTGTGATCGTTCGGTCAAATTTATAGCAGTGAGGGCAGTCGTAGCTAAAGACCTTGACGACTGAGTTTTTAGGCACGTTAAGCGGTTTTGCTAGAGTTTGATACTCCACACCTTCAGTCAGTGCTGATAAATTTAGCGCAAAAAACGCACTTAAAATTAGCATTTTTATAAGCTTCATCTTTGCTCCTTATTATTTTTTTGTCATTTACCATTGCGGTTTTACTTTTTTGATATTTTCATAGTCAGTACCATTTACTAGGCGCTTTCTACTCGCATTAAATTCACCACTTATTAAGCTTCTTGATGCGTTATATTCAAGTGGTTTTGTGCCTATGATGTCGGCAAAAGTATGAATGATATCATCACTCATAAATTTATAATCTTTTGCCACTTCAAGTTTTTGCCAAATTTGTGGATATTTTGCTTTAAATTTATCAGTTCCTATAAATATAAGCGGAATTTCTAAAACAAAGCGATTTATCATGCCGTGACCTCTTATGCCATCTATCTCAAAAAGAGCTTCGCCGTGGTCAGAAAGATAGACTATCAAAGCTTCATCATCTTTGAAAATTTTATAAATTTCATTTATCACGTAATCATTATAAAGTACGCTATTTAGATACCAGGCAAAGCTCTCTTTTTGCCTAGGGTTCATTTTGTTTTGTAGATCATTGGCTGTAAATTTTGCAAAATCTTTTGGATACCTTAGGTCGTATTTAAAGTGATTTCCCATTAGGTGAATGATATAAAAATTTGACTCTCCAAGGTTTTGTTTTATCTTTGAAATTTCAGGCAAAAGTATGCCATCTGTTTCTCTGCCGGTATAATTTATAGCTGATGCAAATTTTTGTGTAAAAAATGTGATATCACTTCTATCTGCAACACTTTTTTGTGTTGTAGAGTATCCGCCGATATTGCTTTGATTACTTATCCATACTGTTTTGTATCCTACTAGACTAAACATATCAACGATGTTTAAACTCTTGCTCCAAGGCTCTTTGCTTTCATAGTTTGAGAAATTTAAAACCTTTGAAAGAGAACCATTTGTATATGTATCAGGGGAGGTAGTATCTGTATAGATTATGGCATTGCCACTTTGCTTTAATGCCATTAAATTTGGTGTAGTCGGCAAGCCAAAGCCATAAACGCTCATCTCGTTTCTTTGTAAGCTTTCACCGATCACAAAGACTACATTTGCTACTTTTTGCTCAGCTTTTATGTTTTGATTTGCTGCTTTAGATACGTCATAATCTTTTAAAATTTGTTTATTGCTAGCTAAAAAATTATCATCTAAAAGATATTTTTTTAAAACAAAAGCGTAGTTTATCAGGATATGTTCTGAGAGCTTACTTATAGCTCTATCAGCCTTATTAGACGATATTCTCATTGCTGATTTTGTAAAGAATACGGTTGCAAAAGCTATATAAATTACCGAAAGGACAATGATAGTTTTTCGGCTAAATTTTTTTATGTTAGATCTTTTATATCTTGTCATAGCGTAAAAGATGATACACAAAAGTATAGCAACTACTAGATATTTAGCTTCAAAAAATGTCTGGAAAAACTCACTGGCTTCATCTGGATTTGTGTGTAGCACACTATCTATTATTGCTATATTTATATCTGTTTTTAAACTTGTTAAAGTGAAAAAATTTATAAAACATAGAATAAAAATTATTAGTGCATAAACTAGATAAAGCCCTTTAAACAGCCCACGACTTAGCAAGTAAAGAATATGTGTGATAACTAAATTTAATAAAAATATAGTAGTTAAGCTTCTTGCCATATGCATAAGAGCTATACGGTCAGTTCCTTCAAAAAAGTAAATTTTATAGATATTTGCGATAAACATTACAAGCGTTGTAACCACAAATATATTTATAAATGGACTTTTTATGATGGTGTTAAAAAATTTGGTCATTTTTTACCTTATTTTGCTAGATCAGCTAGCACTTTTGCGGCGTGGTCTTTGGCTTTTACGCTTTTGTAAATTTTAACTATCTTGCCGTCTTTACCGATCACAAATGTGCTTCTAACTATGCCAAGATATTCTTTACCGTAGTTTTTCTTGACCTGCCAAACGCCATAAAGCTTTGAAATTTCTTTATCCTCATCACTTAAGAGGATGTGCTTTAAATTTTGCTTTGCGATAAAGCCCACATGCGACTTTACGCTATCTGGGCTAACGCCGATGATAACGGTGTCATTTTTGATAAACTGATCGTAGTTTGCGCTAAATTCGCAAGCCTCAGTCGTGCAGCCTGGAGTGTTGTCCTTTGGATAGAAGTAAAGCACCACATTTTTGCCTACAAAGTCCTTTAGTGCGACCTTTACGCCGTCTTGATTTAGCGCTTCAAACTCTGGCGCTTTATCGCCAACTTCAAGCGTTATCTTTCTCTCAATGTCTGCTTTGCTAAATTCGCTCATTTCATCCCCTTTCTTTTGTCCTCTACGCTCTCGCCGCCTACGCCGATATTGCCAGCGTCGTGAGTTTCGATAAAGATCATAACCGCCTCTTTTTTCTTGCCAAGCACTCTTACAAGCGTCTCGGTTACTTCTTTAAAAACTTGATCTTTTTGCTCTTTTGTAGGCTCTGGGCCTGCTATTTTGATATTAACATAAGGCATTTTTGCTCCTTTTTTAAGATGCAAAATATTAGCCAAAATGAGTGAAATTTCAGATTAAAGCCGTTATTTAAGAATTTGGCATTAAAATAAGCAAACTTCCAAAAGGAGCGAAAATGGATTATAACAGGCAAAATAAGGGCTTTGTTTGCTTTATGTATGGCTTTGGACGAAGCAGGGCGGTTTATGCAGTTTTGATGATACTAATGGCGCTTTTAGCTGTCTTTTTAACACTTACTTCAAACGCTCAAGCTGACGTTTCAAATTTACAAATAGCCCTTGGCATCATACTTTGTGGCCTTTTGCTGATCCTTATAAATCCTAAAATTTTCATTATCAAGCTAATTGGCTACTTAATCGCTTTAGCTGGCGTTATGATCGCCCTTCACAACGCAAATTTGCTAGGAGCGGACTTTAACTTATATTTTTACGCAAGCCTTATTTTTGGGGCATTTATGATGCTTATGCTTCTTAGCTGGTTTGTCTATAATGCAAGAAGCAGCGAAATAAATGAAATTTAGTTCGCCACTCCCATTAGCACGCTTGTATAGGTGTTTTGCTTAGGCTCTGAGCTTGTTGCATCGTTCATATTTATGCGGTCAGCCTCAAGCCCAGCTTTTATAAGCGCCTCTTTTACCGCATTTGCACGCTCATTTGCAAGCTCTACTAGTTTTGCTTTATCGACCTCGATGCTCTTTAGCGCCTCTTCTCTTAGGGCTTTTTCGCTTCTATCTTTTAAATTTGGCACAAGCTCATTTAAAACTGCGATGTAGTCTTTACCACTTGAAGCGATGATTTGATTGATCTTTTGATCTAGTTTTTTGTTTTTATAAAAGCTCTCATCTAGTTTTGAGTATGTTGGCGTTATGCTAAGCTTCATCTTAGGTTTTGAGCCAGTTAGCTTTATAAAATCAGCTATCTTAGGCGCTTCTGAGCTTATAAGCTCGCTACTTCCCGCAAGAAAATCAATATAGCTAAGATCTTTGCTGCCAAGTCCTAGGGCGTTGCCTAAAAATCTAAATGGAGCTAGCGTGATGTCAGCAAAGAGCTTTTTTACTGCAGCCCAGATGACGCCGCCATATTTAAAGTCAGGATCGTCTAAATTTCCCTCAACTGGCAGATCGATGTTTATTTGATTATTTTGATCGCTAAGTATCGAGATAGCAAGTGAAAGTGGTAAATTTACAGCATCTTTTGAATCAACCTTCTCTCCAAGTGTAAGTGAGTCAAAATTTATGAAATTTGAGCCATTTAGTTTTGAGTCGACGACGCTATAGTTTAGGTTTAAATTTAGCTTGCCTTTTTTGATCTTATAGCCCACAAACTGCCCGCTATATGGCGTTATATCAGTTAGATCGATATCTTTAAAGTTAAGTTTTATATCGGTATTTTGCTTTAGCTCAAACGGAAAGAGTTTTGCAGTGATCTGCGCAAAGCCATTTTTGCCAACCACACCTTGAAACTCGCCTGAGCTTGGGTGCTTTTTATCGATGTCTGTTAGCTTGCCATTTAGCTTTGAGATCGTTGTGGCAAATGGCATAAATAGCGATGCGTCCGAGAAATCAACCTCGCCATTTTTTAAAGAGAAGTTTTTCACGCTAAATTTTAGCTCGTCATCTTTCTTGCTAGTTGCCTTTTTGGTATCAGGTTTTGCCTCGGTTTTAGCCTTATTTTTATCCTCTTTTACGATCTGAGATAGGTTAAATTTACGCTCTTTACTTAGATGAGCCTTGATAAATGGAGAATTTAAGCTCACTCCGCTTATGGCAAGGTCATTTTTGGCAAATGAAATTTTTTCAAGATCAAGGCTTTTAAAGGCGATTAGTTTTTCAGCTTTTTTGCCATTTAGTCTTATATCTTTGATGCTAACTTTTGCATCTGCCTTGATATCTTTTGCATAGTGAAGCTGCGCATCTGCGCTCATCTGACCGCTAGCTAGAGATGCCTCTAGAAACGGCTTTGCATAGGCAAAATACTTTGGTAAATTTGTATCATTTAGCTTGATTTTTGCACTCACGTCAAGTGGCTCGATCTTTATCTTCGAATCAACATCCAAATTTAGCTTTTGTGAGCTTTTCATCGCCACTTTTGCATCAAATGGCTTGCTAAAATCGCTACTTAAATTTGCTACTTTTACAAAAAGATTATCAAATTTATGAGTGATCTTTTCGCCTTCAAAAAGATGCGTCAAAGCAATATCTGCGTTATTTACATTTATATTTTTTACATCAAATTTAAACTCATTTTCTTTGCTTTTTGAAGCGCTTTTATTTTCAGCTTTTTTCTCTACTTTTTTAGAGTGTTTTGCTGCCTTTGTAGCTTTTGCGCTCTGCTCGCCAAATCCTAGCTCATTTACAGCGCTTAGACCATTGTCGTTTAGTTCTGAAGTAAATTTAGGCTTATTAACATCGACACTAGCGATATTTAGAGCCATTTTTAAAATATCAAAGCTTATGCTCTTTATCGCCACGTCAGCGACGCTTGCTATATCTTTATTTTTTGCTTTAAGCTCTATGTTTTTTACATTTAGCTCATCAAGGCTCGCAAGGCTTTTGTTGCCATCCATTGTAAAATTTGTATTTGTCACGCCAGCGCTTGCTACGTTTGCATTTGCGTTTTTGCTAAGTGGCGCGTTGATGCCATTTAGTGCTATTTTTTCAAGCGTTAGCGCGGTTTTGTTATTTGCTAAATTTAGATTTAAATTTGAAGCATTTATATCTTTTAAATTTGCTAAATTTCTATCTGCTTCATCTACTTTAAGAGCGTTTGCACCTACGCTTTTTAGCTTGGCTGTGGCGTTTAGCTCGCTCTTTTCATTTAAATTTGCAAAAAGCGAGATATCACTTAAATTTAGTGATTTTAAGCTTGCAGAGGTAGCACTTTTAAAAGAGATATCATTTAAATTTATAGCGCTTAAATTTAGCTCAGCCTCTGTTTTGTCAGCTATCTTGCTAACAAGGTCAAATTTTGGAAGCTCAAGTTCGCCAAGGCTAAGCTCATTTGCGCCTTCATCAAGGCTTAGTCCTTTTACATTTAAAAAGCCATCTTTTAAATTTATCCTAGTTGCGTTCTCATCGGCTTTTAAAGCGTAGTTTATCTTTAAGTTTATAACGGCATTTTTTAGATTTAACGTGTCATTATCTATAAAACTTATCGCAACTGGCTTTATGCTAAAGTCCTTTATGCTGACGTTGCCATCTATTTTTAGTGGATTTAGCTTGATATCGCCATTTAGATCGATCTTGTGCGCTAGGCTTGAATTTGAGTCAAAGATGTGACTACCAGCGCTATTTTTCTTCGTATTTAGCGAGCTAAGCTCGTAGTTTATATCATCAAAGCTTACATTAAATGGCTTTGTTAAATTTTGATCGCTATATGAAAATGAACCTTTGATGATCTTGGCGTTATTTAGCGCGAAATTTATCGAGCTAGTGCTGTTATCTTCGCTAGTTGCGTTATCATCGCTTATAAAATTACTAAAGTTAAAATTTGCTTTTTTATCTCTTGCGATCTTTACTTTTGGCTCATCTAGCCTAAAAATGTCTATCTCAACTAGCTTTTTAAAGATAGAAAATGGCTTTAACTTAAGGTCGATCTGCTTCGTGCTAAAAAGCGGAGAAGTGGTGTTTAGTTCGGCATTTGTAGCGTTTAGCTCGAAGGTAAATGGGTTAAATTTAGCATCACTTACAAAAAGCGTTGCGTTGTAGTCTTTTAGGTATTTTGGCGCGATATTTTTGATAGCATAAGGCAGACCAAAAAAGCCAAGAAGCGTGTAGATAAGCAAAAGTGAGACTACGCAGATGCCGGTGATTAGGGCTATTTTTTTCTTTTTATCCATTGTGAAATTTACCTTTTTGTCAGCTAAAATGAGCCTTGATTTTACTTTAAAAAAGGTTAAAAGTTAGTTAGAAATTTCAAATTTTCTATACATTAAATTTACACTTATCTTAATAATACTTTTATGCATTTCGTATTACTATTTGTCAAATGTTTTTTAAACAAAGGAGCGAGTGATGAAGAGATTTTTGGCTTTATTGTTTTTGTTGTTTTCTGCCTTTGCTTATGCAAATGAAAATGCCGTTGTGGTCGCTATCGAGGAGCAAACACCTCGTATAAATCCACTCTATGACGAGGATCACGATCCTACGCTTTCGCTGGTTTTCTCTGGACTTACTAGCCATGATGAAAATAGCCACGTCGTGCCTGAGCTTGCCAAATCTTGGCAGGTGAGCGATGATGGGCTGGAGTATATTTTTGAGCTAAGAGATGATGCTTTTTGGCATGATGGGGTGAAATTTAGCGCAAAGGACGTTAAATTTACCATTGAAGCGGCTCAAGATAAGAAGCTAAACGCGCCTGCTATCTCAAACTACGAGGTGGTAAAAAGCGTTGAAATTTTAGGCGATTATAAAGTTAAGATCACGCTAAAAGAGCCTTTTCCGCCGTTTCTTGACGCGCTTAGTTTTGGTGTTTTGCCTGAGCACATTTTAAATGGCAAAGATATCGCGACTGATAAATTTAATGACGCACCTATTGGCACTGGCGCATACAAGCTTGTAAAATGGAAAAAAGATGAGAGCTTGGAGTTTGTGGCAAATGATAAATTCTATAAAGGCAAGCCAAAGATAAAAAGGTTATTTTTAAAGATAGTTGGCGATGAAAATTTAAGACTTGTGGGTCTTAAAAGCGGTGAGATCGACGTTGCGCTCATCTCTCCAACTGGTGTAAATTTCATAAAAGATGATAAAAAATTAAGCTTGCTTAAATTTAAAAGTGCGGACTATAGAGCTTTGATGTTTAACTTTAATGATCCTCTTTTTCAAGATAAAAATGTAAGAATCGCCCTAAACTACGCGGTTAATAAAGACGAGATCGTTAAAAAACTATTTCACGGATATGCAAGCGTAGCGAACAACCCGATAGAAAAAAGCTTTGCAAACGATGAGGAGTTTAAATTTAGCTACGATCCGCAAAAGGCTAGGGAGCTGCTTGAAAAAAGTGGCTTTAAGAAAAACAAGGCTGGCTTTTTTGAAAAGGACGGCAAGGAGCTTGGCTTTGACATCTACGCCTTTAATAACGACATTTTAAGGGTCAATCTAGCTAAAATTTTAAGCAGCGAGTTTGAGAAATTTGGCGTAAGAGCTAAAGCCTATGCAAAGCCAAAAACAGCCTTTAGCATAAGCAAGGTTGATAGCTTTGTGATCGGCTGGGGCAGCCCATTTGATCCAGACTTTCACACATATAGGATTTTTGGCGGATTTGCAGACATCGATGTCAATGAAAATGGCTGGAACTTTAGCCACTACAAGGATGCAAACGTCGATCTTGCCCTAAAAAACGCGAGATATACAAAGGACGTGGAGCTTAGGAAAAAATACTACAAAGAATTTCTAAAAGCGCTTTTTGAAAATCCACCTTACATTTTTATAGCCTATCTTGACTATCCGCTCGTTTTTAACAACAAAATTTCAGGCATCAAGACGCAAATTTTAGGCCACCATGGGGCTGGATTTTTATGGAACATAAGAGAGTGGCAAGTAAAATAGTGGATAAAAACTTTGTTTAGAGCCATTTTAAAAACAGCGATCTCAAGCCTTGGATTGCTGTTTTTTATCTCATTTTTTCTATTTTTGCTCATATATTTTTTGCCAGGAAATGTCACTGATGCGATGTTTTTGCGAAGCGAGGCGGTGAGCGTGGCTATAAAGGAGCAAATTTTAGAAAATTTGGGGCTAAAAGATGGCTTTTTTGTGCAGTATTTTAGATGGCTGGCTCACTTTGTCACGGGGGACTTTGGCACTAGTTTTGTAAGTGGTGCAAGCGTTTTTTTACTCATTAAAGAGAGACTTTTAAACTCGCTTATTTTGTTTGTGTGCTCATTTGTCTTAATAGCTCTTTTCTCCTTTTTCTTGGGGCTTTTAAGTGCCATTTATAAGAATAAATTTGCCGACATCTTTATAAATTTTAGCTCCTTTTTGCTGGCATCACTACCGCATTTTTACATCGCACTCGTGCTAATAGCTATCTTTAGCGTCTATCTAAACGTGCTACCAAGTTCAGGCGCAAACGAGCTAGGATCTAGCGGAGTTGGGGCTAAATTTATCATCTTGCCAACGCTTGCCATCATCTTGCCACACCTTGGCGCAAACGTGAAATTTGTAAGAGACAGGCTAAATCAAAGCCTAAATGCTGACTTTATCCAGACGGCTCACGCTAGAGGTTTGGGACGGGGCAAAATTTATCTCTTTGCGATAAAGCACGCTAGCACCGATATAGTCTATTATTTTGCTACTCTTGTAGCTGGCGTTTTTGCTGGTTCATACGTCATTGAGAGCATTTTTTCATTTCCTGGCATAGGCAAGCTTAGCCTTGATGCAGTCATCGCCAAAGACTACCCAGTCGCACTTTCGACCATTTTGCTAACGGCTGTTTTTGTCGTTTTTGCAAATTTACTGGCTAAAATTTTTGCCATCTTGGCAGACAAGAGAAATTTATGAGAAAAGTCATATTTTTCCTAGCCTGTTTTGTCTTTTTGTCGCTTGTCGCATTTGCCTTTGTGACGCCATTTTTTTCTAAATTTGAGCCAAATTTCACTGACTTTATGGCGGTAAATTTAGCCCCAAGTAGCGAGCACATCTTTGGCACTGACATCCTAGGCAGGGACAATCTCATAAGAGTGGCCTACGCGCTTAAAAACTCGCTTCTTGTCTTGCTTTTAGCTGGCTTTTTAACGACGCTTTTCTCGCTCATCTACGCATATTTTGGCACGAGCAAGAGCAGAGCCTGTGAGAGCCTTTTTGATAAGGGGCTTGATGCTTTTTTAAGTATCCCAAACATTGTGTTTATCATGCTTTTTAGCTCATTTAGTAGTGGAGATCTGCTTATAACATCTTTTATCATCGCCATTTGCTCGTTTATGCAGGGCGCAAAAGTTTTTATGCAAAATTTAAGGCTTAGTAAAAAGTGCGACTACGCCGAGCAAGCTGTGATAAATGGAGCTGGTAAATTTAGCCTTATCTGCTTTGAAATTTTGCCAAATTTAAAGCATTTAATAATTAGTATCTTTGGTATAAACGCGATAAACGCTGTCGTAATGGAGGCAACGCTTGGCTTTTTTGGCGTGGGTAGCGACGCAAATAAAATAAGCCTTGGCATCATGCTAAACGAGAGCAAAGAGGCGCTTTTTCTTGGCTCTTGGTGGATGGTGCTTTTCCCTGGTGTGACGCTCTTTTTGCTCATCCTTGCAACCTCGATCATCACGTCAAATTCAAAAAATGGCAATATAAAAATATGATAGAGATTAAAAATTTAAACGTTTTTTATAAGGATAAGAAGCTTTTGCGTGAGCTTGATTTTGGCATGAGCGAGGGTAAATTTATAGGTATCACGGGTGCAAGTGGCAGTGGCAAATCGCTCTTTGCAAAGAGCCTAATAAGGCTTTTTGATGATGATTTTAGAGTGAGGGCGGATAAATTTAGCATTTATAAAAAAGATATCTTAAAACTTAGCCAAAATGAGCTAAAAGAGCACCGAAAAAAGGTCGCCGCGCTCATCTTTCAAAACTCAGTTGCAAGCCTTCATCCACTCTTAAATGTGGGCGATCACTTTAATGCCTATCTTGGCGGCGATAATAAAACGAATAAAGAGCTTGCATTTACTTATTTTAGGGAGTTTGGGCTGGATAACGCAAATCTCATCTGGCACAAATACTCATACGAGCTAAGTGGCGGCGAGGCGAGCCGTGTGCAGATCGCTCTGGCGCTTTGCCTGAAGCCAAAAATCCTAATCTGCGACGAGATAACAAGCGGGCTTGATAGCATTAGCGGTAGCCACGTGGCGGGCATCTTAGAGAGCCTAAAGGGCAAGATGAGCGTTATCTTTATCTCGCACGATGAGGCGCTGACAAGCTATCTTAGTGATGAAATTTGGCAGATGAGGGATGGGCGGCTAAATTTAAAGGAAAATGCGTGAAAATCAGGCTTGAAAACGTCTCAAAAAGTTTAAGTTTTAAGGAGCATTTTAACGCTAGAGCTGAAGTTTTGCACCTTTTAGAGGGGATAAGTTGCGAGCTTGATGATGGCGAAAATTTAGCCATTTTGGGGCAAAGTGGCAGTGGCAAAAGCACGCTTGCAAAGCTCATATCATTTAGCGAGCCAAAAAGTGGGGGCAAAATTTATATAAACAGTGAAGAGATCACGGACAAAAATAAGCTCAAAAAAGATATCAGATATATCTTGCAAAACCAAAAACAAGCCCTAAATCCAGCGCTAAAAGTAAAAACCGCGATCGCCCACGTGAGGTCATATCTTAAGCTTAGCTTTAGCCAAAATGAGCTCAAAGAGCTTTTGGTAAATTTAAATTTAAAAGATGAAATTTTAGAAAAATATCCATCTCAACTAAGTGGCGGCGAGGCGACGAGGGTTGGGATACTGCTAGCGCTTCTTTCAAAGCCAAAAGTCCTAATCTGCGACGAGATAACAAGCGGACTTGATAACGAAACGAAGCAAAAGATCATAAATTTGCTTTTAAGCTTGGATGAAAAGATCAGCATTATCTTTATCACGCACGATATTTTAAGTGCGATGAAGATAGCGCAAAAGGTGCTAATCATCGAATCTGGCAAGCAAGTGGCGTGGGGTAAATTTGAGGATCTCACAAGCCAAAATGTCCTTAAAAAATACCTCGATGCAGCTAAATTTTATGACGTCAAACTTTGATATAATGCAAGCAAAAAAGGTCAAATTTGTTAGTTCATATCTGCTGCTCGGTCGATAGCCACTATTTTTTACAGCGCCTACGAAAAGATCATCCAAATGAACGAATAGTAGGCTATTTTTACGATCCAAATATACATCCATATAGCGAGTTTTTACTGCGTTTTGAGGACGTGAAGCGAAGCTGCGAGAAGCTTGGCATAAAGCTAATATGTGGCGAGTATGACTACGAAGCTTGGCTTGGTGGCACAAAGGGGCTTGAAGATGAGCCAGAAAAGGGCAAAAGGTGCGAGTACTGCTTTGATTTTCGTATGAAAGACTCAGCTAAAAAGGCGCTAGATCTTGGTCTAAATAAGATCACAACGACACTTTTAATGAGCCCAAAAAAGGACTTTACTCAGCTTAAAAAGGCGCTTGATGAGGCGGTGGCTGGCTCAAATTTAGAGGCGGTTGCGGTTGATTATAGAAAAAATGGTGGCACAAGCGAGCAGTTTATCCTCGCTAAAAAGGACAAGCTCTATCACCAAAACTACTGCGGCTGCGTCTTTGCGCTAAAAAAACAGCGCGACTCTCAAAATTTGCCCCAAAGTGAGCTAATGAGCGAGCTACACGCAAGAGCACTTTTTGGAAGCATAGAAGCGAGGCTTGATCTTTATAAAAAGGTGCGCCTTTGCGAGGCGAGAGGAGAGAAATTTCACCTTTTTAGAAGGAGATTTTTAAACTACAGGCTTTTGCGCGCTAGTGTTAAATTTCAAAATGCTGTGGTGCCAAGCTACTTTGTGCTCTACTCTGGCTTCAAAAGAGAGAATTTAAAGCTTAATGTAGAGCGCGACTGCGAGATCGATGATGAGCTAAAAGAGGGCTCGATATTTATTAGCATAGAGCGCTTTAATAAATTTACAAATAGCAAATTTAAAAGCGTTGATGAGCTTTGTAAAAGGCCGCTTGAGCTTGACGCTGAGATGAAATTTCGCCGTGATATAAGCGGGGAGTTTTCGCAAAATCCTATCATCATCTTAGACGAGGTCAAAAAGGGCAGCTACGAAATTTATGCAAAGGCTGTTTTTTACAACGACAGCGAAGAAATTTTGGTTTTAGAGAGCTAAATTTAGACCCATTAAGGCTAAATTTCAGAGATTTTAAAAGAGGCTAATAATTTTTTTCTTAGTATAAATTTGTTACAATCTGCCAAAATTTACATTACTAAGGCTAAAACGTGATAGACGTCGTAGAAATTCAAAAAATTCTCCCACATAGATTTCCTTTTTTGCTTATCGATAGAGTTGTCGAGCTAGAGCCTGCAAAAAACATCGTCGCTTATAAAAATGTAACCATTGGCGAGCCGATATTTCAGGGGCACTTCCCAGGCCACCCGATCTATCCTGGCGTGATGATCATTGAAGGCATGGCGCAAGCTGGCGGCGTGCTAGCGTTTAAGAGTATGAGCGACGAGCATCAAGCTGGCATTGAAAATAAAGTGGTCTATTTTATGAGCATAGACGGAGCGAAATTTCGCCATCCAGTCCGCCCTGGAGATAGGCTAGAGTATAGATTAAATGTATTAAAACATAAAGGCAATATCTGGGTGCTTGAGGGCAAGGCATACGTCGATGATGTGCTATGCGCCGAGGCTGAACTAAAAGCGATGATAGTCGATAAATAGGCTTTTGCTTAAAAAAGAGAGACAATGAAAAATATCCACCAAACAGCAGTTATAGAAGATGGAGCGATCATTGGAGATGACGCAAATATCGAGGCTTACGCATTTGTAAGTAAAGATGCGGTCCTTGGCAACAACGTCACGATAAAACAAGGCGCAAGGGTGCTTGGCAAGACGAGGATCGGCGATAACTCTCGTGTATTTAGCTACGCGATCGTGGGCGACATCCCGCAAGATATCAGTTATAAAGATGAGGTCGATACTGGCGTCATCATCGGCGAGCACGCAACTATACGTGAGTTTTGCACGATAAACTCAGGCACGCACAAGGGCGATGGCATAACAAGGATCGGCGATAACGCCTTTATCATGGCATATTCTCACATCGCACACGACTGCATAATAGGTAGCAACGTCATTTTGGCAAATAACGCAACTCTAGCTGGTCACGTTGAGCTTGGCGACTACGCTGTTGTGGGCGGTCTTACGCCTATTCATCAGTTTGTTAGAGTGGGTGAGAGCTGCATGGTCGCAGGGGCTAGTGCGCTCAGTCAAGATGTAGTGCCATTTTGCCTAGCTGAGGGCAATAGAGCCTATATAAGAAGCTTAAATTTAGTTGGCATTAGGCGTAGATTTGATAAAGAGCAGGTTGAAGAGCTTGTTCGCGCTTATAAATTTTTGTTTAATCAAGGCATCAGCCTAAAAGATCAAGCAAACGAGCTGATCGCAAAAACCAGCGACGAAAATGTTAAAAAAATGTGTAAATTTATATTAGAAACGACAAGAGGAATTCCGCTTGCAAAAGGAAGAGATTAATGGCTAGAAAGTGTAATTTTTGTGGCGAGGCTGAGTCTGCTGAGAGAAGATTATTAGCAGATATCGAAGGAAACGCCTATATATGCGAGTACTGTATAGCAGCAGCATACGATATGATACATGGTGATACGAGTGTAGAAGAGAGTAAAAACGAAGAGACGATAGAGTATCAAAAGCTCACACCAAAGGAGCTAAAAGCGGTACTTGATAACTACGTGATCGGTCAAGATAGGGCTAAAAAGGTCTTTAGCGTCGGCGTATATAACCACTATAAGAGAATTTTTAAACAAAGCGACATCAAAGACGACACTGAAATTTCAAAATCAAACATCTTGCTTGTTGGTCCAACTGGAAGCGGCAAGACGTTGATGGCTCAGACTTTGGCGAGATTTCTTGACGTGCCTATCGCGATTTGCGATGCGACAAGCCTAACCGAGGCTGGATATGTCGGCGAGGACGTTGAAAACATCCTTACAAGGCTCTTGCAAGCTGCAAATGGTGACGTTAAAAAGGCGGAGCAGGGCATTGTATTTGTCGATGAGATCGATAAGATCGCTAGAATGAGCGAAAACAGAAGCATCACAAGAGACGTTTCAGGCGAGGGCGTGCAGCAAGCGCTTTTAAAGATCATCGAAGGCAGCGTCGTAAATATCCCACCAAAAGGCGGCAGAAAGCACCCAAATCAAGACTTCATCCAGATAGATACGACAAATATCTTATTTGTTTGCGGCGGTGCATTTGATGGACTTCTTGATATCATCGAGCGCAGAGTTGGTAAAAACGTACTTGGCTTTAACCAAGAAAAACGTGGCAAAAACGAAAAAGAAAATTTACTAAGCCTGCTTGAGCCAGACGATCTTGTAAAATATGGCCTCATCCCAGAGCTTATCGGCAGACTTCACGTGGTGGCTACATTAAATGAGATAACAAAAGAGGATATGGTTAAAATTTTGACCGAGCCAAAAAATGCGATATTAAAACAATATCAAAAGCTCTGTGTGATCGACGGCGCTACGCTTAAATTTGATGATGAGGCGCTTGAAGAGATAGCGAGCCTTGCTATCGAGCGAAAAACTGGAGCAAGAGGGCTTAGAAGCATAATGGAAGAGCTCATGACAGACATAATGTATGATCTGCCAGAGCTAAAAGACTACGATATCGTGATCTCAAAAGAGACGGTAAAAGATAAGGCAAAGCCGATTTTGGTAAAGCACAATAAATTAACAGCGTAAAGGAAATAGATGTTTTTAGATCAGGTTATAGGTTTTTTCTCAAGTGATATGGGTATAGATTTAGGTACGGCAAACACTTTGGTTTTGGTAAAAGATAAGGGAATAATCATAAATGAACCATCAGTTGTTGCAGTAAGACGTGAAAAATATGGAAAACAAAAAATTCTAGCAGTTGGCCACGCTGCAAAAGAGATGGTGGGGAAAACTCCTGGCGACATCGAGGCGATAAGACCGATGAGAGATGGCGTTATCGCGGACTTTGACATGACAGAGAGGATGATACGCTACTTTATAGAAAAGACTCATAGAAGAAAAAATTTCTTACGCCCAAGGATCATCATCTCAGTTCCTTACGGACTTACTCAGGTTGAGAGAAAGGCTGTTAGAGAGAGCGCACTAAGTGCTGGTGCAAGAGAGGTATTTTTGATAGAAGAGCCTATGGCAGCAGCTATCGGAGCAAATTTACCAGTTCGTGAGCCACAAGGCAACCTTGTAGTTGATATTGGCGGTGGTACGACTGAGATCGGTGTCGTCTCACTTGGCGGTCTGGTAATATCAAAATCTATCCGCACAGCTGGCGACAAGATAGATAGCAGCATAGTTAATTACATAAAAGAAAAATACAACTTACTAATAGGCGAGAGAACAGGCGAGGAGATAAAGATCGCTGTGGGCTCTGCTGTGCAGCTTGAAAAAGAGTTAAGCGTAGTGGTAAAAGGACGCGACCAAGTGAGCGGCCTTTTAAGCAGGGTTGAGCTAACAAGCGAGGATGTGAGAGAGGCGATGAGAGAGCCGCTAAAAGAGATCGCAGATGCGCTAAAAACTGTGCTTGAGATGATGCCGCCTGATCTTGCTGGTGATATCGTCGAGACTGGTATCGTGCTAACTGGCGGTGGAGCACTTATTAGAGGGCTTGATAAGTTCTTGTCTGATATCGTTAAGCTTCCAGTATTTGTAGCTGATGAGCCGCTTCTTGCTGTTGCTAGAGGTACAGGCAAGGCACTTCAAGAGATCGGACTTTTACAACAGCTAACAAATGAAGAGTAAGATTGTTCTTTTTGTTTTTATAGCGTTGCTTGCTGGCGCCTCGATGTTTAAGGGCGAAATTTTAAGCAACATCTCTATTAAATTTAGCAACTACGCTATAAATTCATACGACAATTTTGCCAAAAGCGTGAAAGATTATATAAACGAATATTTTAGGCAGGCTAGCGAGATAGAAAAACTAAGAGCGCAAAACAAAGAGCTAGAGCGCTCAGCGACGCTTCTATCTACTTTTGCAAACGAGCTAAATCAAATTTTAAAAGATAAAAACTCAACTGCCTACGCCCCAGCTGTAAAGCTAGTAAAAGGGCTTAGTTACGTGCATATCGGGGATTATAATAAAATTTGGATAAGCGAGTTTGAAGGATACGACCCAAATAAAATTTACGGGCTCATCTATCAAGGAAGCAGCGCTGGCATCGTCATCGCAAAAGATGGCAAGCCACTAGCTTACTTGCAAAATGACCCAAAAAGTATATTTGCAGTCTATATAGGAAATGACAAAATTCCAGGCGTCGCGCATGGAAATCAAGGTCAAATAATGGTGAAATTTATCCCACAATGGCTCAGCCCAAAAGAGGGCGACGAGGTCTTTACGAGCGGGCTTGACGGGATATTTTTTAGTGGGGTGCCAGTAGGGCGCGTGAGTAAAATTTTAAAAGAGAGCTCCTATCAAAGCGTGATAGTAGAGCCCTATGCAAAGCTAAACATACCAAACTACCTATACGTTGTAACAAAGGAAAAATGATGCCAAAAAGAACAGATATAAATACCATTTTGCTAATCGGCTCAGGCCCTATCGTCATCGGTCAAGCCTGCGAATTTGACTACTCAGGCACACAAGCAGCCAAGACACTAAAAGAGCTTGGATATCGCGTAGTGCTTATCAACTCAAACCCAGCCACCATCATGACTGACCCAAATTTCGCCGACGCAACGTATATAGAGCCGATCACAAAAGATAGCATTTTAAGGATCATCGAAAAAGAAAATATTGACGCCATTTTGCCAACGATGGGCGGACAAGTGGCGCTAAATGCCGCTATGGAGGTCTTTGAGAGTGGCCTTTTAAAGGATGTCAAATTTCTTGGTGCAAACCCAGAAGCGATAAAAAAGGGCGAAGATAGACAAATTTTTAAAGCGACTATGCAAAAGATCGGCATGGACCTGCCTGAGAGTAGATATGCTTATAACATGGACGACGCGCTAAATGCGGCAAACGAGATAGGCTTCCCACTCATCATAAGAGCTAGCTACACGCTTGGTGGCGCAGGAAGCGGCGTGGCTTACAATATGGACGAATTTAAAGAGCTAGCCAACACAGGCCTTGACGCAAGCCCGATACATGAAATTTTGATAGAAGAGAGCTTGCTTGGTTGGAAAGAGTACGAGATGGAGGTCATCAGAGATAGAAATGACAACTGCATCATCGTCTGCTCGATCGAGAATTTCGACCCAATGGGCGTTCACACAGGCGATAGTATCACGGTTGCACCAGCTTTAACGCTCACAGATAAAGAGTATCAGGCGATGCGTGACGCTAGCTTTGCCATACTTCGTGAGATCGGCGTTGATACTGGTGGCAGTAACGTGCAGTTTGCCATAGACCCAAAAACTGGCCGCATGATCGTTATCGAGATGAACCCACGCGTTAGCCGAAGCTCAGCACTTGCTAGTAAAGCTACCGGCTACCCGATCGCAAAGGTTGCGACGCTGCTTGCAGTTGGTTTTAGCCTAGATGAGATCAAAAACGACATCACAGGCACGCCTGCTAGCTTTGAGCCGGTGATTGATTACATCGTGACAAAGATCCCGCGCTTTACATTTGAGAAATTCCCAGGATCAAACCCATATCTAGGCACCGCGATGAAGTCAGTCGGCGAGGTTATGGCGATAGGCAGGACATTTAAAGAGAGCATCCAAAAGGCGCTTTGCAGTCTAGAGCGTGATCTTTGCGGATTTAACAGCCTTAGCCTAGAGAAAAACGCTTTGATTTATGGCATCAGAAATGCAAATGAGAGAAGAATTTTATATCTAGCACAAGCCTTTAGAGATGGCTTTAGCGTGGCTGAGGTGCATGAATTTAGCAAGATCGATCCTTGGTTTTTGGAGCAAATTTATGAGATAGTTAAATTTGAAGATAAGATCGACATGGATATCTTAAACAACGAAGAGCTACTTCGAGAGGCTAAAAGTATGGGCTTTTCAGATAAGATGATAGCTGTGCTTATAAATGAAAAAGACGATCTTGAGCTTAGCCAAAATGATATCTATTTTGCCAGAGAGAAGCTTGGCATCGAGCTTGAATACAACGAGGTTGATACTTGCGCGGGCGAATTTAAGGCGCTAACGCCATATCTTTACTCAACCACAAATATCACTAAATTTCCTAAAAAAGAGCTAGCAAAAGAGGCTAAAAAGGTGATGATAATAGGCGGCGGACCAAATAGGATCGGCCAGGGCATAGAGTTTGACTACTGCTGCGTGCATGCAAGCTACGCCCTAAGAGACCTTGGCATAAAAACGATAATGTATAACTGCAACCCAGAAACCGTCTCAACCGACTACGACACGAGCGATATTTTGTACTTTGAGCCGATAGATTTTGAGCACGTTAGATCAGTCATCGAGCGTGAAAAGCCAGACGGCGTGATCGTGCATTTTGGCGGTCAAACTCCGCTTAAATTTGCAAAACGCCTAAGCGTGATCGGCGCTAAGATCATCGGCACAACCGCAAGAGTGATCGACGTGGCCGAGGATAGAAAGAAATTTAGCGAATTTATAAATAAAATAGGCGTCCTTCAGCCTAAAAATGACACCGCTACTAGCTTAGAAGAAGCCTTGCAAAAGGCCGCTACTATCGGCTATCCAGTGCTTGTTCGCCCAAGCTACGTCCTAGGCGGCAGGGCGATGAGAAGGGTGCATAACGAGAGCGAGCTAAAAGAGTATATGAGCGAGGCGGTAAAGGTTAGCAACCACTCGCCAGTGCTACTTGATAAATTTTTACAAGATGCAAAAGAGCTCGACGTAGACGCGATATGTGACGGCAAAGAGGTCTATATAGGTGCGATAATGGAGCACATCGAGGAGGCTGGAATTCACTCTGGCGACTCAGCTTGCATATTGCCACCGATGAGTTTAAGCGCAGAAATGATAAAAAAAGTGGAGAAGCAAACTAGAGATATCGCGCTAAATTTAGGCGTTGTTGGCCTTATGAATATCCAGTTTGCTATCTATGAAAATGAGCTTTATATGATCGAGGTAAATCCTCGCGCGAGCAGGACCGTGCCGTTTGTGAGCAAGGCTACTGGCGTGCCTATGGCAAAGGTGGCTACAAGAGTTATGTGGCAGGGAAATTTACGTGAGGCGCTTAAATTTTATGATGATTACAGGGTTGTTTATGAAGAGGGCGACATCTTAAAACCTCGCGTAAGTTCGCATGTTTGCGTAAAAGAGTGCGTGCTGCCGTTTAACAAGCTAAGTGGCGCTGATCTCATCCTTGGTCCTGAGATGAAGAGCACGGGCGAAGTCATGGGCATAAGCCACGACTTTGCAAGCTCATTTGCAAAGAGCCAGATCGCTGCTAGCAATACTTTGCCAAGCAAAGGCAGGGTATTTTTAACGCTAGCTGACGCTGATAAATCTTACGCGCCTGATCTTGCAAAAGAGCTAATAGCGCTTGGTTTTAGCATCGTCGCAACTGGCGGTACGCATAAAATTTTAAGCGAAGCTGGCGTGGAGGCCGAGTTTGTCTATAAGATAAGCGAGGGCAGACCAAACGTCGAAGATAGGCTAAAAAATGGCGACATAGCACTTGTTATAAACACAAGCGATACTAAATCAAGCGTGGATGAT
>NZ_JAAKZD010000010.1:0-78758 GCF_015230035.1 Campylobacter concisus
AGCAAAGTGAAGGTATCAATATGATAAATCAATCAGTTGCTCAAATAGATAATCTAACAAAAGAAAACGTAGTAATTGCAAACCAAGCAAACGAAGTAACATCAGAAGTAGATGAGATGGCTAAAGCTATAGTTGAAGATGTTAGGAAGAATAAATTCTAAAACACTTCTGGTTTAGAGTTTTAAATAAACTCAAATTTGTTTAATGAAAACTACTCAGGCAAACTCGCTTGAGTAGTTTTAAATATATATTTTATAAGAAAACAGCTAAAATTTTTAGTAATTTAAGCTGTTTTTAAATGATTGCTAACTATAATACGACTTCTTTTAAGTGTTCCGGATTAGCTCAGCGGTAGAGTAGGTGACTGTTAATCACTTGGTCGCTGGTTCGAACCCAGCATCCGGAGCCATTTTTTTTTCGAAAATCATTTTAAAACCCCGATTTTACCGATATTTCAAGAGCTTTAAGTTTTCTTAGTTTTATAAAATTTGTTCCCTATTTGTTCCCGAAATTTTTTAATATTCCAATTTCTCGCCATGTTTTCTAAGTCAATCTAAGATACCTTATTTTTGTTTTTAAAAACATGAAAATAATTTTTTACTCTCAACTGCTCTAAAATACCCTAAGGAACCATAGGGTATTAATTTTTTTTCAAAAACTATCCAAAAACCGCTCAAAATAGTAAAAGTAAATGAAAGGTACATATAATTAGTTATATAAGAATAAGTAGAAGGAGAAAATGGGATGCTTAACGAACTATATAACGATGTAGAGTACAAAACGCTTCTTGAGCACATATCTAGCCAATATAAAGGAAAGGTGGTTTTAGACAGAAAGCAAACCGCAGCGGTTCTTGGCATCGGCGTATCCACTCTTGATCTTCGTATATCGCAGGGTAGGGATATTCCACGTTATATCAAAATGGGAGATGCAAAGAATTCTCGCATAGCGTTTGCGATAACGGACATTGCGACTTATATTTTTCAAAAAAGGGTTAAAACATGTTCTTAATTTTTATAGTAGATAATAAAGAAAAGGACTAAAAATGAGTAATGCCCTTCAAATAGGCGGACACAGCCTAGTTCTTTGTGTAAGAAGCGAATTCTTGACGCTCAAAAAAGCCATTATAAGGTATGAGCACAATGTTAGAGAGGTTAAGCACGCCTCTAAGATCGGATATCTTAGAGGTAATAGCCGAAATAATAGATACATAGTGCTTAGCGAATATAACGATAACGGCAATATGCGAGAGATGCCTAATAGCGATAGGGAATTTAGTGACAGAAAGTATATAAAAGCACTCTTGAAAAAATACCACGAAAAAATGAAAGCCGACTACGAAGCCCAATCAAAAACATATAAAAACGGTAGAGCAGTAAAGAATCATTGGCGAGAAAACATGGTCGGGTTTTCTGAAGTGGTGATAAGTTTCGGTACCGATCGAAATAAAGAACATAAAGAGGGACTAAATAAAACAGAAGTAAATTTTATCAACGCTCAGGTTTCGCTTGATAGAGTTAGAAGATTCGCAAACGATTATTGCGCTAAATACGGCGTTAAATGCCTGCTAATCGCTGAGCATAACGATGAAAAGACTAAGCATTATCAGCTTATTTTTACGAATTACCAATTTGAAAATCACAAAAACCTTAGATTTGACGGCAAGGGCGAAACGTTAAAATTCGGTAGAAGCATGCAAGAAATGGGCGGTATAGCATTTGATGGTGTCGCTCTAAGAGGCGAAATAGGCAGCAAGGCAAGACATAAAAATTTAAAACAAATGCACAAAACCGAAAAAGAGTATAGTACTGAGCAAGAGTTTAAAAATAAAATTAGACAATCTATAATCGATGAAGCAAGAAAGTATATAAAAAAGAAAGAGTCTATGTTTGGCAAAGACTATTTTAGACTGGAAATCGAGGACGATAAGACTTTTATAACGAGTCTTACGAATTTAGTATTAGATCAAATGCAAAATAATATAAGTATAGTTACCGACGTAGAACTAAAACAAAGGATTTACGAGCTAACGAATCAACTAATAAACAAGGGTGAGATAATTGTAAAAAATAACGAGCTGGATCAATCCAACGAAAATCTAATCCAAGAAAATAAAAAGCTAAAAGAGATAAACGCAAATCTAAATAATCAAGACGAAATTATAAAAGATAGAAATTTACAAATAAGCAACCTCTCGGCCGAGCTAATTCAAAAAGAAGATGAAAACAATAAACTAAAAAGCCGATTAGAAAATATTGAAGCTGACATAGTGCAAATAGATAAACTAAAACAAAAAGCCGATCAAAGCGATGCCCTGCAAAGCAAGCTTAAAAAAGCTAATGCAGATATAGAAAGCAAAGAAAAAACAAATCGGTCTTTGAAACAAAGAAACGAAGAGCTGGAGGCGTCGATAAGTAACGAGAATGCCTTAAAGGAAGATAATGATAGTAAACGACTACAAATCGTCAAACTACAAACTTCTATAAATAGCAAAGATCAAAGAATATCCGAGCTGGAAGGAGAAGTAAAAGTTAAAGACGAAAGGATAGAAAATTTACAGGATAAGTTAACTATATTAGAAAGCTTTAAAACGAAGGTTATTAATTTTATCTCAAAAATAAGCAATTTAATACCGAATTTTAGTAAGCTATTAGATGACGAGCCTAGAGAAATAAAAAATGAAATAAAAAGCAAAATAGCCAGCAAAGATAGTATAGGGATAGGCTTTTAGTTGGATTGGTTTTTGATTTCGAATATAAAGTTACCAAAATTTTTAGTCAGCATATTTAATAAGCTTCTTTTTTGCCAACACATACCAAGTTATATAATGTGCGAGCTGGTTACACCAAATCTGAGCGTATGCCTAGATCTTTTTTGTACTTTGGTGATGCGGCCGAATTTTGTCAAAAGTTCTTAAAATATAAAAATTTATCCCCTAAACGTCAAAATATTCTTGATAACACCTATCCATTTAAATATAATCTAACTAAAAAAATAAAGGATAAATTTGCTTTACAGGTCGCTAACTGTGCTTAGCCTTTGCATTGCGCAGTTTATTTGCATCGGATTTTTCGGCGAGGGGCTCGTTAGCATCCTGCGTCAAGACGGTTTTAGTTTAGAGCGCGTCGGCGCGCTTAGAGGGCTTGGACTTTTTGCGGTTTTGGCTTTTTTGTGGTCGCCGTTTATCGACGCTATAGCGCTAAAAATAGGCGGTTACAAAAAGATTATCCTAGCCTTTCAGTGCCTTACTTTGGCGATTTTATATGCGGTTTCGCTTCTAAATCCGCGCGACGATTTGCCCGCCGTAATCGCTTTAGCGGTGCTTTTGGCCTTTATCTCGGCCACCTGGACGATGACGTCGAACGCATTTTTTATCAAAATTTCAAACAGCTCGAATTTAAGCTTCACAAACGCCCTCAAGCTTAGCGGAGGATTGATAGGACACGTATCGGGTAACGGCCTAACGCTCGTAATCTACGCAAAATTCGGCTGGAGCGAGGCGAATTTATTCTTGACGTCTTTGATAGCGGTTTCCCTGCTTAGCCTTGCTTTCTTTAAAGAGCCTGAGCGCGTAAACGCCGGCGAGGGGCTGGATTTTAGGGCGATGTTTGGCTTTTTTAAGGGCAAAAAGGCTTGGCTTAGCGTGCTTTTCGTACAATCTATCGGTATCTGCGCGGCGTTTGGACTGCTTAGTCCGATGCTTGTAGATATCGGCTGGAAGCTGGAAGATATCGGCGAGGTCTTGCACATATACGGCACGATATTTGGCTTCGCGGGTGCGCTCGCGGCGGGCTTTGCGGTAAAAAAGCTAGGCGCCAAAAGAGCCTTTTTATACGCCGTAGCGATGCAGACGCTAGGCATCCTGGCCATCTGGTTACCTATCGGCGGCTGGACGGACCGCGCGTCGGTACTTTTTGCTTCGAGCGCGGCGTATGCGGTATATATGGCGCAAGCGACGATAATCTCCACGATGATGATGCAACGTGCCTCGGGACGGCGACCCGCTAGCGAATACGCCGTGCAAAGTAGCCTAAATATGACATTTCAGATATTTTCGTTTTATCTCGGAACACTTTTGGCGGGGATGTTGGGTTACGGAGCGGTCGTACTGGGCGCGGCAGCGTTTTGCGTTTTGAGCCTAGTTTATTTTATAAAGATTTATAAATTTATCTAGCGGATTACGATTTTGCGGGATTTAAGTCGCCGTCCAGTACAAAAAACTGCGTAAAATTTATTCCGCAGAGTTTTGCAAATCGCTTTGCAGATTTAGCCCGCGTCGGCAATACGGATTAAACGCACGCAATTTAACCCGAACGCAAGGCCAAATTTAAGTCTCTAGTGCAAAAAAGGCGGTAAATTTATCCCGCATCAAGCAAACCTGCCAGCAACAGAAAAACCGCAAAACGAACTTAAATTTACGCTTAAAACGGCGCAAATTTGGCTCGTAAAATTTACGCAAAAGCTAAATTTACAACCGCTCTTTGATGATCTTTAAAAAACCCAAAAGCGCCTTCGCGCTATGATGAGGCGTGTCCTGGGCGGCGATTAGTTCGCAGTTTGGCAGCATCCTCGACACTTGCGAAGCGACGGTAAAAGGCACTTCCTCGTCGGCCCTAGAGTGATACATAAGCACGCTTTGAGGGACATCCTTTAGCTCAAATCCCCACGGCCTAGCTTGTAGCCAGAGGTCAAAGCCGATGCCGTTAAGCTGCGCTTTTATCGCTTCTTTTAGCGCACCCTTAGCCTGTGAGCCGTATTTTTCCCACGCCGTTTGCGCCGTATTTTCAGGCGTATTGTGTGATGCAAAATCATAAATTTCCTTTATGTGAGCATAGTCGGCATAGTCGGCCAAAAGCTCGGGCGGGGCGTTAAATCCGCTTAGTATAAACACCTTTTTCACCTCTTCGCAAGCTACCGCCGTAGCGTAGGCGTAAGCCGCGCCCACCGACTCGCCCAGCACGCTAAATTCGCCCAAATTTAACGCCGAGAAAAACTCTTTTAGGCGCAGGGCGAATTTTAAAAAACTATCGTCCGCGCTAAAAAGTGAGCTGTTAAAATGCCCGCTTCTATATATCAAAATAAGCCTTATTTGATTTTTATCGCAGAAATTTATCAAGGTATTTTGCGGAAAAATCATCAGTGGATGATGATAAACCAAAACATCTTTAAAATCGCTACCAAAGTCGTCGTAGCTTAGATTTTTGCCGCTTTTAAATTTAAAATTTTTCATCTTTTTCCTTAAAATTTATATTCAAATTTTACGCCGATCTCGCGAGGGTCAGACAGGTAGTGCATCGTGGCGTATTTTACGTCGTGATCTTTGTCGAAAAGATTATTAGCGTAAATATAAACGTTGATATTTTTGTGATTAAAGCCTACTTTTGCATCGACGGTCGCGTAGCCCGCGTTTTCTACGACATTGGCCTTATCGGTATAAAATTTGCTCTGTCCTCGCAAAAATGCCGCCGCGTAAAATCCGCTTGGAGCCTCGTACGAAAGCCCTGCGCCATAAGTTAGCCTTGGCGCATAATAGACGTATTTACCGCTATAATCGCCCTGTGCGTCCTTATAGTCTTTAAAGACGCTTTTTGCGTAGCCCAAATTTGCGCTAAGCTTTAATCCGTCCGCCAAAAGTACGGCGCCGTCTAGTTCAAAGCCTTGGGAGCGCGCCTTGCTGGCGTTCTCTGCCACCGTGATATTAGGCGCTACGATGACGCTTACTACTTGCTTGTTTTTGATATCGGCGCGAAAAACGGCGGCGCCTAGCTCAAACCGCTCCCAAGCCCCTTTTACGCCGACTTCATAGCTAGTCATAGTCTCTTTATCGTACCATTTTTTAGACGTAGGCGACGCAGCCCAAAAGCCGCCCGGTTTATAGCCCTTCGATACGCTCGCATACGCCGTAACCTCGTCGTTTATAGCGTATTTTAGTCCGATCTTGGGTGATAGCGCGCTATACGAATCGCTTAAATTTTCGCCGTTCATACGGTTTTGAAATTTGACCCTATCTTTGTCGAATCTAGCCCCCAAAATAACCGAAAAATCAAGCGGCAGATAAATTTCGTTATGCGTAAAAACGCCGTAGTTTTTGCTCCTGGTTTTATTGTTTTGCAGCGAGCGAATACCGCCGAACATTACGCTATTTACGCTATTTACGCTACTTTGCACGTCTCTTTGCGTGGCTCCCGCCGCAGCGCCTAGGACGAATTTGCCATACGCGTTATCGACACTAAATCTAAACTCCTGCGTAAAATCCTTTCTGTCCTCTTTGTAATATATGTCCAACAAGGACGCGGGGCGATGATCGCCGTCGTAGCTGCTGTCGTTTTTGTAATCCCTAAAAGTCGTAAGCGAAGTGAGCGCATAGTCGCCCGATTTATATTCTGCCTTTAGCGATGCTTCGTAGTTTTTGGCGTTTTCCTCGCCCTCCATGCCGTTGGCGTAGCGCGTTCTATTGGCTGCGCTAGGCAAATTCGATCTTTGCGCGCCGTTAGCTATCCTGTAATAATTTTGAATAAGATCCACCGTAAGCTCGTCCGTAGGTAAAAATCTAAAGTAAATTTTGCCGTAAAGAGCATCTTTGTAGTCGTCGCTTTTGTTTAAATTTTCGTTATACATAAAGCCGTTTTTATTTTCGCTAAAACCGGCAAAACTAGCCAGAAATTTATCCTTTACTATCGCTCCGCCTGCACTAAAACTAATACCCCGCATGCTACGCTCGCCAAGCTTTAGCCCAATCTTTGCTTGTGGTTCGTTGGTAGGAGCTTTGGAGACCGCATTTATCACGCCTGCGTAGGCGTTTTTGCCGTAAAGCGCGCTTTGAGGCCCTTTTAAGATCTCGATACGCTCAATATCCTCCAAAAATACGTAGTTGCCGTAAGTGCCAAGATAACTCACGCCGTCCAGATAAAGCCCGACGTTTGGGCTATCAAATGCGTAATCGCTCGTCACGCCGCGCGTGATAAAAAGCGAAATACCTCCGCCTTGCAAAAACGATAAATTTGACGATGCGCTCCTAAGCCCGTTTAGATCTTTTACTTCTCTAAGCCGCAACTCTTTTTCGTCCAGCACGCTCACCGTAGCTGCCACCTCGCTAGCGTTTTCATCGATTTTTTGAGCCGATACGATGACCTCGTCCAGCCTCACGTCGGGAGCTGCTATCGCTAGCGCCACAACCGCGCTTAAAAGCAAAATTTTTCTCACTTTAGACTCCTTTTATAATTTCTTTACTTTAAGGATAGTATAATAGTTTTGAAATTTATTATCAACCCAAAATTTACAAATGATGGATTTATTTTTATATTTAAAGGAAAAATTTGCGCACGGTATCCGCAGACGTTTTTATGGATAAATTTAATAGCAGCGAAGACGGAGTTTTGGCTGGTCTTGGAGTAAAAATCCGCGCCAAAAATATCGCACTAAGCGATGAAATAGCCTTCGGCGCGATAAAAATGGACGCCAAAAACGACACCAAAATAGTCGGCGATTTTCACGCTTTGCGGGGTTGCTTTATAAATTTCACCCTACAAGGAGGCATCAGCCTAAGCTCGGCGAATGGCAAAATCGAATACAAAAGTGGACTATCCACGATCAGCTCGGTCGATCTACCAAGCTCGGATCAAGAGATTTATGGTGGCGCGCACGCGGGAATAAATTTATTCCTAGAAAACTCGTTTATGAGCGCAAATTTCGGCGATCTTATCGAGCTTGGCGCAAACAAACTCGTCTCGCAAAACTACACCTGCGCCGTAAATAAAATTTTATTAAGCCAAATTTTATCGCTAAACGCCGACGAGCCGCTTGAAAGACTGCTTTTAGAAAGTAAAATTTTAGAGCTTATTTATAACGAATTCAGCCGCCTAAAATGCCCAAATAAGCATGTTATACTAGACGAAGCGGACAAAAACGCGCTACAAAAAGCCAGGCAAATTTTAAGCATGGATATCAAAAATCCGCCGTCTATAAAAGAACTCTCAAAACAGGTGCGACTGAACGAATTTAAGCTTAAAGTCGGCTTTAAAAGTTTGTTTGGGCAGACTCCTTACGAATTTTTGCGCGAAGAGCGAATGAAGCGAGCACTGGCAATGCTGCAAGGCTCGGAGCTAAATATCGCTGAAATTTCGGTTGCGACGGGCTTTAAAAATCAAAGCCACTTCAGCAAGCTTTTTTGCGATTATTACGGCACGGCACCCAAAAATTTGATGAAAAATAGAAAATATTATTATTAATTTTACGAGATTTGCCCGTAAATTTGCCGCGAACGGCGCTCAAAAGCCTGTTAAGATAATATTTCTAGTGATGACCACATATAAAAATATGCTCAAATTAGCAATGCTTACCAAAGCGTATATTGTACGCCGCCTATGCTTGCAAATCGGAAGCATTTATAAGCGATCGTTAAAAGCTTTCTATTAAAAAACTTAGACCTTTTATCTACGAAAATCATTTTTTGGTAGATAAAGTTTCGTCTAAGTTTTCATATTTTTCTTTTGCTCGGCCAAAGAAAAATATTGGCCGTCTGCCAAGACCTTACAGCAAACTCATTTGAGTTTGCTAAGTAAGTATTAACATATTGTCTTATGTGGGGGTTGTTTATTCTTTATGTTTTGATAAATTATATCAAGTTCTAAGACTGCATTATGGAATTTGAAGCGATTGTCTTTTATTAAGTTAAAGTAAATTTTGGTTTATACGGAAATTTATTTTTGTTTTTTATTTGGTATTTTAGTACAAATTTTAAAAAATGAGATTTTGTTGGTTTTTATATAGCATAAATAAAGATTAAAGTAGAGATTGTTTTTTGAGTAAGAAATAAAAATCAAAAAGAAGAGTATTTTTGTGCGGGATTAAGATTGTTTAATAAAACAAGCATCGCTATAATATAGTCGTATTAAAAATCTCGATTTTATCGTGTTAAAAATATATTTATACCCTAACGATCTTATTTCTTTCCAAATTACTAACAGTCGTATTTGCAAAAAGCCCCGATTTGATAATCAACAAAGCTTAATATTTTCTTCTGTATTAACTTGTGTATTTGCTAGATGATTGATCTTACTTACACTATCGCTACTCTTTTACCGCAAGCTTTTATGTAGTTAAAGAATGTTTTATACTTGATATTATACGCTCCGCTTTCTATCCTAGCTACGGCTGATTGGGTTATGCCCATCCTTTTAGCTACCTCGCTTTGAGTTAGCCCGGCTTCGCTTCTGGCGTCTATTAAAGCTTCTATGGCTTTATATTCGTCCTCCAGCGCATCGTATTGCGCTTTAAATTCCGGATTTTTTAGCTCTTCTTTTAAAACTTCTCTAAAATTAACGGTTTTCATCTTTAAACTCCTTTAATCTTCGTTCCGCCAAATTTAGTATGCTTTTTGGCGTTTTTTGCGTTTTTTTAACAAAAGTTAGTAGGATTATTATTTTTTTGCCGATTTCATAACAATATATGCTTCTAGCTATTCCTTCATCCGACTTTATACGTATCTCAAATAGTCCGTCCTTTAGGCTTTTGGTGTATGGCTCACCTAAGGTATTACCCCTAGCCTCTAAGAGCTCGAACATTTTATAACCTCTTTGCCTGAGACCGGTCGGCAGCTCCAAGAACTCGTCTTTTATGGCTTCGCTTGCAAATTCTACGCTCCACATCGCAATCCTTCTGTGTAACTAAGCCGTATTATACCATACATGATATAAAATGCAGTTTGTTTTACGCATTTGTCGCCGAATAAATAACTTGTATAAACCTACTCATATAAAGATTCCACCATCTCTCGTCCGCTATCTGGCATTAGTTTAGCGTATCTTAAGGTATGGTTGATATCAGAGTGATTCATTAGCTTTTTTATCGTTAGTATCGGAGTGCCCTTTATAGCAAGATGCGAAGCAAACGTATGCCTAAGGGTGTGAATGACTACTCTATTGGTTGCGTCGCTTATATCTAAATTCTGATTAAAAAGCTTGTTTAGTAACGGCTGTAAGACATTTTGAATAGTGGCTTTTGGTTTATTTACTAAAAAGTCGTTCGGGGATAGGGTGGTATAAATTTGATTGATCATTTCTAGCGCCCTTTTGCTTAAAAACCCCGTATACGTGCTCTTTGTTTTAAAATCGCTTATGGTAACTGATTTAGTAGATAGCGCCAAATCCTTTTTTTTAATGTTCAAAATTCCTTCTAATCTAGCTCCCGTGCAAAGCGCAAGCTCAACGAATAGCTCTAAGGCAAAATCTCCTTTAGCCGCTACTTCTTTGCGCAAAAGTTCTATCTCTATAAGCTCTAAAAATCTTTCTCGCTTGTTGTTTGGTTTTTTTAGCTCTATTTTGTACGGACTAATATGATCGATAAGGTCATTTTTTATAGCGTGATTAAAAATCGTCCTAACTATACCCATTATAGCGTTTATCCTGGATTGCGATAGCTTTCGTTTGGTTTTAGGCGAGATTATCTGAGAAATATCTTTATGATGCTCATTTATCATCTCGGGCGTTATCTGCATCGTGGCTAGACCGCCTAACTTATCCTTATGGTAAATTTCATAATCTCGCCTTTGCTCTTTTATATTGACGGCGTTATTGGGTTCTTTTTCTAGCTTAAAACTAAAAAAGGCGTCTGCGATCTCGTCAAATTTAAGCGAGTTTTTGTTATTCTTGGCTACTATTTTCTTGGATATGCTATCTGGCAATTCGCCGTTTCTTTGTTTGGCGTCGAATTCTTTCTTTTTGTTATACGCGTAGGTTATATTTACACCTTCGGATTTTGATCCAATTTTAATGTTGGCCTTTTTACCCTCAAGAGTAACTTTCATATAAAAAACCACATCGCCGTTGGTTAGATTATTGAAGAAAATTCCAGGATATTTATTTACTCCAAACGACGAGTTGTAATTTTTAAGTTTTCCTGCCATAATACCCCCTAAATTTATTCCCTATTTGTTCCCAAAATTTGTAAAAATGCATGATATTTTAGTGTAACTTAGAATATGCTTAAGCTATTAAATGGCGTATTTTAGGGATTTATAGAGTATTTTGGAGTGTTTAAGAATTATATATTTTTGAACCCAGCATCCGGAGCCATTTCTTTTTATATATTCTTTTCAAATTCCGATTTTAACTATGTTTCAGGAACTTTAAGCTTTCTTATTTTTTGTATTTTTCCCTTTATTTCCTCTCAGATTTATTTAATATTTTAAAATTTTCTATTTTGCTCTAATGCGTTTTTATGTATATTATTTTTTGTTTTTAAAGAGTTGTAGGCAAAAACATAAAATATTTTTACCCTAATTCGTTCTAAGTTGTCCTATAATTGACGTTAATAAAGAATTAGACGACTTAATGCTATAAAAGTAAAGTCCAAGAAGTTAAACATGTTAGTAAAATTCTGTAAAACTAAAAACGGCGGTAGTGTTGCGGGCATCAACTATATTTTAAATCATCTGGTGAAAGACAAGACGGCGTTTGTTTTAAAAGGTAGCGAAGTGATTACTAGGAAGATAGTATCTGACATTGCTAAAAAACAAAAACTTTGTATTGGTTGTTTGAGTTTTGAAAAAGCTGATATTGATTTGGACGCCAAACAAAAGATCATAATGGTTAGGTCATCCGCCTATTTATAAATTTCACCTTTTATAAGCTCTCTACCATAACAATAATCGAGCGGATCAAGATCACTATACTCTTTTTCATAGTCTATAGTAGTCAAAACACCCAAGCTCTTTTAACGCTAGCCTTAGCTTCTTTCGCTCAAGATGCTCATACCTAAAGCTTATCGCACGTATTAACATTTCTCTTACAAATTTTCTATCACTGCTAAATTTTTGTGCCGCACTTTTTAAAGTTGCTATGACGTTTTTTATAAATACACCTTTATAATAAGCCACTCCTAAGGCCTGAAGTAACATTATTTTTGCCTTGTCAATAACTTTATTTTTATAGAAAATTTCTGCTATTTTTATGTATATTAGCGTATCTTTTTCGAAGTAGATATCGTTATCCCATAGGTCAAAGTTGTCAAATATCTTATGTAGACATATATTTTCTTCTACACTGCAGTTATTATAGGTATCAAATTCGGCATCAGGTCTTAAAAACCACTCAAATTTTATCTTTGCATTTTTGCAGATGACGTAAGTTTGCCAGCTTTTTTTAGAAATTCTCATGGCGTAGTTAAATAGCTTGTGCTCGAGTTTTACAAAATAGCACTTGCTTTTAAGTGGGACTATCTTCACTACTTCGCTTTTTGAAATTTGGTCTGCGATCTCTTTGTAGTATGAGAGCGGTTTTATCTCTCTTTTGATATATTTTTCTGCCTCATCGGCTACAACGAAAAATTCTTCTTTTGTTGTGGCGGATTTTATGAGTTTTTTGAAACCTTCACGAGCCCATTTGTGAAAGCCTATATGCGAAAAAAGATCGTCCTCTAGTTCATATACTCGCCCAAATATCTCAGCGCTTTTGTTCTTTTTCATGAGCTCAAATATAGCAGCTGCGCCAGCTATGCCGTTTTCAGGCCTACCACACATCGTGCGGTATATCCATCTTGTGCAGACAAAGCATTGATTTGTCGAGTCATTTAGCAAGTGACCTAGCATATCCTTTGCCTGCTTCTCTTTACCGGCCTCAAATAGCTCTTTTATCTGTCTGATCTTCTTCATCACCACTCCTTTTTGGGATGAATTTTAAAGTAAAAAATGGACAAAATTTATTCCTATTTTGTTGGTATGATCTCACAAAAGGACATTAAAATAAAGACCTTTTTGACGATATAGAGTAGATAAAGGAGGAATGTAATGGAAAATGAAACAAACTATATTTTAAGTGCTGGCGATATACTAAGTTGTCAAAAATATAAAATTCCAGACTATCAGCGCCCATATGTGTGGAGTGAGGATCTAGCCTTGGGGCTATTTTCAAGCATTAAAAGGTCATTTAAGAATGGAATCTCTGATGAAATTTTATTGGGACATATTATATTGCATGTAGAAGCAGACGCCATAAATATAGTTGATGGACAACAGCGCATAACTACGCTGGCCCTTATTTTAAAAGCTTTAGGCGATAATGATGTGCTTTTTTTAAATAATAAACTAAATATCTTATCGCACAAGGCTTTGAAAAGAAATTTTGAGCTTTTAAAATTAGAATGGGCTGATACAAAAGATAAAGAAAGACTCGTAAAATATATAAAAGAAAAGGTTAAATTTACGTTCGTAAAAACTGAAGACTTAGACGAAGCATTTTTGTATTTTGATACGCACAATACTAGCGGCAGAGCCCTTAGTGAAACAGATCTGCTCAAAAATCACCACCTAATGTTTATAGACGAGACAAAATCAAAGCAACTAATGCTTCACTACACTAAAAAATGGAACGAGTACTCTTTATACGGGGTTAATACCTCTTGGTTTTTGAGGGAGAATTTGATATTTCGCACACTACGAACTGCACTAACCATAAGGAATATAAAAACTAATGCATATTATCCACATGTAGTCTTTGGTTATTATGGAGCAGATGATGAGTGGTATAGGATAAATTACTCTATTTTTCAAGAATTTAAAAACCATTTCGATGAAAAAATAAAAATTTACAAAAGCAATATATCGATAGCAGATGATGTGCTTGGTGGCGCAAATTTTTTTGAATACGTTTTTAAGTATTGCGATATCTTAAAATACATTGAAAGTAATTTTATATTTTTTAATGGAGATTTTACAGGATGTAGTTACCTAAATCATGCTTGCCACGTGGTTTTACTGTGTGTAGCCGATAAATTCGGTATTGAAGCATTGGATGAAATTTCAGATTTAGTACTTTTCAATGTCTTAATAGTAGTTTGTAAACATGATAGGATTGATCCAAATAACTATATGCTATCAAATTTAACCAACCGACTCCTGCAGCTCATAGACACATCAAGTGTATTAGAAACTTTAAAAATAAAGATAGAAAAAGAGTTAAAATCTAATGTTGATACAGTATATATCTCACCTGAAAAATTAAAAAAATTAAAAAATAAGGATAAATATACAGAAAATTATATAAAAAGTTGCTCGTTTGGTATTATAAAATTGAAAGGAAAAGAAGATGGAAACAAGAAAAAATAATATCGGCAGTTTAAAAAAGCTTAAATTTGAAATACCTTTTTACCAAAGAGCGTATTCTTGGAAAAAACAGGATATTGAAAAGTTAGTAAATGACACAAACGCCAGAAGTAGACACTATCTTGGCAATATCGTAGTTAAAAAGAATGACGATAAATTTATTGTCATAGACGGCCAACAGAGGCTGACCACTATTTATATTATCTTTATGGCTTTAAAAGAAAAACTATTTGAGTTAGATTACGAAATAGATAGCGGTGACGGCGAAAAACTAAAAAACTTTGATATCAATGAACATAGATATATCAACCAGCAAATTTTAGAGGCTATTAATTTTGTAAAAAATAATAAGACTTTATGTGAAATTTCTTTTAAAGAAAAACTAAATTCAGCTATTTTTACAATGACTATTATCCCAGAAAATATCAAAGCTACTGAGTATTTTGAACTAGTTAATACAAAAAGCATCCAGCTTGAAAATCATCAAGTTTTAAAGGCTAGATTTTTAAATAAAATTCAAGATAACTATACAGACGTAGCAAGAAAATGGGATATGATCTCAAATATGGATGAAAAGTATAAGGATCAAGCAAAAAACAACAATAAATATACACAATACGGAGAGCTAGAAACTATAAATGTACTTTTAAATAAAACCTACAAAGAAGAGCAAAGAGCACAAACCAAAACAAATTCTGATACAAAAAGCTTGGTAAAATTTCCGGTATTTTTACTTCTAGCTTTAAAGGTCTTTGTTGCTAAAAAAGAACTCAAAATAGACATTATCATAAACAAAGATAAACTTTTAGGTGAATTTGATAAGGTTTTTAAGGAAGAAGCCAATATATACTCTGAATTTATTAAGTTCCTAGAAGATATGCGTAATAAATTCGATGAATCTGTTTATAGAGATGACGATATGAAAGACAAAAAGCTACTAAATTTACAAAGGATGTTTTACTATACCAGTGAATATGATAAGCCAGAATTTATTGCTGCACTACTAGCCTTTTTAGATAAAAGCTCGCTAGGAGAGTATAATGAGGAAAATGCAAAAAAAGTTACTAAATTTCTTGAGCAATTAGACAACGAACTGGTAAAAAGTGCTCTAAGAAATAACGGATCTCGTAAAATAGTAGAAACAATAAATAACGTTATAGAAAAAATTTATAAAAACGAAAACATAGAAACACAAATGCTTAAAAAAATAG
The DNA here is from genome assembly GCF_015230035.1 of Campylobacter concisus. Taxonomy (GTDB): domain Bacteria; phylum Campylobacterota; class Campylobacteria; order Campylobacterales; family Campylobacteraceae; genus Campylobacter_A; species Campylobacter_A concisus_BK. The sequence goes on from NZ_JAAKZD010000010.1 coordinate 15,310, forward strand.
ACTCAAGTTTTTTGGATAATGGGACAGCAGTACCACACTATTGGTTCTATAGGCTGGAATACCTACTTTGGCGAGATTTTGAAGATTTAAATGTTTGTGGTATTTGTGCAAACAATATAAAAACAGTATTTCCTAAATTTAATAGAGACGAATACCTAATTAAATCCCAAGACACGGTAGAGCATATGTGGGCAACAAATTTGCAAGAAAATAACAAAGCATTAGATGATTTTGGAAATTTGGCCTTAATAAGAAAGGATTTTAACTCTAGTTTAAGCGATTATAATTTTGGAGAGAAGCTAAAAAGGATAAAAGAAAATCCAAACTCAAGTATAAAAATGTTGATATTTTACACACTTCAACAAGGCTATAACATTGAAAGAATAAAAGACCTTGGCGTAAAAATGAAACAAATTCTTTTTCAAGGCATAGACAATGGCACTATCTAAATCCCTCTACATCCGTGGTCTTCAATGCGAAAAGAGCTTGTGGCTTAAAAAGAAAAAGCCCGAAGTTTTGCAAGCTCCAGATGATGGCGCGCAGGCTGTGTTTGACACTGGTACATCAGTAGGTGAGCTAGCCTGTGAGCTCTTTGGTGGTGGCGAGAGGTTAGAGTACACTGGTGACTTTGGCTCGCAAATGGCAAAGACCAAGGAGCTTATGGGGCGAGGCACAAAGATCATCTACGAAGCCACTTTTTGCTTTGATGGCATCCTTGTTATGGTTGATATCCTTCGCATCGGTAAGGACGGGCTTATCATCAACGAAGTAAAAAGCTCAACCTCGGTAAAAGAGGTCTATATCGATGATGCAAGCATCCAGTACTACGTTATTAGCTCGCTTGGCTACAAGGTGAGTGCCGTGAATATCATCCACATAGATAGCAGCTACGTAAGAGGCGAGAAGCTTGAGCTTGAGAAGTTTTTTCACACCGAAGACGTGACTGAGCAAGTAAGGCAAAAACAAGCAGATATCCCTCAAATTTTAAGTAAATTTGATGAAATTCTTAGCAAAGACGTTGAACCAGAGATTGATATCGGAGTTCAGTGCTCAAATCCATATCCTTGCGATGCTTGGGAGTACTGCTGGCGCGAGTAGCGATGCATACCAGAGTATAGTATTTTTGATATTAGCGGCTTAAGAAGTAAAAAGAAATTTGAGCTTTATAAAAGTGGTGTAGTCAAATTTGAAGATATCAAAGAGCTAGATAAATTTAACGCCTCTCAGCAGATCCAAATCCGCTCTGAGCACTCTGGGGAGCAGATCATAGACAAAGAGGCTATCAAAGAATTTCTAGAGACGCTTAGCTATCCGCTCTACCACCTTGACTTTGAGACATTCCAGCAAGCTGTGCCCGAGTTTATGGGGCTTAGTCCGTATGAACAGATACCTTTTCAGTTTTCTATCCATAAAGATGATGGCAAGGGAAATTTAGAGCATTTTGAGTTTTTGGCTGAGGTCGGGGCCGATCCTAGATATGAGCTGGCACTAAATTTGATCAAATTTATCCCGCAAGATGCCTGCGTACTGGCTTATAATATGAGCTTTGAAAAAAAGGTGATAAGACGTCTTGCTGAAATTTATCCGCAAATTTCAAATGAGCTTATGGCAATACACGACAACATAAAAGACCTGATGGTGCCATTTGCTAGCAAAAGCTACTACCACCCAAAAATGCATGGCAGCTACTCTATAAAATACGTCTTGCCAGCACTCGTGCCCGAGTTTGAGTCAGCGTATAAGGATCTAAATTTGATCCACCATGGTGGTGAAGCGATGCAGGCCTATGAGGCTATGGCGTATATGCCAGCAGATGAGAGAGAGGCCTACAAAAAGGCACTTTTGGCATACTGCAAACTAGACACGTTAGCGATGGTTAAGGTTTTAGAAAAACTGCGTGAAGTAGTAAAATAGACAAAAAAGTGTCTGTTTTGCCGGCTATAATGCCAAAAGTATTTAAAGCCATAGGAGGCAACATGGACACAGATAAATTTAAGTCATTGCAAGAAGCAATACTTCAAGCAAAAGAGATCATTAAAAACGCAGACGCCATAGTCATCACAGCAGGTGCAGGCATGGGTGTGGATAGTGGTTTGCCTGATTTTCGTGGAGATCAGGGCTTTTGGAAAGCATATCCGCCGCTAAAAGATAAGGATCTGGGCTTTACCGATATAGCAAATCCGCAGTGGTTTTTTGATGATCCAAAGCTAGCTTGGGCATTTTACGGCCACAGGCTAAGGCTTTACAACAAAACAGAACCACACGCTGGCTTTGCCATGCTAAAAGAGCTGTGCGCACAGAAAAATGAAAACTACTTCATCTGTACCTCAAACGTCGATGGACACTTTGCCAAGGCTGGCTTTAGCAAGGATAAAATTTACGAAGTTCATGGCTCGATCCACCACGCCCAGTGTATCCACAATGACGATGGGATGATATGGCCTATGCGCGAGAGTAGCGTAGAGGTCGATGAGACTAAATTTATCGCCACAAAGATGCCAGTTTGCCCTGAGTGTGGATGTGTGAGCCGTCCAAATATCATGATGTTTTACGATCATGAGTTTAACCCAAAAAGGACCTGGGCGCAGCGCAAAAAGTATGAAGCGTGGCTAAATGAAAATGAAAACTCAAAGATAGCCATAATAGAAATAGGAGCAGGTCTAGCGGTGCCAACCATCAGAAAGCACGGCGAGGCGCTGGTAAAACGCTCTAAAAACGCAACTCTTATCCGTATCAATCCAAAAGATAGTGACCTAAACTCACAGCTTGGCATCAGCCTAAAGCTAGGCGGTCTAGAAGCACTAAATCAAATTTTATAGCAAGGAGATAAAATGGAGCACACCAGCATCTTTGAAACTTGGTATAAAAATGATAGTGGCGAGTCGAAGCACATGGCTATATTTAGGGCAAAGCAGGACATATACGCACTTAGTCAAAGCATATCTGACAAGCTCTTGGCACTACTTGAAAATGCAAAGGGTATTGAGATAAATTTTAAAATTTCTAAAGATATGCCACTTGATGCTGTGATCAAGCTTTGCTTGGAGCAGATAAGAGATACGCTTCGCGAGGAGTGTAAATTTAATGCGATCATCACTGATGATCTAGACTATGTCGATGAGCGGATCATTGATATGAAAGCTACTATAAAATACTAAAAAAATAGACGATGTAGATATCAAATTTTAAAAGGAGAGAGGATGTGGATAAAGTCAAAAAAAGAGCACTTTGAAAAGCTCTTTGCAGATATGAGCAAAGGCTACATGGCGGCAAAGGCCGAGGCAGACAGGCAAAGAGCCATGGGCAAGCACGACTATAATATCTTTACTTTGTTTCATAAATTTAGCGATGAAGTAAATTTGCACTCAAATTTTATAGCTTCACTGCTTGATCCAAACGGCGATCACTACAAAGGCGGTCTATTTTTAAAGCTATTTTTAGAGACGTGTGGCATAGATGACTTTGGTATAGATACGAGCATTGCCACCGTTTTTAAAGAGTTTAAGCATATAGATATCTATATAAGCGACGGCAAGAAGCATATCATCTTAGAAAATAAAGTATATGCAAAAGACCAACCTACGCAGATAGCAAGGTATATCAAAGCTATTCAAAATAAAGATGCTGAAGTTAAAGATGAGGATATATGTGTTTTGTATCTGCACCCAGATGGAGAGCTACCAGATAAACAAAGCCTTGGCGACTATCATGCTAGACTACTAGGAGAAAATCCGTCTATAAAATTTAAGGTCATCAGCTATAGCAAAGAAATTTTAGAGTGGATAGATAGGTGCAAAAACGAGGTGTCAAATATAACTGACCTAAATGTATTTTTATCACAATACAAGGACGTGATAGAGATGATTTATGATAGATACAAAAGGATAGATGAAATGAATAATGAAGACTTAATAGAAATTTTTAAAGATAATTATCGTGCAGTATCGGATATAGTAAGCAATTATGAACAAACAAGGCGAAAAATAATAAATGATTTTTTTCAAAATATCTCAGATAGCTTAAAAGATATTTATAAAGAGGAAAAAGGTTTTGAAATTTCTCAGCCAAATAATATCATTACAGATTATGGAAAAAATTGCCAGCCTATAAAAATAACACAAAAAAGGTGGGAACTTTTTGATTTTGCAATAGAATTTATGGATAAAGGTCTTAAAAAACCTATAATCGGTTTTGTAAAGAATGAAAAAAGTAAAAGCATAGAATTAAAATATATCACGATGGATGGAAAAATAATAAAAGACAATTATTGGATTGTTTATAAAGATATTACAAGAGATGATATTTGCAAAGACATTGTAAAAGAAAATTTTAAAAAAGCCTTATTGGATGATATAAAAAATTTTATAAACGAATTTAACGAAAAAATTTCTAACCTAAACCAAAACTAACCCCAAATTTTAGTGGCTTTTGCCACTAAAATTTCAAATTTAATACCAAAATTTCACAAAATAAGACATACAAAAGTCCAAAAAGCCAAGTATCATCTCAAAAAATAAAAAAGGAGATGAGATGAGAAATTTTGACAGACTTGTTACATTTTATCTGTTGCGTGCAGTGCTTTATGACGGACTATTTGACAAAGTAGATGGGCGCGCAGCTGATAGAGCTATAGAAGATCTTGGCTATGGCGAGGAGCAGATAAAAGCGATAGGCGGCATGTCAAATTTCTTAAAAGAGCTAAAGAAAAGGCATGATGATATCTTAAAAAATTTGCCAAAATTTCCTGCTTTGCTAGACAAAAACCTACAAATGCTTAGCAAAAAGTTAAATTTAGATGAGACACAAAAGCAAATTTTAGGCTTTTTGATCGTCGTATCAAACTCAAGCACGCTTGAAAACACTATCGGCAAGATAGCAGATATAAACAATAGAGATTTTAATAAAATGATCGCCACTATCTTAAATTTACCGCAAAGCGCTGTAAATAATGCACTAAAATATGATGCGAAATTGCTAAGCTCAGGGCTACTTGTAATGGAGAGATATAAAATCAATTTTATTGCTAAATATAGCTTTTTAAATGATGACTTTGCTTTTGAGATGTTTGATACCAAAAACTATATAAGCAAAATTTTCTTAAAAAGCGTAGTGCCTTGTGGCAAGGGCGATCTAAAGATATGTGACTTTGAACACATAAAGGACGAGCTATCTCTTACACTTGAGTATCTAAAAAATGCCATTAGCACAAAAAGGCATGGGGTAAATATCTTGCTTTACGGACCTGCTGGCACTGGCAAAACAGAATTTGCAAAGCTAGTGGCAAAAGAGATCGGCCTTGAGCTTTTTGAAGTGGCTTATAATAAATTTGAAAACGACAAAAGGGCTACAAAGAGATATCTCGCCTACACGGCGGTGCAAAATATCTTTTCTAATAATATTTTATTGATGTATGACGAGGCTGAGGATATATTTAGCCTAGATAATGGCATCATGATAAACAAGGCTGCGATAAATCGAGCCCTTGAAAACAATAAAATAGCGACTATATGGATAACAAATAAGGTGCAAGATATGGACGAGGCTGTCTTAAGACGCTTTGATATAGCCATAAATTTACCTATCCCAGATGAAAAAACACGCAAAAGGATAATAGAAAAATACTCAAACGGCCTTAGCACAAATGAGAGCGTAAAAAGGCTTTCGGGATACACTTCTCTATCGCCAGCTGTCATACAAAAGGCGGCCAAAGTAGCGTTAAGTTTAGATAAATTTGACAAGCAAAAGGCGTTTGAAATGGTGATAGATAACACGCTAAAGTCGCAAGGGCATGACAAAGAGAAAAGTGCCGATCAAGGCCTACCTTTGCCGCAAAGCTATAATGTGGAATTTATAAACGCAAGCACCGATCTTAACAAACTTGCTTGTGGCATAAAAGAGAGCTCTAACGCTAGGATATGTATATACGGCGCAGCTGGCACTGGCAAAAGTGCTTACGCCAAATACATAGCAAAGTCGCTAAACAAGCCACTTGTTCTAAAAAAATCAAGCGATCTAATAAACCAATATATCGGCGAAACAGAAAAAAATATAGCTCAGGCTTTTAAAGAGGCTAGAGAAAAAGGCGCTGTGCTTGTTTTTGATGAGGTCGATACCTTTTTGCAAGATAGAAGTAATGCGGTTAGAAACTGGGAGATAAGTCAGGTAAATGAGATGCTAGTGCAGATGGAAAACTTTGAGGGCATATTTATCGCTACGACAAATTTGCTTGACAGGCTTGATAGTGCGAGTATCAGGCGTTTTGATATGAAGATAGAATTTGGCTATCTAAAAAGCGAGCAAGCACTTAGCCTTTTTAAAAAAGAGTGTGAAATTTTAGGGCTAAAGGCTAGTAGCAACGATCTAAAACTTGTTGGCTCGTTCGCCTTTTTAACGCCTGGAGACTTTGCGGCTGTGCTAAGAGCAAATAAATTTAGCCCACTAGCAGATGCAAACGAATTTGCAAATCGCCTAAATGACGAGATCAGATATAAAAAGATAGAAAACGAAAGAAGGGTTGGATTTTAAATTTCAGTCTAGATATCTAGACTGAAATCCTGCTCATACTCTATTATCTCATCAAAAAACTCATCCTTTGTCTTTTCAAAGCTCACATTTAGCCCGTAAAATCTCGCTGTATCTACCTCATCTTTTGATAAATTTCTCTTTGCAAACTCAAAGTCGCTTATCACTAGCACGTCTGCATTTTTGGAATTTTCATCATCCATAAGCGCAAGCTTGCTAGGCAGGACATTTTCAAAGTCTCTGCCAAGCCTTGCGCCATCAAATTCGGCTATTTTTCGCTTCTCTTTTGCGCTATAACGCAGAGCATATCCTTTATAAGCCTTTTGTAAAAAGGCACCATCTCCTTATGACGTGTATCTTGAAAAGGATCTAAACTAATGCAAACACAAAGAGGCGTTTTGCTATCTCTTGCTAAAGTAGTTACGACTGCATCACGCTTGTTTAGCAAATTTGCATCTACATTAAAAAAACCAGACGTCATAGTCACATCTGAGCTATAGATGATGAGATCTGGCTTTATATTGCTTATAGCTTTGCTAAGCCCATCTTTTATATTTTGTAGATATTGTTCTTTTGTGGTATTTGGCAAGACGGAGTCACAATAGACGTTATCTAGGTTAGGGCATATATCCTTAGTAGCTTCATAGCCTCTTGTGTAAATCTCATAGACCCAAAGGCTCTTATCATCTTGCGCTAGCTCAAAGACGCCTTTGCTTTTTTTGTTACCAAAATTTACATATAAAATTTTAAGATCTGGCCTATCTTTGTGAAGCTTTATAACGCTTAGCGCTATGTCGTTATATGGGGCTCTTACTGCACCAGAGTTTTTAGTGGAGTATCCAAAGCCGCCACGAGCGTTTATAGCAAAGCCTAGCTCAAGCGCTAGCTTGCACGCATGTAAAGTCCCTTCGCACATCGCTTTATATGCGTCTAAAACGCTTCTTGCGATCATATCTAGCGGTACATATTTTGATATGATAAGCCCAGTTATTTGCTCAACAAATTCGTAGTCTTTGTATAGTTTTGATAAATAATCCTTGCTATGGAAACTATCTAGATCTATAAAACTTTGAGTTGGCGTTTGTCTAAAGCGTGTGATAAAATTTTTATAACTTTTTGGCAAAATTTTATATTCAAAATCAAACCAAGAGGTCAAAAAACTGTTACGAATATACATATTGTCAAAGTCTTTCAAGGTGCTTGCCTCTCTAACACCCTTTGGCAGATATATGTTGTAGTCATCAGAGCTTACAATAGGCATCCAAATGAGCTTCTCGTTGAGCGAGGCACTTATTTTTTCTTTTTTATAGTATAGTCTTGGCTCAAAATGCCAACATATATCATCAATAGACAAAATTTCTTCTATAGTCATTGAGGCGCTATGCATCTTGGTAAGTATGATGGAGCAGTCAAAGCCATGTGGTCGCCCGTCATAGCATAGCTCTATACCACTAAGATCATCATCTTCAAAGTAAAAGTCATGTAACTCAACAGAGAGAATTTCTTCTTCGTAGTCTTTCATATAAAAATAAACCTTGCAAACAATGTCTACCATATCTTTATCATGGTCAAGATACGTCTTAAAAAGCTCCTTAATGCGCATATACTCTGCCGTCATCTCGCGCTGTATCTCAAGAAGCTTTTGATCAAAAGCTACTAAAAGCTCTTTTTCTTCTTTGGTGCAAACCATTTTTACCTCCTTAAAAATTTAAGAGGATATTAGCGAGAGTTAAAGACAGAAAAATGTCTGTTTTTGGGATATTTTTGTCCAAATTTTTATTTATAATAAAAGCATAGGAGCAAAAATGAGCGAACAAGAAATTTGGCAAGAGTATGATGAGTTTTCTTTTTTGGCGCAGGCAAAATCAAGCTATGATTACGTAAATAACGCAAATTTTACTAAATATAGCAATACTGAGATGTCAAAAGATTTTTACAGGCAAGCTGTCAAGGCATTAAGCAACCCACATGATGTCATTGCTGAGAGTAAATTTATACTGCAAAATCTAAAAAACGACTTTGGGCGTGAGAGCGAATTTATAAAAGAGATATGCTTGCAAATTTTAGATACAGAAATGACGCCCTACGAGCATCAAGAAGTGGCTAAAATGATAGAAAACTATAGCTCTATCGTTTGACAAAATGGCTCTTTTGAGCCGCTGCTTGCAGAGTTATAAATTTTAACTCCGTTTAAAATATCTATGTGTGATTTTGGCTCGTGGATATGCCCACAAAGGATGATCTTTGCATTTAAAAGATTGTTTTTGATAAGCCTTGCAAGCTCTATATCTCCGTGATCTTTGTCATTTTTGCTAATGCTCGTGCTTGTCTTTGCTGGGGGAACGTGAGACAGCAAGATATCGCACTCCGCAAATTCAAGCAGGTCATCACACAAGTATGGTGCGCAGCCAAATTTAACGCCGTTTATAGTTTTTATAGTGCCATCAGCGTATATGTTATTTATGGAATTTAGCCAAGATGGCGGCATATCGTGGTTGCCAGAACATACAAATACCGGCTTTTTAAAGCTTTTTAGCCACAAAGTAGTTTGCTCTTTTTCTTGCGCGTTCTCTTTGTATAGAAAATCACCACTAAAACAAAAAATGTCAAATTTGTCTTGAAGGGCCAAAATGTAGTCAAAATAACCAGCATTAAAGTGCAAATCGCTAGCGTGAAAAAGTTTTAAGCCGCTCATTTATGTCCATTAGCCTTTAATTCCCGAGTAAATTTGTGATCAAATTTACCACCATATCTTTTTGTTTTGGCTCGCTTTGAGCAACGAACAATGCAAGTGCAACAAGGGCGTTGTCGTTTATCCTTAGCTCGCCACCACTTTTATAAAGAAGCCTGCACTTTGATAAAAACAAGATAAATATAAATGATCCGATGCGTTTGTTGCCATCGCTAAATGGGTGGTCTTTGATGATGTAGTAGATCAAATTTGCCGCTTTTTCTTGTGGGTTTGCTAAAAGATCACGTCCGCCAAATGTCTGATAGATATTTTTTATTACCCCTTCAAATTCATCTGCCTTTTGAACGCCAAAGATATTTGACGCCTCGCCCTTTTTTGCTAGCTCTCTTTTTAGCTCATTCACTGCCGTTAGCGCCTCGTCATATTCAAGGATAAAATTTTCGCCCACATCGCTTTTGCAAAGACCAAGCGAGCCATCATCAAATTTTTGCAGTAGCGACCAGCTCTTTTTGTAGTATCTAATAAGCTCTAGCGCTTCTTTATCGTTGCTGCTCATGGCTTAGAAATTTATCTCTTTTAGATACCCACTGACATCTTTTTTGACCTCGTCAGCCAGCTCTTTTGGCTCAAGCACCTTGATAAATGGCAGGTAGTAGTATATGAGCGGTTTTATCTCCATTATGTGCGTAAATTCTATCTCGATCTCGACTGAGCCGTCGCTATCTTGACCAGTTATGCGCTGCTTTGCGTGCGGTTTTCGCTCAAAGTATTTCGCCACTTCTGGCGCTAGCAGCAGCTTTGCTGTTTTTGGAGCTTCTAGGTTTGCCCATGCCGAGTTCATCGCCTTTACACGCTCATCTAGCTCGCTACTTAACTCAAATTTATCCCCACTTTGCCTTATATCTTTTATGCTTTTTAGGTGAAATTTCTTAAATTTATTGCCCTTGTTGCTATCAAGCAAGAGCAGATACCAAAATCCCTCAAAAAGTGCTAGTTTTAGGGGCTTTACAAGAAACTCAAAGCCGTTATACGTGCATGTTATCTCCGCTTTTTCTCTTATAGCATCCTCAAGCGTTTGAAAATTTACGAGGTCGTCTTCGCTTAGCTTTTCGTTGTTTATATTTGTAAGTATCGGGTGGTTTAGCTGCTGAGAAATTTGCTCTAAAAGCACGTGAGCCTTGCTGTAAAAATTTGATCCCATGTTTTTTGCTACGTTATCAAGGATATTTAGCACTACTCTATCATCGCCGTCTAGTCCGTCGCTCGCGTCCTCGTCGTTTAGGCTCCAGTAGTGCCCCTTTTTGATGGCACCATACTCTCTTAGCGTGTCGTAAAGGTCGCGCTGGATGGTCTTTGAGGTCACTCCAAGCATGGCCGTTAGCTCTTTTATCGTGTGCGGTCTCTCTCTTAGCTTTAGGGCTATCGTATTTATGCGTTCAAATTTGCTGTTTTCTTGTTTGGTTATGATGGGTTTCATTTGGCCTCCTAGTTTGGGGATTATATCCAAATTAGGACTAGAAGATGTCTTTTCTAGCATAATATCTGCCTAAGACCATCTAGTGCGCCACATTTTAGACTTATGCCGATGTATTGTGATATATAGTTATCTCGTGGGTTTATGCGGATAAGAGTTGCTTTTTTGGAGCGTTTAACAAATTTCTCACCAAAATTTCTAATTGTCGGCACCGCAAGCCCAGCGCCTAGCTCTATGACTACAAAGCGGCTATCTTTGTTTTGCTCTAGCCACGCTTCATATCTTTTATACTGCTCGTTTATGCGCCTTGTATTTACCATCCAATCGTAAAACATAACGATATTTGGGCGGCTCACACAGCCACACTCTGGGCAAACTGGCATATCTAAAGCGACAAATTTCTCTTCATCTACTTTGATATCGCTACAAGTTTGCCATATAGCGCCATCACGCTTGTGGATACACTGAGAGTAGTGGATCGAGCCGTGGCACTCGTAAATTTTCTCCTCGCTAAAGCCAGCCTTAGCAAAGTCTCCATCGACGTTTGAGGTGTAGACGAAATAGTTATCGTTTTTACTTTTTACAAGATCTAAAAGTAGCCTAAAGCCCTCGTGAGGCTCTGTCTTTTTGTATAAATTTAGCCTGTGACCATAAAAAGCCCATGCTAGCTTTGGATCATCTAAAAACCACTGCGGATTTGCCATATCTTCAAAGCTTAAATTTTTATCCCTTAAAAGCGGATACGCCCTCCAAAATCCCGCATCTCCCCTAAAATCAGGCAATCCACTATCCACACCCACACCAGCACCTGCTGTTATGATGACCGCATCGGCCTCTGTGATGATCTTTTTGATCCTGTCTATCTTCTCTTGCATTTTGATCCTTTCAAAGAAATTTGGGTAATTGTAATGAATTGATCAGACATTTTTGTGTCCGTTGTTTTTAATATATTTACTTTATAAAAGTGATATAATCGATTAATTAATTTTTAAAAAAGGGAGAGATAATGAAGGCAAATGAAGGTAATTTTGGATTTATGGAACAAGAAAATAACATAGAAATTCCATTTTTTCAGCGTCCTTATGTTTGGAGCAAGCCACAGTGGGAACAGCTTTTTGAAGATCTTTTTTATAGCTTCAAAGAAAGAAGACCTCACTTTTTAGGTTCAATCATACTGAAGCAATTATCAAGCTCTATGGGAGATGGAAGTCGTAGAAGCCTGATAGATGGACAACAAAGACTGACCACCTTTTCTATATTAGTTAAATCCGTATATGATATGCTGGATGAAGTTAGAATGAATGATTATGCAGGATACTTATATGCAAAGCCAAGAAGTGAAAAAAATCCAAAAATTAAGCACTCACATATAAATAGAGCTTCTTTTGAGTCTATTATAAAAGCAAAAAACTATTTGGAATTTTGTGAAGTAAAAAATGATGACAAACTGATTTCATGCTATAAATATTTTTCTGAAAGATTAAAAAATAGTAATTTAGAAAGCAGTGATATTGTTCGTTTCTTGGACTATATATTAGAGATGAAGTTATGGGTCGTTATAAATTTAGATGAAAATGAAGACGAACAAAAAATATTTGACTCTATAAACTCGGCAGGTTTAGTTTTATCGTCAATGGATATTATCAAAAACGCAATATTTGATAGACTTATAAAATCTGGAAATATGGGTGATGAAAAAGCAAAGGAAATATACGATAAGTGCTGGAAAAGTATATTTGAAGGTTCAAATGAACGTTTAAAATTTTGGGAAGAAAAAGCTTCAAGAAGATATAGAAGTGAGATTTTACTTTATGCTTATGCGCTTATAAAAGGCTTTTTTAATATAGAAAAGCATACACAAGACGGACTTAGTATGCTATATAAAGAGTATATAAAAGATAAAAGCCAAGACGAGGTTTTGGATATTATAAAAGAGATAAATTGGTATGCAAATCTTTTTTATGAACTTCCTTGGGCGGATAAGGGCGAAACCTTTAAATTTAGCGATAACGAAAAAAGATTACTTCATATAATGAGCATATCGGAATATAATATTTTTATACCTCTCGTGTTAAAGCTACGTAGTTTAGAGCTTGATAAAAAAGAGCTTGACGAGTGTTATGCAATACTTGAAAATTTTATAATCAGACACTGGATGTGCGGGAAAGTAACAAATAGCATAAATAAAGTTATCGGCAGGAATATTAAAAATATCAAAGGTAAAGTTGATATGCAAAAATTTATCGCTAACTTTGAAATAACCAACGATGATGAGATAAAGGAAGCATTGTTGGATATAGACAATAAACGTGCCAGCTTAGTGCTATTTTGGATAGAGTTATATAATTGTAGAAGCGAAAAAAATGATATTAGCGAGTTGCAATATACCTATACGCTAGAGCATCTTATGCCGCAAACTTGGCAAGAAAACTGGTCAAATATTGGTAAAAATGAGGAAACGGCGAATGAATTAATATATCAAATAGGAAATATGGCACTTCTAAAAAGCAAGTTAAATACCGCTATACAAAACAACAACTGGGATAAAAAAAGAGAAGAGATACAAAAACATGCAATGCTTAAAATAACACAGGAAGTCATAAAAAATAGAGTTTGGAATAAAAGTAAAATAGAAGAACGCTCAGAAAAAATATTTAATGATTTTCTTGAAATTTGGCAAAATCCTACTATAAACTAACTCTCTAAACTAGAATGGACATTTTTTGTCCATTCTAGTTGCTATAATTTCACAGATCGCAAAAAATGTATCGGCGATAAAAATCAAAAAAGGATAATCAATGATCTACGAGCAACTTAAAATTCTCACACAAAACAGCGACAAAAAGGCGCTCTCAAAAGCACTTGGCTACGTAAGAGAGCAAAATTTCACAAGAGCACTTGCAAATTTAGAAGCGGCAAAGAGCCTTGATGAGTTCATCACAAAGGGGCACTTTGACTGGGCACACAGCTCAGAAACGCTCATCCTAGCTCTTAGCAAGCACTTTGCTCTTAACATAGACGCAGAGCTTGGCGAGGTGCAAAAACTCTACAACGAGCGAGTAAAATTTAGAGGCTCATATATCTATATTGATACGGATTTTAAGCGCAAGAGTGAGCCTATATTTGTTCTTGCTATGGCGCAGCATTTAAGATATATCAGCCTAACGCCGTTTTTAGATGAGCTTTGTTTTAAAGCATTAGATGAGCAGCTAAAAGTCATCTCAAATATCACTAAAAACTACTATCAAAAAACGCAAACTCTACCTATTTTTGGTGCTATAACTGACTTTAAGCTCTATTTTTTAGGCAAAAACTACTCGATTGGTACGGATGGCAAATTTGTTGATAAAGAAATTTACGAACAAGTTGCGGTGATTAAATTTTAAAGGACAAAAATGGGAAAATTTACAAAGGAGCAAAGGCGAAAGCTAAATAGCATAAACGAAAGGCTCTATGACCTTGAGCGCCGTATCGTGCCACGTGCAAAGCAGATAGACCTCTGCGCAAAAGATATAAAAGAGGCATGTGATCATTTTTGTGAGCTACTACTCTCTTTTTACTCAAAAGACGAACTTCTTATGCGATATGAGGAGTTCATGAATCACATAGATGACTACTTTTATACGGAAAATCAAAACGAATTTAGAAACTGGCCCACACATGAGATGTCTGGCGAGTGGCACTGCTGGTTTTATCACTGCTTATATGACCATACGGATCTTAGCTGGGATGAAATTTTGACTATCGACAGGATGGAGGGCAAGCTTCGCTCATGGTATGACTATACGCCTATAGATCTTTGCCTGGAGAAGCGAGAGTGTAGCGAGAGAGAAGAGTATATCTCTGATGCCAACAAGGATCAGTGGGAGCAGATAGAGAAGATAAATAAAGCTCTAGCTAGTTACCAAGATATCTTAATAAGAGATGCAAAAATGCTTGAAAACAGGCTAAAAGCAAGGGTTGAGGGTGGATTTATCGAGGATTATGCTATGGAATTTCGTTTGGTCTTTCGCTTGCGCGAAGACGATCCAGATTATGATGAAAATGACGACAATTTCTTAGCTATCATAAATGAGCCTATCATCCCTGGAGAAATGAGCAAGCAAAAGAGCCGTTGGACGCAAAACTGCAATGAATATTTTGGTAGCTCTGTCTATTTTGATAGTAAGGCATATTTTTGCTATCTATTTTCAGCCTTTATAAATAACACGCATATCTGCAATATCAAAGACATACTGCGCATAGGCTCTGTTGATATGGCGCTTTGCTGGGATGAGTACTATGAAATTTAAAGCAAAATAAAAAATATTAAATTTTTAATTCAAATTTCTAAATATAGACATTTTTTGTCCATTTTGCTTGTTATAATTTCACATGTCACAAAGATATCTTGACAAAAAATAATTAAAACAAAGGAGAAAAAATGTCAAAGAAAAAAGTTGTTAAAAGTGCTCCAATAATTGAGCAGTTTGTAGATCTAGCTAGCACACAAAGAGAACTAGCAGATGAATTAGGAGCTAAGTTTTTAGAATTTTGCAATTCATACCTAAATGAAAAATGTGTTATTACTAGAAGTGAATTTGCTTACCAAGACTCTTTTTTACCGGTAAATCTAAGTATCGAAGCTCACACTAAAAAACCGACTTCTAACACATCAATAGTAGATGCGTACATTGGTAATGTGCATTTTAGCTTAAATTATGATTATTCATATGAAGAGTATGATGATGACCATTTTAAAGATGAGCTAGTTAAGTTCTTAAACAAATAACACTTTATAGTAAAAATAAACCTACAATACAAGATCGTGCTAGTCTAGTGCAAAAGCTCTAGAATCGCCATACAGCAGCGATGCACTGGAGTAAATAAAGAGCGTTTTAGGACGCTCTTTTTAAATTTACCTTTCACAACAAATTTCTCAAATTTTATTTTTATGGACATAAAAATGTCTTTTTGGCTAAGTAAAATAACTTCAACAAAAGCAAAAAAAGGAGCTTGTCATGCAAAAAGAAAATTTTTTCGTAGATAATGAGATATATGAGCTTGCAACACTTTGGATACTTCGTGCCATTTTTTACGCCGGAGGAGAGAAAGAGTTTTTAAGATGCAGAAGTGATGATGTCTTAGAGTTTTTGGATATATGCACAAGTGAGCCCAAAGAAGAAGACATCGAGGCTCTAAAAAATAGACTTTGGCTCCTTGAAAAAAGCAAAATTTCATGCGAGCTAAAAGAGCTTGAGCACAATCTAAATTTACTTCAAGAAAATTTAGGTCTTAATGAGACTGAGAAAGAGATCTTGAGATTTGTCGCGATCATGTATAACTATGAAGTAGTCTCAAACGCTTGTGATCTGCTAGGAGAGCTAAACACCAGACAGGCCATAAAAGCGATCTCAAAGATACTAAAACTAAAATTTAGCGATGTGCAAAATGCTTTTAGAAAAGATGGAGTTTTTGCTAAGACCTCGATACTAAAAATAGATAGTTACGGACGCAGTCTAAGGTCAAAAACCGATGTTATAAATAATAGCTTCATGGGTGATTTGTTTGTTGAGTGCAAAAGCATAGATGAGATATTTGAAAGTGCGATAAAGCCATGCAGCAAGACAAATTTAACCACAAAAAACTACCCTCATATAAAAGAAGATGTGAAAATTTTGCTCTCGTTTCTAAAAAATGCCATTCGCAAAAAGCAAAAGGGAGTAAATGTGCTCCTTTATGGCTCAGCAGGGACTGGTAAAACTGAGTTTAGTAAAGCAGTAGCTAGTGAGTTAAATTTAAAGCTTTACGAAGTAGCTTATGATGATGGAGATGGCTACGCAAACGAGTACCAAAGGATAAGATCATATTGCCTTGCGCAAAGTGTATTGTCCGCCGGGTCAAATTTGCTCATGTATGACGAAGCAGAAGATATATTTAATACCAAAAATGATGAGAAAAGGCAGTATGGCAAAGCCTTTATAAATAGATCTCTTGAGACTAACGAAGTGCCAACTATCTGGATAACTAATAATATCCTTGATATGGATGAAGCTGTAGTTAGAAGGTTTAACCTAGCCATAGAGATAGGCATACCAACTGAAGATGTAAGAGCCAAGATCATAAAAAAATATAGTGAAAATTTGATAGATAGTAAGCTTGTTAAAAAACTAGCTAAAAATCGATTTGTAGCTCCAGCAGTCGTTAGTAACGCTAGCTTAGTCGTTTCAAATTTAAACACAAAAGACAAAAACAAAGCCTTTGAGCGAGTGATAAGCAACACTCTAAAAGCGCAAGGCTACGATGAGATAGAAAAAGATGAAAAACCAAGCGTTGATCTGCCAAGCAGCTATGATCCAAATTTCGTAAACTCAGACTGCGACCTAACCGAGCTAATGCAAGGCATAAAAGCGAGCAAAAACGCAAGGATATGCCTTTACGGAGTGCCTGGAACTGGCAAAAGCGCTTACGCTAAATTTATCGCTAAAAGCCTAAAAAAGCCTATCATTATCAAAAAAGGAAGCGATCTTTTGTCGATGTTTGTAGGAGGAACTGAGCAAAATATAGCACTAGCTTTCAAAGAGGCCAAAGATAAAAAAGCCGTGCTAGTCTTTGACGAAGTTGATAGCTTTTTGCAAGATAGAAGCATGGCTGCAAGAAGCTGGGAAGTAACCCAAGTAAATGAGATGTTAGTGCAGATGGAGAGCTTTGATGGCATCTTTATCGCCACGACAAATTTGATAGATAATCTTGATAAAGCCTGTCTTAGAAGATTTGATCTAAAGCTTGAGTTTGGATACTTGCTGCCAGAGCAAGCAAGAAATTTGTTTAAAAAAGAGTGTGCGCTGTTAAAAGTCAAATTTGATGAAAACGCAAGTAAAAAGGTCTCAAACCTAGGCTTGCTAGCGCCTGGAGACTTTGCCAGTGTGAGAAGACAAGCTAAATTTAGACCTATAAAAAATGGCGACGACTTTTGCCATAGACTTGAGCTAGAAGTCGCACTGAAAAATGAAGAAAAGAGTGCGAAGATAGGGTTTTAGGAGATGCTTTATCTTCTAACCCATACAGATAGCGGCTTAAAATTTTTGAGGTTTTAAGTCACCTTTTAAAAATAATGGATGAGCAGGTTCACCGCTGGCATTTAGTTTTATGTAAAATTTATTTTTTAAGGCATCTAGCACCTCTTTGCTTCTGCCTTGATACGATCCATTATTTCCCCAAGCACATACTACTTTATCTACTTTACTTGAATACTCTGCAAGCATTTTATCGTTTTCTTTGCCAATAGGATCTTTTGCGGAGTAGATCACAGACGGGTCTGTTGAGACGATTGCAAATAAATTAAGCATATAAAAACCGCCGTAACCCCAGTATTGAGCAAATTTTATACATTTTTTTATAGTGGGATCATCTTTTGTTTCATTTGCGATGGATGGATTTAATCCTACAAAAACAAGCATTGGTTTATTTTTATCCCAAACTCTTGTTAAAACATATCTATATTTCCTATCTTGTGAGAAAACCGCTGAACATTCCATTGTGTTGTCCTTTCAAAAAATATTTTTCAATTATATCAAAAACCATTATTAATTAAAACAATATCTTTTGCATTGTAAAAATTATTTTTAATAACATTAAAGTTTTTATCCACCAAACTAAGATAGTTATTCTTTTTTATTACAATCTTTTCATCATAGATAAATTTATAATTATCACATTCGATTGTTACGATAAAATCGTTTCTATAAAGCCTATATTTCCCATTGGCCAAGGAGTGGCTAAAAATCCCATTGCACACATAGAGATTATCGCTTGCTTCGATAAAAATTTTAGCATCATCATCCCAGCCGCTTTTTAGCGTATATTTGCCTTCTTTTTGAATGATAAATTTATCTTTATCAACCATCCAAATATTATCAATTTCGTCATTGTGTATAACCGTATGGTCTTTTAGCACAAATGTTTTTGTTTCAAATTCTTCACCATTTATCAGCTCTGTACTAACAGCTTTTATTGTGGCGATATCATCATAGTCATAAAAAGATATAGAAATTTCGTCATATTCTTCTTCTAAAAGCACATTACCTTCTGTATCACAAAGTCCAAATTTAGGCTGGTAAAAATCATATGGATTTTTTTCGGATCGGCTAAAAGCAAAAAGTCCAAAAGCCAGATAGTCAAAAGAAAAATAGTTCGCCTCTAATTTGATATTTTCTTGGTAGTCAATCAAGCCTATTTTGTTATTTTTTTCATAATAAAATATCTCTCCATTATAAATATCTTGTTCTATATCAGTTTGCACCATTATTTTGTTGATATAAAAGTAGTCAGTAAAAATGGGTTTATTATTAGCTAGATCAAAGTATTCATTTTGGCATTTATCATTACGAAGTTTTACAATCGTGTCGCAAATCATACTAACATCTAAATATTTTGATGGTACTTTTATATTTCCTTCTAAATCACTAACACCAAAAAAATTATCGTTCTTTGGATTTTTTACCGTAACTAAATTTTTTCTAAAAATTGACCAGAAATAACCTCTTTTACTGTTTTGGTTATCGGATCAAAAAGTTCTAACTTGCTGTTACTAAAAGCATCTTCGTTGTCACTTTTGCTAATGTATATTCCATCCAAATAACTATAATAATATGCATGTTTATAGCCTTCAAGTGGTATTGGATCGCCATACCCATCAAAAAATTTAATATCCTAATCGCATTTAATCCAAGAGATATTATCTTCAACCGAAAATAAAGAGCTGGAGAAAGGCCAATCAAAAAGTTCCAGATCATTTTTATGATACGCTAATGTTTTTAGCTCTTTACGCTTATAATTATACGCAAAAAATTTTTCTGGCGTTAGGATAAAATAAGTGTTGTATCTTTTGTGGGTTTCTTTTATCTGAAGAATTTCTCCAATATCCTTTATCTCATTTACATCTAAATCAATAACAATTTTTTTATTACCTTTTTTTCTTAAAAAAAATCAAATCCACTATCTACCCTTTTAAAATTTTCTCTATCAACTCAAAGTCACTCTGATTGTAGCCATAAACCATAACATCGCACTTTTTATCCGCTTTTTCTTGATACAAGAAAAAATTCTTGTACTCTAATACAACTTCACTTTTTTCAAGACCGCCAATACCGCAACCAATAAGTGGTAGAGCAAGAGTTAGATTGTCTTCTTGTTCGAGTAGTAAAATTTGCTGTAAATTTTGCAAAATTTCTTTTATGGTCTGTATCGTTGGCACTTTGGGTTTATTTTTTCAGTATAGTTCATCACTGCAGCATGTAAAACATATGGGAAATTTTTATAGTTTGATGCGGTTTTTATAACATCACCTTGGTTTATTACTCCACGATTTTTTAGTGCGTCTTGCATATATTTTTCAAGTATTACACCACAAATTTGTTTAAATGCCATCTATACACCGCTTCCAAGCAGCATAGCCGTATTTGATGGATTGACTGCAAAATCAACTTTTGCAGTTAGCAAATCTCCTTGTTTGGCAAAAAGTTTATACGATATCATGCAATGCCTCTCATATATTATCTTCTTCTTACTTTTTTCTAGAATTATAGTAAAAAAATGGAAATAAAAGTGTCCTATTTGGCACAAATTTACCAGTGGTCATAAACAGACAAGATTTTAAAAATGTTAATAGGTTACACGTGTTTTGTTTTATTTTGATTGTATATTTTTAGTATTGTTGAGCGATGTTTATTCATAAATATAGGGTTTTAGAGATGATCCCTAACGAGGTATTTTTGTCTGATCCGTCAGACAAAAAGTATCCTCGCTCAGATGAAATAGAAGAGCCTTGTGTGGTTTTGGTGTAATAATTTGGCGAAGTTTTCGTATAAATTTATTTATTAATACTAATACCTCATCGCTTAAAAATTTTGCATATCTCTTTTCTTTATATTTAGTATGCCATCAAACCTAGTTCTTATTCTCTTCATTCATCCTAGCTTCATTTTAGGTTTTTATAATGCGCTCATCCAAACGAAAGTTGGAAATTAAAAATAAAAGGATCAAAAATGAAAAAGGTACTAGGTGCAGCAGTTTTAGCAGTAGTTTTAGGAGCGACAAGCTTGCAAGCAGCCATCACATCAAAAGAGGCTTTAAACATAGCGGAGAAAAACTTCCCAGGCTCAAGTGCCAAAGATATCGAGATGAACGTCAAAAAGGGCGTGACTTTTTACAAGATAGAGACATTTAAAGATGGTGTCAAACAAGAGATCAAGATCGATGCTAATAGCGGTCAGATCGTTAAAGTAGAGAATAAAAATAAAAAACATATCTTGCCGATCGAAGCGGTAGATTTTTCAAAATTTGCTCTTAACATCGATGAGGCTGTGGCTAAAGCTCAAGCGCTTGAGGCTGGCTGGAGCCTTGATAAGGCAGAGCTTGATAATAAAAATGGTGCTTGGATATACAAAGTAGAGCTTAAGCGCGACAGGAGCGAGAAAAAAGTGATCATAAACGCTCAAACAGGCGAGATAATCGGCAACTATACAAAGTGATCTAGCGCCCTTTTTGGGCGTTAAATTTATAAAGGTGAAAAAGATGAGTGAAAATTTAGAGCAAAATTTAAACGATAAAGTTGGCGAACAGGGTTTAGAGAGAAATTTGAACGAAAATTTTAGCCAAAGCGCGAGAGAAAATTTAAGTAAAAATGCCGAGGCTGGTGCTAATAAAAATAGTTGCGAAAATTTAGGAGAGAGCGAGCAAAGCCCTGAAAATTTGGATAAAAACTCTAGTGAAGCAAACAGTAGAGCAGAAATTTTAAGTCAAGCTACCTCAGAATGCAAAGTTCAGAATTTCTTTAAAAATGCGCTTGAGCTTTCGCTTCAAGGTGTAGCGGATTTGTCTTCTACGCTGGCAAGGCTGGAGTGTGGCTATCAAACGCTTCAAACCGCCTAAAAGACGAGGCGCAAAGGGCTGAGCTATCAAAGATAAATGAAGAGCAGGCCAAATTTGAAAGAGTGGCTTGCTCTTGCCAGAAAGAGTTAAAGGGCTCATCTTAGAGCGCCTAAAAACAAAGCCAGAAGAGGTGGAATTTGCACCGATCTATCTAGCGAAAAAACAAAGTTTTGGCACGCTTGGAGCGGAGTATTTTTATGAGGCAAGGGCTAAATTTAACGGCTTTTTATATGATTTTAAGATAGGCGCAGCAAATGGCGAAATTTTAAATCTAAAAATAAAAAGCCAAATTTGATAAAATAGCTGGCAAAACCAAGTGAGGCAGGTAAGGCAGGGATGAAAATTTTAGTCGTAGAGGACGAAATGGACCTAAATAGCGTCATCACAAGGCACCTAAAGAAAAACGGATATAGCGTAGATAGCGCGTTTAACGGCGAGGAGGCGATGGACTTTACTGCCGTCGCGCACTACGATCTCATCGTGCTTGATCTTATGATGCCAGTGATGGACGGACTTACATTTTTGCAAAGATCGCGCGCCGCAAAGCTAGCGACCCCTGTGCTGATACTAACGGCAAAAGACGATGTGGACGACGTTGTGAAGGGGCTTGACGCGGGCGCGGATGACTACCTAGTTAAGCCATTTGACTTTAAGGAGCTGCTAGCCAGGGTGCGCACGCTCATTCGCCGAAACAGCGGCAACGTGGCTAGTGAAATTTGCGCAGGCGAGCTAAAGATCGACCTTTCTAAAAAGTCAGTCGAATTTAGCGGCGAGCAGATCGAGCTAACTGGCAAAGAGTATGAAATTTTAGAGTTTTTGATGCTAAATAAGGGCAGAATTTTAACTCGCGACCAGATCAAAGAGCACGTCTGGGACTTTGACTACACAGGTGGCTCAAACGTCATCGACGTGCTTATAAAAAACATAAGAAAAAAGCTTGGCGAGTGCGATGTGATCCAGACTAAAAGAGGGCTTGGTTATGTTGTTAAGGATTAAGCAAGCGCTTGCAAACATCCCGATAACGGCGCGCGTAACGCTTTGGTACTCGTTTTTTATCATCGTTATCGTGGCGGCTTTAGTTGCTATCTCGGCGGTCGTGGCGGACGAGGTTTTTGAGGACGTGAGCCAAAAAAAGCTAGCCAAATCAGTCACCAAAATAGCCAACGATATGGATGAGTTTGAGCCATACGATGATGGGATATTTTTTATAAAATATAACGCAAAAGGCGATGTGATCGGTGGTTTAGCGCCAAAACACTTTCAAATTTCACTTAAAATGAACAGCGGTGCAGTGCGCCTTTTTGAAAACGGTGAAAACCGCTTTTACTACTACGATATCGCAGCTAAAGGCAAAGGGATCTGGGTCAGAGGCGTGATAAATGCGGAGAAATTTTTCAAAAAAGAGGGGCTATTTTTACTGGCTCTTGGCGTTTTTGTGCCGGTTTTGTTTATTTTTGTGCTTTACGGCGGCTACAAAACGATAAAAAATGCGATGAAGCCAGTCGCCACGATGTCAAAAACTGCGCTTGAGATAGGCAGTAGCCGTGACTTTTCAAAGCGCATAGACCTGCCTGCTGGCAAAGACGAGCTGCACGCACTTGCAAGCGTTTTTAACCAGATGCTCGACTCCCTAGAAAAGGTCTATCAAAGCGAGAAACAGCTCACCTCAGATGTCTCGCACGAGCTGCGAACGCCACTATCTGTCATCATGGCTGAGAGCGACTACGCTAAAAATTACTCGCAAAATTTGAACGAGGCCAAGGAGTCGCTGGAGGTCATCTCTAGGCAGTCAAGAAAGATAACCTCGCTGATAGATCAAATTTTGGAGCTTTCAAGACTGGAAGCTGGCAGAAATTTGGAGCTAAAGCGCATAAATTTAAGCTCTATCTTGCAAAATTTAGCCAGCGACTATGAGAAGCTAGCAAGCGCTAAGGGGCTAAAATTTAGCTGCGTGGTAGCGCCAGATGTCCAAATTTTAGGCAATGAGCTGATGATTTCAAGGCTGGTGGATAACTTTTTAAGCAACGCACTAAAATTTGCAGAAGCTAAGATCGAGCTAAATTTAACCCTCACAAAAACGCATGCATTTTTGTCTGTAAAAGACGATGGCTTAGGCATCTCTAAAAAAGATATCGAGCTAATCTGGAATAAATTTTATCAAGCTGACAGCTCAAGAAATAAAAGTCAAAACAGAGGCAGCGGCCTTGGTCTTGCCATCGCTGCAAATATAGCTAAAATTCACGGCGCAAAGCTAGGTGTAAAAAGCGAAGCAGGAGCTGGAAGCGAATTTTGGGCTGAATTTGAGCTTGTAAATTTAAAGCAAGCATAAATTTATGTGGTTTGCTAAGACAAAATTTATGCAAGAGCAAAACTAATATAAGAACGAATTTAAATTTCATACAAAACGGCGTCTATTCATAAGCATAAGACTATCAAAGATACAAGATAGATTAAGCTAAAGCATTAAGATGTGTAATTTAATGTCCATTTAAATGGCTTTTAAAAGAGTTTGTAAAATAATGTAAAGAAAATTTCGCTACCTTGTTTTTGAGCAAAACTCACTTCAATTACGAATTAACCACACTTTTCTATGCCTTTTTATAACTTTGCTATCTAAGATAACTTTACAAAATTTAGCCAAGAGCTGCAAGATACACAAGCCACGAACCACGCAAGCTACAAACCAAAAACCAAAAAGACACTAAAATTAGTGTCTTTGATCGTTATCTTTCGCTAAGCTTTCCGCATGCATCAGCGCGGCATCTACTGCAGTGCGTCATCTGCTCTATATCGCTAGATATCGATCTTCGTATGCGGTGGATCTCATCGGTTGAAGGGGACTTTAAATTTTCAAAAGGGGTGTCATGCACTGGTATCATCGCCATGCAGTTCATTATGTCAGCTCCCCACTGCTTTGCCTTTGCCGAGATGCTTTGGACG
The DNA here is from genome assembly GCF_015230035.1 of Campylobacter concisus. Lineage (GTDB taxonomy): Bacteria > Campylobacterota > Campylobacteria > Campylobacterales > Campylobacteraceae > Campylobacter_A > Campylobacter_A concisus_BK. The sequence continues at coordinate 39,849 of NZ_JAAKZD010000010.1, forward strand.
TGATCCATATTGACCCCAGGGATGACTACGGTGTTTATCTTTACTAGCATGCCAGCCTCTTTTAGCTTGCGGATGCCCTCGTCCTGGCGTGCTAGCAGTATCCTAGCGGCCTCTTCGCCGTAGTAGTTTTTATCTTCATACCTCACCCACGAATAGACCTTTGAGCCAACATCTGACGTCACGGCATTAACAGTCACTGTCACGTGGCTCACGCCAAGGCGCACGATCTCATCCACATGCTCAGGCAGCGCTAAGCCATTAGTCGAGAGGCAGAGCAGGGCGTTTGGGAAGTGGGACTCGCACTTTTTAAAGGTTGCTAGCGTCTTGTCAGCATCGCACATCGGATCGCCAGGACCAGCGATGCCGATGACTGAGATGTCTTGTCTAAATTTAAAGAGCTTTTCTAGAAATTTCACCGATTCATCTGGCGTTTGCACCTTTGCTGTTACGCCAGGGCGATTTTCATTAGCGCAGTCATATATGCGGTTGCAGAAGTTACACTGGATGTTGCAGCGTGGGGCAACTGGTAGATGTACGCGTCCGTAGCTAGCGGAGGCCTTTTTGTTAAAGCATGGGTGGTTGTCTAAATCAGCCTTAGTGCGAAAGATCATTAGCTCTTTTTCCTTCCAAATTTAATGGCATTAGCATGGCAGACATTGAGGCATTCACCGCAGTTTGTACAGTTTATCTCATCAGGTCTTGTCCCCATCTCGCACTTGCGCAAGCACGCATCGCAGTCGTCACAGGCGCTTGTTTTATAGACGCGAAAGATCGAAAATTTACGCAAAATTTCAAGCACGCCACCTGATGGGCATACGAAGCGGCACCAAAGATTAGCTACGATTAGCGAGGCTAGCATGACCGAGATGATGACTGCTGTGCGTGTGACCCACTCCCACTCGCCAAAGCGAAGTGATAAAGTAACGGCAGTTAGGTACTCATCGCTCGTTCTTATAGGTATCATCATGCGTGGATTGCCCCAGACGAAATATACCCAAAGGCTGATTGCTATGGCAATTAGCATGCCTATTTGAGCGATTATTAGCTTTTTGCTGCGAATTTTTAGCTTGAAAAATGCAAATTTACCAAGCATTTGATTGACAAAGCCTGCTGGACAGACCCAGCCACAAAATGCCCTGCCAAAGAGGATGACAAGCGCTGGGATAAATAGCCAAAATCCAAAAAACAGCGACGTGATCCGCCCCAACAGGTGATGATAGGGCAGTTTTGGCAATTTACAAATGGCACTATAAAAGGGCATCTAAAAATGCCGTAATACGCCCATTGTCCGATGCCTGCTATGAAGATGAGCTGCACTAGGCGTCTTATCTTTGTTGTGGGGGAGTTTTTGCTTTTCTTTTTTAAATTTACGTTGCCGCATGCACTGCTATTGGAGCATGCACTATTACAGCTACTACACATCTTTTACACCAAACCTTTCTATAAGCTCTAGCCCACGCGCTGAATAAATGGAGGTAAAGCCATGTTTTTCAAAAATTTCTTGCCCTTCGGTACCGCAAACAAAGTCTGCAAAGTCATTTGCGAGTCTTTCATCTTTTACATATTTCATTATATTTAGCGTAAAAGTGAGCGGTCCAGGCGGAATGAGCTTTTCGTCGATGGGCATATACTCGATCTTGTCTTTAAACCTATCGTGCGTTGTTAGGCGCTTTTCGATGATCGAAGCATCGCCCTTACCATCAACTAGCTCGCACATCATATTTATGACGCATGATCCGTTTGCGACCATGTTTTTCATCACCGCATCAGTTAGGTTTGAGTTTTTTAATATCCCTTTGACTGGGCCACTGCCAGGGGGCGATGATCTAAGAGGCAGCATCACTCTAACTCCTGGTTCTGCAAGGTCCTTTAAGTCGCGAATGCCTGCTGGATTGCCTTTTGGCACGACTAGGACGTAGTCAGTAAAGCATAGCGGTCTAAAGTGGAGGCTAAGACCAGCTTTGCGAAGTTTTTTAGAAAGCTCTAAAACCCTTGCTCCAAAGAGCTCGGTCGTGCTTTGAAGTGCTAAAAGCGACTTGCCAAGAGCACCAGCAAAAGCGCCAGTGTATTGGATGTTGTGCCCTGTTCTTGACTCGTAAATGGCATTTAACTCGTTAAAAGCTTCAGACAAGCCTCCACACGACCAAACCTGAAGCGAGTCAGACTTAAATGGCGTAAAGCCAGCCAGCATCGTTTGTGGCGTGGCAATAGCCGCTGTGGCTAAAGCACCTTTTAAAAAGCCACGGCGTGATATACCGGTTTGTTTTAATTCCACGAAATCTCCTTTTGGGATTTAAGAAATGTAAATTTGATATTTTCGGCACGCGAAACTTGTGAAATTTGACTTTTGTAATTTGCAAAAATGGTAGTTGAAGATAAATTTATGCAAATGTAAATTGCGACCGCAATCTAAATTTGAGTGATTATAGCCAAATGCTAGCTTAAAAATCGAGATAAATTTAAAAAACGCAGAGATAAATTTGCTAAAGTAAATTTATCGTTTAAAAAATAATTAAGAATTTAGTCGTCAATTTAATGTATTATTTTAGAAATAATATAAAAATGTATTGTTAGTTTTTATCTTTTTTGATATACTTCGGTCATAAAAGCATTAGTATTATTTTTAAAATAATACAGAAATGGGCATCTTGAAATGATAAAAATAAGCGACATATCTGAGATAAAAACTGGTCTAGTTTTAATCCGCAAAAAGGCGGACAAAAACGTAGATGAGAAATTTCGCTATAAAGTAGTCTCGCTAAAGTCCTTTAATGAAAATGCGCTATTTGATGACACATTTGCCGATGAGTTCATATCAAGCGAAAAAATAAGCGATGAGTATAAAGTGAGCCGTGGCGATGTTTTACTGCGCCTTAGAGAGCCAAATTTTGCCGTTTATATAGACAAGGACTATGACGATCTTATCTACACATCTTTGATGGTTCGCATAAGGGTTAAAAGTGTTAAATTTGATCCGCATTTTGTGGCTCATTATCTAAACAGTAACGCCATTAAAAGAGCCCTTGCGCCAGATGTTTCAGGCACCACCATAGCGATGATAGGCGTTGCAAGTATAAATAATCTAAAAATACCGCTTGTAAATTTGCAAACTCAAAACAAGATAGTAAAATACCTAAATTTAGCTCGCCAGGAGAGCGAAATTTTACAAAATTTAGCAGCCCAAAAGCAAAGATACCACAAAAGCATATTTGAAAATTTAATAAAAGAGGAGAACTAAGATGCAAAAGACCACACAAGATACCATAAATAACGTAGTTTGGAAGGCTTGCGACACGTTTCGCGGCACGATGGACGGAAGCGACTATAAAGACTATGTTTTAACGATGCTTTTTGTTAAGTATCTATCTGATTTTTATAAAGAAAAGCTTGAGTTGCTAAGAGCCGAATACGGCGATAAAAGCGAGAGGATCGAAGCAAAGCTAAAGAAAGAGAAATTTAAGCTTGATGAGAGTTGCACCTTTGAGTATCTTTTGGCGCACAAAGAGGCCGTAAATTTAGGCGAGATAATGAACAAAACGCTAGAAAAGATCGAAGAGGACAACAAAGATAAGCTCGAAGGCATCTTTAGAAGCATCGACTTTAACAACAAAAACAAGCTTGGCGACACTAAAGAGAGAAACGCTATCTTGCAAAATTTGCTTGATGATTTTAGCGACGCTAGGCTAGATCTTCGCCCATCTATGCTTGAAGGCAACGACATAATAGGCGACGCATACGAGTATCTTATAGCTCACTTTGCAAGTGACGCTGGCAAAAAAGGCGGAGAGTTTTATACGCCAAGCGAGGTTTCGACGCTTCTTGCAAAGCTGGTTGAGCCAAAAGAGGGCGATATGATCTATGATCCTACTTGCGGCTCTGGCTCGCTTCTTATCAAGGCTTCAAAAGAGGTCGGTAGCAAAAATTTCCGCCTTTACGGACAGGAGAAAAACGGACAAACTCACGCGCTTTGCAAGATGAATATGTTTTTGCATGAGATAAATGACGCCGTCATTGAGTGGGGCGACACGATCAGAAACCCGCTTCATCTACAAGACAATCTTATAAAGACATTTGATATAGTCGTGGCAAATCCCCCTTTTAGCCTAGATAAATGGGGTGCTGACTTTGCTGCGAACGATCCTTTTATGAGATTTGCTAGCTATGCTTTACCGCCAAAGAGCAAGGGCGACTACGCATTTGTCGTACATATGATAAAAAGCTTGGGCACTAACGGCAAAATGGGCGTCGTGCTTCCACATGGAGTTCTATTTCGCGGGGCAAATGAGGGCAAGATCCGCCAAAAGCTGATCGAAGAAAATTTACTTGACGCCGTCATCGGACTACCGGCAAATTTATTTTACGGCACGAGCATCCCTGCTTGCATACTCGTTTTTAAGAAAAACCGCTCAAACGAAGACGTGCTATTTATCGACGCTAGCAAGGAATTTGAAAAAGGCAAAAACCAAAACTCGCTAAGCGAGCAAAATATCAAAAAGATAGTCGCTACCTACAAAAACAGAAGCGAGATAGAAAAATACTCCCACCTAGCAAGCCTTAGCGATATAAAAGAGAACGACTACAACCTAAACATCCCTCGCTACGTAGATACCTTTGAAGAAGAAGAGCTTGTAAATATCGAGGCTACGAAGGCTGAAATTTTACGCTTAGAATCCGAGCTAAAAAGCGTTCAAAGCAAGATGGGCGAGTATCTTGCGGAGCTTGGGCTATGAGCGAATTTAAAAATTTACCGAGCGGATGGAAGGTCGTGAAGCTTGAAAAGGTTGCGCCATTACAAAGAGGATATGATTTGCCAACCGACAATATTAAAGAAGGTTTATATCCAGTAGTATATTCTAACGGCATATTGAGATTTCATAATGAATTTAAAGCTAAAGGCCCAGGCGTTATAACTGGAAGATCTGGGACTATTGGGAAAGTAGTATATGTTGAGGAGGATTATTGGCCACATAATACTTCGCTGTGGGTTACAAATTTTTACGACAATAATCCCAAATTTATCTACTATATGTATATCAACCTTAATTTAGCAAGATTTAGTGCTGGTTCTGGCGTTCCAACATTAAACAGAAATGATATACATGCACAAACAATCCCGCTTCCGCCATTAGACGAGCAAGAAAAGATAGCAGAAATTTTATCTACTTGGGATGAGGCTATAAATTTAACTATAAATTTGATAGAAAGCAAAAAGCAGTTTAAAAAAGCTTTTATGCAAAATTTACTCACAGCCAAGATCCGCTTTCCCCAATTCAAAGACGAGTGGAAAGAAATAAAGCTTGGGAATTTCTTGGAAGAAAAAAGCGAGAGAAATACTAAAAATATTGATTTGGTTTTGAGCGTAACAAATAAATTTGGATTTGTAACGCAAGTCGAATATTTTGATAAAAGCGTTGCTAGCGACAATACCGCAAATTATAAAATTGTAAGAAAAGGAAATTTTGCCTATAACCCGTCTAGAATAAATGTTGGTTCTATTGCTTTACTAGAAAGCTATGAAATAGGAATTTTAAGTCCTATGTATGTTGTTTTTGAGTGTTTGGAAAATTTAGATAATCGTTTTTTAAAATTTTGGTTTCAAAGTCATATTTTTATGGGTAATTTACCTAAATATCTGGCTGGAAGCGTTAGGGAGAGTTTAAATTTTAATGATATGAAAACAATCTCGATAAAGCTTCCAAATTTAAAAGAGCAACAAAAAATTGCAGAGGTTTTAACGGCTTGCGATGATGAGATAAATTTACTAAATTTAAAGCTAGGAAATTTGAAAAAACAAAAACAAGGCTTGATGCAAAAGCTACTAAGCGGAAACATAAGAACAAAAGTAAAAGGAGGAAAAAATGTCAAGATGGATGACTAGATATGGGTCGAGTGATTTTCATAGCAAATGGGAACTATTTAAGACAAAATTTAGTGAATTTAATATTAAAGAGATTGGGAATGTAGAAATTATTGATGAATACAATAGACTTGGAAAAGTTATAATTTTTATAGATAGCTATCTAAAGCTAATCGATCCTGAATTAAGCCCAGAAAATTTATTGGATAATTCAAGAAGTTATTTAGAAAGTGCTTTGCATTATTTTGATTTATTCATCAATAATAGAACTATTGATTACATTGTAGCAACAAATAACTATATAGACCAGCTTATTGCTGGGTTAAGGAATTTAAATATTCTAATGCCTAAAATTTCTAGCAGATCAGTTTCCAACATGGTGCAAGAATACACAGATACTATAAAAAAGGCTTTGGAGGATATAAATTTAGAAAAAATAAAAACAGATGTCAGGGAAATTTATAGATTAAAGAACGAGTTAATAGATGGAGAGAATAGTATTGAAGATAGTGTTAAAGACTTTTTTGACGAAATAAAAGAAAAATATACAAAAATTGCAGAATTTCATGATGAAACTTTAATCGATGAAAAAGATTATATATCAACAAAAACTGAGATACTGGAAGCAAAAAAAGATATTTTAAATGATATAAATTTAACTAAAAAGTATTTAACGGAAACAAATAAGGATTTGGAAGATCTTGAAAAATTTTATGTAAAAATTTTTGGAAAATTTGATGAAGAAGAAGGAAAAAGAATAGGAGGATTAGAACAAGAATTGGTAACAAGAAAGAATGAACTTGAGGAATTTAAAAACGATCAAATAAATCAATTAAATAAACTTGAAGAAGAACATGGTTTAAAGCACAAAGCTTTTGAGAAAGAAATAGAAAAATTATTAGAAGGTGCAACTAGTGCAGGATTGGCAGAGGCTTATAGTATTGAAAGAAAAAAATTTATATGGCCAATTAGAATATGGAATGGTGTATTTGTAGTCTGTCTTTTTGCTATTTCAATTTTGTCTTTTATGACATTAAAAAATTTAAGTTCGATAGAAGAGATTGCAAAATCTATACTTCATTCTTTGCCCATAACATTACCTTTGATATGGGTTGCTGTATATGCCAGTAAGAGACGTAGTGAAAATCAAAGACTAGAACAAGAATACGCACACAAGGAAGCATTATCTAGATCATATATAAGCTATAAAAAGCAGATTAGTGAGCTAGGTAAAGAAGATAGTGAATTGCTAGAAAAGCTAATTTTGGAAGCTATAAACACAATATCATACAATGCAAGTAAAACATTAGATAAAAAGCATGGAGACGGCACAATATTAAACGAAATAACGCAATCTATTAAAAATTTAAGTCAAAGTGAGAAAAAATGACCCCAGATACTTCAGAAAGCAAAATCCAGCAAAATAGCATAAATTTGCTTCAAAGCTTGGGTTATAAATTTATAAACAGGGAGGAAAATTTAAAGCTTCGCGGCGGTAAAACAAGCGAGGTTTTGTTTAGGGAAATTTTAACCCAAAAGCTTGGTGAGATAAACGGCTATGAGTATAAGGGCAAGAGGTATAAATTTAGCCAAAGTAATGTTTTAAAAGCGGTCGATGAGCTAGCTGGGGTATCTTTAAACGAAGGGCTAATGGTCGCAAATGAAAGGATCACAAATTTACTCTTGCTTGGCACCAGTTTAGAAGAAAATTTAGAAGATGGGACGAGAAGAAGCTTCTCTTTTAAATTTATAGACTTTGAAAATTTACAAAACAACGACTTTTACGTGACTGAAGAATTTGAAGTAAGTAGAGTAAGCCAGAGCGATGCGCAAAAACACAGAAGACCCGATCTCGTGCTTTTTATAAACGGCATACCAATAGTCGTAATCGAGCTTAAAAAATCAAGCGTTAGCTTTGAAAACGGCATAAAGCAGCTTGAAAAAGAGCAGGGCAAAGATGAGATAGCACACCTTTTTAAATACATCCAGCTAACTATCGCGGCAAACGGAAGCGGGGCAAGATATGGCACTACTGGCACGGCGTTTAAATTTTATAGCGTGTGGAAAGAGCAGGACGAAGCGAAAGCAAAAGAGAGCTTAAAGGGTGTGGTAAATGGTAGAGAGATAAGTGTGCTTGATATGACGCTCTTTGCGCTACTATCTAAGGATAGGCTGCTAAGGCTAGTTAGGCACTATATAGTGTTTGATCAAAAGATGAAGAAAGTTTGTCGCTATCAGCAGTTTTTCGCTATCGAAGAGACGCTAAAGAGAGTATCAATGATAAAAGATGGAGCAAGAGCGGGCGGACTCATCTGGCACACGCAAGGAAGCGGCAAGTCGCTCACGATGGTGATGCTAACGAAGCTTTTAAAGCAAATTTATATAAACTCAAAGATCATCGTAGTAACTGACAGGATAGATCTAGACGGGCAGATACACGAAACCTTTGAAAACACGGACGTAAAAGCAGGGCGAGCAAGTAGCGGAAGCGATCTAATAGAAAAGCTACAAAGTGGCATTAGCGTGATAACTACGCTCGTGCATAAATTTGAAAAGGTGAAAAACCAAAAGGTAGTGATAAGAGATGGCGATATATTTGTACTAGTGGATGAGAGCCACCGCACGCAAGGCGGCGATCTGCATAAGGCTATGAAAAAGGCGTTGCCTCTTGCTTGTTATATAGGATTTACTGGCACGCCGCTTTTAAAGCGCGAGAAAAACAGCTTTGCGAAATTTGGCGGAGAAATTCATAGATATACGATAGATGACGCGGTAAAAGACGGAGCCGTCTTGCCGCTACTTTACGAGGGGCGATATGTGGGTCAAGAGGTGCTAGACCCTGATGGGCTAACTAGGAAATTTGATCTCATATCAAGAGAGCTTGGCGATGAAGCTAAAAGGGACTTGCAGCAAAAGTGGGCGAGGTTTGAGCGTGTGGCATCAAGCGAGCAAAGGCTGGAGCTAATAGCCGTGGATATAAATGAGCACATCAAAAAGACTTTGAAAAAAAGTGGCTTTAAAGCGATGCTGGCAACGCAAAGAAAATATGACGCCATAAAATATCATGAGATATTTGAGGAATTTGGAGAGATAAAAAGTGCCTATGTGATATCAAGTAACGAGCACGAGGAGCTTGAGGGCGGGCATAAAGAGTATGTCGCAAAGGCGTGGCAAGATACTATAAGGGGCTACGGCAGTGAGGAAGAGTATCTAAAACATGTGAAGGATGAATTTATTTACGGCGACGAGATAGACTTGCTCATCGTCGTGGATAAGCTTTTAACGGGATTTGATGCGCCAAGAGCAAGCACGCTTTATATAGATAAACAGCTAAAGGAGCATAATTTGCTCCAAGCCATAGCTAGAGTAAATAGGCTTTATGACGGCAAAGACTACGGATACATTATTGATTATAGAGGGCTTTTAGGTGAGCTTGATCAGGCGCTTACTAGCTATGCGTCGCTAAGTGGATTTGACCCAGATGATCTAAGCGGAGCCGTGATAGACGTAAGAAGCGAGATAGTAAAGGCAAAGACCTACTATACTCATCTTGATGATCTTTTTAGCGGTGTTAAATTTAAAGATGATCTGGAAAGCTACGTGGCGGTTTTAGAGGACGTGCAAAAACGAGACGACTTTAAAGAGTGGCTATCACAGTTTGCTAGAGCGTTTAAACTAGCGCTTTCAAGCGAGAAAATTTATGACATATTAAGCGAAGAGGATATCAAAACTTATAAGCAAAGAGTTAAATTTTATAACGAGCTAAGAAAAGCCGTGCAGCTAAGGTATCACGAGGCTTGCGACTTTGGTAAATACGAAGCGCAGATGCAAAAGCTACTTGATACTTATGTGAGCGCAAAAGAGGTCAATGAGCTTACCAAGCTCGTAAATATCTTTGAAACGGAATTTGATGATGAGGTGCAAAGAATTGAGGGTAAAAACGCAAAGGCTGACACGATCATCAGTGCCGTAAGCGCGGTGGTAAAAGAGAAAATGGACTCAAATCCAGCGTTTTATAAATCAATAGCGCAACAGATACAAGATATCATCGACGAGTACAAGGCAAAAAGGCTAAGCGAAGAGGAAAAGCTTGCCAAAGCAAAACTGCTAAAAGACCTAATAACTGGTGCTTTAAAGCCAAATGAAGACAGGTATCCAAAAGAATTTAATGGTAAGAAAATTTTGTTTGCCATTTATGATAATTTGCTTGACATTTTAGGCGATGTGGGGCTTATGGATGTCGAGGTGGTAGCTAGAAATTTGAGCGTGAAATTTTATGAAATTTATGAAAAAGCGTCAAAAAAACCAGAATGGCACAAAAATAAAGATGTAGAAAACGAGATAACAAGCCAGATGGAAGACGCTCTTTGGGAGATAGAGGACGAATACAGCGTTTCTATCGATGAGAAAGAGAAAATTTACCAAAATATCCGAGGCATAGGGATAAGTTTTTATGCTTGAAGGCGTAAAAATCGTCCGAAAAGACGTAAAAAATATCACTTTAAAAGTTAGACCTAGCGGCGAAGCTATCCTAACTGCGCCAAAAACGGCAAGTGATGAGCATATAAAATTTATCATGCAAAAAAGAGCCAAGTGGATAGCACAAAAGCGCGCGTTTTTTGCCTCGTTTAAGACGCCGAAAAAAGAGTATGTAAGCGGCGAGGATTTTAAGTATCTTGGGCGAAGTTATAGGCTTAAAGTCGTGCAGTCTAAAGAGGAGCGGGTAAAGCTTCAAAGGGGCTATCTGGAACTCTTTGTAAAAGATAAAAACGACCTAGAGCGAAAAAGAAATTTGGTCTATGAATGGTATAACAAAAAGGCGATGCTGTATTTTTTTAATATCTTGCAAGAGTTTAACAAGATAGTAAAACAAGATATTAAAAGCGTAAAAATAAGGCAGATGAAGACGAGGTGGGGGAGTTGCAATCCATATAAATCATATATAAATTTAAACATAGAGCTTATTAAAAAGCCAAGAGCGTGTATCGAGTATGTTGTATTCCACGAGCTAGTGCATCTTCTCTATCATGATCACTCAAAGAAATTTTATGACTATCTGACGCTTTATATGCCTGACTGGCAAAAACGAAAGGAAATTTTAGAGAGAACTTAGAAATTTTGGGATATTTAAATTTATCTATTTTTAAATTTTAAAAATATTTTAAAATTTAAATAAAAAAGACGAAAAATTTTGATCTTGTAATGTTAGTGAAGTAGGTGGTGGGTTCACCAGGACTCGAACCTGGGACCATCCGGTTATGAGCCGGATGCTCTAACCAACTGAGCTATGAACCCACAGTTGAAAGAAAACCGTATTATACAAGAAAAAGCTTATTTGTTGCTAAATTTATATGTTTTTGTATATTGGTAATTAAATATCTAGCTATCTATTTTATAGATATATTAGCAAGCTTTAGCTTGACTTTGTTTTTTTTTTTTTTTGTTAGAATGCGCATCGCAAATTTATTAAAAGGATGGCAGATGTCAGAAATTTATCGAGGCGTAATTACCAATATGAAAAAAGAAGTTATAAGTGATGCTTTCTCGAACACAACTACTACTAATACAACGGATATCGGAACTAATTATAAATATGGAAATTTATTTAAAGGGGATTTATCTGCAAATAAAAAGCAGTATATTGAAGGAAGCACAAATAGCACGACATATACGTCCTCATATACTATTCATAATTTTATCTATACATTTGAGCTTTCAGGTAAAAAGGATAAATTTAGATTTCAAACAGAAAATGCAGATATGCTACTTGATGATGGCGACGAACTTGTTGTTAATTATGAAAAGATTACTGGCGGTTATAGTGATATTGATTATTTCATAAACATCACAAGAGGGTATCATTTATTGCCAAAGTTTGAACCATCATTGATTAAATATGGTTTTGGCAATATGATTACTATAATTTTTGCGTCTTTTATTGTTTTTGTTATATCTCTAATTATTTTTACTTATTTCACTAAAAGCTATTTGGCTTTTATACCAGCAGTGCCTGTTACTGGACTATCTTTCTATAAAATGCATAAAAATCGTAAGAATGAAGTAAAAAATCACAACGAAAAACAGTTGCAGGAAAAAAGAAGGGTAGAAACTCTTATATCTAACTTAGAACAAACTGCATTATAAATTTACATTATTGGAGGGAAGTTACCCCTCCTTTTTATTTATAATTTTTTATCGCAGCGTCTAAAATCTCTTTTGCAGCGTTTGCGTCTTTAAATTCTTTCACCTTTACCCATTTGTTTGGCTCAAGAATTTTATAAGTTTCAAAGAAATTTTTGATCTTATTTAGTGTCGCAGTTGGCAAATCTTTGTAACTTTTTATCGCCTCATACCTTGGATCAATCTTTGTAACTGGCACAGCCAAAAGCTTCTCATCCATGCCTGCTTCATCCTCCATCACTAAAACGCCTATCAAACGGCAAGGGATGACGCTACCAGCTTGGAGTGGATACTCGTTTAGCACCAAAATATCAGCTGGATCGCCGTCGGCTGCAAGTGTGTTTGGCACAAAGCCGTAGTTTGCTGGGTAGAACATCGCTGAGTAAAGCACGCGATCAACTACGACTGCACCGCTATCTTTGTCGATCTCGTATTTGATATTTGAGCCATAAGGTATTTCGATTACGGCATTGATTTTGTCTGGGTTTGAGCCAAATTTGATCTTTGAAACGTCCATATATTCGTCCTTTTTATTAGAAATTTTCGTGATTTTAGTATTTTTTGCATTAAATACTCGTAAATTTAACTACTTTACAACCTCTACGCTATCTACGTCGATCTTCGTTTTTGTAAGCTCTTTATCCACCTCGCCTCTTATCCTTAAAGGCGTATCTTCGTTAGCTGTTACATTGCCCCACTTGTTATTGTCAATCTCAACAACGATAGTGTCGCCATTTTTATCAACAAATTCATACTTATCTGATTTGATGTGTGACTTTATCTTGCCCTCAATCACGACTTTTGCGTCATCATTTAGCTTTAAAGCCTCTTTTACGCTTATAACATTTTCGCTTTTGTGATTTGAGACAAAGCCTCCAGCCATTGCGATGCTAGCAGCCAGTGAAGCGATGATGATTTTTTTCATTTTTATCCTTTTTGATTGGTTGTTAAATTTAAAGGATATTGCATTTTTGGTGTTAATAAATGGTAAGTTTTAAAACCTTGCACCTTTTTGATGCAAGGTCTGTAAATTTATATAAGTTTAGATAGTAAATTTTTGATGTCAGCTACGATTTCGTCGATGCCACGCTCGCCATTTACCACGTGAAGTAGCTCTTTTTCGCTGTAAAATTTGCGGATAGGCTTTATCGGATCAAGATAGACTTTCATGCGGTTGTTAAAGACTTCGTTGTTATCGTCAGCGCCTCTTGCACGGCCTAGCACTCTAGCTCTTGCCACATCTTCGCTAACATCTACTTCGATGACACCTTTTAGAGAAATTTCATCTTGCTCGCTTAAGACTTTGTCAAGCTCGGTCATTTGCTCAACGCTTCTTGGATAGCCGTCGATTATGATGTTTGATTTATTTGAGCTTTTGATAGCTGAGACGATCGCATTTACGACAACGTCAAGTGGGACTAAATTTCCTTTTGAGATAAAGCCGTCTATCAGCTTGCCAAGCTCGCTACCGCTAGCTACTTCAGCTCTTAAAAGATCGCCAGTTGAAAAGTGAGCAAATTTCTCATCTTGCTGTGCGATGATCGATGCGTCTGTTGTTTTGCCGCTGCCTGGAGCGCCGATGATTAAAAATAAATTCTTCATTTTTTCCCTTTTTTATATTTTTTGAGCGCCTTTGAATGAGTTTGAAAATTTCACCCTGCAGCAGACTATATGTCTAGCTTTGGGATGAAATTTTCTGCACAACATCCAAAATCATCTCAAAAATTTAATCTTTAAAATAAAATAACTCAAATTTAGACATCTAAAAGTCTAAATTTATTGCAAAAATTTTAAGCCTTTTGCTCTTTTTCTCTTATCCTTAGTCCTAGCTCCCTAAGTTGTTCGTTACTAGCGTAGCTTGGTGCCTTTGTGAGTGGACACTGAGCGCGCTGTGTTTTAGGGAAGGCTATGACGTCGCGGATCGAGCTTGCTTTATTTACAAGCATATTTAGTCTGTCAAAGCCGATCGCTATACCACCATGTGGAGGCGCACCAAATGTCAAGGCATCAAGCAAGAAGCCAAATTTCTCACGCTGCTCGGCTTCATCTATGCCAAGAAGCTTAAAGACTTTTTGTTGGATGTCGTTTTTGTGAATTCTTATGCTTCCGCCGCCAAGCTCAAAGCCGTTTAGCACGACGTCGTGAGCGATAGAGAGGATATCTTCAAGATCAGGCTCATCTATATTTTTTGGCATTGTAAATGGGTGGTGCATTGCAGAGTAGCTGCCGTCGTCATTTTGCTCAAACATTGGGAAGTCAAGCACCCATAAAAACTCAAGTCTGTTTTGATCGATGATGCCCATTTGCTCAGCTAGGAAAATTCTAAATCGTCCCATATAATCAAGCACGATCTTCTTCTTGCCAGCGCCAAAGAATACGACGTCGCCAACTTTTAGCTCACATCTTGAGACGATCTCGTCAAGATCGCTTTGCTCGAAAAATTTGCAAAGCGGACCTTTTAAACCATCTTCTTTCATCTGGAAGTAGCCAAGACCTTGTGCGCCAAATTTACGTACAAATTCCTCAAATCTATTCATCTCGCGTTTACTAAAGATGTTGTCACCATTTGGCACTTTTAGCGCTTTTATGCGGTTTTTCTTCTTATCTTTTGCGATAGAGCTAAAAATTTCATTGCTTGAGCGCTCGAAAATATCGATCACATCGATCATTTTTAGATCATATCTAAGATCAGGCTTGTCTGAGCCGTAAGTCTCGGTCGCCTCTTTGTAGCTCATACGTCTAAATGGCGTTTTGATGTCGTGTCCGCAGGCTTTAAAGATATCTTTTAGCATCGTCTCAGCCATATTTATGATATCTTCTTGCTCGACAAAGCTCATTTCGATATCTATTTGAGTAAATTCTGGTTGGCGATCAGCCCTTAAGTCTTCGTCGCGAAAGCATTTTGCTATCTGAAAATACTTATCAAAGCCAGAACACATCAAAAGCTGCTTAAATAGCTGTGGGCTTTGTGGAAGCGCGTAAAATTGGCCTGGATACACGCGGCTTGGCACTAGATAGTCTCTCGCACCTTCTGGAGTTGCGCGTGTTAAAACTGGAGTTTCAAACTCGATAAAGCCCATTTTATCTAGGCTGTTTCTAGCTGCGATCGCCGCACGAGAACGCATTTTAAAGATATTTTGCAAGCGTTCGCTTCTAAGGTCTAAAAAGCGGTATTTCAGCCTGATGTCCTCATTTACGCTCTCATCGCCTATCATAAATGGTAGTGGCTCGCTTGGATTTTCGATGATGAGCTCGCTTACTATCACCTCTATCTCGCCAGTTTTTAGCTTTGGATTGGTTAGTCCTTCGCCCCTAGCTCTTACTTTTCCTTTTGCTTTTAAGACATATTCATCTCTTACTTTTGCAGCCACGTCGTGTGCTTCTTTGCTATCAGCAGGGTCACAAACTAATTGTATAAGCCCGCTAACGTCTCTTAAGTCGATGAAAACAACGCCACCGTGGTCTCTATATGTGTTTGCCCAGCCACAAAGTATTACTTCTTTGCCGATGTCAGCTTTGCTAAGATCGGTGCAATAATGACTTCGCATAAAATGCTCCTTTGCAATGTTTTTTAGGCAATTATAATCGCTTTTTTCTTTTGAAAAGCTTTGTTAAAATAAAATATGTTACAATCATTTCTATGAAAAATGAACAAAAATTTAATACCACAAACGCCAAAAAAGTGGGACTTATCGCGAAAGATTATCCATTATTTAAGCAGGATTTAGCAAAGCTAGAAAAAATTTTAAAAAAGTATAACGCAGAAATTTTGCTTGAAAAAAGCTGTGCAAAACAGGTAGAAAAAAGTGGCTTTGAGCTGATAAAACTAGCCAAAGAGTGCGAATTTCTTATCACGCTTGGCGGCGATGGCACGATCATCTCAACCTGCAGAAAGCTAGCTCACGTCTCGCCACTAATCCTTGGCATACACGCTGGCAGGCTCGGCTTTTTGACAGATATCACGATAAATGAGAGTGAGAAGTTTTTTAAAGACTTTTTTGATGATAAATTTGAGGTAGAAACGCCTTTTATGCTTGATGTTACGCTTCATAAAAATGATGGCAAAACTGAGCAAAAGATAGCATTTAACGACGCGGTCATCGTTAGTAAAAATGGCGGCTCGATGACGCATATAGAGGCACTTTTAAATGAAAAATATTTTAACTCATATTTTGGTGACGGCGTCATAGTGGCAACTCCTGCTGGAACAACGGCATATAATATGAGCGCAAATGGTCCTATCATCTATCCACTAAGCGAGGTCTTTGCGCTAACTCCCATTTGCTCGCACTCGCTCACGCAGCGTCCAGTCGTGCTTACTAAAAATCACACGGTCAAATTTAGAACAAATAGCGACGCCATTTTAGTAATAGACGGACAAGACCGCTTTGATATGAGTAAAATTTCAGCCGTTAGCATGAGTCTGAGCGAGAAAAAAGCTAGGCTGATACGTCATATTGGTAGGGATTATTTTCAAATTTTAAAAGAGAAACTTCACTGGGGTTATAATGATTGATCGAATTTTGATTAAGGATTATCTAAATTTTAAAAATGTCGAGCTAAATTTCAAAGAGGGTCTTAGCGTATTTACGGGCGTTAGTGGCGCTGGCAAGTCGGTGCTGATGAGCGCGATAATGGCTGTTTTTGGGCTAAAAGATAGCGAGGCAAGGCTGATAGAAGCTGACGTGGAGCATAAATTTGAACTTGATGAGTTTGGCATAGAAAACGAAGAGGTCAATATTTTCAAGCTTTTAAAAGATAAGAGCACGAGGTATTTTATAAACCAACAAGCCATCTCAAAGAAAAATTTAGCCCAAGTGGCGCGTGAGCACATCAAATATCTCTCGGCAAAAGAGGCAAATGAATTTGAAAATGAGAAATTTCTAAATTTGCTTGATAGGCTTGAAATTTCAAAAAATGAGAAATTTAAAGAGTTAAAACAAGAATTTGAAGAGGCATTTTTAGAATTTTCTAAAATTTCAAAAGAGCTGGCCACTATAAAAGAGGAAGAGAAAAAGGTCGAGGAGCTAAAGGAGCTTGCCAGCTTTGAGATCGAGAAGATAAGAAGTGTGGGGCCTAAAAAAGGCGAGTTTGAAGAGCTTATGGAGACTAAAAAAAGGCTTAGTAAAAAAGATAAGATAAATGAGGCGTGGGCTAGAGCTGAGCGGATATTTGAGCTAGAGCACAGCGTAAATGAGGCGCTAAGCATCAGCGACCTTGACAACGGCTTTTTTGAAGATGCGATGAACGAGCTAAGGGTCGCAAGAGATAGCCTAAATATGGAGGAGCTTGACGATATCGACGTGGAGAGCGTGCTTGATAGGATAGAAGCTCTTAATGCCATCATCAGGCGCTATGGCAGCGAAGAGGAGGCGTTAGAAGCGCTTGATAAAAAGGAAAAAGAGCTTGCTAGATATGAAAATTTAAGCTTTGAAAAGAGCGAGCTTGAGAAGAAATTTGAAATTTTAAGCAAAAAGGCAAATGAGCTGGCTGGCACTTTAAGCAAGGCAAGGAGCGTAAATTTAAAAGAGCTTGAGGCGATGATAAATTTATACCTAAAAGAGCTTTATATGCCAGATATTACGCTGAGTATTGAGGCTAAAAAGCTTGATATCTTGGGAGTTGATGAAATTTGTCTAAATTTAAACGAGACCTCGCTTAAAAATTTAAGCTCAGGCGAGCTAAACCGCTTAAGGCTGGCTTTTATAGCTGCTTCTAGTGAGATCACGAAAACTGGCGGAGATGTCATCATTTTAGACGAAATAGATGCAAATTTAAGTGGAAAAGAGGCGATGAGTATCGCAAATGTCTTGCTTAAGCTTGCAAATTTTTATCAAATTTTTGCCATTTCGCACCAGCCGCAGCTTAGTTCAAAGGCAAATTCGCACTTTTTAGTAGAGCGCCACGGCGAGAGCTCAGTCGTAAGAGAGCTTGACAAAGAGGAGCGTGTAAATGAGCTTGCGCGTATGATAAGTGGCGAGCATATCAGCGAAGAGGCGATAAATTTTGCAAAAGGACTTTTAAAATAGCTTGAAATTTAAGTTTTAAATTTAAGCTTTGTGATTAGGTTTATTTGTTAAAATCCGAGCTAATTTAATAAAAAATCACAGGAATAATATGGAAAGAATTCTAGTAGTTGATGATAATAAGGCACTTGCTAAGCTAATCGTCATGCAGATGGAAAAGAGCATTGAGGATATGGCGATCGACGTTGCGTACGATTTTGCCGAAGCTCAGATGCTAATTAGCGAGCACGGCAAAGATTATTTTATGACTATCTTGGATCTAAATTTACCTGACGCACCAAATGGTGAGATCGTTGATTATGTCCTTGCTCAAGGGCTCTGTGCTATCGTTTTAACTGGTAGCATCGATGATAAGACGAAAGAATTTTTTATAAACAAAGACATAGTTGATTACGTCTATAAGGGCAACATGGATGATATCAACTACATCTTTCAAATGATAAACAGACTAAGCAAAAATAGACAATACAAAGTTCTAGTTGTTGAGGACTCACTGCCTTTTAGAAATATGATAAAAAAAATCTTAACTAGCCTTCAGTTTAAGGTTTTAGCAGCAGCTCACGGAGAAGAGGCGATGAGCTATTTTGCAGATAATCCTGATATAAATTTAATCATAACTGACTATAGAATGCCTGTCAAAGATGGCTTAGAAGTCTTAAAAGAGGTTAGAAAAGAGAAAGATAAAAACCACCTTGGCGTGATCGTGATGACCTCACCTAGCGAAAAGACTGATGCTTCGATATTTTTAAAAAATGGAGCTAGCGACTTTATAGCAAAGCCATTTTCAAAAGAAGAGCTCATTTGCCGTGTAAATAACACCATTGAGGCGATGGAAAACATAAATAAGATAGCGAATTTTGCCAACCGCGACTTTTTAACTGGCGCTTACAATAGAAGATTTTTCTATCAAGATATAGAAGAGTACATCCAAGCAGCTGAAGAGCTTGATGAGCCTTATGCATTTGCTATGCTTGATATAGATCACTTTAAAAAGATAAATGACACATACGGACATGATGGTGGTGACAAGATACTAAAATCACTCGCAAAGATACTAACTGACAACACAAAAGGAAGAGATGTGGTCGCTAGGTTTGGTGGCGAGGAGTTTTGTGTCGTTCTTAAAAAGATAGAAAGAGAAGAGGCGATTAAATTTTTTGTAAATTTAAGAGCAAAAGTGGCTGAAAATGAGGTAATCATAAAAGATAAGATCGTAAGAGTGACCGTCTCTATCGGCATATCTTTTGGAAAAGGTCACTGCGAGATAGATGATATGCTTGAAGCTTGCGACTCAGCGCTTTATGTCGCAAAAGAAAATGGTAGAAATAGGGTAGAAATAGCTTTATGATTATAGATACGCATTGCCATTTGGATAGTAAAGTTTATGATTTTGACCTAGAGCAAATTTTATCTGAAGCCAGAAATTTAGGGCTAAAAGGCTTTATTATCCCTGGAGCTGATATTAATGATTTACCAAAAGCGGCTAAAATAGCGCACGAAAAAAATGATATTTTCTTTGCCGTTGGGGTTCATCCCTATGATAAAGAGAATTTTAATATAGAGACTTTAAGAGAATTTGCCAAAGACAAAAAGTGCGTGGCTATCGGTGAATGCGGGCTTGACTACTACCGCTTGCCAAAAGATGAAGAAGAAAAGCCAAGAGAAAAAGCTGATCAAAAACGTGTTTTTCTAGCTCAACTAGATTTGGCTGTTGAGTTAAAAAAACCCGTTATCCTCCACATTAGAGAGGCTAATGAGGACTCTTTTAACATCTTAAAAGAGTATGCGCCAAAGCTTGAAGCTGGAGCGGTTTTGCATTGTTATAATGCCTCGCCACTTCTTTTGGAGCTTTGCAAATTTGGGAATTTTTACTTTGGCATAGGTGGCGTTTTGACATTTAAAAACGCTAAGAATTTAGTTGAAATTTTGCCAAAAATTCCTTTTGATAGGGTATTGATAGAGACTGACGCCCCTTATCTCACGCCAGAACCAAATCGTGGCAAGAGAAATGAGCCGGCGTTTACGACATTTGTTGCTAAAAAGATAGCTGAAATTTTAAACCTTGAATTTGAAGTAGTTTGTAAAACGACTTCAGATAATGCCAAAAGGTTATTTAAGTGCTTTGCCTAAATTTTGGGCATTGTGCTTGCTTAAGATGCTAGCATCATTAAGCTTTGACACGAAAAAGGATAGAAATGAAAGCAATGCTTAAGATATTTTTATTATTTGCATGTAGCACCTTGCTACTAGCAAACGCCCCTGAGAAGAGCTCATACGACACTCAGGTTAAAATTTTAAAAGAGCTAGACATCGATGCTAGCTTTATGAAAACTTCTCACTATGCAAAGATGAGACAAGGCATACAAAACTCACAAGTAAGAACATTTACAGATGCCTTGAAAAATGGCTATATGTATATACCAATGATAAAAGAGCAGATCAAAAAATCAGGCGTGCCTGAGTCGTTTTTCTATCTAGCGATGATAGAGTCAGGCTTTTCAAATCACACTGTCTCAAATGCTAAAGCTACTGGTATGTGGCAGTTTATGGAGCAAACAGCTAAAATTCACGGTCTAAAAGTAGGGCAATACACCGATGAGAGAAAAGATCCAGTTGAATCAACTGTCGCAGCTACAAACTATCTAAGATCACTTAAAAATCAATTTGGCAAGTGGTACCTGGCGGCAATGGCATATAACTGCGGCGATGGCGCATTAAAAAAAGCTATACAAAAAGCTGGTACAGACGATCTTGTAACGCTTCTTGATGCTGAGAAAAAATACCTCCCAGCTGAGACTAGAAATTTCATCATTAAAATTTTAAGAGCGGCATATATAGCAAAAGATGCGGACTTTTTGATATCTAAAGAGTCATCTTTACTAAATATAAATGGCGGATTAAGACTTACGAAAGTAAAAGTGCCAGGTGGTACAAATTTAGCTCAGATAGGCGATAGCATCGGTCTTAGCACAAAAAAGATGAAAAGCAACAACCCACATTTAAAATTTGTATTTACTCCGCCAACGCTAAAAGACTACTACGTCTACATTCCTGAGAATAAAAAGCAGCTTTTCTCTGAAAATTTCAAACCATTTAATGGCAAAAACAACTTCTATGCCTACACAGTTAAAAAGGGTGAGACGCTACTTTCTATCTCTAAAAAAACTGGCGTTAGCCACAGAGCGATCAAGGACTACAACGAGCTTAGCACAAACGCAGTAAGCTATAATCAAAAACTAATAATCCCTTTTTCTACTCAAAACAAATCTCACAACTACGTAGTTCAAACAGGCGATACGATCGCATCTTTATCAAAGAAATTTAATGTAAGTGAAAAAGATATAAAAGATGCAAATTCTTTGGCTAGTTCAAATTTAAATGTCGGAGCAAATATTGTCATACCGTAAGAGCCTAAATTTCTACTTAGGACTAAGTTTTACACTTCTAATCACTGGCTGTTCTTGGAGCGGGGCTCCATTTACTCCAAGTGGCCCAACTAATGTAAGAGGTAACAACTCCGCCTCAGTTCAAAAAGCAACAATGAGACCATACACCATAAATGGCAAAACATACTATCCAACCGTCGTAAGTGTCGGCGATAAAGCCAGCGGAACGGCAAGCTGGTATGGTCCAAATTTTCACGGCAAAACGACCTCAAATGGCGAAGTTTATAATATGTACAACATGACTGCGGCGCATAAGACTTTGCCGATGAATACAATACTTAAAGTAACAAATTTAAGAAATCAAAAAAGTGTTATCGTGCGTGTAAATGACAGAGGACCTTTTGTGGCTGACAGGGTGCTTGACCTTTCAAAAGCAGCTGCGATGAAGCTTGATGTCATCGGCACTGGCACAGCTCCAGTTAGTATGGAGGTTATCGGCTTTAATGAAGACATTAACGCTGTTACAACCGCTAGCGCGCAACCAACAAAACCAACAAGCACTGGCATAAAAGTGCCAAACCCAGTCTCTCCAACGGCCCCAGTTGGCGGCATCGTGATCTCATCAGAGCAACGCGTTGTGGGTGGAGATTTTATGGTACAAATTGGCTCGTTTAAAAACCTTGAAGGCGCAAACAGATACCAAAGAGAGCACAAAAGCATAGACGGTTATAGATCAGTCGTTAAGACATTTACGATAGATGGCTCAACCATTTATAGGGTATTTTTAAATGGCTTTAGAAGCGAGGACGAGGCTAGGGATTACGCAAGAAGCGGCAAATTCCAAGGCGCATTTATAGTAAGAGGTTAGGGCGTGAGAGAGGAAATTTTAGAACTAACTAGAAATACAAAAGAGACGCAAATCTCGATGAAGCTCAAAATTTATGGCTCTGGGGTCGCAAAGATAAGCACAGGCATTGGCTTTTTTGACCATATGCTTGAGGCATTTACAAAGCACTCTTTGCTCGATCTTGAAATTTCATGCAAGGGCGACACGCATGTGGATTTTCACCACAGCGTCGAGGATGTAGGCATAGTTTTGGGGCAGCTTTTAAAAGAGGCTTTATATCCATTAAGTAGTGTTGAGAGGTTTGGCGAGGCGAGCGTTGTTATGGATGAGGCGGCTGTTTTTTGCGCGCTAGATCTTAGCAACAGAGCTTACCTTGTATATGAAAATTTTAATGAAAATGCTAAGGTTGGTGAGTTTGACACTGAGCTTGTGGAAGAGTTTTTTAGAGCTGTTGCTACAAATTCAGCCATCACCCTTCATCTAAATCAAATTCGTGGCAAAAATACTCATCACATCATCGAAGCAACATTTAAATCATTTGCCGTAGCACTCCGCAGAGCGCTTGCTAAAAACGCAAGGATCGGCACTCCAAGCACTAAGGGCGTTTTATGATAGAAATTATATTTTTAGACGTTGATGGGTGCCTCACTGATGGCAAGATCATCTACAATGCAAACGGCGAAGAGCTTAAATTTTTTGATGTAAAAGATGGCTACGCGATAGAGAGCTGGCTAAAGCTTAGCAAGAAAGTGGCTATCATCACTGGCAGAAAGTCAGCTATCGTTGAGCGAAGGGCTGAGGATCTAAAGATAAACCACGTCTATCAAGGCGTTGGCGATAAATTTGAAGTGGCAAGCGAGATACTAAAATTTGAAGGGCTTAGCTTTAAAAACGCAGCAGCTATCGGCGATGACTACAACGACTATAAAATTTTAGACGCAGTTGCATGGAGCTTTAAGCCAAAAGATGCCATTAAAGAGCTTGACGTAAAGACAAAGCTAAAGCACAAAGGTGGCAATGGCGCTGTTAGAGAGATGATCGAGATGATCATAAAATCAGAAAATTTATATGACGAGTGGTCTAAGCGTTGGTTGTAAAAATTTTCTACTTCGTCGTGGCTATTTTTAGTGCTGTGATGATATTTTTAGCGGCTCAAGACCCGTACCTAGCAAACGTTCTAAAGGTTGATACAAAGATATCAAATATGCAGGTAAATGACGTGGTTGATTACGAGATAAACTCGACCAAGATAAGCGGAGTTTATGAGAGTGACGAGCTAAACAGATATAGCGACAGGGATGAATTTTTAGACTTTAAAGCGAGAATTTTAAGGGGAAATTTAAGACATTTTCTAAGCTCAGACAAGGCTATCTCGCAAAACGATGAGATAATCTTTCAAAAAAATGCAAACTATGAAAACAACGATAGTTTGAAATTTAAAAGCGATGAAGTTATATACAACACAAAGACAAAAATAGTAAGATCAGAAGCAAATTTCACCATCACTAGAAATGGCGACAAAGCACTAGGCGATAGCGGAAGCTACGATCTTGGTAAAAAACAAACGCAGATAAAAGGGTTAAGGGCATGGGTAGAAGAAAAGCAGCGATTTTAGCGATGATTTTGGGCTTTACATTTTTAAATGCAGAGCAAGTTGAGATCACATCAAATGATTTTTTTGCTGACGAAAACAAGCAGATCAGCGAGTTTGTAGGCAATGTAAATATCAAAAAAGGCTCATACGATGAGCTAAAGGCAAACAAAGTCGTTGTTTATTTTGATAAAAAGCGCCAGCCAGTAAAATATGTAGCCACAGGCAACGCTAGAGCTAAAATTTTTATGAAAGATAAACACTATGATGGCAAGGGCGATACGCTCACATACGAGCCAGCAAAGCAGACATACACAGTAACTGGCAATGGCTACTTGCACGAGGTAGAGACTGATAAAAATGTCTACGGCGACAAGATCGTGGTCAATCAAAAAGATGGCACATATAGCGTAAATAGCGACGAGAAAAAGCCGGTTAAATTTATCTTTCAGATTGAGGATAAAACCAAGTGATAAGAGCTTTGAGCGCTAAATTTATCACATCAAGCCCAAGCATAAAAGAGGCTCCAAGCTTTGTGACAAGCGAGGTGGTCTTTTTGGGTAGGTCAAATGTAGGTAAAAGTAGCCTCATAAACGCACTTGTCAATCAAAAAAATTTAGCCAAAAGCTCATCGACTCCTGGCAAAACGCAGCTTATAAATTTCTTTGAGGCTGAGTTTTGTGAGGAAAAAGAAGAGAGTGAAAAAGAGAAATTTAAACTCATCTTGGTTGATCTACCAGGCTTTGGCTACGCAAAAGTGGCAAAGTCAAAACACGACGAGTGGCGCAAAAATTTAGATGAATTTTTGAAATTTAGAAGCGACATCAGACTTTTTATACATCTAATCGATGCTAGGCATTTTGACTTAGACATCGACGTGAATGTGGACTCTTACCTAAAAAGCTTTTTAAGGGCTGATCAGAAAATCTTAAATTTATACACAAAAAGCGACAAGCTAAATCAAAGCCAAAAGAGTGCGATAACGAAATTTGACCCAAGTGGCATTTTGGTCTCGACACTCAGTAAAAGCGGCATCGACAGGGCACGGGAAGCTATCATAAACCACGCTCTTGGTAGGTAAAATGCAAACCATAAGCAGCTTAGATATTAAAATTTTTAAAGGCTTTTGGTGGGCCATTTTTTTGCTCTCTTACGAGATCGCAACTACGCAGTTTGGCTTCTTACCACCACTTATTGGCATTTTTTTTACATATATGATTTTGGAGTATTCAAGAAAGCAAAAGCAGTATGATGAGTTTAAGCCCTCATGGTATTTTTCACTCGTTTTTCTGGTCTTTGCTGAGCAAATTCATGGCTTTTATCTCTTTTCAACGATCATTGCGTTTTTGCTATTTTACAACTTCGTGCTAGACTGGCTCTACACGACTATGAAGTGGCGAAACTGCCTGCTCATCATCTTTGTCGCCTCTGGTTATGTGCTCACTTTTCTTGTAAATAACCTTTTTGCCTACGTTTTAAACGAGCCAAATTTGACTTTTAGCGCAGAGTATCTATTTTTTATAGCGCTTGAAAGTGTGCTTGCTATCGTGCTATTTAGGGACAAAGTGCTATGAGGATGCGTATCATTTTTGGCGTGATCGCTCTTTTTTGGATCATGCTTTTGGGACGGATTTACCACCTAAGTGTAAATTCAAACACTTATTACAACGAGATCGCCGAGCAAAATGCGATAAAAACTATCTACATCCCGCCAGTTAGAGGCATCATCTTTGATGCACACGACAAGCCTATGGCGGTCAATCGTCTTGGCTTTTCTATCTATGTAAAGCCGCACCTTAGCGCAAACAAAAAGGTGAAAATTTTAGACGATGAGCTAGCCTATATCGGCTCGTTATTTGGTGATCTAAACGTCACGAAGCTTAAAAATGAATATATCAAAAACGACTCAGCCTACAACCAAGACTTCATAAACGTGGTCGAATTTGTTGATTATGATAAATTTTTACCATTTTTTGCACCCCTTTCTCTGCGTGAAAATTTAGAGATAAGACCCGCATCAAAACGCCACTATCCATACAATGACCTAGCTTCTCACATCATCGGCTACGTCGGTAGGGCAAATCAAAAAGATATGGATAACGACCCATTAACAAAGCTCACAAACTACATCGGCAGAAGCGGTGTCGAGCGCTTTTATAATCCTATTTTGCAAGGAATTCAAGGCTTTAAAAAGATCAAGGTAAATGCGCTAAATGAGGAGATCGAGCAGGTGAGCTATCAAGCGCCACAAAGTCAAAATATAAAGCTCGCCGTCGATCTTGAGCTGCAGCAGTTCGTCGCTGACGTCTTTGGTAAGGACGCGGGAAGCGTCATAGTTATGAGCCTAAAAGATGGCGCTATAATCGCAGCAGGAAGCTTTCCCGAGTATGATCTAAATCCGTTTGTGCTTGGAATTTCTCAGGCTGAGTGGGAGGAGCTTGTAAAAAACGTCGATCACCCATTTACAAATAAGCTGATAAACGGTCTTTATCCGCCAGGATCTGTCGTAAAAATGGGTATGGCGCTTGCCTTTTTGGACAATGGCATGAGCAAATATGATAGCTTTTTTTGTAGTGGCTCGTATGAGCTTGGAGGGCGTAAATTTCGCTGCTGGAACTCGCATGGTCATGGCACGGTTAATATGAACACAGCTATTAGAGAGAGCTGCGATGACTATTTTTACAAGGGTAGTCAAAAGATCGGTATAGACGCCATTGTGCCGATCCTTGAGCGTATGGGCTTTGGTAGAAAAACGGAGGTTGATTTGCCAAATGAATTTGTGGGGACGCTGCCAAGCAGGGAGTGGAAGATGAGGAAGTATGGCAAGGCGTGGTTTCAAGGCGAGACGCTCATCACCTCTATCGGACAGGGAAATTTTCTAGTCACGCCTATGCAGGTGGCTAAATACACGGCCGGGCTTGCCACTGGGCTAAATGTGACGCCACATTTTTTAAAGAGCATAGATGGCAAGGATGTTGATTTTACGCCAACAGATGATGCTTTTACGCCGTTTGAGAAGTCGCAGCTACCTGCCATTAGGCATGCGATGTATGAGGTGGCAAATCACCCAAGAGGTACGGCAAATAGGCACTTTGTTGGAAGTCTTGTAAAGGTTGCGGCAAAGACTGGAACAGCTCAGGTCGTTGGCATCTCGCAAACTGAAAAGAAACGTATGAAAGAGGAGGATATGGCGTATCTGCAAAGATCTCACGCGTGGATGACGACCTATGCACCTTTTGAAGACCCACAATACGTCATAACGATGGTTGTCGAACACGGCGGTCACGGTGGTAGCGCTGCTGGACCAAAAATCTCTCAAATTTATAACAAGCTAGTTGAAATGGGATATATAAAGCTAGATAAAGTCCAGACTGAGAAAGAGAAGAAGTAGAATTTTTAAGTATATATTTGAAGCTTATATGTAAAATTAGAGCCGAAATAAATTCTAAATTTACGAGGAATTTGCTGAGTATATTCTTTTTTGGATTTTGCTTTGCAAACTACAAACAGAATATAATTCAAGTTTTTTATCCTTTTTTAACAAAAAATATAAAGTTTGCAAATTTTAAATTTTCATTCTCTCCCAAGAATTGACTACTGATTTTAGGTCTTGCATAGCCTACCACTAAAATAAGAGCTAAAATTACTCGTTCATGAAAATTTAAAATTTGCTAGACTTTTTAGCCGCATGTGGCACGATAGTGCTATCGCATGCACTTTGAACGTGCGAGGGGTTTTTACTTCAACTTCGTCTCGTAACTGCGAGCAGAGGAGGGATTTAAAAAGGGGGATAAGGGGACGGCTTCGTAATTCAAGTCCCCTTGTCTCCCTTTTGAATAAAAAGAAATTTACAAATTTAATCAAGCTATTTTACAAATTTTAAAATTTCATTCTCTCCCAAGAATTGACTACTAAAATTTGGTTTCGCTTACAGCTTAGCTCAAATTTTAGAGCCGAAATTACTCGCTCATGAAATTTTAAAATTTACTAGAAATTTTCGTGTTATATTGTTGAATTTATTAATTACTTCTATGCGCTATATGGCTTTTTATTTGGATTTTAGGATCGTAAAAATTTATAAATTTCTCTAGCCCCGAGTGAGACAAAATGGGGCTAGAGTAGAGATTATTTTTTAGCTACAAGAGCGTTTTTTAGCACATCATCGATCGTGTCTACGGCGATGATCTTCATATCAGCTTTTACCTCGGCTGGGATATCGACAAGGTCGCGGTCATAGTTTTTACGAGGTATTAGAGCTGTTTTGATGCCAGCCTTGTGAGCGGCGATGAGCTTCTCTTTTAGCCCACCGATAGGTAAAACTCTGCCAGTTAGCGTGATCTCGCCTGTCATTGCGATGTCGTGTTTGACCTTTGTGTCAGTTAGTATCGATGCGATCGCTGTCGCCATTGTGATACCAGCGCTTGGACCGTCTTTTGGCACCGCGCCCTCTGGCACGTGTAAGTGAAGGTCGTAGCGTCTATAAACATCGCTGGCTTCTAGCTTGTGCTTGTCATCATCTAGTTTTGGCACGATAGCCATCGGCACTTTTAGCTTTTTGTTATCTATCAGCACTTTTACGACGCTAAATGCGATCTGAGCGCTCTCTTTCATCACGTCGCCTAGCTGGCCGGTGATCTGCATGTTGCCTTTGCCTTGGATCCTGATAGCCTCGATCCTTAGCACGTCGCCACCGACACTCGTCCACGCAAGGCCATTTACCAAGCCGATCTGATCTTTTTTATCCGCTGGCTCGATCTCATAGACCTTTTTCTCTAAAAACTCTTTTAAATTTTTAGCCGTGACGCTGATCTTGCCTTCATTCTTTTTGGTTAGGATATTTTTGGCGACTTTTCTTAGTATATCAGCGATCCTGCGGCGTAAATTTCGCACGCCACTCTCTCTTGTGTAGTCGCTAATTATTAGCTCAAGTGCCTCTTTGCTGATGCTCACATCGCTTGGTTTTAGTCCGTGCTTTTTAAGCTCTTGAGGCAAGAGATATTTTTTAGCGATCTCAAATTTCTCTTGTGGGGTGTATGAGCTAAGCTCGATAAACTCCATCCTGTCGCGAAGTGCGGCTGGTATCATGCTCACGTCATTTGCTGTGGCGATGAAGATGATCTTGCTAAGATCGATGTTGAAATTTAGGTAGTAGTCTCTAAATTTGTTATTTTGCTCTGGGTCTAAAATTTCAAGTAAAACCGCGGTCGGGTCGCCTCTGTAGCTTCTGCCAACCTTGTCGATCTCATCTAAGACAACCACTGGATTCATCTGCTTGGCTTCTATGAGCCCTTGCACGATGCGACCTGGCATAGCGCCTATATAGGTGCGGCGGTGGCCTCTTAGCTCGTTTACGTCCTCAAGTCCGCCAAGTGCGATCCTGACTAGCTCACGCTTTAGCGCCTTTGCGATCGAGTTTGCAAGGCTTGTTTTACCCACGCCTGGAGGTCCTGCAAAGCATAAAATGGCGCCGTTATTTACCTTTTCGCCCACACCTCTAAGCTCCAAAAGCTCACGCAATGCAAAATACTCCTCTATGCGCTCTTTTGGCTTCTCTAAGCTGTAATGGTCGGCATTTAGGTGCTTGCTTACTTCGGCGATAGATGACTTTTTCTTAGCTACATTTTCAAATGGAATTTCAAGTACCCAGTCAAGGTAGCTTTGCAAGGTGTTCGCGTCGGCTGAGTCTGGGTGCATGCGAGAGAGTTTGTCTATTTGTTTTTTGATCTCTTTATAGGCATCCTCAGCCATAAATTTCTTCTTCGCATCAAGCTTTTTGCGGTACTCCTCAAGCTCCTCTTCACGGCTCGTGTCCGCTCCAAGCTCAGCTTGAATTTGCTTTAGCTGCTCTTTTAAAAAGTACTCTTTGTTCGTCTTGTCGATCTTTGAGTGAACCTTATTTTTGATCTCTTTTTGAAGCTTGTTTGCCTCGATCTCTTCGATGACGTAGTCGATGAGCTTTAGTAGGCGCTGCTCTAAATTTTCTTCGACAAAAAAGCTATAAGCGATCTGTTTTTTTAGGCGAAGCGCGCTTGAGACTAGGTCGCAAACTCTGATCGCTTCAGCACTCTCTTCGATCGTTTTTAAAAGATCGGGCGGGAAAAAGTGGCTAAACTGCGAAAGCTCTCTTACTTTTTCTCGTAAAACTACGATGAGTGCGTCAGTTTTGACCTGTGATGGGCGCTTTACGTGGAGCATATCGACGATGCCGCGGAGTGGGTTTATACCTGATTGTTTTAAAATTTTACCTTTGTCTATGCCCTGAAATAGCACTTTTACGCGTCCATCAGGTAGCGGCACACGGCGCATTATCGTGCCGATCACGCCTGCGTCATATATGCCGTCAAAGTCTCTAGCGCCGTCTTGCTGGGGCTTTGTAGGCACGACAAGGATCGGTGTCTCTCCTTGTATGGCAAGCTCAAGCGCTTTTAAATTTTCTTCGTCGCTTAAAAAAAGCGGCGTTATCATAAATGGATATAAAAATAGCTCGTCTTCAACTATGATAGGGATCTCAGTTGGGAAGCCTTTGTTTTCGTTTATTTGCAAAATTTCTCCTATTCAAACAGTTTTCTATACCATGCCACGTCAGGTTTGATAAGGTCTGAGTTTTTAAACGGCGACTCTTCTAGCTTTTGCTCGTAAATTTTAGCCGAAACGTCACGGCCAGTTCTCTTGTAAAGATCTGCTATTTGCATATCTAAGAAGTAAAGAGCAAGTTTAAATTTGATAAGCATGGTCTCGATAAGCGGCTTATACTCTGTGTTTGGATACATATAAAGAAATTTCTCGATCTCAGTTACGCTATCCTCCATTAGCTTTTGGTTGCGGTTTGGCTGGGTAAATGAGTCAAAATTTGCTTTTATCTTTAGATACTGGGCAAATTCTGTTTTTGGGCCGTTATCGCCGTATCTTTTGATGTATTCATCAAGATAGTGATTTGCCATGAGATACTCTTCGTCATTTGCGTGAGCTTGAGCAAGGATGAGTAAAATTTGCTCCAAAAGTGGGCTTGCAACGTGCTCGCTAGCCATTGAAACGTAGTGTTTGTCAGCTGACTCCAGATCACCATCTTTTATGTCAGCGATGACTTGAGCGTACCACTCGTCTGGAGTTAGATTGTAAAGTTCGGTGTATTTTTCAGCACAACCACTAAAAAGCCCTAAAAGAGCTACGACTGCTAGAAATTTAGAAAATTTTTTCATGCTTTTCCTTAAAAATTTTAAATTCGCTTATTTTACATTTTTTGGCATTATTTTTGTATAAATTTTTTAAAACTATGCTAAAATAAGGCAATTTTACAAAACAGGAGTTAGTATGATTTTTAGTGTTAAAAGCCCTATTTTAGGCTTCGAGCATATCAAGACGATGGAACTTATTGAGCTCGATAAATTTTTTGTTAAGTTAGCAAGTAAAGATGACGAAACATCTTTTACAATGATAAATCCTTTCGCGTTAAGAAGTTATGAATTTGACATCCCAAGCTACTACGAAGAGCTTATGGACATTAAAGAGAGCTCACAACTTAGAATTTACAACATCATCGTAGTTGCCCTTCCACTTGAGAAATCAACCGTGAATTTCGTGGCTCCTATCGTTTGCAATATGGACAATATGACTTTATCTCAAGTAGTGCTTGACGTTACAAAATATCCACAATACGGACAAGCTGAAATGATAGAAAATTTCATACAAAAGCAGTAAAACATCTATAAAATCAATGATTGATTTGTTATTGTTATAAGGAGGGCATTTTCTTGCGTAGGATAGTATATCTACTCTGTTTTGTTGTTACATTTAGTTTTTCTGCAGTTAGAGAGTGCACACCAAGTGAAAAAATTTCTTTCGGTTGCAACCTCCCTCCACGTGGAAATATAAGCTATAAATGTATGATAGATGACGAAAAAGATAACTCTGGCTCTTCTAAAAATATCCCACATTGTATAAAAAAACTTGATAGAACATGGAGCATGTATACGACAAGTTTCTCTGGTGACGATGCTAATAATGGTGGCACTGCAAATGATGGATACTATCTTTATTCGTTTGTAACAGGCTATGATAGTCAAGGAAAGCCATTGATAGATGCGGAACCTTTAGTAGGAGCGTTAGATAATAATGCCAAAGATGGTATTACTATAAGAAAGATAGATGGCAAAAATATCACTAGGGTAAATGGAGATATGGCTGTTATTGGTGCAACGATCATGCTACCAAATGAATCACCTTATAATAAAGGATACAGCTTTAGTGGCGGAGCTGCATCTGGTCTTGTAAATAAAACTTTCATAAATAATGCAAATTTCCCTGCAAATAGCTCTAAAATTTGCCAAACTTATTTTAAATATTATCCAAACGATCCTTCTTATTGTCAAAATTCAGAGCAATCCACTTTTGATTTTAGTGAAAAAGTTAGCCATATTCAAAACCACCTAACAGGCAAAAACATAGTATATGCTAGGCTTTATTGGGCTGGAGCTATAACACAAAACTGGACTGTTCCTTACGATACAGCAAATAGTGGTATAAATTTTTATTCAAATGCGATGAAATTTTTAAAAGGCTACTCACAGATAGATTTTAAAGTCCCTGGTAAATCGCAAGTAATAACGATAGATGCTAAACCAGAAGATGTAAGATGGTTTGGTTCTTTTAGTGAGTATCGTCCAAAGTCAATGTCGTATGATGCTTTAATGGATGCGTCGTGGGTTCCTAATATTGGTCACCAATGGACACCGATTAAAGCTGGTATAACTTATCTTTATACAGCGAGTGCAGATGTGACGAAAGAGGTAAAAGAGAGTTTTGGTGAATCAAATGAAAGTAGGACATTTGCAGCTGGAAATATAAGAGCTACTTCTGTTGATGGGACTTGTGATTTTATAGATATAAATGATCCATATGTATATAACCGCTTTGGTGAGATTCGAGATTTAAATTGGTGTAGAAAAGGTGTGCTTTCATACTTTCTTGGGGAAAATGACAACGGCTACTGGGATCAATACTCTCCTTCACAATATGCTGGTTGGACTTTGCTTATCATATATGATTTTGATGATGAAACTGCCATAGAAAATAACATAGAACCAAAGATGATAACTATATATGATGGTCTTAAGATGTTGGCACCAGAGCCGATAAAAGAAAATAGCTCTCCGACTATTCATACTAATAGTTATGATATAAGTTTTGATGATATTTATATGCCAAGAAGTGGAAGTATGGATGCATCACTGACAGTTTTTGCCCTTGGTTCTAAGCGTGAAGTAGATGGAGAAAAGATACAGATACAAAAACCGTATTTGCCTTTTGATAATAATGGCAATAGCGATACGGTATATAATGTAAAAAGCCCGATAAATAATCAATTTAACTCGTCTTTTACAAAATTTGACAAACTGATGAACCCTGAGAGAATTTATAATAATCAGCTAGACCTAGATGTCTTTAATGTATCAAATTTTATGTATCCGGAACTAAGAAAAGTTAATATGAAATTTACAGTTGCCGAAAATAACTATGGTGGAGTAAATAGTGAGCCTATAAATTTAGCTCTTGTGGCTTTTTCTACTCGCGTGTATAGACCAAGTTTATGTTATATGGAAGATATTAGCTATAAAAAGCCAAATGAAGCAAGCTTTACACCACTGGTAAAAAACTCATCTATCAGCACAAATTTGCCAAAAGGCACTACTTTAAGAACTATCTTAAAGCTAACTAATCCTACAAATGAGTTGGCTCAAAATATTGCTTTAAAAGTAAAAATAGATCCAAGTCAGACATATGTTGAAAACTCATCAGCAGCGATAAAGATTACTGCAAATTCTTCTTTTTCTGAGAGTGATCCATATTATGGGAGGATCATTAGCGACAATACTGGCTTGCAAAGGATGAGTAATAATGCTTTAACATTTTTTGTCGGACATGGCGCAAATGCAGCTACAGGCGTAGGCGGTTCTCTAAATGCAAATTTTAGCAATTTTTCTTATATGGTTTTTGATACGAAACTTGATTCTAAATTTGCAGAAAATAGCTACAAAGCTACAATCGAAAATAGCACTATACAATTAAAGCCTTATGACACGTATATAAAAAAATGCGATCCTTATTCATACAATATAAAAATGGAAGAAGACGAACCAAATAATTTTTTACCAAGCACTAATCAAGACGATGGAAGCGGAAAAAATAAAAATAGGCTTCTTACGCAAATAATAGGAAAGCCTTTTAATGTATATATAACAAACTACGGAGAAGACGGTAGCAAAAAAGAGCCAAATTCTTTGGTCGGAGATGTAAAGGTAGAGCTAGTTAAGTCTTGCGATGATGATACAAGTTTATATACAGGAGAAGATAAAAACCTATATAAAAAAGATGATGTAAAATTTAATGGAAAAAGCGAGGTCTTACTAGAGGGCATCAAGGTAGATAAGGCATATAAGAGCCTTAAATTTAGAATTTCACATACCAGAGCCTCACAAGCCACTCCTGCGACACAGACCAAGATCGTAGCTTGCGAAAATTTAGATGACTTTGCTGTTAGACCTAGTTATTTTGCTGTATATGACACAGATTTAAATGCTGTTGTAAGAAAAAATCTCGACCTTGTAGGTGGAAAATCATACACAAACTACAAGCTCGCTGCTTTAACAAGTGATGACGTAATAGCAAAAGGCTATATAAATACGATAGATGGCATAAGCAATTCAAATGAAGTTGCCGGTCTTCATCCTATGAATTTAGTCGGTTGTGATGCTTCAGGGTTAGTGAGCGACAATAGATTAAAAGTTGTCTTTGATAAAGAGAATAAAGCTATCGGTAATATTTTTAGATTAAATTCTTCTGGGGCTGAAGAACCATTTTCGTTTTCTGATATAGGCAACGCATACTTTGAGATAAAAGATACAAGCTATACTAAAAATGATAAGCACGTCAGCCCAAGAGCAGATGACTGCGTGAGAGACTCAAGCGAGAATGACCCTAGTAAAGACCCAGATAACGAAGGTAGGGTTGGTTGCGATATGGCGA
Source organism: Campylobacter concisus (assembly GCF_015230035.1). Lineage (GTDB taxonomy): Bacteria > Campylobacterota > Campylobacteria > Campylobacterales > Campylobacteraceae > Campylobacter_A > Campylobacter_A concisus_BK. The sequence goes on from NZ_JAAKZD010000010.1 coordinate 74,758, forward strand.
TAAGACAAGGAAATAATATTTTATTTCAATTTAAGCCAGAAGATCTTGAGATAAGTAATCTAAAAATAATACCAAGCAATAGTGTTACCTATATCGATAGTAGTTATCATCAAAAGGTGAAAGTGACTTTTGACGTTGTAGCAAGACTATTTAACCGCGATACTGCAACTTTTTATAAAGACGGATGCTATGCTAATGTCACTAGTTTTGATATAGGACTTGATCAAGTGCCATTAAACTACACAGATAATGACGGAAACGCTGGCACGCTCGAAAAAGCAAATGATGAAATTTATTTCTTTCAAATACCTTTTTCAAGGACAAAAAAGCGCATTGGGCCAACTGCGACAAAAGGAATGTTCTACGTTGAAAAGAGTGCGTTTAAAGATGGTAAAGCGACTGCTGAAGTCTATTTTAACTTTGCTAGAAAGGTAAATCTTGCGAAAAATCCTTTCACAGTCTCAAGTGATGACTTTGGGTTTAAAAGCATAAGTGATGGAAAATTAGGCAGTGCGCCATATACAAAACCAAGCCCTAGCGAAAAAACATCTGCTAAACTTTACTATGGCAGGGTCTATGCTCCATATTATGAGGGTTCGTATCTAGGATTTATAGCGAAAATTTACTATGGAGCTTATTGTAATGGATGTGACAAAAATGAATATATGAAAGACCAAACAACTGGAGAGACATGGCAAGAATTTCCATCGGCTCCTTTTTGGTTTGTTAATCCACGCTATAGAGCAAGTATGCTTGCATTTTCAGATTTTAGTTTTACAAATAAAATTAGTGAAACCATTTTAAGAAATGATGTAAGTGCAGTTCAAGACGGCGTTCAAACTATCTTTATAAGCAATCCAAAAGCAGTCACTGATGTGGTTAAAATGCGTGCAAGAGAGTGGCAAATATATAATGAATTTGATAAAAATACAGTGACAAGCGACTTTAATGTGAGATTTCTCGTGCCAAATGGCGACTGGGCTGGCAAGACGCTAAAAAGTGGCTCAGATAAAGGCGACGTGGGAAATGTTGTAGGTGGCGAAAACAACTTTAACGATCTAAGTGATAAGACAAATAGGAGAATTTCTTGGTAAAAAGAGGTTTTTCTCTTATAGAGCTTATCCTCTCTATCATCGTCGTGGCGATCGTTAGCATCTCAATACCTCTGGTTTTAAAAACGACATCCGAGCTAAATCAAAAGGCTATTACACAAGAGAGCTTGATGAACGCTAAAACTTATATAGGACTTATTTTAAAAGCTCCTTTTAGTAATAGGATCATAAAAGCCTCAAACGTTAGTGCTAGTGCTGAGACAGCTTACTTCTTTCCTATCATCTTAAAGCCAGGTGATCAAAGAAATGAATTTTATAAGATAAACAAAATAACAGGCGATGGGCACAGAGTTTTTGCCTATGAAAACTCACCAGACCTTGAGCCACCTGATACATCGATAAGGTCGGTAGATTATTACAGCAAAAGAAATAAAAATTTAAACACGGCAAATCAAACTAGAGACTATATCGTCGGTTCAGAATATAACGCTACAATAAAAAATGGCAATGGAGACTTTAAGCCAAATTTACCACTAAAAAGCAGTGATGTAAAAGAGATAATTGTAACTGCTACTGCATATAAAAATGACACAAAACAAGAGACGACATCAGTGCTAAAAGCCTACGCTTTTAACCTAGGCGAGAGTGGCTCGCTAAATACGAAAGTGTGGAAATGAAAAGAGCCTTTACGCTCCTTGAGCTTATAATCGTCATAGTCATCCTTGGCATCATCGCTATGATGAGCTTTAATGCAATGATGAACATCTACTCAAACTACTTTCAAACAAGGACGGTAAATGAGCTCGAGACGCAAACGGAGATCGCGCTGGAGCAAATTTCAAAGAGGCTGGAGCACCGCATAAAGCCAAGTGTGATCGCTAGAAAACCTAGTGGAGGGTTTTTGTCACTAAATGATAGCAGGGTAAATTTAAATAGTGGCTATGAAATTTTAGAATTTATCCCTTATGCGTATGAAATTTTTAACGATGTGCCTTCTGGTAGTAGTAAAGCAGGCAGATATAGCGGCTATGTGGATCTTGCTAAGAGCTCGCCAGCAAGTGGTCTTATAAGTCCTGGAAGTAATTTTTCTACCGAAGTTGTTGAGACCATAAAAGATCTAACTTGCAAAGATGACACAAGAAATGCCACTTGTGTTGATTTTAAAGACAAAGATGGTGGCGTTGTAGCGATATTTTCTGATGTTTATTATGATGTGCAAAACTCTTTTGGGTATCAAGGTATTTTAAATTTAGACATAGCAAAAGTTGGTGTAAAAAGCACTGATGGCGATACTCTAGAAATTTCAGGATTTGCAAACAAACAAATTTCAGAGCAGTATCATCTAGCCTACACAGCAAATGCCATAGTGCCAGAGCAAAGCGCTGATCCAAAAGATACTGCAAATGGTGTCTTTGATCTAAATTTATACTACGACTATCGTCCATGGATGGGTCAGGGCTATAAAAACGGCGAAAAGGCAACCATTGCTAAAAATGTTACGAGATTTGTATTTATAGAAAAAAATGGCGTCATCGTGCTAAAACTTTGCATGAGGGCAAAAAACTCAGAGATAACCATCTGTAAGTCAAAGGCGGTTTATTGATGAGGCGAGGTTTTACACTCATTGCGGCGATATTTTTTGTAGTGATCGCAAGCTCTATTTGTATGCTGGCTCTTTCGATCGCTAGCACTTCAGTTAAGCAAAATAGTGAAATTTATCTAAGAGAGCAAAGCGAGCTAGTAGCTCGCGCAGCGACAGAATACGCCATGCTAGCTATCATAAGCAATGACTTTAGCACCACTTGTCTAGGGAATCAAAGCAAAAATGCAAGTGAAGACAATCCGATAGCTGGCGAATTTGGCGACCTCTTTACCTTTAAAGTATATGTAAAATACTTTGGCGATATGGGCATTTGCTCTGGTGACGCAGTGGCTGCTACTGGAGCAAATCAAGGCACAATAATGCTTGATGTCTTTGTCAGCTCAAAACCAGGAAAATCCTCAAATCCTATAAATTTTCACAAACGAACTCTTCAGAAACTTTAAAATTTTATAAAGATTTTACTTTAATTTGCTTTTAGTTTCGTCGTGTTATAATCATCCTACTTTCTATAAAGGAGATTGCGATGAACATAAGCATTGTAGGAAAACAATTTGAGCTAACAGAGCCTATCAAAAACTACATCCAAGACGCTTTTGACACCCTTGGCAAGTATAACCTTGACATCATCTCAGCAAGATGCGTAGTAGGAGCAGATGAAAAGCAAGGCAAAAAGGGCTTTAATGCAGAATTTTCTCTAAATATGGCACATAAAGACACGATAGTCGTTCGCCAAAAAGATAAAGATCTCTATGCAGCGATCGATCTTGCTATCGAAAAGGCTTCAAAAGTTTTAAGAAGAGAGCACGATAAGAAATTTACTGTAAAAGGTAAGGCTGATGATAAAGAATTTCGCTCTAGAATAGGCGAAGAAAAGATCGAAGGTGTCGAAGAGATCGTGCCTATGGAGCTTGAAATTTACAAACCTCTTGAGGTAGAAGAAGCACTTGATAAACTAAAATCAAGCGATAAACAATTTTATGTATTTAACGATGTCGATGCCAAAATGCGCGTCATCTACAAAAGAACAGACGGAACTTTTGGTCTTTACTAAAACATAGGGGCAGCTTTGCCCCTAAATTTGCTAATGATTTATCTTAACCATTATCTCTTCAAAATTTTTATAAATTTGTCATCCCGCTAAAGTAATATTTTTATAAAGTCAAGCTATCTTATAAAAATATCAATCAAAACTTAAATAATATTTTTTAGATATTGTTACATTTTTACACATTTAACATTAAAATTTTTAAACTCTTGCATAATCATAAAAAACTTGATATCTCAGCTATGAGTTGAATTTTTATCTTAAAGATATTATTAAGTGCATTATGTTTCTTATATAAATT
>NZ_JAAKZD010000011.1:0-69139 GCF_015230035.1 Campylobacter concisus
TAGCTGGGTTTTCTGTGATCCTAGCTTTTAAATTTCCTTTTTCTATCTCTTTAGCTGTTGATACTGATTGATTAACAGCAGTAGCATCTTGATTAGCAGTGTCTTGTATCTTTTTGATGTTTTCGTTTATGAGTTCTGCCATAACGCCGAATTCATCTTTAGTTTTTACTTCTGTGATAACTGGCTCTTTGATCTCATAGTTTAGGAATTTAAAGAATGATGTTAAAGACTCTGATATATTTGAAAGAGGTTTTAAATATCTACCAACAACAAAGATCAAAAGTGCTATAACAACGATTATAAAGATGATAGAAGATATAAACTGCGAAACAAGAGTGCTATTTAGGCTATTATCATAATCACTTATAGAGTTTGCAGAGCAAACAAGCCAGTTAGCTTTATCATAAGATTCGCAAGCAAGAAGTCTCTCTGTGCCTCTAAGATTATAAGTAAATGTTTTATCTCCGTTTTTCTTATACTCGTTTGAGTAGTCATCAATGATCTTCATAGCTTCACTAGAGTCTGAGAGCACAAGTTCTTTAATCCTAAAATGAACGATCTTTCTATGCTCTAGATCAAATAGTGCTATCGCGCTACTTGGAGTTGGTTTTATCTTGTCAAGCTCAGCATCAAGTTTATCTATACCTATATCTCCACCAAAGACACCAACAACCTTACCGCCAACTACTACCTTTTTAGCGATAGTAATATTCATTACACCAGCTGAACCAACATACGGCTCCGTAAAAACAACACCGCCTTTTGCGATAGCATCTTTATACCAAACTCTAGTCCTTGCATCAAAATTTGTGCTTGCATCTAAAAGAGAAAATTTACGTCCTTCGCCATCAACATCAGCACTAAAAGTCGCTCCGTCGTTAGCATAACCAAAGTAAAACTCAAAAAATTCAGTTACTTGTGATGCTGTCATCAGCTCTTTTTTTAAGCTTTCTCTATTCTCTAAAATTTCCGGATGTAGTTCAAGGTATCTAACAAATTTTTCAACAACATCAATCTTATCATCAAAAAATGCATTCATATAGAACTGCAAAACTTTTGAAGCCGAAGTCTTAGACTCCTTTGCTAGATCATAAATATTCTCTTTGGTGTTTGTATAACTTACAGTAGAAAATACAGCCAAAGAGACAACTAAAAGCACTACGATAATGAGTGCTATTTTATTTGCCACTTTCTTCATTTGGTAAAACTCCTTGTTTAAATTAACTAAAACTATATCGGTAAAAAATAGTTTTAGTTAATAGCCAATTAATACTATTAAAGCATAAAATTTCAAGCTAAATTTCATATAAAACTTAGTTTCTAGCATCTGCTAAAACAAGTGCAAAAAGCGCATTAATGCCTGCTTTTTGAAGCGTATCTCTAGCTTCTAGTATCGTTGTGCCAGTGGTTACGATGTCATCGACTAAGATAACTGGCGCAGTGATCTTTTTTAAAATTTTAAAATTTCTTGGATTATTTTGTCTAAATTTAAGATCCTTGCCGCTATAACTGACACTGCTTGTCGCATGCAAGGCGTGAAAGATGGGTTTAATGTTTTTAGCACGAAGTTCATTTGCCAAAATAGCCGTGTGTGAGTAGCCTTGATGCACTCTATCATCTATCGGCAGTGCGTAAATTTGCTCTGGAAAGCTAAAGCTTTTAGCAAATTTCTTAAATGCAAATTTGGCTAAGTTTTTATAGATAAAAAGTCCGTGCATTTGGTGCTTTGAGTGGATGAGCTCTTTGATCTCAGAGTAGCCATAGAAGCTATAAATTTTAAAGCCCTCTAGCTCTCTTACCAAAGGGCTTGGCTCGCTTAAAATTTGCGAGCAGGTTTTACAAAATGTCTTTAGCGTAAAGCTCTTGCAAAACGCGCAAAACATCAGCTATTTAAGATAGCGATCGCAGAGCGTTTAACGGCGTCGTTGATGATGTCTGTTAAGAATGGCTTAAATGCTCCGCCAGTGCGAACTAGCTCAAATTTGGTTTGATTGTTTGAGATATTTTTGATGATGCTTTGATCACCTTTTTGAATTTTAAGAGTGATCTTTATCTTGCCCTTTGTGTTGTCGCTGCCATATCCGCTCATATTTGCTTCAAATTCGTTTATGAAAACTTCAACCACGACGCCACCCATGCCATTTACATTTGCGCCATGAGCTATGAGCTCTTTTTTAAGAGAATCGCCAAAATAGGTCGCGAGATCGTTTTGAAGCACGACGTATTCATCCACGGTGCCCTTGCCATCTGTTATAGTTGCTATAGTGCTTTTGTTTTTGCGACTATCATGCACCGCACTTATATAAACCTCAAAACCACTGCTTTGTTGATTTGAAACGATAGCCTTATAAGGATCAAACGCAAGCACCGTCTGAGTAGGCGCACAACCGCTCAAAAATAGGACAAAAAGTCCAAAGATAGCTAGAAATTTAAATTTACTCATATTTTTCCTTTCAAAGTTTAGTGATCTCATCAGCCACTTTTATGGCAGCTTGCTTGACTAAAAGTGCGATAAAGAAGTCAAACTGACCGCTTTTTGACGCCTCAAGCTCCTCCACGTGGTGTCTAGTAGAGATAGGAATTCGTTTTTTGAAATTTATATCTGAAAGCACAAGCTCGCCATATAGATGTCCGTTTAAAATTTCAGAGCTTCTAGAGTAAGTGCCTCTAAGCTCGTCAAATCTAAAATCAAGCCTATATGTATAAGGCGATGTTTGCGTATCCACGACAACGATGCCGCGCGAATTTAGCTCACGTTTTAAAAACATATAAAAGAGCACTTCAAGGCGTGGGTTTGAGTTAAAGACTACGCCGCTACCATCTTCTCTTGTGTAATAAATCGACCTTGCGCTGCTTCTAGCATCCACGATCCTATGAAAATAGACCTTCTTTAGCCCGACATTTATGTCGATCATATTTTTTTCTAAGCAGCAATTTATCGCCACGTCGCTTCTATACTTGACGCCATTTATAAAGACGCCATCGCCCCTGCCCCTGCAAGCGCTGCAGTCAGCTGGGATCCTCATGACCTCTTCAAAATAGGTATTATCTTGGCTGCTTATGCTCGCACTTTGCACGCCATCTATGCCCTCGCATGATAGACAAAGGCTAGCTTTTGCCACGCAGCCAGTTAAAAAGACGGCTGCAAAAACTGCTAATAATGTCGCTCTTAGCATTTCACTTCCTTTTGCTCTTTTTGTTTTTTGCGGAGATTTTTCACGCTCTCGCCTGCGATGCCGTAGTTGTTCGTATCGATCTCATCGATAATGACAACAGTATTTTGAGCGCTTCTACCTAAAATTTCGCTTATTAGTTTTGTAACTCCGCTTATCATCTTCTCTTTTTGCTCCACACTTGGGCTATCATTCTCTTTTGTCACGCAAATTTTCACAAACGGCATAGCGCTCCTTTTTGTAAATTTAGCACTTAAATTTTAATCAAACGCAAAAACCAAATGCGGCGGTATCGCAAAGTCAGACAAGGCGTGGGTAAAATTTACGACGGGAGTTACCATGGCAGGTAATGACCGAGTAAATTTTAGACACAACAAAGTATGACAAAGCGAGACAACGCATTAGTCTATTTTTAGGACGGATAAAAACGCCTCCTGCGGCAAATTCACCTTACCTATCGCCTTCATCCGCTTCTTACCCTCTTTTTGCTTTTCAAGCAACTTTCTCTTACGAGTGATGTCGCCGCCATAGCACTTGGCTGTGACGTTTTTACCCATTGATTTTACGGTTTCACGTGCTATTATTTTATTGCCGATACTCGCTTGTATCGCCACCTCAAAGAGCTGACGCGGCACGATCTCTTTCATCGCCTTTACAAAGTCCCTGCCCTTTGTCTGCGCCTTGCTCTCAGGCACGATGATAGAGAGCGCATCGACCGTCTCACCAGCCACTTTTACATCAAGCTTTACTAGATCGCCCACGCGGTAGTCGCTAGGCTCGTAGTCAAAGCTCGCGTAGCCTTTGGTGCTTGATTTTAGCTTGTCGTAAAAGTCCATCACGATCTCGTTCATCGGTATGTCATACTCAAGTAATACGCGGTCAGTCGTGATGTAGTCCATCTTTGTTTGTATGCCACGGCGGTTGTTTAAAAGCGTGATGATGTTACCCAAAAACTCGCTTGGCGTGATGATAGTCGCTTTCACGTATGGCTCAAGGATTGAGTCTATTTTATTGACTGGTGGCAGCTGGCTTGGGTTTTGAATTTTTAAATTTACCCCATCAGTTTGGATGACTTCATAAGTCACAGTCGGCGCTGTGGCGATGAGATCAAGATCAAATTCACGCTCCAGCCTCTCTTTGACGACCTCCATGTGAAGAAGACCCAAAAAACCAACCCTAAAACCAAATCCAAGTGCGACCGAGGTCTCTGGCTCATAACTAATGGAGCTGTCATTTAGTTTTAACTTATCAAGCGCGTCACGCAGATCTTCAAATTTATCAGTTTCAATAGGATAAAGTCCCGCAAAAACAAACGGCTTAGCCCTCTCAAAGCCGCCAACTGGCTCTTTTAGGGGATTTCTTGACTGCGTTATCGTATCTCCAACTTGCACGTCACTAACGTTTTTAAGTCCCAAAACCACGATGCCAACCTCACCAGCGCTAAGCGCTTTAGTCTTGATCGGAGCTATAGGGTTTGGATACATGAGGTCAAGCACGATGTGTTTTTTACCTGTTCCCATGACCAAAATTTCGTCATTTTTTGAAATTTCACCATCATAAACGCGCACAAGAGCAAGCGCACCAAGGTAGTTGTCAAACCAGCTATCGTAGATTAGTGCCTTTGTAGGCTTGCTTACGTCGCCATTTGGTGCAGGGATCCTTGTGATGATCGCTTCAAGCAGCTCTTTTATGCCAACGCCTGTTTTTGCGCTCACTTCGATAGCTCCTGAGCAGTCAAGGCCGATGATGTGCTCGATCTCATCTTTTACCTTAGCAGGGTCAGCCGCCGGCAGATCAATCTTGTTGATGACTGGGATGATCTCTAGGTTGTTTTCAAGTGCGATATAGACGTTTGCGATGGTTTGCGCCTCCACGCCCTGAGAAGCATCCACGACAAGTAGCGCACCCTCACAACTAGCCAAAGAGCGGCTCACCTCATAGCTAAAATCAACGTGTCCTGGGGTGTCTATCAAATTTAGAACAAAATTTTGCCCATTTAGTGCGTAGTTTAGGCGGACAGACTGAGCTTTGATCGTGATGCCACGCTCTTTTTCTATATCCATCGTGTCCATGATCTGCGAGCTCATCTCACGGTCGCTAACAGCGCCACACTCCTGAATGAGGCGATCAGCAAGCGTGCTTTTGCCGTGGTCGATGTGAGCTATGATGCTAAAGTTTCTAATGTTTTTCATATAAGCTTTACTTTTTCTGAGAATTTGGGCTTTATTTTGCCTAAAGTTGATTTAAAATTTGCATAATCTAATTTTAAATATTAAGTAAAAAGTAGTTAAAATAACAACTTTAAAAATAAAATTATGAAGGTTAAAAATGGCAATCCAAAGCGTAGAACCAAATGTGGCATATATGATAAATTCAGAGCTAAAATCATATAAACTTGATATTAAAATGGAACAAGAGAGCTTAAATAGTGAGATAGATAATGCCTTACAAGAATATGCCTCTAAGGGAGGTGGCAAAGGTGGCAACAAACCTGATGCTAAACTACTCTTACAAGATAAGAGCTTAAATTTTTATCCTGTATTGATTGAATACAAAGGCTATGAAGATAAGTTAGAAAAGTTAGACACCGACGGCAATGTAGAAAATCGCACCGCCAAAAATGAACCAAATTTTAAAAATATAAAAGAATACGCTGTAAATGGAGCGATCCACTATGCAAATGCTCTGCTTCACCATACAAGCTATACTGACATCATCGCCATTGGTGTCACTGGTTTTAAAGATAACAAAGGCAAACTCCAAACAAAAATCGGAGTCTATTATGTTTCAAAGTCAAATTTAGGTATAGGTCAAAAAGTTGGTGACTTTAGCGACCTTTCATTTTTAAAAATATCAAATTTTGATGAATTTGCAAAAAGCCTAAAATATCTAAATTTATCATACGATGAACTTGAAAAGATAAAACAAAAGCGCGAAAAAGAGATTGACGCCAGCTTAGTAAAACTAAATAAAGATATTTATGAAAAAGGAATTGGCGAGAATGACAGAGTTTATCTTGTTGCAGCTTCAATCATTGCTACTCTTGGTATACCTGGCAAGGTTGCTCCACTTGAAAAACATGAACTAAAATCTTCACCCGAGCAAGGCAACACTGATGGTGAAATTTTAACGAGAAAGATAAAAGCATTTTTGGACTGTAAAAGTATTCCAACAGATAAAAAAGATCTCATCATTCGCACACTATCAAACACAATCTTATCTGAAAATATTAATAAAGTAACAAACGGCGAAACACAGTTAAAACGATTATTTTCTAAAATAGTAGATGACTTAGGAATTTACTATAAAATCGGACTTACGACTGATTTTACTGGAAAACTATTTAACCAAATGTATTCATGGCTTGGTTTTTCTCAAGACAAGCAAAACGATGTAGTTCTCACTCCTTCATATGTTGCTACGCTTTTAGTGCGCCTTGCGCGGGTAAATAAAGACAGTTACGTCTGGGATTTTGCCACAGGCTCAGCTGGACTTTTGGTTGCTGCTATGAACGAAATGATAAAAGATGCTAAAGACAATATAAAATCACCTGAAGAATTTAAGCAAAAAGAGCTAAAGATAAAGGCGGAACAACTTTTAGGACTTGAAATTCTTCCATCTATTTATATGCTAGCTGTCTTAAACATGATAATGATGGGCGATGGAAGCTCCAACATCTTAAACAAGGATAGTTTAAGTGATTTTAGTGGCGAATATGGTTTTGGTAATGTTAAAGAAAAATTTCCTGCAACAGCTTTTGTGCTAAACCCACCTTATTCTGCGCCTGGAAATGGCATGGTCTTTGTAGAAACTGCTTTAAGTATGATGAGTAAAGGCTATGCCGCTATCATTATACAAAATTCAGCAGGTAATGGTAAGGCAAAAGAGATAAATAAAAAAATTCTTGAACAAAATACCCTTGTTGCAAGTATTAAAATGCCAACTGACCTTTTCTTTGGTAAATCAAACGTGCAAACAAACATCTATGTTTTTAAAGTTGGTGAAAAACACGAAAAAGACGAAATGGTAAAATTTATTGATTTTTCAAACGATGGCTACACACGCTCGAATCGCAAAAAAGCGAGTAATAATTTAAAAGATACAGACAATGCGAAAGAGCGTTATGATGAGCTTGTAAATTTGGTGCGGTTTGGTAAAAGCAAGCTTATAATTTTTAGCGAAGACGAATACTATGAGGATACTATTGATCCAAATAACGGTGCTGACTGGAACAAATCTAGACCAGTCGACACTATACCAACTTTAATAGATTTTAAAAGAACTGTAGGTGACTATCTAAGCTGGGAAGTGTCACAAATTCTTAAAAAGGAAAGTCCCAGTAAAAGAACTATCATCAGTCAACGAATTGCAAATTTAGAAAATGATTTTAAAGCGCATGGTGGAAAATTTAAAGAATATCGCATAGGTGATTTATTTGATGTTGAAAAAACTTGGATTTATGGCAAAAACAAAAATTATATAACACGATATGATAAACCAAATATTAACTCAGTTGCAGTTATAAGTGGAATTACTACAAATAATGGTGTAAATTATTATACAAATGATAAGTTGCCAGAAAATGAGATATTTAAAGAATGTTTAACAATTTCAACTCGTGGTGAATATTCTGGAACTGTAACATATCATTCAGAAAAATTTGTTTTAGCAAATAATATTTTAGCTATGCCCATGCCAAATTGGTCTAAGCGTGCTCAGCTTTTTATCGCTACAGCTATAAATACGCTAAATTATGGAGGTTATTCTAATTATCCAAAAAAAGAAACATTAAAACAAGAAAAAGTTATTTTACCAACAAAAGGCGACAAGATAGATTTTTTATTTATGGAAAATTTTATTGAAGAGCTTGAACGAGAATATGTTAAAGAAAAAGAGCAAAAATATACCAAAAAATTTGACGCGTGTCTTGCGGTAACTGGACTTAAAAATTATGAATTAACTGATACCGAAAAATCCGCCCTTACAAAATTCGACGAATTTAGCCGACGGGGGGGGTAGCGAAGAAATTTAAAATTGGTGATTTGTTTTTGGTTGTTTCAAACCCACAACTCAACAAAGAAAGTTTTCATTTTAGCGATAATGGTGAATACCCATATTTTACGCGAACAGTTTTAAATAATGGAATAGCAGGTTATGTTGATTATTTAGATGAAAAACATAAAATTAACGGCAATTCGCTAGCTGTTGGGATGCTTGGAATGCAATTTTTCTATATGAAAAAGGATTTTTACGCAGGCCAATTTACGAAAACAATTTATCCGAAATTTGATAATTTTAATAAAGACATAGCTCAATATTTTATATGTTGGCTTAATAAAAAACAAAATTTTTATCAAAGTCACTTAGTCCGTGACTTTGAAAGATTATTTAATGAGACAAAAATTTTACTTCCAATAAGTGAAGATGGTAAGATTAACTACAAATTTATAAAAGATTTCATAAAAGCTATCAAAAAGCTAGTTATAAAAGACGTCGTGCTTTGGGCTGACAAAAAGATAGAAGCAACCAAAAAGGTCGTTAATAAAGCAGGTTAGTGATGATGCCCAAAGTGCTCGTCTTTATGCTCGCTTTTTAGCTCGCAGATGAGATCGTCTTTGTGCCCAAGGCTCTCGCTCTCAAACTGAAGCGTGACGTGACCGATACCTGCGTGAGAAAGCTCGTGCTCGATGCGCTTTATCATCTTTGAAATTTCAGCCACGCTTAACGCATCATCCACCACCACGTGGGCTATGAGCGCGTTTGTGCCAGCATTTATCGCCCAGATATGCAGGTCATGCACGATTTTAACGCCATCTACGCCCTTTATAACGCCTAAAATTTCATCCGTATCAAGCTTAAGCGGCACAGCTTCGATCAGGATATTAAAGCTATCTTTTAGCAAGCTAGCGCCGCTTTTTATGATGAGTAGCGAGACAAAGATGCTTGCGATGCTATCGGCCTGCGTGAAGTTAAATTTCATCACAAGAAGCGCCGCGACGATGGCGCCAACTGAGCCAAGCGTGTCGCCAAGCACATGCAAATAAGCACCTTTCATATTTAAATTTTCTTTTGTATCAGCACTTTTATGCATATAAACAGCCACGACTAAATTTATAATAAGCCCCAAAATACTAACCAAAAGCATCGTTTCAGCCTCTATCTCTGGCTCGTTAAAAAGCCTGATGATAGCTTCAACTATGACAAAAACAGCAAGCGCGATAAGAGCGATAGCATTTATGAAAGCGGCGATGATCTCGACCCTTTTGTAGCCAAAGGTCTTTTGCAAATTTGCCCTTTTTTCTGCGATCTTAAAAGCGACCAGCGACAAAAAGAGAGCCGCAGCGTCTGAGAGCATGTGAAATGCGTCGCTAATAAGCGCAAGCGAGTTTGAAACGAAGCCAAAAACGGCCTCAACTATCATAAACGTGAAAATTAGAAAAAACGAATTTCTAAGAACGCTCTTATTGTGCATTATTGTCCTTCTTTTGGGTGTCGATCCTCTTACCGATATCTTTTAAATTTGAAAATTCCTCGATGAGCTTTGGCGAGTCGTCAAGACTGATGACGAAATTCCATATATAGGTCATCACAGAGTAGATGTGGCCGGCATTTGTCTGCTGCGAGCTTAGCACTATTATCGCCACCAAAAAGAGCAGCGAAGCGCTAATGCCGATGATAAAATAGCTCATCGCCTCCCTGTTTGAGATCGCTATACGAAATTTAGAAACGACATCGTAGTGCCTACTTAGCGTGCTTTTATTAAAAACACCTATCACCTTTGCCTCTTTTTCTAGGCGGTCATTTAAGCGAAGATAAAGATCGTCATTTTTCTTGATATATTTTAGCAAAAATATAAGAAAAAAGGTCATCACGGCAAAGCACGCCACAGCGACCTTTGGCTCGACAAAGATGAGCATAAACGCTGAGCCGATAATCGAAATGACCGATGTAAAAAACATAGGAAAATGCATCTCAAAGAAATTTACAAACTCTCGCGAGAGCGCTACTCTAGCGATGATGGCGGAGTCGTCTTTGGCATTTTGTTTTTCATTCATGATGACATTTACAGCAAGCTTTGCGTAGATATTTGCAAAAACTTGCGTATCCACGCGGCGCCTAATGGCTCCTACAAGCCACGCTATAAGCACAAAAAGTGCGTAAATGAGGGCATTTAACGTGTTTCCTTGCATGATTGCGTTTATCGCAAAGCCCGCAAATATCGGGTATGCTAGAAAAAGTCCGTTCTCTGCTAGCACTAAAGCAAAGGTTAAAATGAGCTTTTTGTTATGCTCGGTCGCTATGCTCTTTAGCGTTTTAAAGGCATTATTTTGCAAATTTTAACTCCAAGTTATCATAAATTTTTCGTAAATTTTAGCCTAAATTTGCAAATTTTGATAAATTTTTGTTGTAACACTTGACATTACAACAAAAAAGTATTATACTTCGCTCATCAGTTGTAAGAAAAAAGATTACAACAAAAAAACAAGGAGAACAAAATGAAAAATTATCAAGTTGCAAAGATCGCAAATGCGCCAAGAGTCGAGCTAAAAGAGGCTTTAAATTTAACTGGCTGTGAGGTATCTATAAATGAGCTTCCAGCAAATGTGAGCGTGCCATTTGTCCATTCGCACAAGCAAAACGAGGAGCTTTACATCATCACTGATGGCGATGGCGAGCTTTTCATCGACGGCGAAGTGATAAAAGTAAGCAAAGGCGACGCAGTGCGCATAGATCCAGATGGTAAAAGGTGCTTTAAAGCTGGCAAAAACGGTATCAAAATGATCTGCATCCAGACAAAACGCGGTAGCCTAGAGCAATACACTATGACTGACGGCGTGATAGTTGATGACGTAAAGCCAAGCTGGCTGTAAATTTAAAAAGCAAAATTTAAATAGCAATCTTAGGCACAAACGGCAAAAGCGGCGTAGATTTATCTAAAAATGGCTTCAAAACTCGGCGATCGTTAGAGACAAAGAGTAAAACGACGACGTAAAAGTTATCTATAAAAGATATTTTTGAGCCCACAAAAGCTGATCTAACAGGCTTTGACGCGGTTATCAGCGCATTTGCAGCATGGAGCGAAGAGACTTTTCCACTTCACAAAAAAGTGGCAGCTCACCTAGTAAATTTACTAGAAGGCACTAGCACAAGGCTCATCGTAGTTGGTGGCGCTGGTACGTTATTTGATGATAGCAAAGGCAGGTCATGGATACGCCAGACTTTACAGCTGCATATATGGGCGTGGCAAAGGCGACAGCGGAGTCATATTTTGAGCTAAAAGGTAGCACAAATGTACTTTGGACATACGTAAGCCCAGCAGGCGACTACGACGCAAACGGCGCTCGCACCGGCAAATACGTGCTTGGCGGGGATGATCTCATACTAAACTCAAAAAATGAGAGCTACATAAGCTACGCAGACCTTGCGCTTGCGATCATTGACGAGCTAAAAAAAAGAAATTTATCCAAAAGCGCTTTACCGCGGTCGGAGAGAGAGCATGAGTTTATAAATTTGATAGCTGGCGAAGACTCGTAAGTCAAATTTAGCTGGCTGTCTTTGATAGAAAATTTAAGTATAATCACGAAAAATTTAAGGACGATCATGCAAGTTGGCATTAAATTTTCAACTGCGATACACGCGCTTTTATGTGCTAAATTTTTTGAAAATGAGAAGGTTACAAGCGAATTTATAGCTGGCAGCATAAACACAAACCCAGTTATCGTTAGGCGCCTGCTTGGCACTCTAAAGGCCGCAGGGCTCGTAAATGTCGCAGCTGGAGTTGGTGGGGTGAGCCTTGCAAAAGAGCCAAAAGATATAAATTTACTTGAAATTTTTAACGCAGTAAATGATAAAGAAAAACTTTTTAAAATTCACTCTGACTCACCAAAAGCCTGCCCAGTTGGCGGCAGGATAGAAGAGCTTTTGTCTGGGCACTTTTTAAGAGCGCAAACTGCCCTAGAAAACGAGCTAAAAAACGTTACTTTGCAAGACTTATTAGACGAGCTTGCAAGATAAATTTAGGCTAGAAGCTTGATCCTTTCTAGCCTAAAATAAATTTACAAACTACTCCTGCATCGTGATCCATTTTTGCGCGATCCTGACGGCATTTGTCGCAGCTCCAACGCGGATCTGATCGGCACTACACCAAAGGTGAAGCACATTTGATCTAAAGTTATCAACCCTGATCCTGCCAACATAAGTCTCGTTTGTATCGCTTGAGATAGTAGGCATCGGATACTCTTTTTTAGCTGGGTTATCGACTACGACGACGCTTGGAGCTTTGCTTAAAACCTCTCTTGCCGCATCTGCACTCACGTCTTTGTCAAAGTGGATGGTGATCGCCTCAGAGTGGCTTCTAAGCACTGGCACACGCACGCAAGTAGCGCTCACTTCGATATCTTTGTGAAGAATTTTTTGCGTTTCATTGACCATTTTCATCTCTTCTTTTGTGTAGTCGTTGTCCAAAAAGACGTCGATGTGTGGGATCACGTTTAGTGCTAGGCGGTGCGCAAAGACCTTTGGCTCGCACTCATCAAGCTTAAATTCAAAAAACTTTTGCATCTGAACAACAAGCTCCTCCATACCCTCTTTGCCGGCGCCACTTGCTGCTTGATAGGTAGAAACATCGACCCTGTTGATACCAAAAGCGTCATTTAGGGGCTTTAAAATTTGAACCATTTGGATGGTTGAGCAGTTTGGATTAGCGATGATGCCGCGGTTTTTCCACATGGCGATGTCACTTGGGTTACACTCAGGCACGACTAGCGGGATATCTTTATCCATCCTAAAATGGCTGGTATTATCGATAACTACTGCGCCGCTGTCGGCTGCAAATTTGGCAAATTTCTCTGAAACTGAGCCGCCTGCACTAAAAAATGCGATATCGATCTCGTGCTCGCTAAAAACTTTCTCGGTTAGCTCTTTTACTTTATAATGTTTGCCCTTAAATTCGATCTCCATGCCAACGCTCTTTGCGCTTGCAAGTGGCAAAAGCTCACTAACTGGGAAATCAACCTCCTCCATAACTCTAAAAAGCTCTTCGCCGACCGCACCAGTAGCACCAACGACCGCTACGTTAAATTTTCTCATCTGCTCTCCTTGGTTTCTTTTAATTTTCTTAATTTGCATAATTTTACTAGCCAAAAACTTAAATTTTTACCTATTTTTTACTTCTCGCTTGCAAAAATAGATCTTTTGGCAAAATTTCATCGCCCTCGCTTAGTATCGCTGCACGCTGCACGACCGAGATGAGCTCTCTTATGTTGCCTGGGTAGTCGTAGCCCAAAAGCTCCTCTTTGGCTGTTTTTGAGAATTTTTTAGGCTCAAAGCCATACTCTTTGCAGCATTTGTCCAAAGCATCCTGCGCGATAGGCAAAATTTCATCCTTTCGCTCGCGAAGTGGCGGGATGAAAAGGGGGATCGTGTTTAGGCGGTAGAAAAGATCCTCCCTAAACCTGCCCTCTTTCATCGCAAGCTCTAAATTTGCATTTGTAGCGCAGATGATGCGAACATCTATCTTTTCGCTCTTTGTGGCACCAAGCCTTGTTATCTCACGCTCTTGAAGCGCACGAAGCAGCTTTGGCTGTAAATTTATAGGCATCTCACCGATCTCATCTAAAAATAATGTTCCGCCATTTGCCAGCTCAAACTGCCCTTTTTTGGTTGTCGCAGCGTCAGTAAAAGCGCCTTTTTCAAAGCCAAAAAGCTCACTTTCTATCAAATTTTCAGGGATCGCAGCCATATTTAGAGCGATAAATGCCGCATCTTTTCTTGGTGAGTTTGCGTGGATAAATTTAGCAAAGACCTCCTTGCCAACGCCGCTTTCGCCACTAAGCATTATTGAGGCGTCAGTTCTTGCAGCTTTTAGCGCGATATTTAGCGTCGCTTCAAGCGCCTTTGAAGTGGCTAAAAAGCCGTTATTTTCACTTTTAGTTTCAACTTTTTTTATGCTTTTTGGAGTTTTTTGCTTTAGCGCTTCTACTCTTTTTATCGCTTCATATAGCGTTGAGACGTCAAATGGCTTTGTTAAAAAGTCCTTCACGCCGAGTCTAACGCTCTCGATCGCCTTGTTAAGTGTGGCGTTTCCAGTCATTATGATGACGTCAAATTTGCCGTTTAACTCTTTAATGAACTCAAGTCCATCCATCTTTGGCATGTTTATGTCAGTGATTATTAGATCAGTGTCATCGCTTAGCTTTTTTAGAGCTTCAACTGCGCTCTTGTAGCTTTTAATGTTTAGCTCTTCATACTCGCCAAGTGCGATCTCAAGCGACTTTCGCATATTGATGTCATCTTCTACTATGACGATATTCATTTGATCTCTTTTTTATTGAAGTGTGCCGATGATAGCGGATTTTGGCTTAAATTCCACCATAAATCTAACTGGCAAAATTTTCAAATTTGAAGCGTTTGTGACCTGCGCATTTTTGACATTAAGCTCATTTTTTATCATCACTTTTTTTAAGACAAAGCAGTCAAAAATTTCATCTTTGTGTAAATTTAAAAAGCCAAGAGTTGTGGTATTTTCATCTTTAAAAGCGTCTATCTGGCAAAGAAATTTTGGTTGTGGATTTGGTGTGAGAGTCATCGCCTTTGAAAATGAAATTTCTTCAAAGGCAACTATTTGATTTTTTGTATCGACCTTCGCCCAGAAGATAAACTCCTCTAGGCAAAAGGCGAAATTTAAAAGTATCGTTAGTAAGAAAAGACTTCTCGCCACTTATCTTCGTCTATCTTAAGCTCCATATTTACCTTATAAAGCCCGTCTTTGAAATTTTCATTCACGATCCTTGCGTTTTTGACAAGACCTTGAACCTTTGAAGTGATAGATGAGTCGTTTAGCATCGCGTCTCTTACGGTGTCTTCAGCGTTGATCTTTACGCCGTAAAGCTTGCCAGCAAGCTGAGAATAAGCATCGGCCATCGCCGCTCTTTTTGCAAGTGTAACCGACTGAGCGTATGAGAGCGAATTTAGCGGAGCTATGCCCTCGCCTGTGGCTCTAAAAGTGGTCTCTCTTGGAGCGCTATCATATATCATCTTCTCTTTTTTCATCACCTCTCTAAGATCGTCTTTATCGACCTTTTGGATGACTACGTTGCGGTTTGATGTGCTAGTTGGCTCGCCCATAAAGCCGTTAAATGAGCAGCCGCCAAAAATAGCGATCATCAAAGCAAAAGATAAAATTTTAACCTTCATAAACAACCTTTTTTATGCTTTTATTTAAAATTTAATAGCAAAATTTATTCCAAAAGCCCCATATCTTCGCTTGGTGCTTCATCCTCGTCCTCGCCATCATCTGCCTTAGGGCATCTTGCGATACTTACAACATCATCGCCATCTACATTTACGACGATCACGCCGCTTGTATTACGTCCTGCTTTGCGGATGCTTTGCATATCAACTCTTATCATCTTGCCGCTTGATGTTAGAGCCATTAGATCTTGCTCTTCATCAACCATCACAACGCCCACTAGATCGCCTGTTCTGCTTGTTAGTTTCATGCAGATGACGCCTTTGCCACCGCGGTTTGTCAAGCGGTACTCATCAGCGGTTGTGCGCTTGCCGATACCTTTTTGAGATATGCTTAAAATTTCTTGGTCATTGCTTTCGATGACTGCTGCGCCTACGACCTCATCGCCTGGCTCTTTAAATTTAATGCCAGTTACGCCGCGTGCCGTTCTTCCCATTTGGCGAACCTTGCTGATCTTAAATTTAAGGCACATACCCTTTTTAGTAACGACAAATAGCATTGTCTCATCGCCTGAGCTTGCGTCTTCTTCGGCATTTACATTATCTTCGTCGATCTCATTTTGAAGCTCTTCAACTTCAAGCACCTCTGTCTCAACGCTTAGCTCATTTTCAGGGTCAGTCACTGGCATATCATCGTATGTCTGAGCGATGAGCGCAGTTACTAGCTCGTCGTTCTCATCAAGGCTTATCGCTCTTACGCCAACTGAGCGGATGTTTTTAAACTCGCTTAAATTTGTGCGTTTTACGATGCCGTTTTTAGTGAAGAATGCTAGAGATTTGCTCTCGTCAAAGTCAGTCGTTGGAATGATCGCTTTGATCTTCTCATCAGGCTGCAACTGGATCAAATTTACAACTGCTTTGCCCTTTGCCGTGCGGCTTCCCTCTGGGATCTTATATACTTTTAGCCAGTAGAGCTGTCCGCGGTCAGTCACAAACATAAGCGTGTCGTGGGTATTTGAAGTAAAGAAGCTCTCTATAAAGTCATCGTCGTATGTCGTGACCGCTACTTTGCCCTTGCCACCGCGTTTTTGCTTCTCGTACTGCTTGCTTGGCACACGCTTGATGTAGCCGCGGTGAGTTATGGTTACTACCATATTTTCATTTGGTATGAGATCTTCGATGTCGATATCATCGTAGTCATCAACGATCTCAGTAACTCTTGGCACTTTAAATTTATTTTTGATCTCAAGAAGCTCTTCTTTGATCAAATTTTCAAGCAATGTCTCGCTCTTTAAAATTTCATCAAGTCTTGCGATCTCAGCCATAAGCTCGGCTAACTCAGCCTCTAGTTTTTCTCTCTCTAGGCCTGTAAGCTTGCTTAGACGCATATCAAGGATAGCGTTTGCTTGAAGCTCTGAGAGGTTAAATTTACTCATCAAGCCTTCTCTAGCAACGGCTGTATCAGCACTATTTCTAATAAGCTCGATCACCTCGTCGATGTTATCAAGTGCGATCTTTAGACCCTCTAAGATGTGGGCTCTTGCGCGCGCTTTTTCAAGCTCAAATATCGTTCTTCTAATGATGACGGTTTTTCTGTGATTTAAAAATAGCTTAAGTAGCTCGATAAGGTTAAATACCTTTGGCTCTTTGTTATTAATAGCAAGCATAATAACGCCAAAAGTACTCTCCATCGTGGTTGATTTAAAGAGATTATTTAGCACGATGTCGCTCATCGCGTCGCGTTTTAGCTCGATGACTACGCGGATGCCGTCCTTGTCAGACTCATCTCTAACCTCGCTGATGCCATCTATCTGCTTATCTTTTACAAGCTCAGCGATCTGCTCGATAAGTCTTGCTTTGTTTGTTTGATATGGTAGCTCGTCGATTACTATGACATCTTTGTTCGGTTTTTTTTCTATGTGAGTTTTGGCTCTTAGTTTGACCCTGCCACGACCTGTGCGGTAGGCCTCTATGATGCCTTTTTTACCAAAGATAATACCGCCAGTTGGGAAGTCTGGACCTTTTATAAATTCCATCACCTCTTCAAGTGTCGCCTCTTTGTTTTCAAGAAGTAGTAAAAGACCGTCTATTAGCTCATCAAGGCTGTGTGGTGGGATATTTGTCGCCATACCGACAGCGATACCGCTTGAGCCGTTTAACAATAAATTTGGCACACGGCTAGGCAGAACATCTGGCTCAACCTCTCTATCATCGTAGTTTGGTACAAAATCAACCGTATCTTTGTCGATATCTTTTAAAAGCTCTTCAGTAAGCATGGTCATTCTAGCTTCGGTATAACGCATCGCAGCTGCGCTGTCGCCGTCAATCGAGCCAAAGTTTCCTTGTCCGTCAACGACTGGGTAACGCATAGAAAATTTCTGAGCCATACGAACAAGTGCGTCATAAACCGCTATGTCGCCGTGTGGGTGGTACTTACCGATGACTTCACCGACGATACGAGCTGACTTCATATAGGCACTTCTGCTGCCAACGCCGAGGTTATCCATAGCGTATAAAATTCTTCTATGAACTGGCTTTAGTCCGTCTCTAGCGTCAGGCAAAGCACGTCCGACGATGACGCTCATAGAGTAGTCAAGATAGCTATTTTTTATAGAATCTTCGATATCAACTGAAGCGATATCTTGAGTTAATTCAAGTAGATTGTCTTTCATTTTTATCCTTAAATTTAGCTTGTGGGATTTTAGCCAAAAATTGATAAAAACTTGCTAAGGGCAAAGCGGCTTGGGTTAAATTTAACCCTTAAGCACGCTCGTAATATGTAGCTCCGTTTGAAAAACGCTTTGTATAAAGTGGGGTGTATGGCACAAGATCAGCGTGTCCTGCGTATAGCCTGCCCTCTGGTTTAAGCATCCTATGCAGTCTCTCAACGCATTTTAGCCTAAATTCGTCGTCAAAATATATCATCATATTTCTTGAAAGGACGATGTCAAATTTACCAAGATTAAACATCGCATCGTCAAAAACATTTAAAATTTTAAACTCACACCTTGGTAAAATTTCTTTTTTGATGAAAAATTTGTCATCTTTTTTTGTAAAAAATCTCTCCTTTTGAAACTCGCTTAGCCTATGTAAGCTCCTCTCGCCATAGCTTCCGACGCTACAAGCTTGTATGGCTTCTGAGTTTATGTCGATGCCAGTTAGCTGGATATCACTTTGTCTAAGGCCAAATTCATAAGCAAGCATCGCAAGCGAATAGGTCTCATCGCCAGTTGAGCAAGGTGCGCATAAAATTCTAGCCTCCCCAAGCTCTTTTGCGTAGTAGATCACGTCTTTTAGCTGTGCTAGCTCTCTATAAAAATATGTCTCATTTACGGTGACTAAATTTAAAAGATCTTGCCTAAGCAGCGTGTCAAATCTTATCATCGAAACTAACTCTTTAAAGCTTTTTATCTGGCGATTTTTGGCAAATATACTAACTCTTTGCAGCGTGATATCCCTCTTTGGCTCTAGATCAACCCCGCAAAGCGTCTTTATAGTGCTCATAAATTCGTTAAATCCATCCATATCGCTTGGTGCTTTTGCCTCTAAAACTTCGCTTTGTTTATCCACTTTGTTAAAAAGCATTTAAAAACTCCTCAAGCTCTTTTCTTATCATCATTAAATTTAACGATTTTAAATTTTGATTTAGCTCTTTAGCACGCTTTGGCATGCCATAAACTATCGCGCTCTCTTCGTTTTCAGCTATGCATTTTGCACCTGCTTTATAAAGCTTATCAAGCCCAGCTGCGCCATCATCACCGATGCCAGTTAGCAAGATCGCAAGTAAATTTATATTTTTGGAGATCTGCGTGCCTGAGTTAAAAAGCACATCAACATTTGGCGTATATATCGTTTTTATCTCAGGTTGTGGCTTTGCACTAACTGGCAAAGTCGCTGAAATTTCAAAATTTTGATCACAGATATAGACGATATTTTCTCTTAAATTTGTCTTTTCGCTTAGAATTTCAACATTTATATTGCACTCCCTGCCCATTTGCGTGACAAATGAGTTTATAAACATCTTATTCATATGCTGAGCTATGACGACCATCGCACCATTTAAATTTATATCTTTTAATAGTTTTTTTATATGACCTGGGCCTCCTGTAGAAGCCCCTATTAAGACCAGTTTTTGAGCCACTAATTGCCTTTAAATTTAAAATTTACCACACAAATCAAGTTCTAAATTCGCCAAGTTTTGCATTTAGCGCATCTGTCATCTTGTTTAGATGCTCAGCAGCTGAAGCTATCTCTTCTACGCTTCTTGCACTTTGAGATGAAATTTGACTTATGCCCTCCATGCTTTTTACTATATCGTCAATATCCTTGCCAGTCTTTATATAGTCCTCGATAGTTTTATCAGATAGTCCTATGGCTGATCTCATGATACCACTCATATCTCTTATGGTGTTTTGCGCGTTGTTTGCCACGCCTGTCAGCTCGCTTATTTGCTTAGAGTTTATACTCATTTGCTCGCTACTTTCATTTATCGCTTGAACGATGACGTTGATAGTTGCGTTTATCTCAGTGAGGCTCTTTTGAGTGCGCTCAGCTAGCTTTCTAACCTCATCCGCAACAACTGCAAAGCCACGTCCATGCTCGCCAGCCCTTGCTGCCTCAATGGCTGCATTAAGGGCTAGTAAATTTGTCTGATCTGCTATGTCGTTGATAACCACAAGGACTGATTTAACCTGCTCAGCATCACGGCTAAGCTGCTCGATCTTGCCAGCCATTTGATTTTCTATATCTGATGTCTGAGCGATCTCTGAAGATAAATTTGAGATGGTATTTAGCGTCTCATCAACGTAGGTTAGCGCCTTTTGAAGGTCATCTTTGCCACCTTTTGCAACTTCGATTGAATCTTTCATATATGATTGTATCTCAGCGCAATCCTTCCCAGCGCTCTGAAGTATCTTACTTGAGTTTTCTACCCCACGGCCAGTTTGGACTGAGGTTGAGCTAAGCTCGTTTGCGATGGAACTGTTTTCATTTGAGATATCTTTTGCCTCGGCTATTAAAACCCTTACTTTTTCTATAAATTTATTTATGGCTTCGCTTGCCTTTGCTATCTCATCTTTGCCGACGACTTCTAGTTTTCTTGTTAGATCGCCATCGCCACTTGAGAGGTTTGTAGCTCGCGAGATTAGCTCATTTAGCGGTTTTGTGATAGAAAATTTAGAGTAAAGCATGGCAACTATTAGTGATATGATCAAAACTACAACGGCTATGACGATGAAATTTGTAGTGTTTGCATTGGCGTCATTTTGCATGGTAGCTGAAATTTTATCTATCTCTTTATACATGCCCTCAAGATCAACAACAGACATCAAAAGTACATCTTCATGAAATAAATTTAGCTTTTGTCCACGTGCTATCTTTCTTGTGGTTGAGCCATCCTTTGACTTCGAAACAAAATTTACAAAGTCTCCATTACTATTTTGCTTAGCCTTTTCGATAAGCTCTTTTACATATTTATAGCCATTTGCGTCAGTTGCGTCAAGCCTATTTTGTCCATTAAATTCAGGTATACCAGGGTTTGCAATAACCACGCCATCTATTGTTGAGAGACTAAAGTAACCAAGCTTACCATCACCAAATCTAGCCCTTGAGAGATAGTCGATGATATCTTCTTTTTGATCTTCTATGGTCTCGTTTGCGTCGTCATAGACCTCTTGAATTTTTAGCAAGATGCTTGAGACGATATCCATCTCCTCAGTTAAAGCTGCTCTTTTATCGGCCAAGACCGTTTCAGTCAGCTCTTTGGTAGAAAATTCTATCGCTTTGTTTTGCTCGTAAATGTTTAGAAATACTAAGATGGCTCCAAGCACCAGTAGGGACGAGACGATCATCATCGTCACTTTTGATGAAATTTTCATAATACCTCCTTTTTAATGTTTAAATTTCCTTAATTTTGAGATTATAGCACTATTAAAGTGCAATATTTACTTTTTATTTGTGATCTTATATAAAAAGCTAAATATCTCGGCCACCGCTTTATATAAATTTGGCGGTATCTCTTGATCGACCTCGACCTTGCTTAAAATTTCAATGAGATCAGGATCCTCTTTGATAGGTATATCATGCTCTTTTGCTAGGCTTATTATCTTGTTTGCTATCTCGCCAGCACCGCTTGCAAGCACCTTTGGAGCGTTATCTTGCGATCTGTTGTAGCCAAGAGCGACGGCTTTTTTCTTATTTACTTGCATCAAATTTTCTTATCAAAGCCCACATCAAGGCCGCCAAAATTTTTAAATCTATCGTTTAGCTTCACCTTTGGCAAGGTTTTGATGTTAAAATTTGAAACGATTAGTCCAAGCTTTGAGATCGCTTGCTTTAGCTCGCTTGAATTTCCTAAAATGAGCTCTTTAAAGTCATTTGTCTGCGTTGCCACCGATAGATCGATATAGCGTTTATCCACAAGCCCCACCATCACATTTATCTGCCCAAATTTTTTAAAATTTAGATCGATCTGGGCATAAAATTTATCCTTTTTCCCCTGTTTAAACGCGACATTTCCGCCCTCCACGCCGTCCCAGATGTATGGCATATAAGTTTGTATGCCCCCTTGCAGGCTTGAGACCATCTGGTGCATTTCTATTTGCGAGATCATCTTGTTTGCAGCATTTACAGTTTGGGCGTTTTGGCTCTTTTCGCTTATGTTTAAAAGCGTGCTTTTTACATCTTGATTTAGCACCTTTGAAATTTCACTCTGGCTCTTTGTCGTGATGTTGTTTATATCATTAGTGGCTAGTTTTAGCTGTTTTAAAAGTGCCTTACTCTCAGCTAGATCGCTTTTAGCTGTGCTTGCTTCTGGGTCTGCTAGACTTAGGCTGTGAGCGAGACGTCTTGCCGCACTTTGGAGCTTATCTTGCAAGCTGCCCTCTTTCGAGACGTCGCTAACCTCATTAAACGCCTTTACAAGTCCAGCCTCATCGCCTATGTTATTTAGCATTTTTAGATCGTTTTTTAGGCTCTCAAGGATAGCTTTTAGCTCTTTGTGATTTTGTGTAAAGCCAAAGTTTTGATTTAGCTTTTCACTCGCTAAATTTGCTACCTTTTCGCTTAAATTTGAGATGAAATTCTCCATCTTGCCGATCTGGCTTTTAACCGCGTCTGCGCTTTGCTCTTTTGAGAAGTTTTTATCAAGAAATTTAGCCACATTATCAAGCTTATCCACATCTTTTAAAAGCGTTTTTATGCTTGAGTTATCAAGGAGATTTTTAGCGTCACCACTCGCTTTTTCAAGCATAGAAGTAAGCTTCATAAATGAGTTTTGATTATCTAAGCTCTCATCATTTAGGGTTAAAATTTGACTAAGTAAATTTTGATTTGAGAGATTTTTTATATCACTTAGTAGCTTTTGTATCGAGCTTGGCAGTTTCTCTGGGGTAAGCGCATCTTTTAAATTTGCTTCAAGCATGACGCCAGAGTTTTTGATCTGATCATTTAGCGAGCCAGCTTTGAGATCTGCTATTGGCTTTAGAAATTCTTTTAGTTTTAGAGCAAGGCTCTTTATCTCAGGGCTTTCATTTTGCGTGGCTTCTGCCTCTAAGCTTTTTGCAAGATCAGAGAGCTCACTAGCTAAATTTGGAGCGATCTTTGTATCTTTTGCCTGAGATAAAATTTGCTCAGCTTTGCTAAGACTTGAAGCGCTTTTTAGATCATCAAGCACCCTTGCAACTAGCTTGCCAACGTTATCAAGGGCGTTTGAGATGGTCTGCTCGCTTGGCGTCCCAGCTGGCTGAGCTGGCTGATTTTTAAAAAGCGAGCCTTCATTTTTACGAACAGGCGCGTTTTGGGCGGCGTTTTGCCCAGTTTGAACCGAGGTGTTTGATATATTTAGAGAATTTGCTACGTCCATTTTCTACTTTTTATTTTCTCTATCGGCAAAATTGCCATTTTGCTGAATAGTCGCGATGCCAGCCGTCCTTGCAACGAGCTTGTCGTTGTAGTCTTTTCTCATGTGCTGCGGTATGGTCTTTTGCGTTAGCGCAAACAAAATGAGCCCAACATAAAGCACCAAATAGACATAGATAAAGCCAAATGCGCCAAAAATTTTCATCGCATAGCTCATAAGAAGCGGCGAGAAAAGTGAGGCAAAAGAGTAGCTAAAAAGCAACGCACGTGCCACTTGGACGCTCTTTGTCTTGTCTGTGATCTCGTCATTTGCCCTAGCAAGCGAAAGTCCGTATGTGCAAAAAATGCCGCCACCAAAGAAAAACGAAAGTATGTATTGAACGATCAAATTTGAGCCATTTAGCAAAAATAAAACCGCACTGATTAAAGATACAACGCTACAAAGCAAGAGCGCTGGGCGTCTGCCGTATTTATCTGAAAAGCCTCCGATAAATGTTTGAGCCAAAAAGCCTCCAGCCATCGCTATAGTCATAAAAAATGATGCCTCTTTTGCGCTATATCCTTGAAGCAAGACAAAGAGGCTTGCCATAGAAAAAAAGCCATTTATCGCAAGTCCTGCAACGAGCGCTCCCACGAGTGCTAGCGGGACGATACCAAAAATTTTTGGGATGTTTATGGGTTGGCGCTGCGGGATTTGAGGCTGGTTGATGCGGATTAAATTTAAAGGTATGCTTGAGAGCATGATAAAGGCTGCGCTGATGATGAAAATTTCAAATGCGCTAAGATCAAGCGCTAAGATCAAAATTCCAAGGCCAAAGCTCGTGTAGAAAACGCACTCGTAAAAGGCGATGACGCGCGATCTTATCTTGTTTGGGATTTTAGCATTTAGCCAGCTTTCTATAACCATCAAAAGTGCGTAGTAGCAATATCCCAAAAAGGCTCGTAAAATCGCCCAAAAGATCAAATTTTCACTTATGGCGTGAAGCATGGCTGAGACTGCAAATATAGCTGAAAAGATAGCAAAAGCTCTGATGTGGCCAGTGGTTGAGATAACTCTGTGCGCTGTGATCGTGCTAATTAACGCTCCTATGAAAAATCCAGTGTTAATTAGTCCAATCGCAAGCTCGCCTACGCCATTTTGCTTAAGAAGCGCGCTACAAGATGCGATGACTAGGCCATTGCCTATAAAAAGTAGGCTCATGCCTAAAAATAGCGGTCCCATCGAGCGAATGATCCTAAAGCTACTTGCCATCTTCGTCCTTTCTCAAATTATTTTGCATTATCCCAAAGATAAAAGCTCCAATAGGCATCGGAGCAAGCCCCACCAAAAAGCCAGGCACGTTTAGTAAATTTTCATTTTTTAAAAATATAAATCCAAAAAAAAGTATCGCATACGCAACCAAACGATAAGGCATAAATGCCGCTGCAAAGCTTCTATCTTTAAATGAAAATTTCTGTTTTTTTAGCCTTGCTTTTTCATCTTTTAGACTAAACTCTTTTGCCTCCCTCTGGGGCAAAATTTCATCATCTTCTTCGTCCTCTTCTTCTATCTTGGCTAAAATTTCCTCTCTTGCATTTTCTAGCCTTGAGTTTATGCGGTTTTTATAGGCAAAAAAGCTAGCCGCTAGGATGATAAGCGAGGCAAAAAATGAAATTTGCGAGCTTATAAAAAATTGATTTGATATAAATTTGCCAACCACGCTAAGGGCTAGCCAAAGCGTAAAGTAGCAAATAAAAAGCCTGCTAATCGTCCTCGTCATCATCGTCTTTTGTGTAGCCTTTATATCTAGTCTCGTCCTTTAGCTCATCTAGGCTTTTAACCTGCGCTTTATAGGCTTTATAGACATTTAAAATAGCAGCTGCGATGCCAATAGCAAAGCCTATCCAAAGCGCTGGCGTGAAATTTGTAG
This sequence comes from Campylobacter concisus, assembly GCF_015230035.1. Taxonomy (GTDB): domain Bacteria; phylum Campylobacterota; class Campylobacteria; order Campylobacterales; family Campylobacteraceae; genus Campylobacter_A; species Campylobacter_A concisus_BK. Next base: position 25,130 of record NZ_JAAKZD010000011.1, read on the forward strand.
CCTTTTTTACAAGATATCCTAGCCCAGTGCCAAGCAAGATCGCAACTACGATTGAAACGCCAAGACTTAGCTGCTCAGCCCCTGCTACGATATCTTTTATCTTAAATTTTGCCATTAAGCTTTTATCTCCAAAAATGCCTCTTTAGCTGCATTTATCGCTAGATCGATATCAGCTTCACTCATCGCATCGCAGATAAATCCAGTCTCAAACTGACTAGGTGCAAGATAAATTCCACGTCTAAGCATCGCTTGGTGAAATTTAGCAAAGAGTTTTGTGTCGCTCTTTAGCGCATCGTCGTAGTTTTTTACGGCATGCTCTGTAAAAAAGTAGCCAAACATCGAGCCACGAACCTCGGTTTGGATGGTGATGCCAGCGCTTTTTGCAGCCTCTTTGAAGCCCTCCATTAGTTTTTTAGCTAGTTTTTCAAGTCTAGTGTATAAATTTGCGTCACTTTTTATCTTAGAAATAGCCGCTATACCAGCGCTCATCGCCACTGGGTTGCCACTTAGCGTGCCTGCTTGATAGACAGCGCCCTCTGGGCTTAGGCAGTCCATTATCTTGGCCTTACCGCCAAATGCAGCGACGTTCATACCTCCGCCTATAACCTTACCAAATGTGACAAGATCAGCATCTACTTCGTGAAATGGATATGAGCCGAGGCGAGAAGCCCTAAATCCGCTCATAACCTCATCAAGAATGAGCACAGCGCCAAATTTATCGCAAAGCTCTCTAAGCTCACGTAAAAATTTCTTATCAGCTGGCACAAGTCCCATATTTCCTGCGATTGGCTCGATTATGACGACGCCTATTTTGTCTTTATTGTTCTCAAAAATGGCTTTTACGCTCTCTATATCGTTGTAGATAGCTAAAAATGTATTTTTCACAACATCTTGTGGCACGCCGCCGCTTGAAGCGTTGCCGTATGTCGTAGCGCCACTTCCTGCTTTGATAAGAAGTGCGTCGCTGTGTCCGTGGTAGCAGCCTTCAAATTTGATAAGTCCGTCTTTTTTGGCATATCCTCTAGCCACTCTGATAGCACTCATAGTAGCCTCTGTGCCAGAGCTAACGAAGCGAATTTTATCTATTTGTTTAAACTCATCACATATTAGCTTTGCTAGAGCGGTCTCTTTTGGTGAGGGAGCGCCATAAGATACGCCTTGCTTTACAGCAGAGATGATCGCTTCTTCTATATCTTTGTCGCAGTGACCAAAGATGAGCGGACCCCAGCTTTGGATGAAGTCAAGGTATTTTTTACCCTCGACGTCGTATAGATAAGCGCCTTTTGCATGATCTATCATCACAGGCTCGCCTCCAACGCTGCCAAATGCACGAACAGGTGAATTTACGCCACCTGGGATATATTTTTTAGCTTCACTAAATGCCTCTTTATTTGTCATTTTTTATCCTTTTGATTTTGTGTTTTTAAATTTGTCTTTTGATTATCTTTTTGATTTGTTACTGGTTTTGCTGGCGGTTTTGGTGCCTGCGCGGTGGCTGGCTCTACTGCTGCTTTTGCTGCAGGGGCAGCTTTAGCAGGTTCAGGCTGTTTTTGCGTAGCAGCAGGAGCGGCTGGCTTAGCTAAATTTTTGGGTGCTACTTTTACCGCTTTTACAGGAGGTTTCATCTGATTTGTAATGTATTCATAAATGATGGTCGTCTCCTCGTCTGTCAAAAAGTAGCTTGGCATTACGCCTTTTGGCTTTGTAAGAGCTGCTTTAAAACTTTCAAAATCTATATCATTTATCTTTGGCGCTCTAAGCTCATCATCGACCGTTTTGTTTGCTTTTTTGTCAAAGTGCTTGTATTTAGAGATTAGGCTGCCCTCGCCCTTTGCGCCGTGACATTTATCACAGCCTATGCCACGTGGGTTTAGGTAGAGCATCTTGGCGTACTCGGTCTTTGTGATAAAATCAGCTCCAAAAATCGCCATGCAAAAAAGCAAAATCAAAAAAACAGACCGCATAAACCTCTCTTTTAAAAATTTAATTTATTTTTAGGTATGATACCACCCTTGTGATTAAAAAAGCTTTTAAATAAGGATCCAATATGAAAATTTTAGACGGCAAAGCCGTATCTTTAAAGGTCAAAGAAAGCGTAAAAGTAAGAGCTGAAGAACTAAAAAAATTTGGTGTCGAGCCAACCTTAGCCGTCGTCTTAGTCGGCGAAGATAAGGCATCTCAAACATACGTTAGAGCAAAAGAGAAAGCCTGCAACGAATACGGCATAAAAAGCGTGGCTCACCGTCTAAGTGAAAATACAACCCAAAACGAGCTACTTGCGCTTATAAACGTGCTAAATTTAGACGATAGCATCCATGGCATCTTGGTTCAGCTGCCACTACCAAAGCACATCGACACAAACGTCGTGCTCGCAGCGATCGATCCACGAAAAGACGTAGATGGCTTTCACGCTGTAAATGTTGGCAAGCTTGTTAGCGGACTTGATGGCTTTGTGCCTTGCACACCGCTTGGCGTGATGGAGATTTTAAAAGAGTATGGCATAGATGTAGCTGGGCTAAATGCAGTGGTGATCGGCAGAAGCAACATCGTTGGCAAACCTATGGCAAATTTACTCCTAAATGCCTCTGCAACGGTTACGGTAACACACAGCAAGACTAAAAATTTAAAAGAAATTTGCAAAAATGCTGACCTCATCGTTGCAGCCATTGGCAAGCCATTTTTCTTAAAGGCTGACATGGTAAAAGATGGCGCAGTAGTCGTTGATGTGGGCATAAACAGACTTGATGATGGCAGGCTTGTGGGCGATGTGGATTTTGAAGAGGTCGCACCAAAATGCTCATACATCACACCTGTTCCTGGCGGCGTTGGTCCGATGACCATAGCCATGCTTTTAAACAACACAATCCTTGCTACACAAGCAAAGATAGCTAAAAATTAAAGAGTGAGATAATGAAGAGAGCTTTTACTAAATTTTATGACTTTTGCTCGAGCTGGACAGGCACGGTTATCATCGTTTTGCTTGTCATTTTCTTTGTAGCTCAAGCCTTTGTGATCCCGTCTGGTTCGATGAAGAATACGCTTTTGGTTGGGGATTTTTTATTTGCTAAAAAGTATGTTTATGGCATACCAACACCAAGAATTCCTTGGCTTGAGATGAAAATTTTACCTGAGCTAAATGACAATGGTCACCTTATAACTGGCGATGGTCCTGCAAGGGGCGATATAGTCGTATTTCGCTATCCAAACGATGAGAAAACTCACTTTGTAAAGCGCTGCTTTGCAACTAGCGAGGACGAGATCGTCTTTACTGAAAAAGCCCTCTATCTACGCCCAAAAGAGGGAGATAGCTTCATAAAGGCAAACTGCCGTGAAAATTTAAACGGCAAAGATAGCAAATTTGGCTACTCATGTAGCGATGTTGTCGAGCTTGATGGCAAACTTTTCATAAAAGAGCCATATAGATTTAGCGGCATCCACTACGACGAAAATGTAAATTTATTTGAGCAAATGGTTTTCATGCTAAATACAAACAAATCAAACGTCTTTATGAAGCCAGCGCTAATTAGCTCACTACCGCAAAATCCAAATTTTAACTTTAACGCTTTTTACGTCAAAGTGCCAAAAGATGAGTACTTTATGATAGGCGACAACCGCGACCACTCAAACGATAGCCGTTTTTGGGGAAGCGTGGCTTACAAAGATATAGTTGGACAGCCTTGGTTTATATATTTTAGCTGGGATAATAACTACAATGTGCGCTGGGAGCGTATCGGACGCTTTGTAGATACGATAGAAAACGATGAGTTTTTCACAAAACAAGCTTTAAAAGAGGGAGAAGTTGATGGACTTCACTAATTTTGACCCCATAAAAGTCGCCACTATCGTCCTCTCTTTAATAATCGCTATCGTCGGTCACGAGATCGCTCACGGATATGTCGCTTATAAATTTGGTGACAACACCGCAAAAAATCTTGGCAGACTTAGCATAAATCCCATAAAACACATCGATCTTGTTGGCACTATCATCGTGCCACTGGTGCTTTATCTAAGCACTGGTATGATGTTTGGCTGGGCAAAACCAGTGCCTGTAAATACCTACACAGTCGTGCGAAATGGCGGCTACAAGGCAGCTATCTACGTAAGTCTAGCTGGCATTTGCTACAACGTCATCTTAGGCATCTTATCGCTTTTTGTGCTAAAGGCTTTATTAAATATAGAAACCTTTGAAATTTTACTTCAGTTTTTATTTACGCTTGCGCTTTTAAATTTGATGTTAGCCATCTTCAATCTCTATCCGATCCCGCCACTTGATGGCTTTCACGCGCTTGAGTACGCGCTTAGAAATTTTGGTTTTCACGCACTGGCAGAGAAGCTTGAGGGCATCTCGCGATATGGCTTTGTCATCCTTATCATCATCCTCGTCTCGCCTTTAAAAGATACTATCTTTTATCCAACAAGATACGTTTTAGATATCGCAAGCGCATTTATAAATGGCTAAATTTAGAGCAAATTTGCTCTAAATTTTTGGCTTTGTGATCTTATAAGAGTACTCTTTTTTAAATTCCTCTTTTGGCGCGAGGCTAAATTTAAGCTCCACCTTGCCATCTTTGCCGATATCTTTTTTGTCAAAGCCCTTTATCTCGACCTTTACCGCCTCGTCGGCAGATACTGGCACGCGATCGACCAAAGTGACATCGACACTTTTGCTTGAGTTGTTTTTGACACTTATCTCATAGTCCTCTTCGCTTATGCGCTCTTTGCCAAGAAGCGAGCTCTTTTTAAATTTATTTAATCGCTCTTTTTTAAGCTCGATTAGCTCGTTTTGTCCTAAAAATAACTGCGCTGGCTCATCTTTAGCTTTCATCTCAAACTCGCTTGGACTGCCAACGCTCACACCATTAACGTAAAACTGCGTTTTAGCTGGCGTTAGATCATCATTTAGCTTAAAGCTAGCTACATTATAAGCCTTTAGCGAGCCGTAAAAATCAGCAAAAACGCTAAAATTTGCGTCCATTTTTTGCGTATCATAAGTTATATATTTGCTCTCGCCTTTTGCTAAATTTATCCCATCTATCTTCCAAATTTTGGCAAACTCATTCTCATCTCTTTGCACACGCATATCAGCGACCTCAGCGGCGACTTTTGCGGCTCTTAGCATATTTTTCGAAGCGCCGTAACCATCAGTCTCCGCCTCGCTCTCCTCGTACCAAGGGTAAAACTTGCTTGGAGCAAGCGCTTTTTGATATCTGGTCGGATAGATGGCGAGCTTTAAATTTTTAACTTCACTTGCAAAAGGGTTGGTGAGCAAAATTTCTTGTTTTATCAAGATATTTTTGTTTTTTGTGTCTGCATAAATTTCATTTAGCGTCTTTGGCGCCTCATCATCCATATATGAGAGCGTCGCCTCTTTTGGGCTGCAAGCAAATTTCATATCAAGCTGCAAAAATCCAGCCATCTCGCTCTTTGGCTCGTTTTCTTTAAGCGCTTCAAGCTCACTTTTAGCAGCTGAAATTTTCTCGATATTTTCTAGGCTAAATTTATAAAACTCATCAGCTCTTTTTGTCACATCGTTACTTTTGTTTTCTCCTATCAAAGCCTGCTCTATAAACCTACCTCTTGCATTTAGTGCCTCAAGCTTGTTACTTAAATTTACAACTTCTTGCTTCCATTTTATGTAACTTGGGCTATTTTCTTCGCTGATCTTTTTTAGATAAGCATTCGCATCACAATCCCCGTTTATAGTGATGTTCTCACTCTGCACGCCCTCTGGCACAAAGGCGCTAAAAGAGCTATTTGCGTCACTAAATTTTTGAGTGACGATGGTTTGATCTGTGTAGATCTCTATTAGATTTTCATTTGCAAAGGCTAGCGTAGAAGCCACTAAAAAGAGCGCTTTTTTCACATTTTCTCCTTTAAATTTTTGGTAAATTATAGCTTCATTTTGGCTGAGAGTAAAATTTTATTTTAATGCAACTTTGACTATAATCAACAAAAAATTTAACGGACTTTTCATGAAGATAGACAAAGTTTTCTTAGCTAGCGATCACGCTGGTTTTGAGCTAAAAAACGAGCTTAAAGAGGCTATTAAAGGGCTTGGATACGAAGTAGTTGATCTTGGCACAAACGATAAAAATAGCGTTGATTACCCTGATTATGCGCATTTGCTAGCAAGCAAACTTGAGCCTAACTGCTACGGCGTGCTAGTTTGTGGCACAGGCATAGGCATATCAATAGCCGCAAATAGGCACGAAAACGTAAGGTGTGCCCTTTGCCACGACGAATTTACCGCTAGACTTGCAAGAGAGCACAACGACGCAAACGTGATCGCTTTTGGCGCAAGGGTTATTGGAGCAGGCGTGGCTATCTCGGCGGTTGAAGCCTTTTTAAAGACTGAGTTTGCAGGCGGCAGACACGAAAGAAGAGTCAAAAAAATAGAACTTGAGGCAGGCAAATGATAGGCGAGTGGATCGTTTTTACCGCTCTTGTTTGTGCTGCGATCTACCTAACCGTCATGGTTTTTTACTTCAAAACACTTCTAAAAAAAGAGCGTGCTACAAAAGATTTTATGAAAAATAACCTCCAAGACACCGAGGTCGTCATAAGAAAATTTCAGATCCAACTTCAACGAAGTCTAGGCAACATCGACATCTTGACAGACGAGCTAAACAAAACTAAAAACGACGTAACCTCACTTCGCACAAGAAATTCCCAGTACCGCCTAGAAAACGACAAGCTAAGACAACGCATACGTGAGCTTGAAGGCAAGATCGAAGCGCTACTATAACCTCAAATTTAAGGAAATTTATGAAAATTTTAGATCAAAAAGGCAAAGAATTTTTACTAAACTCTATTCGCTGCATAAACGACTTTCCAAAGCCTGGCATAGTCTTTCGCGACATCACGACGCTACTAAACAACAAAGAGGCATTTAACTTTTTGATAGATCATTTGGTAGCTAGATATGAGGACGCAAAGATTGATTACATAGCTGGCATCGAGTCTCGTGGCTTCATCTTTGGCGCAGCGCTTGCAGCAAGGCTAAGGCTACCTTTTGTGCCTATTCGCAAGCCAAAAAAACTGCCTTTTATCACGCTTTCTCAAAAATATAGCCTAGAATACGGCGTCGATGAAGTGCAAATTCACATCGATGCTTTTGGAGAAAAAGCAGGCGCTAGAGTGCTTTTGATGGACGATCTCATCGCGACTGGTGGCACTGCAAAGGCTTCAGTTGAGCTTATCAATCAAACTAACGCGACCTGCGTAGAAGCGTGCTTTCTCATAGATCTAGTTGATCTAAAAGGTAGCGAAAAGCTAAAGTCGCTTACTAAAATTTACAGCGTTTTAGAGGTTTAGAATGGAAGAGTTTTTTATAGAACTGCTTAAAGAGTACGGCTACATCATACTTTTTGTCTGGTGTATCATGGAGGGCGAGATGGCCTTAATAATGGCTGGAATTCTCGCGCACACCACGCACATGCACATCGCGCTTGCTATCTTTGTGGCTGGGCTTGGAGGATTTGTGGGAGATCAAATTTACTTCTACCTTGGCCGTTACAATAAAAAATACATCGCAAAAAGGCTTCACACGCAGCGGAGAAAATTTGCAGTGGCACACATAATGCTAAAAAAATATGGCTGGCCGATCATCTTTTTGCAACGCTATATGTATGGCTTTCGTGTCATCATACCGCTTTGCATAGGACTTACTGGCTATGATGTTAAAAAATACGCCTTTATAAATTTGATCAGCGCTTGGTGCTGGGCGGCGATCACCACCATACCTGCTTGGATACTTGGCGAGCATATATTAGTGCTGCTTCAAAAAGCAAAAGAGCACTGGTATGTCGCTATCCCAGTGGTTGCCATATTTATGGGGCTTTTAATATATACATTTAAGCGCATCGAAAATAAAATTTTAAACGAAAGGAGAGACAGAAGACATGCAGTTTCAAATAGTTGATAAAAAATTAAAAGATATAAAAGCTGATATTGAACTAATTTTCGTAGTAGATAAGGAGTTAAAACATAAATTTATAGGCGATAAAGAGGCTATTAAATTTAACAATTACAAAGGCGATAGCGTCCTCATCCTAAGCGAAGCAAAAAGGGCTTACGTGCCACTTTCTAAGCTTGATCTTGACGAGCTTAGAGTTGCAGCCGCTAAAGCTTATAACGCGTTAAAGTCACTAAACATTAAGAGCATAAAGCTAGCTTCTTACGTAGCGGGGTGCCAAAAACTAAGCTTTGAAGCGCTAGCTGAGGGCTTTTTGCTTGGAAGTTATGAATTTAACAAGTATAAAGAAAAAAAAGAGAAATACACCCTAAAAGAGATCATCTTTTCTACTGAAGAATTTGCTGGCAAAAAGGTCGATCTAAAAGCTGCAAATGAGGGCTTTAAAGAGGCAGAGGTAATAGCAAATGCTACAAATTTCGCAAAAGATATCGTAAATGAAATCCCAGAAATTTACACACCGCAAAAGATGGCACAGGACGCTTTAAATTTAGCCAAAAATATCGCCAGTATAAAGTGCGAGGTCTATGACGAGAAATTTCTAGCAAAAGAGAATATGAACGCATTTTTGGCGGTAAATCGCGCAAGCGTGCATAAACCAAGGCTCATCCACCTAACATACAAGCCTAAAAAGTCTAAAAAACGCATCATCTTTGTTGGCAAAGGCCTAACATACGATAGTGGCGGACTTAGCTTGAAGCCGGCTGATTATATGCTAACAATGAAGTCAGACAAAAGCGGCGCAGCAGCAGCTCTTGGCATCATAAAAGGTGCAGCAGAGCTAAATTTACCATTTGAAATTCACGCCATTTTGGGCGCAACTGAAAATATGATCGGCGGCAATGCCTATAAGCCTGATGACGTGCTTATTTCAAGAAGTGGCGTTAGCATAGAGGTGAGAAACACCGACGCAGAGGGACGCTTGGTGCTGGCTGACTGCCTAAGCTACGCGCAAGACTTTAAGCCAGACATCCTAATCGACATGGCAACCCTAACTGGCGCTTGCGTCGTGGGACTTGGCGAATACACAACAGGCATCATGGGCAACAGCGAGAGCCTAAAAAGCGAGTTTAAAAACAAGATAAAAGATAGCGGCGAGCTCGCGACTACGCTTGATTTTAACCCTTATCTTAGTGAGCTTATCAAAAGCCAGATCGCCGACGTTAGCAACTGCGCCTCAAGCAGATATGGCGGCGCGATCACAGCTGGCATGTTTTTAGCTAAATTTATCAAAGATGAGTACAAAGATAAGTGGCTACACCTTGATATCGCTGGCCCAGCATACCGCGAAAAGGCTTGGGGCTATAACCAAGCAGGTGCTAGTGGGGCTGGCGTGAGAATGAATTTATACTTTTTACAAGCACTTAGCAAGGAGAATTGATGGGACTTTCAGTTGGAATAGTAGGCCTACCAAATGTGGGCAAATCAACGACATTTAACGCACTTACAAAGGCACAAAACGCTGAGAGTGCGAACTATCCGTTTTGCACTATCGAGCCAAACAAAGCCATCGTGCCAGTGCCTGATAAGCGCCTAAATGAGCTTGCAAAGATAGTTAGTCCTAATAAAATTCAGTATTCAACCATCGAATTCGTCGATATCGCAGGCCTTGTAAAAGGGGCCAGCTCTGGCGAGGGACTAGGTAATAAATTTTTATCAAACATCAGAGAGACAGAGCTTATTTTGCACATCGTTCGCTGCTTTGAGGATGAGAACATCACTCACGTCGAGGGTAGCGTCGATCCAGTAAGAGACATCGAGATCATCCAAACCGAGCTGATACTAGCTGACATCGAGCAGCTAAATAAAAAGATAGAAAAGCTCACAAGAGAGGCAAAAGCAAATGCAAAAGGCGCAAAAGAGGCACTTGAAATAGCAAATTTACTTCTAGCTCACCTAAATGATGGCAAAAGCGCAAGTAGCTTTGAGCAAAGAGATAGTGAGGCGTTTTTGGCACTAAACAAAGAGTTAAGGCTTCTAAGCGCAAAAGAGGTAGTTTATGGCGCAAATGTCGATGAAGATGGACTTAGCGAAGATAATAAATTTGTAAAAGCGCTAAAAGAGTATGCTAAGGCCTCAGACCACGAGGTGATCAAGCTTTGCGCCAAGGTCGAAGAGGAGCTAATAGGTCTAAGCGACGAGGAGGCTCACGAGTTTTTGGCATCTCTTGGCACGAGTGAGAGCGGTCTTGAAAAGATCATCAAAACGTCTTTTGCAAAGCTAAATTTGATAAGCTATTTCACCGCTGGCGTCGTAGAAGTAAGGGCTTGGACGATCACAAATGGCTGGAAAGCGCCAAAAGCAGCAAGTGTTATTCACAACGACTTTGAGAGGGGCTTTATCAGAGCTGAAGTGATAAGCTATGATGACTACATCGCACATGGCGGCGAAAACGGAGCCAAAGAGGCTGGCAAGATGAGACTTGAGGGCAAGGACTACGTCGTGCAAGATGGTGACGTGATGCACTTTAGGTTTAATGTCTAAATTTTACAAGGTTTTTACCTTGTAAAATTCTTCTAGTTACTCTTTTATCCTACCAATCGCTTCAGCAAATTTTAGCTCTTTATTTTCAAAAAGGTTGTATTCGATCGCATCTTTTTCGCTAAGTATGACGATGGTCGAACCAAGCTCAAAATTTCCAATGCGCTCACCCTTTTTGATATGTAAATTTTCATACTCATAAATTTGCGTAAAATTTGCCATAGCATTTGTTTGAATGCGCTCATCAAAGCAAAATCTCATCTTGCCAACGTTTAGCGCACCCACAAAAACTAGCCAAAGTTTTTTGCCATTTTTCATCTCGCAAAGTAGCGCCACACGCTCGTTTTTGGTATAAAGGCTATCGACCTTGCCAAGCCATTTTACCGCCACACTGTAAAGCTTACCTGGGATATAGACCGCTTTTTTTATCGTAATATCGCTAGGTGCATGATAGTGATGATAGTCTTTTGGGCTAAGATAGATGTTGGCAAAGTCAAACTCGCCCTCAAACTCGCCCTGCCCTAAAAGCTCCTTTAAGCCATAACTCATGCCTTTTATACTAAAAGCTTCTAGCTCTTTTGTGGTACCAAAGCTAAGGCAGGTACCATCAACAGGACTTATAAATATCTCATCTGCTGCGTCAAATTCTCTTGGCTTCAAGAGCTCTCTAGTAAAAAGTTCGTTTAAATTTTTATACTCACTTGCTGGCTTAAACTCGCTCATATCGATCTTAAATAGCTTTACATAAAAGGAGTTGATAAGCTCTTGAAGCGGCTTGAAAAAGTTTATTTTTGCCACCTTGCCAAAAATTTGAGAAAAGAGATTGTCCTTGTTCATTTTAGTCCTTGCTTAAATTTAAAATAGCGATCTCACTAGGAGCAAATATCCTAACCGGAGGTCCCCAAAATCCTGCACCGCTACTAATATAAGCTTGCATTTTATCATTAATCTTATAAAGCCCATGTAAAAAACCTTGATCCAGCAAAACAAGGATACTAAAAGGAAAAATTTGTCCAGCATGCGTGTGACCGCAAAGGACTAGATCAACGTCTTTTTGCATAGTTTTTATAAATTTTGGCTGATGAGAGAGTAGGATGGTCGGTAGATCTGGGTCACATCCTGCTAGCGCTTCGTCTAAATTTGGCTCTAAATTTTTAAATCTTATGCCTGCTAAATCATAGACCCCTGCCAAATTTATACCAGCTATTTTTTCATTTTTATTACCAAGTATCCTAATGCCAAGAGCGCGAATTTTTTCTAGTATCCCATCAACTCCGTGGTAGTATTCGTGATTGCCAGGGACATAAAAGGTGCCATAGGTGCTTTTAAGATTTTTTAATGGATCTAAAAAATCCCCTATAAGCTCAGCTCTCATATCGACCAAGTCGCCAACTATCACGACTAGATCTGGTCTAGCTAAATTTATCTCTTTCACAAGCTCAGCCACAAAATCCTTTTGCAAAAACTCACCAATGTGCACATCAGTTATCATGGCTATTTTTAGATCACTTTGTAAATTTTTTATTTTTATACTAACTTGTCTGATCTTTGGCGGAGTAAGTGCGTTAAAAATTCCTTTCAAAAAGCAAGCAACTACAAAAATGACAAATGTCACATCAAAGCAAAATTTAATAAATTTTCGTCTTGTGGGATTAAAATGAGCTTTTGAACAAATGGATCTAACAACATCATAAAACAAACTAACACCAAATAAAAATAGAGAAAAACCAATGAGCGTCCCTGCTATCAGATAGAGTTCTATATTTAAAAAAGGAAATCTTAGTTGAAGAACAAATACAAACTCAAGCACACTAATAATATAGAAAAATATACGAATTTTTTTAAGATGTGGAGTAAAAAAAGATACCTTTTTGATAAAACGTTTGTATGAGTATAAATTTGTAAGAGCACTAAAGATAAATGCCCCAATAATGATCCGAAAAAGTCCCAAAATATCTCCTTGAAAACAAAGATTATATTTTATATTTTTAAATTTACATTATAAATTTTATTAATTATTTAGAACAATTTGTAGTGCTAAGCCGTATGATTTTATAATTTAAATTTACAAAAATAATTATTAAAAGATATTTGCCTTAGGATAATAACTAAAAGATAAAATTTGGAATTTAAAAATAAAAAGGTGGGAAAACTCCCACCTTAAAAAAGATTACTGGACTTTGCCAGATTCAATTCTTTCTTTATAGATTTTGCGAAGTTTTCTAATGTCGTTCTTAACTTCGAATACACCATGCCAGTGTGAGTAGTCAGGGCCACCCATTAGAGCGCCTTGTCTCATACGACGACCTTCATGGTGCCACATATGATAATAGACATCTTGGAATTCATCTGACCAAGCATCTTCTAGTAGTAGGTTTTTAGCTTTCAACTCTTCAAGCATCTTAGTTGCTTCAGCGCTATAAACGTTATAAAGCTCTACTTGTTTATCACCCATAATGAAGAAGTTATCTGTGTGAGTTGTAGAGTGGCAAGCTTTACAAACTAGTTTCATCTCAGCACGTGCTTTTTCAGGATCGCCACTTGGGTGACCTGCTAGAGGTGTTCCTATGTTTAGTTTGCCAGTTTTTTCGTAAATAGCAGCAGCTTGTTCATCACCAGCTGTTCTTAGCTTACTGCTGATGCCCCATAGGTTCCATTTTAGTCTTCTTGAAACGTTGTGAGTTGTTGTTGTTTCACCAACACCACTCATGTGGCAAGCTGCACAAGTTGGAGCTCTAAAATCTGGTACATCCCATGTATCAGGAGCAGCATCAAAGTTCCATTTGTGAGCTTCACTGTTATAGATATGTCCGTGCATTGAGTTGTTAAAGATCTCAATATCTGGGTGATCAGGTCCAAGGTGGCAAGATGCACAAGCAGCTGGTTTTCTAGCTTCAGCTACGCTAAATGTGTGCGCGCTGTGACATGATTTACAGTTACCTACGCCACCATCTGGATAAACATTGCCTATACCATAGTTTGGCCAAGTCTCTTTTGTAGGTTTGTGATCAGCGTCTAGTTTGATGACGGTTCCGTGGCACTGAGAACAACCAGTGGCATCTGGAGCCATTTTAAAGTCAGGATGATCTGCTCCCTCATAGTGATACATTAGTTTCACCATTGCAGGATTAGCATACATTTGCATAGCAGCTCTTGCGTGACCGCTCTTTACTAGTTCATCAACTTCGTTTTCGTGGCACTTAGCACAAGTTTTTGGGCTAACTAGCATTGAAACATGGTTGTTAGAATCTTTTGGATGCACCTTAACTGAAGCCATAGGATTATCTGCATTTACAGAGTGGCAATCCATACAACTTACGCCAACGTGAGCGTGGCGACTATTTTTCCAATCGGCAACTATGCCGGGTGTCTCTTTAGCGTGGCACTCAACACAGCTTTTTGATAAGTCTGACATTTTGTGAGCAACTTTAATGTTTTTTACAACATTAAGGTTTAAAGCGTCAGATTTATTTGCATCCATGTTTGCGGCAAAGCCAAAAGACATTAGACAGGCTAATAACATTAGCGACTTTTTAAACATCTCTCCTCCTTACTTGGTTTTATTGTTTTCTTGTTTTTTAATTGCTTCAAATTTATCCATTTGTAGTCCTAAATTTTTGTGACCAACATGCTCATGGCAATCAACACATGATTTTTTATTAGGATTTCCAAGAACGAAATAATCTCTATGTGGCAAGAATGATTTACCAGCTTGAATAACATTTTTTAAATTTGAGTGGCAAGTCATACAACCACTATCATAGACAAAGTGAGATGCATGCTCGCGTTTTTTAAGCCAGTCGATCTTGTCTGTATCTGTAAAAAATGTCTTATAGCCATCATTTATCGATACTTTAAGTTTTGTAAGTACATAGGTATAGGCACTTGTGTGGTCCAGGTGACAGGCTGAACATTCAGCTTTTATGCCAAGCTTGTTATTGCCGCCGTGTACATCTTCATGATATGCAGCATTCATAGGATCCATCGTGTGACACATAGTACAGACAAATCCGCTACCAGTCGCATGAAGTGCATCAGCTATGCCCATAGAAGCGATAAGGCCGATTACGATGCCTATTATCACAGATGACCAAACAAAAAATTTCTTCTTAACTTCAGCCAAAATTTCCTCCTGAATTTATCAATATATCGTAAATTTTTACGAAAATTTTAGACGAATACTATCCAAAAATATATAAATTTTTTCTTTAAGTAAATGAAAATATTTATTTGATATTAACTTTCAATAAGAATAAATTTCTTGTAGCCCACCTATATTTTTTTCTAGAATTTGGTTCTTCTCGTCAAGTTTGACCAAACCATTTGTTTTAAATTTATTTAAAATTCTCGAAAAAGTTTCTGGAGTCATATTGAGTATTGATGAAATTTTTGTATGCTTTAGTTCATTAAATAGATCTTCATGATTTAAAATGAACCTAGCCACCTTCTCTTCGGAGCTAAGTATTAGTTCTTGGTGGAGTAAATTTGTAGTTATTCTTATCTTTTGAGCCATTGATTTTAGAAATTTCATGCAAATTTCTGGCCTTGTTAAAAATTGTGCTTCAAATTTTTCATAATTTATCTTTAAAACCTCGCCAGAAATAGTAAAAATGGCGCTTGCTGGATAAGGTATATTTTCAAAATTTACAACTTCAGCTACAAAATTCATAGGTGCAAGCTGATGGATAAAAATTTCTTTGCCGTTTGCCGTAGTTTTATAAAGCTTAACCGAGCCAGTTATCAAAAATGTAAGCCACTTTGGCTCCTCACCCTCCATAAATAAAAACTCGCCTTTTTTATATTTTTTAACAACGCTTATTGCTTCAAGTTTGGCTAGATCATCGGCGCTAAGACCTTGGAAAAATGGGATTTGTTCTATCATATTTCACTCGCTTTTAAAGATGAAAAAGCATTTTAGCATAAAAAATAGGACAAAATTTAACGGATTTCAAAGGGAGCTTTATCTCTTTGATTTAAGAATTTATTTTTTAAGAAGATCTCTGATCTCAGTTAGAAGTGCTATATCAGCTGGAGTTTCAGGCTCTGCAGGAGCTGCCTCTTCTTCTTTTGGTAATTTATTTTTAAGTGTATTTAAAGCTTTGATAACGCAAAAAATACAAAATGCAATGATTAAAAAATCAACCATTGTTTGTATAAATGAGCCATAGTTTATCGTAACAGCAGGCGCACTATCAACTGCTTCTTTTAATGTTAGCTTAAGATCAGTGAAATTTACACCGCCTGTTATAACACCAACCACCGGCATAATAATATCACCAACTAGCGATGAAACGATCTTACCAAATGCCCCACCGATAACAACACCAACTGCCATATCTATGACATTTCCGCGCATCGCAAATTCTTTAAATTCACTGATAAAACTCATTCTTTCTCCTATAAATAGTTAAATTTTCGTGCGGATTTTATAAAAAATATGCTTTGCTTAGCCTAAAAATTTAAAATTACATAACTTTAAATTTATCAAGCGAGTGTTATAATCCAAACTTCAAATTTAACGTAAGGAATGAGCTTATGTATCGTTTTGCACCCTCTCCAACAGGAGATATGCACATAGGAAATTTACGTGCTGCTATTTTCAACTATATTTGTTCTTTGCAAGATAAAAGTGGCTTTATTTTACGCATAGAAGATACCGACAAAGAGCGAAATATCGAGGGAAAAGAGAAAGATATCTTAGAAATTTTGAGCAAATTTGGCATAAAACCAGAGCAAATTTACATCCAAAGTGAAAATTTAAAATTCCACAGACAGCTTGCATCAAAGCTTCTCATCGATAAAAAGGCCTTTGCTTGCTTTTGCACTGAAGAAGAGCTCGAAGCAAAAAAGCAAAAAGCAAAAGAGCAAGGCGTGGCATATAGATATGACGGCACCTGCGAGAGATTAAGCGACGCTGAAGTTTTAAACTGCGAGAAGCCATTTGTCATCCGCATGAAAAAACCAACACGCACGATGAGCTTTACAGATGCGATCAAGGGCGAGCTAAGCTTCGAGCCAGACGCAGTTGATAGCTTTGTCATCATGAGAGCAGACAAAACTCCAACTTATAACTTCGCCTGCGCGGTTGATGATATGCTTGAGGGCGTAACCTTTGTCATACGCGGCGAGGATCACGTGAGCAACACGCCAAAGCAAGACCTCATACGCGAGGGCCTTGGCTACACAGGTAAGATGAACTACGCACATTTGCCTATCCTTTTAAATATAGAGGGCAAAAAAATGAGCAAACGCGAGAACGAATCAAGCGTAAAATGGCTCTTTGAGCAGGGATTTTTGCCTGAGGCGATCGCAAACTATCTGATACTTCTTGGCAACAAAACTCCAACTGAAATTTTTACGATAGAAGATGCAGTAAAGTGGTTTGATATAACTAAAATTTCACGCTCGCCTGCTAGATTTGATGTGAAAAAGCTTGAGCAGATAAATAGAGAACACATCAAACTTGCTTCAAAAGAGCGCATAAAAGAGATCTTTGGCGTGGATGAGAGCAAGGCTGAGCTAGTTAAATTTTACACTCAAGAAAGCTCACTAGTGCCTGAGATAAAGGCAAAAGTAGAGGCTATATACTCACCGAAAATAGCTCCAGATGAGTACAAAAACGAATTTGAGATCATCAAAAAAGCAGCTCGTAATTTAAAACCGTGCGAGAGCTTTGATGAGTTTAAAAAAGAGCTTATGAGCGCTACAAATTTAAAAGGCAAAAACTTTTTCATGCCGCTACGTGCGCTGCTTACAAACGACCTTCATGGCCCTGAGCTTAGCGAGCTCTACCCGCTCATCAAAGATGATCTAGGCAAAATTTTAATCTAGGAGCAAAAATGATACTTTCGACACTATTTACAGCGATCGCAAACATCTTAAACATCATAGTCACCGTCTATACGTGGATCATCATCGCAGCAGCGCTTGTTAGCTGGGTGAGACCAGACCCTAGCTCGCCGATCGTGCAGCTACTTTACAGACTGACTGATCCTGTTTATAGCTTCATTAGACGCTATATAAAAACAGAATTTAACGGCATCGACTTTGCACCGCTCATCGTGCTTTTGGCACTTCAATTTTTAAGTCAATTTCTAATAAGGCTTTTGTTTGTTTTTGCTGCGTCTCTTTAGTATCATCTCTCTGGCCTGCGTCGCTCTTTTGGCTAAAATTTACACCTATGAGGAGTTAAAAAAAGAGCCAAAAAGCCTTGCAAAAGACTACTACATAAACCGCCTTATAAACGAGGGTAGCTACACAAAGGAGCAGATCGCCGACCTTTCGCGTGAAGTCTTTAGAAAAGCAGGTCTTGTTCAAAAATCAATCGACAAAATTTTACCGCCAAAAGCAGCTCCTAGCAAGTGCCCTGGCGTAAACGCAAGCAACATTACAAGTGCTAGTTTGGCTTGCCAAAATTTACTAACAACGATGAGCTTTTCTCTAAAGCTTGATAGCAAAACTCGTGAAATTTTAGCGGCAAATCTTGCAAGCACAAATCCAGAAAAAGCTAGGATTTTACGCACTTTAAACGAGGCAAATCCTGCTCTTAGCTTTGCAAATACAAACGATACAAAGAGCTTTTTAGAGCTTTTTAACGCTTCAAGTCCGCAAAGTAAAAATGCCCTTTTTAGCGCAAGCTTTGAAACAAATTTTATGAACAAGCTCTACATGCAAAAGGGCTTTACAAATTTATTAAACGATGTCGTGTTTAATAAAAAATATGAAAGCTTTAGAAGAAATTTACTTAACATAGATCCAGCTGTCACTGAAAAAAGCGACGCATTTACGCTCGGGCTAAACGCTATCTTGCTTGGTCAAAATGACGTTGCATTTAGTTTTTTCA
The DNA here is from genome assembly GCF_015230035.1 of Campylobacter concisus. Classification (GTDB taxonomy): domain Bacteria; phylum Campylobacterota; class Campylobacteria; order Campylobacterales; family Campylobacteraceae; genus Campylobacter_A; species Campylobacter_A concisus_BK. The sequence continues at coordinate 43,426 of NZ_JAAKZD010000011.1, forward strand.
CAAGGGCCAAAAATACCTTCGATAGGGCTTGGCAAAGGGACAATGCAACCTTTTGGCAGTATGAGTTAAGCGGCGATGAGAGCTTTTTAAAAGAGCTAAGCGCTAGCAAAGATGCAAATATCTACTCACTTTACGCAAGAGATTTGGTCGGTGGAGAGCCACTTGAGGTGATCGTACCAAGGCCTAGCAAGCAAAATATCGAAAATTTTGATGTGAGCGATCCATTTTTATGGAACAAAACCGCAGCCCTTGCAAAGGATATGAACGCCACGCAAGCAAGCGAATTTGCGATGAGATTTTACACAAACGAGAGCATCGGCGCATACGCATATTTCATGCAAAAGGCGCATGGCTGGGAGAAGCAGTACTTTTTGATGCCAAGCTCACCAGAGCTTGAGGGCATCAGCACTGAGCGAAAGTCGATGATATACGCTCTGGCCAGACAAGAGAGCCTCTTTATCCCAAGCGTCGTTTCTACCTCTTACGCCCTTGGCATGATGCAGTTTATGCCATTTCTTGCAAATGCGATCGGCAAAAAAGAGCTAAAAATTCCAAATTTTGACCAGGACGATCTTTTTAAAACTGATGTTGCATTTAAATTTGCAAATCACCACCTAAACTACCTTGATAAATTTCTTTACCATCCGCTCTTTACCGCATACGCGTATAACGGCGGTATCGGCTTTACCAAAAAAGTCATCACAAGAGAAGATATGTTTAAAGAGGGGAAATTTGAGCCATTTTTGTCGATCGAACTAGTCCCTGTTGCAGAGACTAGAAACTACGGCAAGAAGGTGCTTGCAAACTACGTGATCTATATGGCGCTTAATGGTTCCAGTATAAAGATTTCGCAACTTTTCGAAAATTTAACAAAACCGGCTTTGACTGATAAATTTCGAAACTAAGCGCAAGATCGTCACTTTGCTTGCTTGGTGTGGTCACTTCATAATAGACCGCCCAAGGCATAGAAAATCCAGCAAATTTAAGCATCTCGTCATTTTCATCAAGCAGTCTTGCGCTTGTGGCATTTGAGTCGCCATTTACCTTTATGTTGCTCAAATTTTGCGCATGCTCTTTTGGGTTGATGGCTACTAAAAAGTGCTCTTTGTTCTCGTCTAAATTTGAGTTATATATTGGATTTAGATAGGTTGCAATTATAAGCGTTCTATCGGTGCCATCGATGATCTCACTCTTGCTTGTGTAGGCTAAAAGCTCATTTTTTAGTGGCTCATGCACGATCACTTTTTGATCGGCGCAGCCAAATATCATCAAAACAAATATAAAAAATAGTGTAAATTTTCTCATAAAAAAACTCTTAAAAGATTAATTTTTCTCGCATTTTAGCATTTTATTTTTTAAATTTCACTCATAAATTTTAAAGCCAATATGAGCTATAATCGCAAGAAATTTTAACGAAAAAGGCTCTTATGAAAAGACTTGCCATTGCTTTTTCTGGCCCTTCAAATAGCGGAAAAACGACGCTTATCTTAAAAGTCGCAAAAAAATTTATAGATGATGGGCTAAAGGTCGTTGTAGTCAAGCACGACCCAGGCGACAAGGCCAAATTTGACGTTGAAGGCAAGGATAGCTTTAAATTTTCTCAGGCAGGAGCTGACGTAGTCGTGATGAGTCCGACTAGAACGACTTATTTTTCGCAAAGCTCGCAAGGCATAGACGAGGTCATAAGGATGATCGGCGAGTTTGACATGCTCTTGGTCGAGGGGCTAAAGACGCTGCCACTGCCAAGACTAAGCGTCTTTAGAGGCGAGATCGATGAAGCATATCTTAGCTTTTCAGATGCGATCGCTACTTATAAAGAGCAGATCCCCTATGAGATCACAAATCTAAATTTAGACGATATAGACGCCATTTGTGCGTGGATAATCAAAAATGCAAAGGCTGTATAATGCAAGAACTAAACCAAATTTTTAACACCATTAAAGAGATCGCAAAAGAGATAAGCGAGGTCATAAAATACGCCGATCTTGGCTACACAACTCACGAAAACGCAACTGGCGACACCCAGCTAAAGCTTGATGTTAAAAGCGACGAGATCATCACGGCCAAATTTAAGCAGCTTTCATGCGTAAAAGCGCTAATTAGCGAAGAGAAAGAGGACGAGCTTGAGATAAGTAAAAATGCTAAATTTATCATCGCTTACGATCCACTCGATGGCTCAAGCTTAGTTGATGTAAATTTCGCTGTTGGCTCGATCTTTGGCATCTACGAAGACGAGGTAAAACCAGAAAATTTAATAGCCGCGGCTTACAGCATCTATGGTCCAAGACTTGAGCTAGTAATTGCCGAGAAAAAGGGTGCTTTGCCTAAATTTTATAGGCTTGGCAAAGATGGCGAGTTTAAATTTGTAAAAGAGCTTGAGCTAAAAGAAAAAGGCAAGCTAAACGCCACAGGAGCTACGCAAAAAGGCTGGAGCCAAACGCATAGAAACTTCATAAACGAGCTATTTAACGAGGGCTACAGGCTAAGATACTCAGGTGCGATGGTGAGCGATTTGCATCAAATTTTACTAAAAGGCGGCGGTCTTTTTAGCTACCCAGCAACGAGCGATCATCCAAATGGCAAGCTAAGGGTCGTCTTTGAGGTGTTGCCTTTTGCCTTTATATATGAAAACGCAAAGGGCGCAACGACAGATGGCAAAAATCAAACACTCTTTGATATAAAAATAGAAAAAATTCACCAAACTACGCCATGCTTCTTTGGCTCACGTGATGAAATTTCACTTTTGCATAAATTTTACGAGCAAAAATAATGCAAGAAGCACAAGTAAACGAGCCACTTGACGCATTTGAGCTAGCCCTAAAACAAAAGGCTAAAATCATGCAAGAGTGTCAAGAGCAAAAAGGGCGCAAAAGCTGTTTTAACTGCGAGGCATTTTTTGACTGCGAGACGAGGATAGAGTATGTAAATAGCTGCTACAACTCGATGTCAAAAGGCAACACCGGCAGTGACGGCGGATTTGATTTTTAAATTTAAAGGAAAGATATGAAAGAAAAAGCTTATATAACTACACCGATTTATTACGTAAATGACGTGCCACACATCGGCCACGCCTACACGACTATCATCGCTGATACGCTAGCTAGATTTAACCGCTTGCAAGGCAAAGAGACCTACTTTATGACTGGCACAGACGAGCATGGTCAAAAGATCGAGCAAGCAGCTCGCGCTAGGAGCAAGACGCCAAAAGAGTATGCAGACGAGATCAGTGCGAAATTTAGATCTCTTTGGGACGAATTTGAGATAAGCTACGACCATTTTATAAGGACAACCGACGAAGAGCACAAGCAAACCGTGCAAAATGTCTTTGAAAAGATGCAAGCAAACGGCGATATCTACAAGGGCGAGTACGAGGGCTTTTACTGCGTTAGCTGCGAGACGTTTTTCAACCAAAGAGACCTGCTTGAGGACAATCGCTGTCCAGACTGCGGCCGCGTGACATCTTTAGTTAAAGAAGAGAGCTACTTTTTCAAGCTTTCAAAATATGAAGACGCGCTTTTAAAATGGTATGAGAGCGACGAACTTTGCGTTATCCCAAAGGGCAAGAAAAACGAGGTCGTAAGCTTTGTAAAAGGCGGACTAAAAGATCTCTCTGTGACAAGAACGAGCTTTGACTGGGGCATAAAGCTACCAAAGAGCGCAAATGACGACAAACACGTTATGTACGTCTGGCTTGACGCGCTTATAAACTACCTAACAACACTAGGATACTCAAGAGATAACGCTAGAATGGACTTTTGGCCACACACGACACACATCGTTGGCAAGGACATTTTACGTTTTCACGCAGTTTATTGGCCGGCATTTTTGATGAGCCTTGGCTTGCCACTGCCAAAACACGTCGCAGCACACGGCTGGTGGACGATAGATGGCGAAAAGATGAGCAAAAGCAAGGGCAACGTCATAAACCCAAGAGAGGTCGCAAACGCTTATGGGCTTGAAAATTTCAGATACTTTTTGCTTAGAGAGGTACCTTTTGGACAAGATGGCGACTACAGCCAAAAAGCCTTGATCGAGCGCATAAACTCAGAGCTTGGCAACGGACTTGGCAACTTACTAAGCCGCATCGTAGGCATGAGCGCAAAGTATAGCGACTACAAAATTGGCTCAAAAGACGTGGTCAAATTTCACAAAGCTGAGCTTGATGAGGCGAAGGGCTATCTTGATGAGGCTATTAAAAATTTAGAAATTTTAGCAACAAACCGCTATTTAGAGGATCTTTGGAAGGTTGTAACGCTGGCAAACGCAGCCGTTGCGAAGTATGAGCCATGGTCGCTTGTAAAAGCTGGTAAAAGTGACGAGGCAAACGCACTTGTGGCACTTTGCGCAAATTTACTTGCTAAAGTTGCCATTTTGCTTAGTCCGGCTATGCCAAAAACTTGCGCTAAGATAGCTGACACGCTTGGCTTTAGCATAGATACGGCCTCTTACGAAACTCTTGTACTGAAAAATGAAATTTCAAATTTTGTAGCAAAAGCTACTGAGCCACTCTTCCCAAGGATAGAAAAAGAGCTAATGGGTGAGGCCAGCGAGCCAAAAGTAGAGGCAAAGGCTGAGCCAAAAGAGGAGAAAAAAGAGGATATCATTAGCATCGATGATTTTGCCAAAATTGTGATAAAAGTAGGCGAAGTGCTCGAGTGCGAAAGGGTCGAGGGCAGTGATAAGCTGCTTAAATTTAAGATAGATCTTGGCGAGGAGCAGCCACGTCAAATTTTATCTGGCATCGCCAAATACTACGAGCCTAGCTCACTTGTGGGCAAGCAAGTTTGCGTTTTAGCAAATTTAAAAGAGCGAACGATGATGAAAAAATATGTCTCGCAAGGCATGATCCTAAGCGCATCAGACGGCTCTCTAACGCTTCTTGGCACGCAGAGCAAGGTCAAAAACGGCGCGATCGTTGGCTAAATGACGATAGAAAATTTAACCCACATAATAAATGGGCAAATTCTAAACAACCCAAGCATCTCAAGCGTGACTAGCTTCGCGTTTGAGGCCAAAAATATAAAACGAGGCTACGCTCTCATCGCCACACAAAGCGATCAGATCGCACCTGCGATAAAGCAAGGTGCCTACGCTATCATTAGCGAAGATGATATCACGCCAATCGACGATGAGATAGCCTTTATCAAGGTAGCAAGCCTGCAAACGGCTATCATCAAGCTCATGCGCTTTGAGGCGATCCATAAAAATATCAAATTTTGCGCGGTCAATCCCTTTATAAAAGCGCTTTTAGAGAAGTCGCACCTTGAAAAAAACGCCCACGTCATACCTGAAAATTTAACCGAGCTTTTTTACAAAATTTTTCATGCAAATTTGTTTGACACATTTTTTAGCGACGATACGAGGATACTTCAAAGGCTCTCGCTACTTTACGAGACAGCCTGGACTGACACAAACATAAGCGTGCTAAATCCAAGCTCTATCTTTTTTACGACGCTAATTTACGATGACAAATACTATCAAAATTTATCCATCCCTAGAGTTTTTGCTGGGATGTTTTGCGGACTTCTTGGCTATCTTAAGAAAAACAATATCGGCTTTAAAGTGACAGAGAGCAGGATTTCATCGCACTTTGACCCAGTCTTTATCGACAAAGACTTTAAGCCAGTTGGCTTTGGTAGCAGTTTTAGAGCGGTGATAGCTGAAGAAGACGAGGAGTTATTTTTGACTGAAAGTATATTTCTAAGGCGAAATTTCAGTGAAAGCGAGCTTAAATTTTGCCTGCCAAAAGATAGCACACTAAAGGTTGAAAATGCCATTTTTTATGAAAATTTAGACGAGATAAAGAAGCTACAAAATTTCGTCTACGCCCTTGTGCTTTGCAAAAAAGAAGAACTACTTGACAGCCTTAGTCAAAGCAAAGAGCAAGGCGGACTCTTTTAAATTTAGAGCCAGAGCCTAAGCCCTGGCAGTTTTTTACTCACCTAAGAAGTATTTTAGATCAGCTTGCGCGTCGCCGCTAATTGGTCTAACGTTAAATTTATCCACTAAGAAATTTATGATCTCTTCATTGAAAAATTTAGGCAAGCTAGGTCCTACATTGATATTTTTGATACCAAGGCTAAATAGCGCTAGCAAGATGATAACCGCTTTTTGCTCCATCCACATTAGCACGATAGAAACTGGTAGGTCATTTACTGCGATGCCTGTTGCCTCGCTTAGTGCAAGGGCTATTTTAACCGCGCCGTTGCTGTCGTTGCACTGACCAAGGTCGATGTAGCGTGGTAGCTCGGTGCCTGGGACGTTGCCAAAGTCGATGTCGTTAAATCTAAATTTACCGCAGCTTGAAGTAAGTATCACACAGTCTTTTGGAAGGCTAGCAGCTAGCTCTCTATAGTACTCACGTCCCTTGCCAGGCGCGTCACAGCCAGCGATCACGAAAAATCTGCGGATCTTGCCTGTCTTTATCGCGTCTAAAATTTGAGGAGCTAAAGTTAGGATAGTCTTGTAGTGACCGCCAGTTACTAGGCTCTCGTCGCTATCAAAGCCGCTAACGTCGCCGCAAGCTAAAGCGCACTCGATAAGTGGTGTGAAGTCGTCGTTTTCGATGTGTTTTACGCCGTTTGTGCCTGCGATCGAGTAGCCAAATAGCCTATCAGCGTATGTGCAGTTTGAGCGTAGTGGCACGATGCAGTTTGTTGTCATTAGTATCGCGCCTTTAAATTCGTTAAATAGCTTAGTTTGGTCAAACCATGCCTTGCCGACGTTGCCTTTTAGGTGGCTATACTTGCGTAGTTCTGGGTATCCGTGAGCTGGTAGCATCTCTGAGTGAGTGTAGATGTTGATGCCTTTATCTTTTGTCGCCTCAAGTAGCGCTTTTAGGGCATGCAAGTTGTGACCACTTACCAAAATCGCCTTGCCCTCGACCTTGTTTTGGCTCACTCTAACTGGTGTTGGGATGCCAAATTTAGCTGTGTGAGCCTCGCTTAGCAGGTTCATCACCTCAACGCCAGCACCGCCTACTTCAAGAAGCTGCTTGATGTGCTCATCGAAGTTGAAATTTGAGTTTGTAAGCGTAAAATAAAGCGTATCAGCCATAACGCGATCAACGTTGCTAGTATCAGCGCCAAGCTCGTGTGCGTGGTGGCGATATGCGCTAAGGCCTTTTAAGCCAAAAACCATCGTATCTTGCAAAAGCGCTAGTGTGTCGCTCTTGCCACAGGTGCCCATAGGTTGGCCCTTTGCACCGCATCCATCCTCAGCGCTCATCTCGCACTGATGGCAAAACATCTTCATATCTTTCATCTTTTCTCCTTGTGAATTTAAAAATTTAAGCGGATTTTATCCTATGTGGCTAGCCATTTTGGTTGATAGCAGTCAAGAAAAGTTAAATTTAAATTTTAGTTATTAAATTTAAGATTTTATGATTATGGATATCAAAATATAAAATTTGAAATTTGCCGCTTTTATGCGATGAGCAAGTGCCTTCAACCATTAACAAAAAGACAAAAATTTACATAGAAAGCGTCAAGGATGTGATGGCTTTTGAAAACGACCCAAAACAAGCCAGCACACCATCTTTATACAAGCACAATGTAAATGAAGTTAGCGCAAAAGAGAAGCAAAAATACATCGGCAGGACGAGAAATGGCTATGGCAAAGGGCTATGGAACGTCATTTTAGAAAATAAACAAAGGACAACTAGCGTAGTAAGGGCGCGCATCGAGGATGCCTTTAGAAGCAATGGCTACCAGGTCATAAAAAATGAAAACGAAATAGACAAGGATACGATAAGCGTCAATGCAAAGATAGAAAAACTTTGGACTTACTTAACGCTTGGCGCGGTAAAAGTCGGTCTAAATGCCGATATAAGCACCACTTTAAACGTAAATAACAAGGAGCTAAACACGGTTGTAAAACGCAAAGAGGAGTATCTTTTAGTAAATCAAAATGACTATGCAAATATCATCAAAAGCTCTTTGACTGAATACAAAGAGAAGCTTGCAAAACAGATAAGTGAGCTAAATTTAGAGTAAATTTTAGGCTAGCTGCTAAATTTATAGTAGCTAGCTTTTAAATTTCAAGGCAAATTTCACTTTTTATAAGGGATTTTATCAACGGCGTTTGCCTTTTTAAAGCCATTTAGCCTTAGCCTGCAGCTATCGCAAAGCCCGCACGCCTCATCCTCGCTCTCGTAGCAGCTCCATGTTAGCTCTATTGGTGAGCCAAGCTCAAGCGACTTTGAGACGATGTCAGCCTTGCTTAAATTTACAAGTGGTGTGACGATCTCGCAAGAAAAATCAGCCGACGTGCCTAAATTTATCGCCTCATTTATGCTTTTTATAAAGCTCTCTTTGCAGTCAGGATACCCAGAGCTATCCTCCTCGACCACGCCTATGTAGATCGCCTGCGCCCCCTCTTTTTCAGCAAGCGCAGCAGCGATTGAGATAAATACGCCATTTCTAAACGGCACGTATGTGTTTGGCACGTCCTTGCTGACGCCATCTTTTCTTATCTGCAGGCTCTTATCCGTTAGCGAATTTCCGCCTATTTGAGCGATAAAGCTAACGTCTAAATTTATCTTTTTAACCACGCCCAGTCGCTCGCAGATCTCGTCAAACGCGCGTTTTTCCCGCTTCATAGTCCTTTGGTTATAGTCAAAATGAAGTGCGACCACATCATATCCAGACCTCTTTGCCATTACAGCGCAAAGCGTGCTATCCATGCCGCCGCTCATTATACAAACTGCTTTTTTCATATTTTGCCCTTTAAATTTGCTAAAATTATACAAAAATTTACTAAGGACAAGCCAAAAATGATACTTTGTGAAGAGAGTTATCCAGAAATTTTAGATCAAATTTGCTCATATCTAACGCCTGGAGAAGTTGAGCTTCTCTTTATCAATAAAGATGAGATGAGAGAGCTAAATAGATCTGAGCGTGGCATAGACAAAACAACTGACGTCTTAAGCTTCCCCCTTGAGCTTGTCATCCACGCCCCACTTGGCTCGGTAGTCATAAACAAAGATATGGTAAAAGAAAAAGCAGCCGAGCTAAATCACAGCGAAGATGCCGAAACTGCGCTACTTTTCACACATGGCTTGCTGCATATCTTAGGCTTTGATCACGAAAAAGATGACGGACAGATGAGAGAGAAAGAGTGCGAGGTGATAGCTAAATTTGAGCTACCAAAGAGCCTAATCGTAAGAAGCGAGGATGTTAGGCTCATTGATCTTATAAACAAAAAGGGCTGATAAGGCCCCTGTTTTAAACACTCTCTTTTTTTGTCTCTAAATTTTCAACTTTTGGCGCAAAAGCCTTGTTTATCTTTCTTATCCAGATGATAAGCGAGATAAATAAAATGAAGTAAAGCACGTAGCTAGCGATAGGCCAGCTGGTGTTTGTGCCGCTATCTTTTATAGAGATCGCGTTTCTAAACTCGTTTAGCATAGAAATTCTATATCCGTAGTATTTGATAGTGACGTTTTTATCGCTATTTGTAAAGCCTTGAGCCTTAGCTTGGATGTCGGCTGAGTTAAATTTAAAATAAAATGGAAAGCCCCACGCCGTATCTTCGTTTCTATAAGCCATAACTTTTTCAGCGTTTTTCGCATCTTTTGTGTAGATAAAATAGACATCTCTTACAGGCCCATCGGCTGGGTTTTTGGCGTCTATTATGCCATCTTTATCCATGCGTTTTACGTCGCCGCCAGTTATCTGCACGCTTGCGTAGTGCGGAAATGAAAAATCAACCAAAAACGCCAAAAATAGGTGCAAAAGCACGACAAATGTAACGCAAATTCTCTTTAAAAATGTCATCATTTCTATCCTTTAAATTTGCACTATTTTATGAAAAGATAGCTTAAATAAAGGGGCAAAGCGCCCCCATAAATTTAAGCCTTTTTATTAAGCATAAATTTTAAAAGCTGAGCAAAGAAGCAGATGCCACCGATTATTAAAATCGTATCGCCAAGCATCCTTAACCATCTTAAATTTTGCAAGTGTGACTGTTGTAAAAGCTCAGCACTTCTTGCATACCACATGCCCTGCTCCAAGCTTGCAAATGCTTGATAGATGCCTATTGGAAGTAGTGAAAGCACGATCATTAGCATAAGTCCTGCATTTAGTCCCCAAAAGCCAACTTTCATCAGATTTTCATCAAATTCTTGCCCTTTAAATAGATAAGTAGCCACAAGCCAAACAAAGCCAAGTGCCAAAAATCCATAAACACCAAATAGTGCCGCGTGTGCGTGAACTGGCGTTGTATTTAGTCCTTGGATGTAAAATAGTGAAATCGGAGGATTTATCAAAAATCCAAAGACGCCAGCACCTAGCATATTCCAAAAGGCAACTGCGATGAAGCAGTAAAGTGGCCATTTAAGCGTTTTAGCCCAGCTTTGAGCAAACTGGAGTTTGTAGTGCTCATACGCCTCAGCTCCAAGTAAAACTAAAGGCACGACCTCAAGCGCTGAAAAGCTTGCACCAATAGCCATTATAGGCGTTGTAGTGCCTGCAAAGTAGAGGTGATGGAAGGTGCCTGGGATCCCACCTACCATAAAGAGTGACGCACTTGCAAGTGTTTGAAATGTCGCAAATCTTTTTGAGACAAGGCCCAAAGAAACAAAGACAAAAGCAAGTGATGCTGTCGCAAATACCTCAAAAAAGCCCTCAACCCAAAGGTGTACAACCCACCAGCGCCAATACTCCATCACTGGAAGTGGGCTTCTTTGACCATAAAATAGCCCTGCTCCGTAAAACAAGCCAACCGCAACCGCCGACATAGCAAAGATAGCAAGTAAATTTTTATCGCCTTTGTTTTTAAACCCGCCTGCAAATCCACGAAGAAGTAGAAGCATCCAGATGACAAGACCAACAAACAAAATGATCTGCCAAACTCGTCCAAGATCGATATATTCATATCCTTGATGTCCAAGCCAGAAGCTTAAATTTATAGGCATGATGTTTGCGATAGCTAAATATTCGCCCACAAAACTGCCAACTACAAGGAAAAGTAGCGCGTAAAAGAGCAGATCAACACCAAGCTTTTGAAATTTTGGATCCTTGCCGCCATTTATGATCGGAGCTAAAAATAGTCCAGCCGCTAAAAATCCGGTCGCTATCCAGAAAATACTAGCTTGTATATGCCACGTTCTAGCAAGCGAATAAGGGATGTAGGCTGATAAATTTATGCCATAAAATTCTTGTCCTTCGACTGTGTAGTGAGCTGTAAAGCCACCTATTAAAATTTGAAACGCAAATAGCGCTAGCGTAACAAAGAGATACTTTTTAAGCGCCTTTTGTGATGGTGTTAAATTTAGCTTTTTAAGCGGATCTTCGCTAATTGGCTCAAGCTTTTCATCATCTTTTTTGCCGTAAAATGAGCTAAACCAAACAAGAAGCCCAACGCCTGTTAGAAGTATCACGACGCTTGCAACCGACCAAAAGACATTCTCACTTGTTGGCACGTTATCGATTAGTGGTTCGTGCGGCCAGTTGTTTGTGTAGGTTGCCTCGCTACCAGGTCTGTTTGTCGCTGTCGCCCAGGCTGACCAGAAGAAGAAGTTGTTTAGATCGGCTCTGTCGCTTGCACCTGGGAGCGTATTTTCTTTCATCGCATAAGCTTCTCTTAAAGGCTTAAATTTAGGGTCATTACCAAAAAGCGCAGCATACTCGCTAGCTACTTGACTTATTGCCTTTAGCCTATCAGCGCTTAGCACAAATTTATCGTCTTTGACGCTATTTTCTCTATACTCTTTTTTAAGCAAAACCTTTAAATTTGCCTTTTGCTCGGCATTTAGATCGGCGTATTTTAGATGATAAATTTCATCAGCCTTGATCTCTAAAAAGGCAACTAGCTCCTTGTGAAGCCAGTCCGCACTCCAATCAGGCGCTTGATATGCCCCGTGCCCCCCAAACAGAGCCAACTTGCATACCGCCTATGCTTTGCCAAGCCTCTTGACCTTTGTAGATGCTCTCTTTGTCGATCACGACCTTGCCATTTTCGTCAGTGAAATTTACAACTGGAGGCGAATTTCTATAAACCTCAACGCCGTAGTAGCCTAAAATACTAAAGCAAACTACCAGCACAGCAACAAGTGCGAGCCAGTATCTTTTGTATTCACGCATTGATTCTCCTTTTTTAAAATTTAGGAGAAAGTTTATCTCATTTCAAAATAGTGACTAATGATATATGTCAATAAAAAGAGAATATTTATCCTATTAGCTTTATATGAATTTACAAAATATGCAATTTTTTCACAATAAACATGCAAATTTTACATAACATTAATGTAAATAGCAGTAACATATCAACCAAACTATTTCACACGAAAAAAGGAAAAAATATGCAAATGAATTTCATACACAAAGTAGCTAAATTTAGCCTTGTTGCTTCACTTTTTGTAGCTCTTAGCCTAAGCGCAGCTGAGTCTGCTAGAAGCATCACAGATATGAAAGGCGTCAAAGTAAGCGTGCCTGAGAAGGTTGAGAAGATCGCAGCACTGTGGAATGCAAACAACGAGATCATCCTAGCACTTGGCGGTATGGATAAGGTTGTAGCCACAACTGATCTGATCAAAACCAACAAGTGGTTTGAGCACGTCTATCCAAAACTTAAAAATTTACCAGCTGCGCTAAACGGCAAAGACCTTCAGATAGAAGAGCTTGTTAAGCTTGCACCTGATGTTATCATAGTTTTTAACAAAAACTACCAAGATGAGCTTATCAAAAACGGCTTTAGCGCGGTAAATTTGATCTTTAGAGACTACCCAGATATGGAGAAAAGCATCTACGCAACAGCTGAAGTTATAGGCACTGATGACGCTAGAAAAAAAGCTGAAAAGCTTGCTAATAAAATCCACGATAACTCTGAGTTTGTAACAGCAAGAACAAAAAACATCCCTGACGCTAAACGTCCAAAAGTACTTCACTTGCTTGGCGGCGCAAATTTGCTAAAAGTTGATGGTACAAATACTATCCAAAATACTTGGATCAAGCTAGGTGGCGGTGTAAATGCTATCAATACTGAGGGTTCAATGATCGAAGTTAGCGCTGAAGAGATCATCAATGCAAATCCTGATATCATCATCGTTGGCGGCAATGACACAGACGCACAGATCAAAAAGATAAAAGAGCACCCTGCATTCTCTGGCTCAAACGCTGTTAAAAACGGCAAAGTTTATGGCAATCCAAAAGGTGTATTTAGCTGGGATAGATATGGCGCTGAAAACGTGCTTCAAATTTTATGGGCAGCAAAGACTATCCAACCAGATCTATTTAAAGATGTCGATATAAAAGCAAAAACAAAAGAGTTTTATAAAGAGTTCTTAAATCACGATCTTAGCGATACAGAGTACGGCTATATCTTAAAAGGTCTAAATCCAGACGGTAGCAGCAAGTAAGATATGAAAAACGCAAATTTTTCAATAGTTGTTATCTTTTTAGCTCTACTAACGCTTCTTTGCGCCTTTGTCGCACTTGGCGTTGGTAGATTTTACATACCATTTAACGACGTCTTTAGCGTGCTGGCTCACAGCTTTGGTTTTGGAGATGGCGCAGCTAGCAACATCACAAACGTGATAGAAAATTTACGCATCCCGCGCATCATCGCAGCCATCCTTGTCGGAGCCGCTCTTAGCGTGAGTGGTGCAGCCTATCAAGGTGTCTTTAAAAACCAGCTAGTTAGCCCTGATCTTCTAGGCGTCTCAGCTGGTGCTTGTGTGGGAGCAGCCACTGCTATCATCTTTGATCTATCGCTATTTTGGGTGCAGGCTTTTGCCTTTGGCTTTGGCCTAGCAGCCGTTGCTATCACGCTAGCCATACCAAAGATGATGGGACGCACGAGCACGCTTATGCTAGTTCTTTCTGGTATCATCGTAAGCGGCCTCATGGGCTCAGTGATCGGCTTTTTAAAGTATGTCGCCGACCCTGAGACGAAGCTACCTGACATTGTTTATTGGCAGCTTGGTAGCCTTGCAAAGCTTGATAGTGACAACTTAAAATACATAGCCCCTGTGATGATCATCTGCGCCATTTTACTTATCGCCATGAGCTGGCGTATAAATTTACTATCTCTTGGCGACGAGAGTGCAGCTAGACTTGGCGTAAATGTCTCATTCGAGCGCGCTGTCATCATCATCTGCGCTACGCTTCTTACAGCGTGCAGCGTCTGCATAAGCGGCATAGTCGCATGGGTGGGACTTCTCATGCCTCACTTAGCGCGTATGCTAGTTGGTGCAAATAACATAAAAAGCATGCCTGCAAGCATATTTATGGGTGCAATATTTTTGCTTTTTGTTGATACCTTGGCGCGCAGCATAAGCGTGAGCGAAGTGCCTCTTGGCGTACTTACTGGCTTTATCGGCACGGTATTTTTCGTCTGGGTTTTATGGCGAAATAAAAAGGTTGCATGATGCTTGAAGTTAGAAATTTAAACTTTAGCTACCCAAATGGGGCTGGCAAACTAGAAAATGTAAATTTAAAGATAGGCGCTGGGGAAATTTTAACCATTCTTGGTCGAAACGGAGCTGGCAAATCAACTACTCTAGGCTTAATAAGTGGCTCGCTAAAGCCAGTTTCTGGAGAAATCTTTCTTGATGGCAAAAACGTAGATAGCCTAAGCAACAAAGAGCGTGCTAAGATCATGGCATACGTCGCTCAAAGCGAGGTTACCGAGTATGACTACACAGGGCTTGAGTTTATCACGATGGGCCGTGCGGCGCACCTTGGTATCTTTGCAAGACCTAGCCAAGAGGACGAAGAGATCGCTAGAATTTACACCAAAAAGCTTGAGATCGAGTACTTAGAGGATCGCTTTATCACGCAGATGAGTGGCGGTCAAAAGCAGATGTGTATGATCGCTCGTGCGATGGCTGCGCAGCCAAAGATGATCATATTTGACGAGCCAACGAGCGCGCTTGATTTTGGCAACCAGTATAAATTCCTACGCACAGTTAAGTGGCTAAAAGAGCTTGGCTACTCGGTCGTGCTAACTACTCACAACCCTGACTTTGCCGTGCTTCTTGGCGGATATGTCGCCCTTGTGAAAGGTGATGGCGAGGTTGGATTTGGCACGGTTGATGAGATCATTAGAAGCGAAAATTTAAGCAAGCTTTACGGACTAAATTTAAACGTGAGCTACATCGACGAAGTAAAAAGAAACTGCTGCCTCACTTATCCACTATAAATTTATCTGCTCTTAATTTTTAAGGGCAGATAGTCGTTTTATCTAAAAATTTCTACTTAAATTTACTAACCATAAATGCTAAAATGCAAAATAAATTTGAAAGGATAACAATGGCTTACCCGCTACTAGGCACTAAGATCGTGATCGATGAAGAAAAGGTTTTAAGAGAGAAAAAGTATAAGCTAGATGTGATCTATGAATATTTAGACAAGCTTGCCAAGCAGTGTGACTTGATCAAGATTGATAAAAATACCTTTCACGCAAAAGGTGATGAAAATGACTTGGCAAATTTAGGTCTATTTGTTTATAAACACGCCATTAAAAACGAGTGGATAACTAAAAATGTCAAAGAGTGGGTTTGGATTAGTCAAAAAGAGGGCAACAGCAATATAATTGGCGATAACATGGGAGTTTGGGAGTGAGCGATAAAAAGAGCAATTTTATCCCGCCATATCAAATTTTCATGTAAATTTTAAAAAGAGCCTGCAAGAGATTAGATTTTGCTAGACAAGATAAATTTAGGTATAGCGCAAAAGCAAAGACGTTTTAAAACCCTGAGCCATTTTGCCACAGAGAACCTAGACTGGTTTGCTAGCAACCTTTTTATTGATAGCGATATTAAAAAAGACAAGACCAGTCGCGATAAAGCTAAATCAACCGCGCAACAGTTGCCATTTTCTATCAAATTTAAAACTAGCCATAAAAGCTTGCGCCCTCATCTTAAATTTGACGCAAATTTATATCCTCCTAGCCAAAAGCAATCATCCACCTTAAATTTTAACACAACCCGCAAGATCAAATTTAAGCTTTATTTTTAAGCTCAGCTACTCTGGCCTTTGCAGCCTGCGTGATATCATCCTCGTAGTCATAGAAGTTAAAGGTCGCTCCGTGCTGAAAAAAGCCGTTTAGTATATCGCCGCTTTGGCGGTTTTTCAGATCAAGCTCTGCCACCTTAAAGCCGTCATTTGTCGCGCAAAATTCCTTTAGCCTAGCTGGCGCCTCTTTTAGCTTGGTAAATAAAAAACAGTATCCATCGCCGCCATTTCGCCCAACTCTGCCTCGTAGCTGATGAAGCGTGGCAAGCCCTAGCCGCTCAGCGCCCACGATCACTATCGTATTTAGCCTTGGCAGCGAGATCCCCACCTCAACAACGGTTGTTGAGAGCAAAATTTCGCCCTCTTCTCTAAACCGCCTTAAAATTTCCTCTTTCTCTTTGTCCTTGCCGTGCGTGACGAAGACATTTTTGAAATTCTTTAGCCAAAAGCCCTGCGCCTCGCTTAGACTTTGGTAGTTTGAGCTCTCGCTGCTCTCAACTAGCGGATAGATGATGGCTACTTGAAAGCCGCCCGCAAGCTGCTTTTTAATGTGAGTTAGCAAAAAGCCAAACTCGCTAGTGCCTAAAATTTGGCTCGTTATATTTTTCTTAAATGGCATCTGCTTTAAAAAGCTAAAATTTACGATCTCAGACTGGATTAAACTTAGCGTTCTTGGTATTGGCGTAGCTGAAAACTGCACGAAATTTGCTCGCTCGTCCTCGTTTGAGGCCAGCTCCTCTATCTTTTTGCGCTGATTTGAGCCAAAGCGGTGCTGCTCATCGACCATGACAAGCGGCGAGTTTGGCAGCTCGTGAAAGAGCAGCGCATGCGTGCCAACGATCAAATTTGCCCCGCTAAAGTCTATCTTTTTCTCCCCGCTTCGCACCAGCATCACATTCATAAAAGGCGGCAGCAGTCTCTTTGCTTCGTTATAAATTTGCTCGCTTAAGATGCTTGTTGGCGCCATCAAAATGGCACTTTGCGGATAGACGCTAAGA
Organism: Campylobacter concisus; assembly: GCF_015230035.1. Taxonomy (GTDB): domain Bacteria; phylum Campylobacterota; class Campylobacteria; order Campylobacterales; family Campylobacteraceae; genus Campylobacter_A; species Campylobacter_A concisus_BK. Next base: position 60,380 of record NZ_JAAKZD010000011.1, read on the forward strand.
GCAGCTGCTAGGATCACAAGCGTCTTGCCACTTCCCACATCGCCCATTATGACGCGCCTTTTTGCCTGCACAGCGCTAAGGTCGTCTCTGATATCATTTATGGCGTTTAGCTGGTCATTTGTCGGCGTAAATGGCAAGCTCTTAAGCCAAGAGCTTATGTCAAAAAGCTTGATTTTAGGGCTTTTAAAGTAGGTTTTTTTCGCACTTAGCTTTTTTATGTAGTTAAAAATTTCTACAAATTTTAAAATTTCTATGCCCTCGCCATCATTTTTTAGGCGGTATAAAATTTGCACGCTTTGCTCATCTAGCCTTTGCAGATCAGCTAGAAATTTAGCCTCTTTTTCGTTTAAGCCCTCGGCTAGTAAATTTTGTAAATTTAGATATTTTAAGATGAGTTTTTTTAGCTCATCATCTTTTAACTCGGTCTTAAATTTAGGCACAATCTGGCCTATTTTTGTGGTGATCTTTGGATTAACGATCTGCCACGAGCCAAAGGCGTAGGAGCAAAGTCCATATATCGCCATCTCTTTGCCGACCTTAAAAGCGCCGTAATGCCAAGACTTTGCGTTAAAAATGACGATCTTTACGCTACTTTGCCACTGCTCGCAAAAGGCAAGTGCTGTCAGCATGCCAGGGCGCGAGGCGAGCGAGGTGATCTTTACATTTATGCAGACCTGCCCTTCTCTTGGGCTCTTAGCGATCGTCGTATCCTCAAAGCCCTTTGGTAGCACGAGAGCAAGGTCAAGCAGGCTAAGCACGCCTATTTTTAGAAGTTTTGTCCTGTCGCTTGCTTCAAATTTCATTTTTTAAAACGCAAAAACTTAGCTGATTGATCTCTGCGTGGGCTTTTATGAAGCTATTTAGCTCGCTAAGCGAAAGGGCTGAAATTTTATCAAGGTCCTTTAAAAATGCTCCAAGCTCGCCATGCTCATAAAACTCGCTCTGCGCGATATCAAGGCGCTTAAATAGCGTCTCAAGTCTAAGCGGCAACGAGCCAAGTAAAAATTTCTTCGCCTGCTCAAGCTCGGCCTTGCTAACGCCTTTTTTACTAAATTTTAAAATTTCCTCTTTTATAACGGCGATGGCTTCGTCTTTTTTCTCATTTTTTGTCTGCATGTAGCCGTAAAGCTGGCTGTAAGAGAGATTTAGCAAATTTCTAGCGTAGGCGCTGTATGCAAGCCCTCTTTTCACGCGGATCTCCTCCATGAGCCTCGAGCCAAAGCCACCCTCGCCCAGGATAAATGTCGCCACTGCGGCCTTGTATTTCTCTTCAGGCTTTACATCAAATGGCGCGCCAAAGTAGATGTATGCCTGCTCGCTTTGCCTAATGATCTCGCTGCTTTCGCACTTGTCACTTGGGCTAAAGCGCTCTAGCTTTCGCACCTTGCCAGGTTTTAATATTTCTAAAACGCTAGCAAGCTCTTTTGTCTGCTTCTCGTCGATGTCGCCACCTAGCACACAAAGCAAATTTGAAAGGTCTAAATGCTCGTTTAAAAATTTACTTACATCTTCAAGCGTGATCGCTTTTACGCTCTTTTTTGTGCCGATGCTTGGCTCTGAAAGCACGCTTTTTGGATACAAAAGCTCAAAGAGCCCCTGCCTTGCCACGTAGTCAAAGTCATTTTCATTTGCTGCGATCTCGCCAAGTGTGACGGTTTTGCACCTATTTAGAATTTCTTTTGTTAAATTTGGAGCGCTTATAAGCTCTTTTAGCTTGCCGCACGCAAAGGCAAAGTGCTCTTTTAGGCAGTTTAGATCAATGCAAAATGTCTCAAAGCCGCAGCTTGCATTTAGGCTAATCGCCCTTACTTCAAGCTCTTTAGCAAATTTAGCCGAGCCTAGCTTCATATCGCCCTCGTTTAGTAAATTTGCACTTAGTCTTGCAAGGCCTGCTAGCTTGCCATTTTGCGAGCTACCAGCTGCTTTGAAAACTAGCTTTAGGCTCACTACTGGCATCGCTTTTGAGCTTTCAAAAACGACTGGGATTTTTACATTTTTTACATTGATATCTAAAATTTTCATCTAAAATTTCTCCAAAATATCGTAGTTTGTGTTGCGCTTAGCTGGAATTTCTCCGACATCTTTTATAAGCTCGATCATCTGGTCTTGATTCATCCTAAAGCTTGCACCTGCGGCCTTTACGACGTTTTCTTCCATCATCGTGCTGCCAAGGTCGTTTGCGCCAAAAAGAAGCGCTAGCTGGCCTACGTAGCTACCCTGTGTGACCCAGCTGCTTTGGATATTTTTAAAGTTATCTAAAAATAGCCTTGAGACCGCAAGAAGCCTTAGATAGACGTTTGAGCTTTGCTTTTTGATCTCTGGGAATTCTTGCATAAGCTTTGTATTTAGCCCTTGAAAGCTCCAAAGTATAAATGCCCTAAATCCAGCCGTTTCATCTTGTAAATTTCTGATATGCTCCCAGTGCTCGACGATCTCGCGAGTGCTCTCAACCGTGCCAAACATCATCGTCGCAGTCGTCTTCATGCCAAGCTCGTGCGCCTCTTTGTGTATGCGAAGCCAGTCTGCGGTGTCGCACTTTTTAGGGGCGATGATGTCGCGAACGCGGTCGCTTAATATCTCCGCTCCAGCCCCTGGCATCGAGTATAAGCCCTTTTCGTTTAGGCGTCTTAGGACCTCTTTTGTAGAAATTTTTGAAACTCTTGCGATGTAGTCGATCTCAACGGCTGAGAAGCCATGTATCGTGATGCTTGGATAGTGCTTGCTGATGTAGCTTACAAGCTCCTCGTACCACTCGATCTTTAGCTTTGGATGAACGCCACCTTGAAATAAAATTTGAGTGCCGCCAATGGCGATAAGCTCCTCGATCTTCTTGCCGATCTCCTCAAAACTTAGCACGTAAGCGTCTTCCTCTTTTGCGTGGCGGTAAAATGCACAGAATTTACAATCCACCCAGCAGACGTTTGTATAGTTGATGTTGCGATCTACGATGAAAGTTGTGATGCCTTCTGGATGAAGCTCTTTTTTTCTAGCTAGCGCCATCTTGCCAAGCTCGTGAAGCGGTGCATTTTCTATAAGATCGATGGCTTCATTTACACTAAGTCTTTTCAAATTTAACCTTTTATTTTGCTTATTTTTGGGCGAAAGTTTAGCCAAAAATGCTTTTAAATATGATAAATCAGGCGTTATGAAAAATTAATTTTTAAAGGCTACAATGTTAGAAATTCTTTAAAGGAGCGAGTTATGAAAAAGGTTATATTTGCCGTTATCTGCGGATTATTTTTAGTTGGTTGTGCTAAAAACGAGCCAAAGCCAGCTGAGCCACAAGGTGCAAGTTGCGGATGTGCTCATCATCAAAAAATGATGCAAGAAAATATGCCAAGCTGCCCTCATCACGGCATGCAAGGGGCGATGCATGGGCAAATGCCAGCAGGCTGCCCAGCCCACGCAAAATAGATAAAGTGCCATTTGGCACTTTATTTTAATATAACCTTATCTCCCTTAGTGCCTAAAACCTGCACTTTCTCGCCGTTTTTTAGCGCTCCGTCATACTTCCAAAGAGTGCCTTTAAAATAGACCATATTTTCTCTGATCTCGCCAACTCCTGGCTCATCTAAAAACTCCTCATTAAAGCTCTCTTTTTTAGCCATAAATTTACTCTTTAACGGCGCTTTTAAGAGCACAAGCAAGATAAAGGCAAGCACTAAGACGGCTAAAATTTGAAAGCTCCACTCAAAATTAAAGCCAAAATTTACCGCCCCAACGATGATAAAAGCGACGCCAAAAAAGAGCAGATAAAATGAAAATAGCATAAGCTCAGCCACGCACAAGAGCGCGCCTATGGCTATCATTATAAAAGGACTTATCACGCCTTATCCTTAGCTAAGAAATTTTTTAAAACACTAAGCGAGCCGATGAGCTCAGCCGCCTCATAAGGGACTAAAATTTTATCTTTTGAGCTATTTTTAGCTAGCTCACTAAATGCCCCGACCCTGTCACGAGCGAGCAGGAATTCAGCCGCATTTGCGTTTTTGCTCATGCTGTCATTTATCATATCCATAGCCTCTTTTTGAGCTGTTGCAATGGCGATTTGCTCGTATTTTTTCGCATCAGCCATACGCTCTATCGCCTCTGCTTGAAGCACTTTTTCTTGCTTTAGCGCCTCTGCGTTGCGGATTAGTGCCTCTTTTTCAGCCAAGGCTTTTAGCTCGATCGCGCGCTTTTCACGCTCAGCTTTCATCTGCATATTCATCGCCTCTTCGATGCCAAGTGGGACAGAAATTTCAGAAATTTCAACCCTCATGATCTTTACGCCCCAGTTGCCAGCAGCATCGCCAAGAGCCACTTGAAGTGCGGCATTTAGGCGGTCACGTGAGCTTAGCGTATCGTCAAGATTCATCGCGCCTATCTCGCCACGAAGCGTTGTCATGGCTAAATTTGCAATGGCGCGCTTGTAGTTATCGACATTATAAACCGCCATTTTTGCGTCAAAAACCTTCAAAAAGACGATGCCATCGACGCTAATATTAACATTATCTTTTGTGATGACTTGCTGTTTTGTGATATCAACAAGCTGCTCTTTTATAGTTATGATCGCCCTTATCTGATCGACAAATGGGATGATAATGTGAAATCCACCGTCAAGCACCTTGTGAAATTTACCAAGTCGCTCGATCAGCAAGTTATCTGCTTGCGAAACGATCTTGATGCCAGCTTTTAAAAACAAAAATGCAAAAATGACCAAAACAACGACTAAAACGCCAAATGTCTCAACTTGCATCTTCTCTCCTTTAATTTATAATTTGTTATTTTCTTAAGTATTATAATACATTTTAAATTTTATTTTCAAAAAGGATCAGCATGAAAAATTTTATCTTTGCACTAAGTGCGGCTCTACTTTTAGCAGGTTGCGCTACGTCAAACCAAAGCACAAGCGTCCCTCAAGGCAAATGTGAAGTAAAAGGTAGCTGCATGGCTCCAGTAAGCAGCATCGAAGGCACTTACAAGGCGTTTTTACCTTGCGCTAGCTGCATGGGCATAGACTCAACCCTCACACTAAAAAAAGATGGCACATTTGAAAGTGTGATGAACTACAAGTCAAAAGACAACTACAAAGCCGTTAGCAAGGGTAAATACTCTATAAAAAATGGCGTTATCACAACGGTTGATGAGTATAAAGAGAAGAGCTTTTATAAGATCGAGGGAGAGAGCCTAAAGATGCTTGATATGGATCAAAAAGAGGTCACTGGCGAGCTAAAAGACAAATACATCTTCAAACGCGTAAAATAAATTTTAAAGGCAAAATGATATAATTTTGCAATTTTTAAGGAGTTGCAAATGAAATATCTTTTTGCCATACTTATCTCATTTTTCATCATCGGCTGCGCTAAAAATGAAAATTTAAAGCCACAAGATCAAGAACAAACACAAAAATCAAAAGAAGAAAAACCCCTAGTTAGAGACGAAAAACCCAAAAAACCAGAAAAACTAATACTTTCAAACTCTATCTACACGAGCTACTACACCACCTTGCCATGCTCAAACTGCGAGGGCGTAAAGACTATCTTAACTCTAAATAAAGACAAAACCTACACAAAAACTATGCTTACGATGGATAAGGCTGCTACCTTGGTAGAAAAAGGTGGTACATTTGATGTCGATGAGAGCGCTATCGTGCTAAAAGATGAAAGTGGTGCGCTTAGCTACTTTGTGCCAAATAAAAACTCACTTCTTCAGCTTGATGATAAGAAAAATAAACGAGTTGGCGTGCTAGCTCAAATTTATAACTACGAGCCGGTAAATAAGGCATATAAAGATAGTTTTTTTGCTAGATTTTCTAAATTTAAAGACAAAAATGGCTTTTTAGAGCTTGTGCTTGTGCCTAGCAAAAATGGCGCAAAGATAAGCTTTTACTCATCGCTAAAAGATGGCTCACCACTTTGTAAATTTAACTCAGAGCTGCTTTATGACAAGGGCATTTTTTACCTTTTAGATGAAAAAGGCGTGGCTCTAAGCGTGCATAAAACCGCTAACGACATCTTCATAATCGCAAACGATAAAATTTGCAAAAATGCTCACATAAGCGGGCACTACAAAAGAGAAAAAGGCAGATCTAGCCTCTTTGGCAAGGGCTTTTTTGCAAAACTTACAAACGAGTCAGCAAATGCTGATGTGATGAAATTTTACGGCGCAAAAAATATAAAAAGAGACAATACCAAAAAAGAAAATAGCTACATCGTCACAAGCAAAAACGAGAGAATTTTTAAATACACCTTGCTAAATGGCATCATCACAAGCATTGAAATTTACTCAAACGAGTTTAAAACTCCTGAAAATATCAGTCTAAAGTCAAATTTCAAAGATATAAAAAACGCACTTGTCATCTCTAAATTTCAAAGCGATGCAAACAATATCTATCTAAAAATAGAGAGCCACGATATGCTCATAAAGCTTAAAAATCCGCTCGCACAAGAGATAGCAAGCTTAAGCCAGATCCCAGACGAGGCGCAGATAGAACAGATAACGCTCATGTGGAACCAGTAGCTTGAAAGAGTATCTTAAGCTTTTAAAGGATGAGAGAAATTTCCGCCTTTTAAGCACCATCCAGCTCATGTGCTACTTTGGTGTGTGGTTCTCGCACACTGGCATCTTTACGCTACTTATCTCGCTTGACGCTCCTGTTTGGGCACTTACACTAAGTGCGGCGATGGCGTTTATCCCGGGTGTTGTCATCGCTCCATTTAGTGGCATTTTGGTTGATAAATTTAGCCCAAAACCGATGCTTGTTATCATGATGGCGGTTGAGACCATAAGCGTTTTTATGCTGCTTTTTATAAATTCGCTTGATTTTTTATGGCTGCTTTTGCTTATCATTTTTATTAGAAACGGTGTTGGCGGGATGTATTTTCAAGTAGAGATGAGCGTGCTACCAAAAATTTTAAGCAAAGAGAGCCTAAAGCTTGCAAACGAGATCCACTCGATCATCTGGGCGGTCTCATACACCGCTGGTATGGGGCTTGCTGGCGTTTATATACACTTTTTTGGCATCAAAAGCGCCTTTTTGCTTGACGGAGCTCTTTATCTTTGCAGTTTTGGCTTTTTATATCTTTTAAAACTAGACGAGCTAAAGCCAGAATTTATAGAAAAACCTCTAAAAATGCTAAAAAATGGGCTTAAATACCTAAAAGAAAATAGGCTCATCGTGCATCTTATATTTTTGCACGCCTTTGTTGGCATTACCGCTTATGACGCATTGATCGCACTTTTGGCCGATTATAAATACGCAAATTTACTCTCAACCTCGCTAGTTATTGGTCTATTAAACGCCTCAAGGTCGATCTCGCTTATGTTTGCACCGGCCATACTTAGTAAATTTATGAATAAAAAAACTCTCATCTACATCTATATCGGTCAAGGGCTTGGCATCATCATCTGGGCGCTCTCTTTGCGAAATTTTTATCTCTCGCTCATTGGCATCATCTTTGCTGGTTTTTGCACGTCAAGCCTTTGGAGCTACACCTACACACTGCTTCAACAAAACTGCAAAAAAGAGTTTTACGGCAGAGTGATCGCGTATAACGATATGGTTTTTCTTGGATTTAGCGCACTTATCTCATTTGCGATTGGCTTTTTATACGAGCTTGGACTAAGCGTGGAGATGATCGCAGCCTTTATGGGAAGCCTCTTTTTCGTTGGAGCCTTTTACTACCACGTAGTTTCAAAAAGGTATGAGATAAGGTAAAAATATTTATTTTTAATTAAAATTTTCAAAAACATTAAATTTCTTAAAAACTAATATTCAATTATTCTATAACTAACCGATAAAGTTAAAATCATTATGTAAAGGAATTCGTGTGAAGTCAATCACCAATAAAATAGCACTAATGCTAATAGTTGCTCTATGTATATCGTTTGTGGCTATGTCGGCCGCTAGTTACTATACTGCTCAGAGTAAAACCATCGAGCTAGTCATCCAATCTCAACGTCAAATTTTAAAAGATGTAAAAAACGCTATGAATACATTTTTTAACAGCAACACGCACGCTGCAAACGGCATCGCCCAAAGGCTAGAAAAACTAGAGGATAGAAGCCAGATAAATGAAGTTTTAAGCACAGGCAAACTCATAGTCTCACCTGAGATCGAGAGAATTTTTGCAGGATATGAGAGTGATGGAGCGATGTACCGCTCAAATGGTAAGAATGAGATGCCAAAAGACAATGGCTACGACCCAAGAACAAGAGATTGGTATAAGATCGCAAAAGGCTCAAAAGCAACTTTTTCTGATCCTTACAAATCATCAAGCTCAAATGCCATGATGATCGCATTTTCAGCACCTATCGGCGATAAAGGTGTCGCTGCTATGAATGCTGATATCTCAAGCCTTAGCGACGAGATCATGGATATTAGCAAAAACGACTATAGCTATGTTTATGTGATGGACAAAAACGGCAAGATCATCATCCACCCTAATAAAGAGCTAGTTGGCAAAGAAAATGCTACAACGACAAAGCTGGTTGAAAGATATAAAAATAAAGACTTCAATAAAAATGGCCTTATTGCTTATCAAAACTCAAAAGGCGAAGAGAGATTTGCTGACTTTATCGAGCTAAATGATCGTGGCTGGATAGCTATCTCGGCTATGCAAAAAGATGTATTTACATCAAATACTATCCCTCTCCTAAAGATCCAGCTAATCCTAGCAGTGCTATTTATCGTTATCCTCTCAGCATTTGTCTATTTCTTACTTAAAAAGTCTCTTAACCCTATAAAAACTATCCAGTCTAAGCTTGATGATCTATTTA
>NZ_JAAKZD010000012.1:0-50237 GCF_015230035.1 Campylobacter concisus
ATCATCCACGCTTGATTTAGTATCGCTTGTGTTTATAACAAGTGCTATGTCGCCATTTTTTAGCCTATCTTCGACGTTTGGTCTGCCCTCGCTTATCTTATAGACAAACTCGGCCTCCACGCCAGCTCTCTTAAGTGAGATATCTACGAATTCCTGCTCTTTTTCGAAGCATAAAAAATCCCTATCTAGCAAATTCACATACGGGTATATTTATTTACATATTTTGTTAGTAAATTTATCTAAAGCAACAAATCAAATGCAGAATTTACTAAAAACAAGAATTATCTAGATTAATAAAATAGTAGCAGACATTTTTGATATGAAAATAAAAATTCTTTTTAGTCCATTAAAACGTTTTGTAATAAGTTAAAACAAAAATTTATGAATAAATTTACGTTTAAAAGGTATCAGACTCAGGAGCTTTAATAAACTTTCACTATTATGCTTCTTTGATAAAGCTAACAGCCTCATGTGGATTTGCAAATATATGCTCGCTAAACTGCCTCAAGTCAAACTCTTTACCATATCCACATGTAAGGCCAACGCCAGTTATAAGGGCAGCTTTAGCAGCCTCTAGATCCATAATGGTATCACCAACCATAAACGCATGATCTTTTTCTTTGTCTAGTCTCTTCAAAGCTAAATTTATAGGTTCTGGATCTGGTTTTGGATTAACGACATCATCTCGTCCGACAACCGTTTTTATAAATTTCATAACACCCAAATGTTCAAGTAAAATGATAGAAAATTTTGATGTCTTTGTCGTAACAACACCAACATCAGCAAACGTGATAGCTTCTTTTAGAGCATCCATAGCATGCGGTAAAAGCACAGTCTCATCTAAATAGATCTTCTCGTAGCAAGCTTTATACTCTTTTACATAGTCGGCAAGCAAATTTTTATCTGCACCGAGTTTTTCAAACATTATTTCAAGCGGATATCCTACTAGAGATTTTAGCGCATCATGATCAGGTTCTTTCTTGTCGTGAGCCAAAAATGCCGCATCAAAACCTTTTAAAATAGCAGAAGTAGAGTCTATAAGTGTGCCATCTAAGTCAAAAAGTATAGTTTTTTTCATGATAATCTCCGCAGAAATAAAAAAGGGCTCAGCCGAAGCCAAGCCCTAAAGAAGTAATTTTAAATAATAAAATTATTTATTGAAAGTAGCTTCAACACGTCTGTTTTGAGCGCGACCTTCTTTAGTTTTGTTTGTAGCGATTGGTTTAAGTTCGCCATAACCAACTGTAGAAATTTTAGCTTTTTCTACGCCGTAACCAGCAAGAACCTCAGCCACTGCTTTTGCTCTTTTTTCAGATAGTTTTTGGTTGTAAGCTTCTGCACCTACGCTATCAGTGTGACCAGCAAGTACAACTTTATAATCTGGGTGTTCACCCATAAAGTCAGCTACTTTTTTGATCTCAGCTGCATATTTTGGTCCAACTTTGTAGCTATCAAATGCGAAGTTAACATCTAGGTCTCTAAGAACGATAACTTTCTCGCATCCTCTTTCGTCAACAACTACACCAGCTGGAGTGTTAGGGCATTGATCGATATCGTTTGGCACGCCATCATTGTCATCATCAAGAACTGGAGCTGGAGCTGCTGCTGGAGCTGCTGCTGGAGCTGCTGCTACAACTGGAGCTGCTTTTGAATCAAGACCGATACCAAAGCCTAGTGAATAGAATAGGTTGTGATCAGCATGCTCAAATTTGATAGCGTCTCTTGCCTCTGCTTTAAGAGCAAATCTATCAGTTACTTGGTATCTTAAACCAAGACCATATTGACCAAAACCGCCATCTTCGTTTTTAACAAAAATAGCTGGAACATCTTCATAACCAGCACCGATTAAACCATATAGGCTAACTGGTCCAAAGTCAACGATATTTTTTACAAGGTTAGCGTGGTATCTAAGAGCTCTACCCTCTCTTACAACGTTACCTGTTCTCTCTTTTAGTTTTTGAGAGTAATCAACACCAAGTTCAACTTGGTCAAAGAAGAAATCTTCAAGGTTTCTAGCCGCTCTAATACCAACAAAGTTGTGGTCTTTTACACGTAGATTTCCTTCTGGATGAACACCACCGATAGTTGGAGTGATCTCATAGTTGTATGCTGCGTTAGACGCAAAAACCGCTGTTGCGGCAACCATAGCTAAAGCAATCTTTTTCATAATAGAATTCCTTTCAAATAGGGATTTTTAATGTTGACTATAATTTTACCTAAATAAAAATAAATCAACTTTAAATTATAACCAAATTCTTAATGTAAATCTGACAATTTACATAACCTAAATTTTGCAAATGCAAAAGCACTTGCAAAAAACCATTAACGTTTAGAGAATTGTGGGCTTCTTCTAGCCTTTCTTCTACCAAATTTCTTACGTTCAACAACACGAGAATCTCTAGTTAGTAAGCCTTTTGGTTTAAGCGCTGCTCTAAAATCAGCATCCATATCAGCTAAAGCACGTGAAATGCCGTGTCTTAAAGCCTCAGCTTGTGCTGAATAACCGCCACCTAAAGTTGTAGCTACTACGTCTATTAAGCTCTCTTGTTTTGTTACTAAAAGTGGTTGAATAACTTTAAGCTTGATAGCCTCGTGACCGCCAAGCCAAGTGTTAAGATCCATACCATTTACTACGATTTTACCGCTTCCAGACTTTATCCAAACCTTTGCTACGGCAGTTTTTCTTTTACCAGTTGCATAAACTTTTGCCATAATTATTTTCCTTCTTTTTTAGCTATTTGTGCCGTATGAGGATGCTCACTGCCAGCATAAACTTTTAGTTTTTTTATCATCTCTCTTCCAAGTTTTGTCTTTGGAAGCATGCCACGAACAGCTAGTTTAAATAGTTTTTCTGGCTTATTTGCTATCAAATCGCCAAATTTCTCGCTCTTTACGCTGCCAAAATATCCTGAGTGTCTGTGATAAAGTTTATCTTCAGCTTTGTTATTACCAGTAAATTCTACTTTAGAAGCATTTATGATGATAACATAGTCGCCACAATCTACGTTTGGCGTGAAGCATGGTTTGTTTTTGCCACGAAGTATAGTTGCTACCTCAGTTAGCAATCTACCAAAGCGCTTACCAGCTGCATCAACTACGATCCAGTCTCGCTTAACTTCGTTTGGCTTTGTTATTTTTGTCATTTTCTTACCTTTGCCAAGTTAATTTTTGAGTTGTGATTGTATTTAAACAATGCTTTGACAAAGCTTAAATTAAGTAGTATTTAAACTTCAATATATGAAATTTTGCCTTCAAGTGCGTAGAAGATGACGGCAATTATACTATGTTTTTCATAAAATTTAGCGAGCGCATCTTTATACTCTTTTACCTGTTTTTTGTTCTCTTCTATATTTTTATCTGTCGTTTTATAATCAATCACACAAATTTCACGCTCATTAAAGCAAAAAAGATCCATCTGTTTTAGCTCATTTTTTACTTTAAATGGCTGCTCTTTATAAATTTCTTTGCCTTTTATGCACTCTATAAATTTTGGCTCTCTTATAAGCATTTTTGCCCTAAAAAAGGCATCTTCAAGTGCTTCAAGTGGCAAAAATTTATGAAATTTATTTAGCATCAAATTTTTAGCTTTTTCTAGTGAAATTTCATCAAATTTCTCGCTCATCTCAAGCAGATAGTGAAACGCCAGACCAAAATATATCGCACTTAAATTTTTACCACTCGTCTTTTGCTCTTTCGTCTCTACCTCTTGCCTCTCTATCTTTAAAATTTCAGGCATTTTTTCATCTTTTTTTAGCTCTTTTTGCTCAGTTTTACTAGGCAAAATTTTGCCAAAGCTAAATTCTTTTAGATCAAGATAGTCATTTGCTTCGCTCTTGTCGCTTCTTGTGTAAAATGAAAAAAAGCTTGGGCTACTTCCGCTTGGGACGGCTTGTTTGATGATGATGAGCGACTTTGTTGCCCTTGTGAAAGCGACGTAAATTTTATTGATATTTTCTTGCTTTTCAAGCTCTTTCATCTGCTCTAAAACGCTTGCATAGTCGCTATCAAAATTTTCTCTACCTGAAATTTTACTCTTTACGATCCACTCGCCCTTTTCGCTGTATTCGGTTATGAAATTTGAGTCATCACCCCTGCCCTTGCCCATCATGTCGCAAACTATGACGTGAGCAAACTCAAGCCCTTTTGACTTATGCACGGTCATCACTCTCACACCGTCGCTGCTTTTTGGGCTGATTTTAGAGCTAAAGCTTTCAAGATTAAATATAAAATCACTTAAATTTTTATACCCCGCGCTTAGCTCAAAAAGCCTTAAAATATCAACGTCTGCCATGCTTATGCCTAAATTTTTAGCCAGGTAAAATAGGCTATTTGTAGCACTCACCTCTGGCTTTATATTTAGCTTTTTGACCTTTGAATTTAGCAGTGCGTTCACATTTTTTTCATAAATTTCCTCATTAAAAAGGCAAAATTTCGCATACTCGATGATCGCCGCGACAAATGGCGTCCTTTTTAGCTCCAAAGTGCCTTCATTAACGCTTTTGACCCCTGCGCTACTAAGCACCTCTGAGATAAGGCTGATGTCGCTATTTTTCCAGCAAAGCACGGTTATCTCGCTTGCATTTACACCAGCTTTTAAAAGCTCATTTACTTGCGAAACGACCGTACCTGCGATATCTTCATCACTTAGCACACGCAAGTAGCCGTAGTCGTCCTTCTCTACCTCAAAATAGTCGCATTCGCCACTTACCTCATAGCTTAGTGTCTCATCTTTTTTAGCTGGCTCTTGTGGCTCAAAGCTAAGCCCATATCTTTGATAAATTTCTTCAAAAACGGCGTTATTAAATTTCACCAAAGCCTTTAAACTGCGGTAGTTGCTTGGCAAATTTTCTATATCTATCTGACTAAAATCATCTCCAAGCTTGTCAAAAAGCTCCTTTTTGCCACCCCTAAATTTATATATGCTCTGCTTCGTGTCGCCCACGTAAAAGAAGCTTCCAAGCCCGTTTTGTCCGTATCCAGAGACGATTTCAGCGATGAGCGGCAAGATGATCTCATACTGGATCACGTTTGTATCTTGAAACTCATCGACTAAGAGGTGATTTATCCTGCCATCGAGCCTAAAGTAAAGCGCCTCTTTATCCAAATTTTGCACCAAAAGCTTAAAAACCAGCTTGTTTATATCGGCAAAACTTAGCGCATTTATCTCCTTGTTTAGCTCCAAATTTGACGCCTTATAAAGCTTTAATAGCTTGCTAAAGCCACTTAGCCTATACTTTTCGACCTCTAAAATGTAGTTTTTCGCTGCCTCTTTTAGCTCAAAAAAGAGCCTATCAAGCTCTGGGGTGTAAATTTTGCTAAAAGTGCGGTAGTCTAGGCTTTCTCTAGCAAAAACCTTACTCTTAAATAGCTCAAATAAATTCTGCTCGCCAAATGTCTTTTTAGCCACATCGCTAGCGCCATTTTGCAAGGCTATATACTCATTTATCGCCCTTTGCGCCGCCCTTACTTTGCTATCATCTGGATAGCTTGCGCCACTATCTTTTAGCTCGCCGCCAAAGCTTTCATAAAATTTCGCCAAAGTCTGCGAAAAGCTAGCCTCTTTTTGGCTTGAAATGATCATCATTAGTGCTAACTCACTAAGAAGCTTTTTATCCTTGCTCACCTCTTTTACAAATTTTTTCCACGCCATATCTTGCAAGCTGTCTTGCACGCTGTAGTCTGGGCTAAGCCCTAAATTTTGGCTAAATTTCTTTAGTATTCCAGAAAAAAACGCATCAAATGTATAAATTTTTAGCTCACTTTGTAAAAAGACGTCAAGGCGCTCATCTCGCCTTTTTATCGCCTCATCAAGGCTTAGTCCAAGCTCCTCGCAGACCTTGTCAAGCTCGCCCTTTTTGTTTTGCAAGTCCAAAAAAGTGGCGATTATGCGCTCTTTCATCTCGTTTGCTGCTTTTTTTGTAAAAGTTAGAGCGACGATCTCGTTTATATTTTCGCCTCGAAGCACCAAAGCGATGTAGCGAACGCTTAGTGCAAAGGTCTTACCGCTTCCAGCGCTTGCTTTTAGGGCTAAAAAATTTTTCATAACTCTCTCCTACAAAGTGTAGCGTATTCGCAAAATGCGCAAGCACCGCTCTTTCTTTCAAAATTTATTTTGGTTTTGTTTATGGCTTTTAGCTTTTCTATCTCGCCGCTTAGATCCTCTACGCTTTTTTTTGAGCTAACTAAGCTAGGCTCGTTTTTTAGGGCATAGTAGGCACTTCGCACCTCTCCGCCGTAAAGTGCTTCGTAAAAGGCAAGCTGGAGCGAATTTACATTTGCCTCGCCAGTTTTATAATCAAGTATAAGCACGTCACCGTTTGCGCCTGCATCGATCCTATCGATAAATCCCTTTATCTGCACGCCGCAAAACTCGCTTTGCACCTCTTTTTCGCACTCAAGCACCCTAAAACCAGCCCTTAAGCGCTCGTTTTCATAAATTTCATACTCTTTAAATTTATGCGTCCAAATTTCAAACTCAAGTGGCGTAAGATTTTGCTTCGCTAGTATCTCTTTAAAAACGGCTAGATCAAAGGTGTTATTTTGCTTATAAAACTCACTAGTATAGTATTCAAAAAGTGCGCTATGAACGCTATTTCCTTGCTTTGTGCCAAGCTCACTTGCAATAGCTTTTGGCGCATCTATGTGAGCTATCTTTGTGTAGTAGTATTTTCTTGGGCAGGTTAGAAATAAATTTAGCGTCGAGAATGAGAGTGGATTTGCGAAAAAATCATGCTCTAAAATAACCTCATCGTCGCTTAAATTTAAGCTCGCAACTCCTTTTAAAAATAGCTTCAAATAGGCCTCGTCGCTAAATTTTTCATCTTTTATCGTTTTGAAATTTTTTAAAAATCTTGAAGGTATGCTCTCTTCATTTACGCAGCAACTTATCGCCACCTTTTTGGCGTTATTTATAAGGCTTTCGTAGTAAAATCTCTGCAAATTCTCGCGCTCAATGTAGCTTATAAGCCCCGCTTTTTGCCTCACTTTTGAGTTTAAAAACATCTCGTTTGCGCTTCTTGCTGGGATGAAGTTGTCGTTAAAATCAACTATGATAACGCCATCAAATTTCATCCCGCGGCTCTCTAGCATGCCCATGACGCTGATCTTTCCGCCGCCCACATCATCGATGCTTAGGCGCGAGATATTTAGCAAGAAAATCTCACTTAGCTGCTTTAGACTAAAGCTAAAATACCTGCATAAATTCTCCATCCTAAAAAGCTCAAGTGCGAGTTTCTCTTCGCATCTTGGCTCATTTTCAAGCACCAAAAGCTCATCTATTAGCTCTTTAAATTTGCTAAATTCACACGCCTCAAAGTAGCTAGCCCTAAATTTCTCAAAAAGCTGCTCGCTCACGCCAAATTCGCTTAAAATAAAGCCAAGCTCCTCGTAGCTCTCACACTTACTTTGATCAAAAACTGGGCTTGCCTCTTCATTGATCGCTCTTGTGATGTAGTAAAGCGCTTCATAAAATTTTGTATTTTTAAAGCTCTCACCCATAGCGTAGTTAAAAATTTTAGCGCTATCATGAAGCCTTAAAATCTCACTAAAGCCCTCATCTGGCAAGATGACAGCGATATTTTCAGGCTTTATGCCCTCACGCACAAACTCGCTCGCCTTTGCCATAGCGTAAGCGCACTGCAAACTTCTTGTGGCAAAATTTCTTACTAAAACTGGCTCAAATTTTGTGATATTTTCTAAGCAAGTTAGCTCATTTGTGTTTAAATTTAGCTCATATTTTTTATAGTTTTCAAGCTCATTAATGGCTGAAATTTGCCTTATCTTTTCGATTAGTTTTTTATTAAAAACGCTAGTTTGAAAGATAATCTTTAGTGTTGTTAGTTTTGAAATTTTCTCTAAAATTTCCCACTCAAACTCGCTTAAAATACCATCAATATGCAGTGAAATTTCACTAAAACTTCTTATGTAAGCTTCATTTATCGAGTAAATTTTTGGCAAGGTTATATCATCATAAAGATCCTCTTTATCAAGCAAGCTCTCATACTCTTTTAAAACCGCTTCAAGTATGCTTAAATGCTCCTCAAAATCAGCGTAAATGTCGTTAAATTTTATCTCTTCAATGCTCTTTTTGCTGATAGCTAGCTCTTTAAAAAACGAAAAAAGATAGTCGTTGTTTTTCAAAAATTCAAAAAACTCAGTTGGGATTTTAAGCACCGAGTTTGCCTCTTTGACGCTGGCACAGGCTCTGTTCATAAGCACCAAAGCGTAGGTACTATCGCACTCAAAGCGGCCATTTACAAAAACGGCCTTTTTATAAAACTCTGCGATGCTTAGACTTTTTGGGATTAGCTCGTCATTAAAACCAGCGTTAAATTCCCTGATTTTACGCGAGTTTGTAAAGACGAAAAGTTGATTTAGATTGCGCATTTTACTCTCTTAAATTTTTAAAAAATGATAGCCAAAAGCTGATAAAAGAGCGCTTTTTCTCACTTAAGCTAAGCTTTGAAAATTTTTCTAAATTCATTAAAAATTTAAGCCTTAAAGTGCTGGGGGCTACAATTTCAAAAAGGAGCAAAAATGCATAAAGAGTTAAACAGATCTGGCTTTTACTACGGCTTTCCAGTTTTGCTTGCCACCACAAAAGATCAAAAAGGGCGAGACGATATCACCGTGCTTTCGTCGTCTTGGACGCTAGGAGATAGCGTGGTGCTTGGCATCGGAGTTGATAACAAAGGCTATAAAAATATCCAAAATGGCTCAGATATCACGCTAAATTTATGTGATGAGAGCTTGCTTGAAGCTATAAAAAAGATAGAAAAACTAACAGGCGACGAGGAGGTGCCAGAGGAGAAAAGAGCCCTTGGATATAGCTACGAAAGCGATAAATTTAAGGTGGCAAATTTACACAAAGAGCCAGGCGTAAAGGCAAAAAGCGTGCACATAAAAGAGTGCAAGATACAGATAGAAACAACCCTAGAAAAGTGCGAGATAAAAGAGTGGTTTTGCATCGTTACTTGCAAGATAGTTGGCATCTTTGTGGATGAAAATTTGTTAAAAGACGAAAAGCTAGATACTAAAAAATACTCGCCTCTTATCTATAAATTTAAAGAATACGTCACGACTGGCAAGCGTTTGGGCTTAAATTTTGGCTTTAAAGAGGTTTGAGTAAGCGTTTTGGCTGGCTAGAAAGTAAAATTTACGGGTAAATTTATTTGGTTTTGACCTTGGCTAAAAACTTTTGGATGCAAATTTAGCCCTGCTATCAAGTCTCAAAAGCTCGCCGCAAACAGCCTTTGCACGCTTACATATATCTAAAATTTCATTCATTTTCGCTCCTTAATCTATAAAAACCGTGCACAAGCGTCCCGCTCCCGCAAGCGTGGCATAGCAAATTTTAGCGACGCGTCTACTAAATTTACCTTTAAATTTGACTTGATTATAGTCAAATTCGCCCGAATTTTATGCGAGCGTAAAAATACGCTATAATCGCCAAAATTTATAAAAAGGAAGCAAAATGGGCGGAATAAAAGAGTTTTTAAAACACGAAGCCAGCGGCGGGATTTTGCTGATGATCGCTACGGTTGCGGCGCTACTGTGTCAAAATACGTTTTTGAGCGATTTTTACAACGAATTTTTAAATACCAAATTTACCATGAGCTTCGGCGAATACGGACTAAGCAAACCCCTGATCTTGTGGGTGAACGACGGATTAATGGCGGTATTTTTCTTTCTCATCGGACTTGAGCTAAAGCGCGAGGTGCTGGAGGGCGAGCTAAAAAATCCGTCGCAAATCGCGCTGCCAGCGATCGGCGCGGCAGGCGGCCTGATAGTGCCCGCGGTTATCTTCTATCTTTTTACGAAGCACGACTCCTTCGCGCTTGGCGGCTGGGCGATACCGACGGCGACGGATATCGCGTTTGCTCTGGGGGTTTTGAGCCTACTCGGGCCTCGCGTACCGACTAGTTTAAAAATTTTTCTCATGACGCTAGCGATCGTCGACGACCTTTGTGCGATCGTGATTATCGCGCTATTTTACACGAGCGAGCTTAACGCCCAAATGCTTGCGGTCGCGAGCGTTTGTCTAGCCGCGCTTTTCGCACTAAACAGACTCGGCGTAAAGAGCAAGGCGGCCTATCTAATCGTAGGCGCGGTGATGTGGGTAGCAGTGCTAAAATCAGGCGTTCACGCCACGCTTGCGGGCGTCGTGGCGGCCTTTTTCATACCGCTTAGCTTTAAAGACGAGCCTGGCAAATCTATGCTAAAAAGTATCGAGCACGACCTGCACGGCTGGGTGGCGTTTGGCGTGCTGCCGATATTTGCCTTCGTAAACGCAGGCATCTCGTTGCGAGGCGTCGGACTGGACGAGATTTTGTCTCCGGTCGCGCTAGGCACGGCGCTGGGGCTTTTCATCGGCAAGCAAGTCGGGGTATTTTCTTTTAGCTTTTTAGCGATCAAATTTAAGCTAGCCAAGCTGCCAGAAGGGTCAAATTTCATCCAGCTTTACGGCATCGCGGTACTTTGCGGCGTAGGATTTACGATGAGCCTTTTCATTAACGGCCTAGCCTACAACGACACGGACACCTTTGCCTACACCGACAAGCTTGCTATCTTGCTAGGTTCGGTAGTTTCGGGCGCCGCCGGGTTTATCTTACTCAAATTTAGCGCCAAAAACTAAAGCGTGCGCATAAAAGAGTGCAAGACACAGATAGAAATGATCGTCGAAAAGTGCGAGATAAAAGAGTGGTTTTGCATCGTCACTTGCAAAATAGTTGGCATATTTGTGGATGAAAATTTGTTAAAAGATGAAAAGCTAGATACTAAAAAATACTCGCCTCTAATCTATAAATTTAAAGAATACGTTAAAACTGGCAAGCGTTTAGGATTAAATTTTGGCTTTAAAGAGGTTTGATCTAACATTTGGCAAATTTTCAGGTAAATTTATTTGGTTTTGGCTAAAAGAGATTTTAGGTGCAAATTTAACTTACTTTGTGGCGTTAAAATCAAATTTATAATATCTCGTATCTTGCTTGTCGCTTAGCCTTAAAAGTAGCTGCCACCTGCCCTCTTTTAGGCTAACACTCTCGCTTACAAGCTCATTTTCTTGCCATGAGGCGCTTAATGTTTTGTTGTCTTTGTTTGTTTGTGGGCGAGTTAGTAAAATTTCATAGCTAAGGCTTGAAATTTCACCTTTTTTTGGCGTTAGGAGAAATTTAAACTTACCCTGCAAGCCTTTAAATTCTGGCTCAAATTTAAGGTCAAATTTCTCATCAAATCTCGCCTCGCTCTCTTTTATAAATGTGATGTTTTCATCGACGCTTTGATGACTTTGCATATAAGCGCTATCCATCTCGACTGGGTTGTTGATCGCAACAACTATGGTTGCGGCACAAGCCAAGATGATAGCAACTATGCTAAGCACGATGCCATAAGGCCAAAAGCTCTTTTTAGCCATTTTTTACCTTTTTGTAAAAGATGATGAGAACAAAAAATGCGATCAAGCCGTAGATGAAAATTCGCAAGAAATTTAAGGTCGTCTTGTTTGAGCTACCGATGCCGCTTTCTAGCTTTAAATTTAAGCTCTCAGCGATCTGCTCGGCGATATCAGCGTAGCCGTTTAAGATAGCGGCGTTATAGACATCTTTGCCGTTTTTTGAGACCAAAATGGGGATAATGGTGCCTGATTCTGGATTTACACTTAGAATTTGCTCCTTGTTAAAGAGCTTTGAAGTGTTTGTATCGCTAAAAATTTCAACCTTTTGCTTATCTTTTATGAGCACTAAAAAGACAAAAGGCGAGCTTAAATTTTGCTCTTTAAAAAGCATGCCCAGCTCGCCATCTTTATATACGCCAACTACTAAATTTATGCCACTTTTTTGATAAAGCTCGCTGCCGATCTCATTTAGCTTTTGGCTCACTTTTTGGCTTAAAATTCTATCATCATTGATAACAAAATTTGCACCCCAAGCCAAATTTTGCCACAGCAAAATGATAAAAATGAGTGCAAATTTCTTCAAATTTAGCCTACAAATAGGTGATTTGGTGTAAGCACTGACCAAGCACAAATTGTGCCTGCGACGACTATTAGCAGGATAATGGCTTTTTCTATTATGCCTAGCATCGCTACTCCTTTACAATGACGTGTTGAGCGTTATCAACGCTCTTCATCTCGATGCTAGCTGCATCTTTTAGTGAGTAAGGTTTGGTTGCGACCTCTTTTTGCAAGCCGATGCCAACGTATGTAAGCACCGCTAGGATAGAGAGCAAAAGCACCACCGCTATTAAAAACCCGCTAATGCCATTTAAGGCAAAGACATTTCTATTGTTATTTTCCATTATTCGCCCTTTGATAGCGATATGACGTACTCGCCAACTGCGCTTTGCTGGATCTCATTTAGCCTGCCATCATTAAATTTAGGCATAGTGCCGATCGCACCTTTTTTGCCGCGATTTAGCACGTCAGCCACAAAGCTAGCCGAGCCATATTTGCTAAGATCAACCGACATACCATCCATGCCCTTACCATCTTCGCCGTGGCATGAGGCACATGCAGCATAAAGCTCTTTGCCAGTGGCTACTAAATTTTCATTTTTAGTGCTTTTTATCGCGCTTATCTCTTTGGCTACGTAAGCTGCGATCGCCTTTGCGCCATCAGCGTCAGCTAAGCCTGCTGGCATCTCACCCATAGGATAATCAAGCCCTTTTGAGCCATTAAGTATAGTCTCAACTATGCCTTTCTCGCTGCCCCAAATTTGTAAATTTGCAGCCTTGCCGCCTATGCCATCGCCTGTGATGCCGTGACATGCTGAGCACTGCACGAGATATATGCTCTCGCCCATAGCGTGAAGCGTCTCTTTGCTTGGATTTGCATACTCTTTTTCAAATTTAGCGTTTGCTTCTTTGACCTCTTTGTTGTACTCGCCGATTTGTGAGTAAGAATTTAGTGGGTAGCCCAGCAAATAGTACCAGATCGCCCAAACTAACATAAGTAAAAATACAACTGCCCAGCCCAGCGGAACAGGGTTTTTATACTCACCTATGTCGTCCCAGTTGTGCTCGCTAAGCTCCACGTTATCTTCTTTTTTTGTTTTCATTTGTCCAACGTATTTACCGGCTATTACAACGGTTATTACGATTGTTAAAATGGCACCTATTAACGCAAGTAAATTTATATTATCTTCTAAATTTAGCCATTGCATACACTCTCCTTTATAGCCTTGCGCTCTAAAATTTCGCCACCGATCTCATCGTTAAGCGCTAGTTTTGAGTACTTCTCGTAGTTTCTTCTGCCATTTTTTTCGCTCTTATAAAGATGAAAAAAGTAAGCGTACAAAGTGATCGCCAAAAATACTGTCAAGAAAAAATAGCCATAAGCTTGAAGCTCTCTAATGTTCTCCATCTCTCGCTCCTACTTTAGGCTATTTAGATAAGCAATCAGTGCTACGATCTGGCGAATTTCACCTTTTTCAAATGCACTTTTTACCTGCTCATCTTTCATATTTTCAACGATAGCTGCAGCCTCAGCCTTGACATTAGCATTTGTCTGCTCTAGCGTGCCAAGAGCTGGCATATCCTTTTCGTCATAAGGCGTGTTAAAGACCTTTTTAACCGTTAGCGCTTCAGCGTAAGCAGTCTCGATATCAGCATTTTTCTTAAATAAAAATGGATATGCTGGCATGATCGAGCCTGGCACTACTGAGGCTGGATTTAGCATGTGATTTTCATGCCAGTCAGTCGTTCTATAATTACCCACACGCATAAGATCTGGACCTGTTCTTTTTGAGCCCCAAAGGTGCGGACGATCATAGGCAAATTCGCCGCTTAGCGAGTACATGCCATATCTATCGGTCTCTGCCTTAAACGGACGGATCATTTGAGAGTGGCAAGTGTTGCAGCCATTTTGCATATAGATGTTTTTGCCAGCTAGCTCTAAAACGGTGTAAGGCTTTGTGCCCTCAAGCGGTCTAGCTCTGTTTGCAAAGTCTGGTAAAATTTCAACTATGCCAGCGTAAGCGATGACGACAAATACACAAACCGCAAAAAAGAATGGATTTTTTTCTAGCCAAGCAAACATCACATCACCTCCGCGCTAGATTTTGCCCCGCCGCCCATTGGCGAAGCGCTTTTTGGCTCTGCTAAGATAGCTTTAGCAGAAGTTGATTTGTAGATGTTATAAGCAAACATCAAGAAGCCAACTAGATAAAGAAGTCCGCCAATAGCCCTTATATAGTAGTATGGGATAAGCACGACTACCGTATCTATAAACGAGTAGAGTAAATTTCCATAGCTATCAGTCGCTCTCCACATCATACCTTGCGTGATACCAGCGATCCACATAGATGCAAAGTATAAGACGATACCTGTTGTTTGTATCCAAAACTGAGCTTCCATTAGCGATTTTGAGTAAATTTCACGCTTAAACACGCGCGGTGTCATGTGATAAAGTGCCGCCATGATCATAAAGCCAACCCAGCCAAGAGCGCCATCATGAACGTGTCCTGGCACCCAGTCAGTAAAGTGCGCTAGGGCGTTTACAGACTTGATAGAAAGTATCGGACCTTCCAGTGTTGAGAACATATAAAATGTAGAAGCTAGGATCATAAATTTGATAAGCGGACTCTCTCTAAGCTGCGCCCACTCGCCCTTCATCGTAAGAAGGATATTTATCGCGGAGCCCCATGAAGGCAGGATCAAAACGATAGAAAAGACTGAACCCATAGTCTGCATCCAATCAGGTGTAGCAGAGTATATGAGGTGGTGTCCGCCAGCCCAAAGGTAAATGAACATCAGACCCCAAAATGAAAATAGCGATAGTTTATATGAAAATATCGGCTGACCGCTCTCTTTTGGTAAGAAATAATAAATTTGAGCGATGATGGCCACTGTAAAGACGAATGCAACCGCATTGTGACCATACCACCACTGAACCAAAGCGTCGTTTGAGCCAGCATACATAGAGACAGAGTGCAACCATGAGCCATATCCACTAACGAGCCTTGTTGGAACTTCCATATTGTTAAATAGATATAGCATCGCAACGCCTAAAAATGTAGCGATGTAGTACCAAACTGAGATATAAAGTGTCTTTTCGCGGCGAATACCAATAAGACCAAATATACTAATACCCCAAAGCACCCAAACCAAAACCACTGCGATATCTAGTGGCCACTCAAGCTCGGCGTATTCTTTTGCTGTGCTCTCGCCCATAAAAAGCGTAACAACGGCTAAAATCATAACAAGCATATATAGCCAAAAGTGAAGCTTGCCAATAAACATCAAAAATGGCGACTCACTCATCGAGACCTTTAAAACACGCTGTCCGATGTAGTACCATGTGGCAAAGATACCTGAGAGCATGAAGCCAAAGATAATGCCATTAGTGTGAAGGGGGCGCAGTCTTCCAAATATAGAATACTCGCCAGCTATGTAGTTAAGCTCTGGACAGGCCATTTGAAAGGCTATAACTACACCAATAACCATGCCTATGATACCAAAAAGTATCGTGGCAAACATGAATAGCTTTGCTACACTATAATCATAGTGTAGCAGCTGAGATGGTTGCATCAATTCTCCTCCTAGTTAAATTTATATTAACGAATTGTTATTCTAAGATAAAAAATCTATAAAAAAACTTAATTAATATAAATTATTTAATACTAAGAAATTCTTCTGTCTATTTTGTAACCAAGTCCAGGAACATTTTTTATAAAGCTATTGCCAACTTTGTCTCTAACACGCTTAACAAAGGTTCTAATAGCTGCTTCGGTAACGCTCTCGCCAACCCAAACGACGCTTTTGATCTCATCGTGAAGCACAAGCGTACCAAGTCTTTTTATCAAAAGTGAGATAAATGCAAGCTCTTTTTTGGTAAGTGAAATTTCAACGCCATCTCTGATAAGAACGCGCTTAATTTTGTTAAAACTATATCCGTTTGCCACTTGGATGATATTTGATGTTTCTATCTTATTTTTTGCAACATTTTCTAACGTATTTAAAAGATCATCCGCCATGATAGGTTTTATGAGATACTTATCAACGCCAACATCGATCGCCTTTAACAAAGTCTCTTTTTCACTGTGCGCACTTAGGACGATGATAGGTGTATCTTTAGAAATTTCTTTGATGTTTCTTGTCATATCAAGTCCATCGCTAATTGGCATAAAGGCGTCTGTAATTACCATGTTCGGATTATATTTTTTAAATTTTTTCAAACCTTCATCACCATTTTGAGCAGTAAAAACTTTCTCAAAATTGTCACTTAGCACATCGTGCATGATCTTTTTGCTGTCGCTATCATCTTCGACAAGCAAAACCGTTAGGTTCTTTAAAATTTTATTCATCTATCTCTCCTTTGTGTGGTAACTTTATTAAAAAACAGGCTCCATTATCGCTGTTGCCCGCTGTTATTTCTGCGTTAAATTGATCTATTATTTGCTTTGACATATAAAGTCCTAATCCAGTGCCTTTGGCATCTTCTTTGGTGGTAAAATATGGCTTAAAGATCTCATCTATCACATTTTTATCTATGCCGCCACCGTTATCTTCTACACTTAGGTAAGCAAATTTTTCATCGCTATCAATCTTTATTTTTATATTTTTATCTTCTATCTTTTGTAAATTTAGTGCGTCTTTTGCGTTATTTAGTAAATTTATGATGACTTGCATGAGCCTGTTTTTATGACCATAAATTTTAGAGTCCCCTAACACCTCAAGCTCTATATGGATGCCCTCTTTTTTCATCACGCCTTTTACGATCTGTATCGATGCTCTAGCTGCATCTGCTAGGCTAAATTCTTGAGAAAGTGTATTTGGGTTTAAAAACGAGCTAAACTCATCAGTAGTTTCTGACATATACTTTATGATCTGCATAGCCCTCTCATAAGAGCCGATAAATTCGCCATCTTCGCTACCCGCAAGCTTTTTCATCTTATATAAAACTAAACTTAGCTCATTTAGCGGCTGCTTCCACTGGTGAGTTATATTTGCCATCATCTCGCCCATCATCGCAAGCTTAGCAAGCCTCATACCCTCGCTACTTGAAAGGAATTTTTCGTCTAAATTTAAACTAGACATTTACTCTATATCCTAAAAACGATAGATAAAGTCCGTTTAAGATCATTATGCAAGCTGAGAGCTTAAACATGATCTCTTTAAATTTCTCTCTTAGTAAGCCAAAAACAAAGCTAGCTAGCAGCATCGCTGGTAAGGTGCAAAGCCCAAAGATAAGCATTATCAGAGATGCGTCAGCCACATTTGCGCTTAAAACTCCAAGTGCTAAAAAATAATAGACCACGCCACAAGGCAAAAGCCCATTTAAAAAGCCAAGCAGTAAAAAATTTGCCAAATTTCTCTTTTGCACGCTTGTTTTTGCCATTTTTACTATAAATTTAAGTGCTTTTTCGCTCTCTATAAATTTTAAAAGCTCGCCCCTAAAAAGCAAGGCGATACCGATAAATGCGATCACTAAGCCAACTATGAAAAATATCACGCCTCTTGCTTGCATACCAAAACTAATGGCTGCCCCAAAAGCGCCAAACAAAGCTCCCAAAGCCACATAAGCAAAAATTCTAGCTAGGTTATAAAGCGTGCTTAGCATTAAAATTTCACTCTTGCTTTTGCCTTTAAAAAATAGAGCTTGCAAGCTCAAAAACCCGCTACACATGCCGATGCAATGACTAAAGCTGCTCAAAATCGCAACTGAGATAATCATGTAAAGGCTTATGTTTTGCATATTATAAAATTTCTAAAAACTGCTTAAATATATATTTGCTCTCGTTAGGGCCGCTGCTTGCTTCTGGGTGATGTTGCACCGAGAAGATCGGATAGCCCTTGTATCTTACGCCCTCGATCGTGTTGTCAAACAAATTTCTATGTGTCACAACCGCTACTTCAGCGATGCTCTCTGGCACGTTGTAGTTGTGATTTTGCGTTGTTATCTCGATCGCTTTTGTCTCTAAATTTAAGACTGGATGGTTTGCTCCATGCTGACCAAATTTAAGTTTATATGTCTCGTATCCAAAGGCATTTGAAAGCAGCTGATGTCCAAGACAGATGCCAAATATCGGGATTTTTGCCTCTATCATCTTTTTGATCTCAGCGATTTCTGCCTTTAAATTCTTTGGCTCACCTGGGCCATTTGATAAAAAAACACCATTTATCTCACCATTTTTAAATTTATCTATCAAAACTTCAGCCTTAGTATCGTGTGGTACGACGATGACCTCAAGGCCGGTTTCGCATAGCTCATTTAGGATATTTCTCTTTACGCCAAAGTCAAAAACAGCTATCTTTTTGCCGATACTTTTTAGCGGCTTATATGACTTTAAATTTCTATCCCAAGCGCCTTTTTTATGCTCGTACTCGTCCATGGCGCTGACCGTTTTTACGTAGTTTATATTTTCTATGCGTCCGCTACTTTCAAGCCTGCGTTTTAACTCGTCTTTGTCGCTTATCTGCGTTGAGATATAAGCCATAAGTGCACCCTCGTCACGTAGCATTTTTGTCAAATATCTAGTATCAACGTCATAAACGCCAAATTTACCCTGCTCTTCAAAAAATTTACCTAAAGACTTTTGCGAGCGGTAGTTTGAGGGGATTTCATTGTAGTTTCTCATTATGACGCCACTTGCATGAATTCTAAGGCTCTCCATATCATCTTCATTTATGCCAACGATGCCGATCTCTGGCATAGTAAAGACGATAAACTGACCAGCATAGCTTGGATCGCTCATGATCTCTTCATAGCCAGTCATAGAGGTATTAAAAACGAGCTCGCCTGCGCACTCGCCGTGAGCACCAAAGGCTTTTGCCTCTAAAAAAACGCCGTTTTCAATGTAAATATAAGCTTTCATTAAAGCATTCCTCTTTTTTTAAGCTCATCTTGATACAAACGCTCGAAAATCAGGTCGTATTCGTCAGTTCCAGGGATAAGTTTTCGTTTGTAGTTTTGCATCATCTCATAGACGCTATCTTCTATCTTCTCATAGCTTTTTAGATACTCATCTATTGAGCTATAAATGACATTTTTCACGCGATTTTCTGATACGTTATACTCGACTAAATCGCTCTTCCAGATAGCTTCAAGTATCTTGTGGGCGACATTGCTAAATCTATCTTCATGAGTTAAAATGACATCAAATTCGCCAGCAAGTTTCTTTTTAACGAGCCAAAACATATTTTTGCGGTCGATTTGCATAGTTTGCATCTCGTCCTCGTTTTTCTCTAAAAGCTCATTTACTCGCTCGTCCAGCGCTCTTTCTTTTTGAACGTCAGTAGTTAAAATTTCACTTGCTTTTGCTACGATTGGCTCGATACCTTTGTTTAACTTTACAAAACCACAGTTTAAAAGATCTATTGCTATTTTATGTGAGACATAAGGTACGTGTGGAAGTTTTATACGCATTTTAAACCTTTAAATTTTTATGCCATTGTAACTAAATAAAGGTAAAACTTTACTTTGAAATTTTAACGACTTTATCATTGTCACTTCTTAGGAAATAAATTTCTCTTCGTCCGTCATAAAGGACTTTGCCGCTTGTTTTTTGCTCGCTTTGTAAATTTGAAGACAGATCTATCTCAAGTGGCTTACTCATAAAATAAGCCTCGCCTAAGCTTCGTCCAAAATCAGGATACCAACTGAGTGCGCAAAGCACGAGTAAGAGCAGATAAAAGGCTCTAAAAATTTTTCTAAATGGCGCGTAAAAGAAACAATATCCAAATATAAAAAATACAGGTAAAAGCCACAAAAAAGGCACGTTATCCACAAAAATCACATTGAAATACTCATTTATGCCGTAGTGTGAAAAGTAGTTGTTGTAAATTCCAACAAATAGCGTAAAAATAGGAGCAAGAACAAATATAATGCCAGTAAAAAATGCATTAAAAATTTTCATAAGCTCTCCTTTTTTCGTGGGATTATATTAAATTTTAGCTTTATTATTGCTCTAAATTTATTAACTAAGATATTTTAAACTCCAAAATGTCACAAATTTTCAAAAACAAGAGAGTTAAAACGATAAATTTTAAATTAGTGTGACATTTTTTAGATAAAAAATAAGAGATTTTTTTGAAACTTTTTGGGTAAAAAAGAGAAATTTAAAATTTAGCCTTTGCCATAAAAGCAAAGACTAAAAGGGAGTTTATTAAGCTTTTTTCTTCATATCAAATTTATTAGCCATGAAGCCAACAAGACCAACAAAGAAAAGACCACCGCAGATGTTACCAAGTGTAACTGGAAGCAAGTTTTTGCTTAAGAAATTTGTCCAGTTGATGACATCTAGTTTATCAGCTGTAGTGTGAAGTAAAGCTGCTGCAGCGTTGATATCGCCACCACTTGCTGCTATATAGTGGGCTTTAGAGATGATAGCTTCAGTGATGATGAACATATTTGCAACGCAGTGCTCCATTGAGCAAGCAACGAATGCGCCGATCATCCACATAATGGCAAAGAATTTACCAGATAGGTTGCTCTCGCTTGTCGCAGTCCAGATAGACATACAAACAAAGACGTTACAAAAGATACCACGAAGAAATAGCTCATGAAATGGTGCTGTGATCTTGCCAATAGCTGCTGGCACGAAGTGTTGCAAGATGTAGCCGTCATACTTTAGTGGCAAACCAGAGTAGTAGTACATATAAGCGATCAATGCGCCACCAACGAAGTTAAATATCCAAACGATTACCCAGTAGCCTATGGTTTTGCCAAATGGTAATTTGCCATCATATGCACTAACACCACTTAAAATAGAGCTAGTAAATAGGTGACCACCATAAAATACAACCATCATGAGACCGCAGCTAAATGTGATACCACCGATGAAATTTGAAAGACCGATAGACTGTTTTTCAGCCATACCAACTGTTGAGTGAGCCCAGAAAATATCACCCATTGCAATAGCAGCTCCAGCCATGATAGCAAGGAAGATAATGCTTACAAGTGGCGTATGAGCTTTATGCTCCATAGAACTTGACACCGCTTGAGCGGTTTCTGCCGGATTTAACATCACGTCTCCTTTTTATTTAACCTTCTTTGATCTATAAGAAATAAAAGCAAAGAAGTAGTGCCAAAGATAGACATTTGGCGTTAAAATTTAATGTTTAAAGCTTGTTTTTACACTAAATTTCAAATCCAAAACGATCAAATTTATCTTTAGCAAACCCCAGATTTAATTTAGCACTTGCTAAATTTAACCAACTAAATTTTTATCAATCTCTACAATTCTTAAAAAGGCTTTTCTCGCACTTTTTTTAGCCTGCTCGCTTAGGCCCTCTTCAAAGTCAAGGACATTTTCAAGCAAAACACTAATGCCAAGAAAAAGCGTCTTTGGGCAAATTTTTCGCAAATAGCTTAAAAGCACTGGCGTTGGGAGGTTGTGGGTTGAGTAGATGTAGTCTCTATCGTCACTTAGGTCAAAAAACTCTATCTTATCCTCATCAAAGCCGCTCATCGCATCGACTACTATCAAAATGTCAGGCGCAAAATCTCTAATAGCTGAAAATTCATTCTCAGGCACATCTTGCCCAAAAAAAACCTTCCACTCTTTTAGCTCCTGCTCTACGATACGGCCGACTTCATTGCCCACATCATCATCGCCACGCATAGGATTACCGATGCAAAGGATGGCCTTTTTCATCAAAAGTCCTTCCTAAGCACGATATAACCCTCTTTTAAATTTGCCAAAATTTCTTTAAGCTTACATTCGCAAAGCTGTGGCAAGAGTCTAGCGATATGCTCAGCAAAAATTTCAACTTCAAAATACTTGCTTAAATTTCCGATCTTAAATTTCACATATTCGCCTGAGTTTTTGATCATCTCGTCAAATTCCTCGTCGCTTAGCTCTAAGATCTTCTCGCTAAAATCAATCGTACCAACGCCGTGTCCCACGCAAGTGGAGAAAATTTTTATCTCCTTTAGCTCGCGTGGAAGCTTCTCGTTGTCGTCCATATGCCTTTTTGTAAGCTTATAAACTTGAATCATCTTTTACTCCAAACCTCGCTATCAACATCAATCGCAAAATTTTTACCAGCTTTTGCGTATTTTAGATAGACGTCATTATGCAAAAGTGCCATACACTCAGCATATCTAGGATCATCTTCTTTTTTGATAGCTGCTATAACCGCTTCACGTGCAAGCTCTGGGTTGTGGATATCTCTTGAGGCTTTGATAGCGTCCATATATTTTTCAAATAGTGTTCTACCAAAGATATAGCTCATTAGCCTTTTACTTTCAGCTTGCAAGTCGCGTTCAAACAAGATATCGCCCATTACTGACTTCTCAACTGGTGGAGGCGTAGTGCTGTCATTTTCATAGCTTTTTTTGTGCAATTTTTGATCGATGATACCAAGAGCCATACCAAGACCATAGATAACGCTTGCTGGGTGTGGAGGGCAGCCTGGGATATAGACATCAACTGGGATTATCTTATCTATACCACCCCAAACGCTGTAAGCGTCGTGGAAAATTCCACCAGTACTTCCACAAGCGCCAAAAGCAACTACGATCTTAGGATCTGGAGCTGCCTCGTAAGCACGAAGAAGTGGGTAGTACATCTGTCTTGTGACTGGTCCTGAGCAAAGCAAGATATCAGCGTGTCTTGGGTTTGCTACAAGCTTAAAGCCAAAGCGCTCTGGATCCCACATCGGAGTGATAGCAGCGAAAATTTCGATCTCACAACCGTTGCAGCTTCCGCAGTCGATCCTATAAACGCTAAAGCTTCTTTTGATATTTTTTAAATGCTCTAGCTTTGCAGTTAGATCATTTGCTGTTTTTATGTCCTCTGGGACTTGATATAGACTCATTTTATAGCCTCCTCAACGCCTTTTGTTAGCCTCTCAGCAGATTGATTTTTCTTGCACTCTGGGCAGATAAAAAGGTACTCTTTTGCCTCTTCAAGTCTGCCTGGGAGTAAATTTGCTGTGCCAAGCTTTTCAAGGGTGAAATTTATAAGCCTTTTTGGCGTAAATGGCTTGCCGCAGCATTTGCAAGTTTGCATCTCAAGCTCGCCTCTTTGGATAAGAGCGCTCTTGTCAAATTTAACTGCAAGCTCAAAGCTATCGCTAAGTCTTACAGCTCCAGTTGGGCAAACCTCATCGCAGCGACCGCAGAATATGCAGCGACCGCAGTCAAACTGCCAAACAAGTCTTGTTTGCTCATCGTTCATCTTAAGCTCTATTGCGTTACTAGGACAAGCGATACCGCAAGCTGCACAACCTATACAAAGATCGTATGTATAGTCTGGCTGACCGCGGAAATTCTCAGGCACGATATATGGCTCAAATGGATAGGCGTATGTCGCCTTTCCATATTTTTCTGTGATGTCAAATAACTTCATCATCTTAAATCCTTCTTACTAACCCCGCCATCTTGACAGAATTTTTTAAGGTCTTTTTCTGTTAAAATTTTACTTTTTTTAGTCCTTACATCAACCAAAGTAACACGCTCGGTGCATGAGTAGCAAGGGTCAAGTGAGCAAACTATAAGCGCAGCGTCACTTATGTTGTTTCCTCTAAATTGATACCTTAGGCTTGGCCAGTTGTTATATGTCGCAGCCCTACATCTCCAGCGATATACTTTTTGAGCGCTACCTTGCATAACCCAGTGAACGTTCTCGCCACGTGGTGCTTCATCGTGACCAAGTGCGAAATTCTCTGGCTTGATCATAGTCACAGGATCGATCATGATCGGAGTTTGAGGCATCATCTCAAAGCATTGGCGGATGATGTGGATAGAGCTTTTTAGCTCTTTATATCTAACCATCTCACGAGCAAAAACGTCGCAACCATGCTCAACTGCTACTTCAAATTCTATCTGTTTGAAGAAGTCGTATGGGTGATCGTAGCGGTTATCACGTTTGAAGCCAGAGCCTCTCATATTTGGACCAACTGGGCTAAAGTCACGTGCTATTTGACGATCCAATATACCTACACCTTTCCAGCGTCCGATTTGGCGTTTATCTTCCAAAACTGCATCCCAAATTTCTGAAATTTGAATGTCAAGTTTGTTGATGATCTCTAAGCCTTTTTTGATCTCATGGTTTGTCATATCACGTCTTAAGCCGCCCATAACGACGTTGCCGTATGTTTTACGTCCGCCAGTTACAAGTTGAGCTAGCTCCATAGAGTACTCACGAACCCTAAAGATATGCATGAAAGCGTTGTAGTTACCAGTGACCTCACAAGCTAGACCGATATTTAAAAGGTGGCTGTGAAGACGCTCAATCTCAAGACAGATGACGCGTATAGCTTGAGCTCTTAGTGGGATTTCAAGCTTTATAGCTTTTTCTGCAGCCTCGATACACGCAATAGCGTGAGCATAACCACAAATTCCGCAAACGCGCTCTGCAAGATAGCCCATTTGATCATAGTTCATTCTGTTTTCAGCTAGCTTTTCCATACCGCGGTGTTGATAGAACAAGCGATAATCAGCGTCGATGATCTCGTCGCCGTCACAGAAAAGTCTAAAGTGGCCAGGCTCGTCTGATGTAACGTGTAGTGGTCCAAGTGGCACATCAACTACCGCATCACCTGTTGGAAACAAAAACTCCGCATCAGGCTCATCTCTGTGATCTACTGGATCAGGGCGGTAGCGGTAGTCCATAGCATCTTTTCTAAGTGGGTGAAGTCCGTCTGGCCAGTCATCACTTAAAACTAGACGTCTTTTATCAGGTAGTCCCTCAGCTACTAGACCAAACATATCGTAAGCTTCTCTCTCATACCAAACACAAGCTGGTACGAGCGGAGTAACTGATGGAAATGTCGGATCGCTTCCTGGGATAAGGGTTTTAACTGTGATAAAGCACTTATCCTCAGCTGCAAAATCATCCGCCTCAGTCATCTTACTACCTTCCATTGAGATAGCATAGTAAAGGGCATAGCAGCCATTTATCTGACGCTCGTCGTTTGGTATCATAGTGCTTATAAAGCCACCGATATCATAATAAAGTGTCTTAATAGCTAGTGGAAGATCGTTTCTATCAACTAAAACTGTGATCTGATCGTCTGCTTGACGAGTTACTTCTAAAATTTTTACCTTTGTTTTTAGGATTTCAACAAATTTATCGCCTCTCATTTTAAAGCTCCCATCATTATATTAACACCGTTATTTACTAGCGTATAAAAGCTATCTACGTGCCATACGCCAAAGATTATGATAAGGGCACAGAGTGCTATAAGAGGTAAATTTTCAAATAAACTCATCTCTTTATTATGAACAACCACACCTTTTGGCTCGCCAAAGCTTGCCATGTTAAAGTGCGCAAAGTCAGCTATGAAAATAACTGCAAGTGCAATAGCAAATAGCGCAACTGCAATGTATTGACCACTTGTGATAGCTCCAACGAAGACGTTATATTCGCTAACAAATATAGCAAATGCTGGAACACCAACCAGTGAGCATACAGCTGCACCAAACATAATAGTTGTAATAGGTGCGATCTTAACCATGCCGCCCATCTTACTCATATCTTTGTGACCGTAAATTCTTGCTATGTTACCTGTTGAGCAGAAAGCCAAAGCTTTTGTGAAGCTGTGAGCTAAGCAGTGGAATATCGCTGCAAATAGACCAAATTTACCGCCAACACCAAGTGCAAATGCGATAACACCCATGTGAACGATTGAGTGGTATG
This sequence comes from Campylobacter concisus, assembly GCF_015230035.1. Taxonomy (GTDB): domain Bacteria; phylum Campylobacterota; class Campylobacteria; order Campylobacterales; family Campylobacteraceae; genus Campylobacter_A; species Campylobacter_A concisus_BK. The sequence goes on from NZ_JAAKZD010000012.1 coordinate 25,578, forward strand.
CAAACATTCTTTTTACGTTGTGTTGTCTTATTAGGAAAAATCCTGCTACAAAAAGTGTGATAGTTCCTGATACGATCATCACGCCTTCAACAAAGCTAAATCCAACTGCTTGAGCTGTGATAGCGTAGTATCTTAAAAGTGCAAGCATCGCACATTTTAAAAGTACGCCTGATAGCAATGCTGAGATAGGTGCTGGACCTTCAGCGTGAACGTCTGGCAACCAAGTGTGAGTTGGAGCAAGACCAGCTTTTGTACCAAAACCAATTAGTGCAAATACAAAGATAAGTTTTGCTGCATCTGGGTTTAAATTTTTAGCGTTAGCCATTATGCTTGAAAACTGCATAGAAGCCTCTCCGTCTCCTAGTGTGCTATATGTAGCTGAGTATAGAAGAACGGTTGCATAAAGAGCAAATGCTAGACCGATTGAGCAAAGAACGATGTATTTATAACCACTCTCTGTTGATTTTTGATCTTTGTGAATAGCAACCAAAAATACAGAAGCTAGTGTAGTAGCCTCGATAGCTGCCCACATAAACGCAACGTTGTTGCAGATAACGCTTAAAGTCATTGTAAAGATAAATACATGGCTTAGTGCGTAGTATTTTTTAAGATCGCTTAAGTGAATGTGTCCATCCTCAAGTTCCCATCTCATGTAATGGATAGAGTAGAAATTTACTATAAATCCAGTTACGGCGATAAGCACCAAGAAAACACAGCCTAAGCTATCTAAGAATAAAAATTTATCAAAACTATAAAAAGTTCCGCCACTTAAAACTTTAAGAACATTGTTAAGTAAAGCCACTGATGTCGCAGCAGAAAACAAGACATGAAGTCCGCTAAGTACTGCATAGTTTTTAGGACTTAAAAACAAGATCAAAGCACCAAGGAGCGGTATGATAAGTATTAAAGCTAAACTATCCATCTCTAACCCCTTAAATTTGAAGCTTTAGAAGTATCTAAGCTATCATAAGCTTTATAAAATCTAATCGCTAGAACGCTCATGATAATAACAGCAAATATCGCATCTGTTAAAATTCCAAGCTCAACTAGCTCATGTGAGTTGTAAGCCATTAGAGCGAGGCTTAGGTGGATACCGTTTTCAAACAAGCAGTAAGCTAGAATTTGTTTTATAAATGAGTTTCTTAGCATAAAGCCAAAAATTCCCATCATAAAGACTGTTCCAGCAGCGATCAACATGATCTCTTCTTTGATAAGAGAGAATTTTAAAAATATAGGGTGGATACTCATTGAAAGAGCTAGAGAAAATCCCATAGCAATAACAGGACTTACAAAAAATCCACCAACTGGCTCATCTTCGCTAACTACGCCAAGTTTTTTGATAAGCCAGAACAAAATTCCTGGCACGAAAAGAACTTTGGTAAAAAACGCAACGATCGCCCAAGTTTTTAGCTGCTCAGCGTTAAATTTCTCAGATAGCAAGAAAAATATACTAACTAAAAGTAGTGTCTCTATCGCATAAGCGATGATTGAGAGTTTCAAGCTTCTAAGACCAAAAACCGCAAGCGAAGTTACGATCATGCAAATGGCTAATATATCTAGTGTTTGCATCTCACGCTCCTACTACATAAAGTGTTAGTGCAACAAACGAAATAGCAAGTGCACCAAGAGCATTTTTGCGTAAAGATGAAGTCATTTTAAAGCGTGGTCCAAAGTTGTCTATAAATACAGCTGCGACGTAAAATACTCCAGTTTTTATCACAAAAACGATAATAGCTAAGAAAGGATTGCTAAAATTCCATGGCTCAAATATGCTTAGGAAAAGTCCGATCATAGCAAACTGTTTTAATATAAGTGATGCTTGAACTAAGCCAAGGTCGCTACCAGCATACTCACCAAGAACACCCTCTTGAAGCTCTTGTTCTGCTTCAGCTAAGTCAAATGGCTTTCTACCAGTCTCAACATACATACACCACAAAAATGCGATAGAAGCAACGGCAAAACTTGGAATTTGATATCCGATAACGCCAGTTCTTACCATCTCTTGGATCTCAACTAAATTTGATGTTTTAGCTGCAAGCATAACTACGATTAAGCACATAATCATAACTGGCTCAACATAAACACCAAGCATTTGCTCCCTGCCGCCACCTGTTGCTGCAAATGGGTTGCCGCTATCCATTGAAGCTGCACCAAATACAAATCTAAGTAGCGCACCAAGATAAAGGATAACAAATATATCTGAGTAAGCTCCAAATACAGTGTCTTTGCTATAAGTGATAGGTATAGCAGCTAGCACTGCAGCTGAAGTTGCAAAAAGGAAAAATGGAGCCCATCTAAATACCCAGTGTGAGCACTCAGGGACGGTTCTTCCTCTTCTAAAAAGCTTTATAATGTCGCGATATGTTTGAAAGAAATCGCTACCTTGTTTTGATTGAAGTTTAGCTCTAAGTTTTCTTGCCATACCATCAAACAAAGGAGCTACCAAAACGATAACGACTACTTGAAATATCATTAAAAGTATAGTTTGCATTTTCGTCTCCTAAACTAAAAAGTAGCTCACAGCAAGTATGACACAAAGATATAGCAAGATATAAAGTGTATATACATTTGTATAACCACTTTGAACGATACCTAGCTTATCAGCAAATTTCACACACCATTTAATGACTGGCTCATAAAACATTCCCCACCAAATATCTTTTGGATGGTTGTGATACTCAACCGCGTCAAAATAATTTCTAGTAACTACTTTTTTATCAGCTCTAAATAGCCATTGCATAATTTTTCTAAGGTCGCCAGTGAATGGACCACCTGTCATTTGCATACGTGAGCTATATTTAAAGCCACAAGCCCAAGGATCAGTTTCGCGTGGTTTATCTCTGTTTGCTTTCATAACAGCAAGGATGATAAATGGCAAAATCATAGTTGCACATAGGACTAAAGCGATAAGTGGAGTTGAGATCATGCTGCCCATAGGTGAAGTTACGTTTATAGCACCAAGGCTAGCTTTATAGTCGCTTATAGCGATAGAATTTACAGCTTGCATGATGTAATCAACTATGTAGTTTGCGCCAAGACCAAAGCCAACGCAGCCTATCATTAGGATGATCATGCCAAGAACCATGCCTATCGGACTCTCTTTAGCATTTTCCCAAATTTTTTGATCTCTTGGAGTACCTGCAAAGATAACAGCGTAAAGTTTAAGGTGCATACCAACCAAAACGCCTGTTAGCGCAAGAGCTACGACGCCAAGTGTAAATGCATATCTAACTAATGTTCCTTCTCCCATCGCGCCTTGAAGCATACCTTGATATGTAAACCACTCTGAAACAAAGCCGTTTACTGGAGGCAAAGCTGCGATACCCATGATACCTATAAACATACCAAGGCTTGTCCATGGCATTTTTTTAGCAAGACCACCAAGGATGTCCATATTTTGTGTATGAGTAGCGTGGATAACTGAACCAGCGCAAAGGAAAAGCAGACCTTTAAATATAGCGTGGTTAACTACGTGGTAGCAACCTGCTAGAAAACCTACTGCTGCAAGTGTTAAATTTCCAGCTGCAACGCCGTAGATACCTGTTCCAAGACCTAGCAAGATGATGCCTATGTTCTCAACTGAGTGGTAAGCAAGCAAAGCCTTAAAGTCGTGTTGGCAAAGAGCGTATAAAACACCAAATAGTGAGCTAGCTGCACCAAGAGCGAGTATTGTAAGACCAAAGTATGTGCTAAGTGGTAGGTAAAGTGTAAATTTAACTAGTGTAAATAGAGCAACTTTAATCATAACGCCTGACATAAGGGCTGAAACGTTTGATGGTGCTGCTGGGTGAGCTTGTGGAAGCCAAACGTGGAATGGCCACATACCAGCTTTACTACCAAAGCCAACCAAGAATAGTATAAATACCGCAGCAGAAGCGCCAAATGGCATCTTAACACCCATAAATGCACCAAAGTCAAAGCTTCCTGCATAGTAAGCTGTGATAAGCAATCCACAGGTTATACAAAATGCACCGATTTGTGCGATACCAAGATATACCATAACCGCTTTAAGTGTATTTTTACCGTCATTGACGATGATAAGAAATGATGACACAAGAGTCATAAGCTCCCATAAAACAACAAAGCAAAATACATTATCAGCGCTGATTACTAGAAGCATTGAAAGGATGAAAGTGTTAAACAAACATGCAAACACACCAACATTTGCTTTTTTTATGTACTCTTCTGCATAGCTCATACCATAAACACTACTTGCAAATCCGATGAAAACAACGACAAAGCTGAAGAAATTTCCAAGTGGATTTAGCGCAAATTTTGGCGAATACAAAAAGCCATCCATAAGAGCAAAGCTATCACTTACTCCCATATTTGCAACGAAGTGACACATCGCATAAAAGCAACTTATAGCACTTAGTCCAAAACCAACTTTCACAGCGGCTTTTGGAGCGCAGTAGAGCAAGATACTAACGACGGCACTTACAAGAAATAGCATATAAACCGTAGTCATCTTATGCTCCTTGTCCGTTTAAAATTTTAGTAGCAAATTTATTCGCTGCATCGTAGTCTATCCTCTTGCCAAGCTTATGTTTGCCCTCTTCTGGATCAACCATTATAAGAGCGCTTGTTGGGCATACATCAACGCAAGCTGGTCCATTTTCACGGCCAAAGCACATATCACATTTTACTGCGATGTTTTTTGCGCCTGATTGAGACTCTACTTCAAGATAGTATTTTGGCTCGACAGCGTAATTTACTGAAGGCATAAGCTCTGCACTTGAGCTTATCGCACCATAAGGGCAAGCGATCGTGCACATCTTGCAACCTATACAAATTTCCTCGTGAAGCTCGATGCAATTATCGTTAAATCGCAACGCTCCAGTTGGGCATACATTTGCGCAAGGGCCATCGTCGCATTGTCTGCACTGAGTCGGCATAACACCACTAGCTTCTCTTAAGACGCTTAGCCTTGCACGTGATAGTTTGCCGCGTTCATAAGCACTTTTAAAACATGCAGCCATACAGGTCGCACATCCTATGCAGCGTTTAGAATCGGCAATCACAAATTTATGTTTTTTCATAAATTCCTCCTAAAAAACAAGGCAAGACCGCCCTGCTCACTAATAGAGTGATTGTTAATCACATGAATAGAGATAGTTAAATTTTTATTTAACATCTCAAACGCTCCTTCCTGAAATTTTTGAAACAATTCTATAACTTCTGGCGATTAAATTCCGTCAGCTATCTGACAAATTTTGTATTTTTGAAATTAAATTTTTATTTTATATTAGTTTAAGATATGCTATTAAACGGCGTTATTATCGTATGATTAATCAAAAAAGATTAATATTTCATAACGGATAATTAGTAAAAAGAGTAAAATTATCTTAATTAAGTTTAAATTTAAAAATTAGTTTTTTAAGCTTGGGTTAATCAAATGAAACTGAAATTTAAAAATCTAAAATATAATCCAACCTTTAAATTTAAAAAGGATTATTGATGGAAATTTTTATAGTCATAGTTTTATTTATCGCTTCAGTTTTTGCTTTTATGAAATTTGCCCCTGTTTTTGGCGGCAGACCAGATGCCAAGAGCCAAAAGCTGATAGAAGCATCGCCAAATTTTAACGGCAAAGTTTTTGTAAATTTAGAGCCGACAATTGATATGGTAAAGAAAAGTCCGCAAGCATCTATGTTAAATTTCGCCATCCAAGCGCTCTTTCCACCAAAAGGCAAGCTACCAACTAAGCCTTTGCCAAATTTAAAATTTGACGCAAGCTCCATCAAAAATGGCGAGTTTATCTGGCTTGGGCACGTTAGCCTAATCTGCAAGCTTGATGATAAAATCATCATCACAGACCCTGTTTTGCACCGAGCATTCCCTCTGCCACTTGGCGGCAAGCCCTTTGCCTACGAGCACGCCATCACCGCTAGCGACTACCCAGAGGTGATCGACATCGCCCTCATCTCGCACGACCACTACGACCATCTTGACTATAAAACGATCCTTGAGCTAAAGGATAGGATAGCCAAATTTCTAGTGCCACTTGGCGTCAAAGCTCACCTCGTAAAATGGGGCGTAAACGCAGATAAAATTTACGAGTTTGACTGGTTTAACGAGCAGAGAATAGGAAATTTAAACTTCACTTTTTGTCCTTCAAGGCACTTTAGCGGGCGCACATTTAAAAGAAACACCACGCTTTGGGGCGGCTGGGTGGTTAAAGAGGACGGCTTTAGCTTTTATTTTAGCGGAGACGGCGGATATGGCAAGCATTTTAAGATGATAAATGAGAAATTTGGCGGTTTTGATCTAGTTTTTATAGAAAATGGCGCTTACAGCGACGGCTGGCCCTACGTGCATATGAAGCCAGAGGAGTCGGCGCAAGCGCTAAAAGATATTGGTGCAAGGCTTGGCGTGCCGGTGCACTGGGGCAAGTTTGATCTTTCTTATCACGCTTGGGACGAGCCGATCAAGCGCTTTGAAAAGGCTGCTACAAAACTTGAGCTAAACTACGCAACGCCAATGATCACAGAGGTTTTTAGCGTGCAAAATCCACCTAGAAAAAAGTGGTGGGGTGAAATTTAGGAATAAAATTTGCTCTAAATTTTAAAATCCAAAAGGAAGTGCAGATGAAAATTTCTGAAAATTTATCAAATTTAAAAAATGCCATCGACAAGGCTGCAAAAAATGATCTTGACTCGAGTGCTACTGGAAGCTTTTTGCAAAATTTAGAAAAAGCGAACAAAGAGACAGAAAAGATCTACGAGAAGCTTGAAAAAGAGCTAAAGAGCGACGCACAGATGTTTAAGCAGTTTGACTTCATGCAGATGATGACAAAGCTTCAATACGGCAACCTAAAATCAAGCGAGCGAGAAGAGCTGATAAACAAAATGAGCAAGATCGCTAAAGAAATTTAGCTGTTTAGTGTGGCTTTACGGCGAGCTAAATTTGGCTGTTTTGCGTAAATTTATGTGGTTTTTTGCTGAGTAAATTTGCTAGAAAATACAAATTTACTCGCTTAGTGGCTGTTAATATCCTCACATTTGCCACATCTTTTGCCAAATACCTGTTGCACACTGGGCGAGATAGCACATCGATATATCACATGCGCAAAATTCCAGCAAATTTTAAAATTAGAGCTGGTATATCATGGCTCTAAATTTAGTGGCGAGTGACTACGAGACCTAAATTTAGTAGTCTGCTAAGGCGAGTGAGTAAAGTTTTAAAATTTGCAGAATAGTTTTTTAAAAATTTAAAGTTTTGTTTCTTTGTTAAGGGGGAAGAGGCTTGAATTACGAAGTCGCTCCCTTCCCCCTTAACAATCCCCTAACCACGACAACGTTAGAAGTGGCATGCGGTAGTGCTAAAGCACTGCATGCGGTTTGTCATCAGATAAATTTGTAGCTAATTTTAAAATTTCATGAGCGAGTAATTTCGGCTCTAAAATTTGAGCTAAGCTGCAAGCGAAGCCAAATTTTAGTAGTCAACTCTTGCGAGTGAATGAAAGTTTTAAAATTTGCAAAATGGCATAAATAAAGCTATTTTTATTAAACACCTTAAAAACATCACAAATTTTTACCAAGCAAAATGCCAAAATAACTTGCAAGCAGGCAAAGGCTAAGGTTTAAAAATATATTTAAAAAGCCTTTTACGAGTTCGCCTTCTAGTAAAAATTTAACGCTATCGAGGCTAAAGCTTGAAAACGTGGTAAAGCCGCCAAGTATGCCAACGACTAAGAAAACCCTCACACTTTGGCTTAAATTTAAGCAAAATAAAATGCCGATAATGAAGCTGCCAAGCACATTTACGCCAAGTGTGGTTAGCGGAAAGTGGCTAAATTTTAGTAGCTCGCCGGCTAAAAACCTGCATCCAGCTCCGATAAAGCCTCCAAGCCCTGCACAAAGTAAATTTACTAGCATTAGTGGCAGATACTTGCGAAGCTAAAACCGCGCTTTGTAAGCTCCTCGATGTCCTTGCTTGCCTTCTCGCCCTTTGCGGTGAGGTAGTCGCCTATCACGATCGCATCGGCGCCATTTTCAAAGATCTCGTACTGCCTCTCGCCCAATATCTTCTCTCTGCCGCCAGCTATCATGACCCTAGTTTCTGGTAGCGCGCTTTTGGTTTCGCGCACGATTTTTAGGGCTTCATCCGCGCTAAGAGGTGGCTGATAAAGCCTTAGAGCGTCGCTTTTTATGAAAAAATTTATAGGCGACGAAAACGGCTCAAGCTCTTTTAGACTCGCTCTAAAGCTCACCCTGTCAGCCTCGCTCTCGCCAACGCCGTAAATGCCGCCAGTGCAGAGCATGAGCCCAGCCCTTTTTGCGTCTAAATTTGTCTGATATCTCTCGTCCCAAGAGTGGGTTGTGCAGATTTTAGGGAAATATTCGCGGCTAGTTTCTAGGTTGTGGTTGTAGCTAAAAACGCCAGCATTTTTGAGCTCACAAAGCTGCTCGTAAGTCGCCATGCCGTTACATGCGATGAGCATTAAATTTGGCACTTCTTTGCTCACAGCTCTTGCTAAAGAAGCGATATAGTCGGTCTTTTTGTCATTTAGCCTAGCGCCACTTGTGACTAAACAAAAGCCAAGAGCGTGGTTTTTATATGCCATTTTGGCCTCGTCCACCACCTGCTGCACGCTTTTTTCTTTAAATTTTGTAATATCAGCGCCAGCTTTGGCACTTTGCGTGCAATAAGCGCAGTCCTCAGCACAGTTTCCCTGCGTGACAGAGCATATCGCACAAAGCATAATTGTTTTCATTTTTTATCCTTTTTTGGGGAGCATTATATCTTTGGTAGGTTTAAAATTTAAGTAGAGTGGCTTGAATTTATGAGAAAACGGATAAATTTTAAAATTAGAGCGAGCATATCACGGCTCTAAATTTAGTGCTAAACGAAGTGCAGCCTAAATTTAGTAGTCTGCTAAGGCGAACGAGTAAGATTTTAAAATTTGTAAATCTGCTTTATTAAAACAGGTAAGTGTCAAGTAAATTTTAAAATTTCATGAACGAGTAATTTCGGCTCTGATTTTAGTGGCAAGCTTTGCGAGACCTAAAATCAGTAGTCAATTCTTAGGGGTGAATGGAATTTTAAAATTTGCCTAAAACTATCAAATTTACTGCAAGTCTGGCAAAAACTTAAATTTACAGCATTACTTTTTCTTATAAATTTCCGCTCTCTCTTTTAAAAGACCTGTTTTTAAATTTGGCAAAGCGCTAAGTTCGTCAAAAAGTCCAAAAAGTGCGTGCTGTGGTGGCAGGCTTAGGTGAGTGAGGAATTTTAGAGATAAAATAGGCGAGTAGTCCTTGCTTTTTAGCCTAGCCACCAAGATCACAAGGCTCGTAAGTCCTGGCATCTGGCGTAAAAACTCTAGGCTTTTGATGTGGATAAATTTAGGTGAAAGTCCGTCGCCGCTGATCTCAAGGCTCTTTAAATTTTGCAAATTTGAAAACGCAGAGTAGTCGCTTATCTTTTGAAAATTCTCCACCGCAAGGCTTTCAAGCCCAGTAAGTGTCGCGATCGGCGCGATGCTTTTTACGCTAGCTCCTGAGCCTACAAAAAGGCTCTTTAGGTTAGAAAGATTTGCCAGCGCGTCAAGGCTCTCATACGAGCCCCATTTGATGTGAAGGCTCTTTAAATTTCTTTGGCAGCACACCGCGTCAAAGAGCTCTTGAGGCATTTTGGTGCAAAAGTCAAGCTCATTAAAGGCGTCCTGCTCGCTTCTTAAAAAGTCGCACCACTCATCAAGCACGGCTCTTTTTTGCTTGGCGGTTTTATACTGCGGCGTGAAGCTATCCCCTAGCTGCGTGCAGTTTATCACAAGGCTCTTTTGCCCTTTATACTGGCTAACTTCTACTATAGTTTCAGGCATTTAAGGTCCAAATTTATAAGCCAAATTTAGGCTCAAGGGCTAAAATTTGGCTAGAAGTTTTTAGTTTTCAGAGATAAGTGTCTTTTTCTTACACTTTGTGCACTCTATAAATGTGCCTTTTTTAAGCTCTTTTTTGATCATATCGCCGCCGCATTCATCGCATTTTTGCGCGACTGGCTCGTAGTTTGAGATGAAGTCGCATTTTGGATAGTTGGCACATCCATAAAATTTACCGCGTCTGCTAAATCTCTCGACGATCTCGCCGCCACATTTTGGACATGGCACGTCAAGCTTTTTAAGCTCGCGTTTTGGCTTAGCTGCCGCAGTAGTAGCGCCTGCATCTGCACTCTTTTCATTATCTTTTGTGGCGTTTCTTGAGTATTTGCATTTTGGGAAATTTGAACAAGCGATAAACTCACCGTACCTACCCTTTCTAAGTACTAGTTCGCTTCCACACTCTGGGCACTTCTCGCCGATCGGAGTGGCTGTTTTTAGGCTTTTTATGCCAGTTTTGCCAGCACTTATTTTTTCCATAAATGGATAGTAAAAGTCACTTAGCACCTTTTGCCAGTCAGCCTTGTCAAGCGCGATCTCATCGAGCTTTTCTTCAAGATGTGAGGTAAATTCACTATCGACGATGTTGCTAAAGTGCTCCTCCAAAACGCCTATCATGCTAAATGCGATCTCGTTTGGTATGAGCTGTTTTTTCTCGATCCTTACATAGTCTCTTGATGTTAGCAGCGAGATGGTCGGTGCGTAGGTGCTTGGGCGGCCGATGCCTAGGCTTTCTAGCTTTTTAACAAGGCCAGCTTCAGAGTACCTAGCTGGCGGCTCGGTGAAGTTTTGCGTGCTTTTTATGCTTTGCAAACTCATCTCGTCGCCCTTTTTTAAATTTGGCAAAATTTTATCCTTATCAAGCTCGCCATAAACCTTGTAAAAGCCGTCAAATAGTACCTTTCTGCCACTTATCTTAAACTCGCCTTTTTCGCTTGCGACATAGACATTTTGCGTTTGGCTCACACATGCGCTCATTTGGCAGGCTAAAAATCTATTGTAGATGAGCGTGTAGAGTTTGAGCGCATCTTTTTCTAAAAATTTAGCCGCGATTTGCGGTGTGAAGTTTAAATTTGTAGGACGGATCGCTTCGTGGGCTTCTTGCGCGCCTTTTGAGCTTGTTGTGTAGCTTATCGCTTTGGCTGGCAAGTACTCTTTGCCGTAGTTTTGCAGGATGTGCTCTCTAGCTGCCGCTACGGCCTCTTTGGCTAAATTTAAGCTATCTGTTCTCATATATGTGATCGCACCCATGAAGCCCTCGTTTGTTTGCACACCCTCATAGAGGCTTTGCGCGATCATCATGGTCTTTTTAGGGCTAAAGCCAAGGCGGTTGCTCGCACTTTGTTGAAGTGTTGAGGTCATAAATGGCGGGCTTGGCTGGATCTTTCTATCCTTGCTCTCGATCTCACGGACGCTAAATTTCTCATTTTGTAAATTTTCAATGATGTATTTTGCGCGGTCTGGGTTTTGGATGGTTAGCTTTTCGATCTTTTGGTTTTCAAATTTAACTAGCTCGGCGTCTAGGTCTTTTTTAAAAACGGTGTCAATGGTGTAGTATTCAACCGGCTTAAATGCCTGAATTTCACGCTCGCGATCGACTATTATCTTTAGCGCTGCACTTTGCACACGTCCAGCGCTTAAGCCTTTTTGTATCTTTAAATTTAAAAGCGGGCTTAGCTTGTAGCCAACGATGCGGTCAAGCAAGCGCCTTGTTTGCTGGGCATTGACGCTGTTCATATCGACGTGTCTTGGGCTTTTTAGAGCGTTTTGTATGGCGCTTTTTGTGATCTCGTGAAAGACGATGCGAGGCAGGCTTGTTGGCTCTTTGCCGATGGCATTTGCAATATGAAATGCGATCGCCTCACCCTCTCTATCCTCATCGGTCGCGAGGTAAATTTCATCTGCACCCTTGGCAAGCTCTTTTATCTCTTTTACGATGGCGGAGTGGTCGCTACTGATGCGATACTCTGGGGTAAATTTATCATCCTCTATCTTGATGCCAAAGCTCGTTTTTGGCAAGTCTCTGATGTGGCCTTTTGAGGCGATGACGTTGTAGCTTTTGTCTAAGAAATTTTTGATAGTTTTTGCTTTTGCGGGAGATTCCACGATGATTAAGCTTTTCATTTATATATAGCCTTTAAATTTTTTGGCGTAATTGTAGCAGAAATAAAATCGATTGAAACCATAAAATCTCTTTAAGTGCTTTTAAATGTAATTACAATATGATTACACAAAAGGAGCAACTGCATGATAACAAATTTAATCCAAATAGGAAATTCTCAAGGCATAAGGCTTCCAAAGGCTGTTATAGAGCAGTTTGGATTTAAAAAAATTTCTCTTGAAATTTTAAAAGACGGCATATTTTTAAGACCAGTAAAACAAAACGACATAGACGAGTGGGATACTTTAGAGCTTAGAAAACTAGCACAAAGTGAAAAGATAGATAGTGAGTTTGAAGCCATTGATATAGGCGATAAAGAGTGGCAGTGGTGATGAGCAGATATGAAATTTGGTTTATCAACCTTGATCCTACGATTGGAGCTGAAATACAAAAAACTAGACCTTGCGTCATTATTTCGCCACCTCAGCTTGTCTATCTACAAACTAGGCTAATTGCACCTATTACAAGCAAAGGTTTTGATGCGCCATATAGAGTAAATTTTGAGTTGCTTGGCAAAGAGGCAAAAATACTTTGTGATCAGATAAGATGTGTAAGTGTTGATAGATTTATCTCAAAAGTTGGCGAGCTAGAGGGCGAACGGGTCGAAGAGTTAAAAGAAATTTTACATCAAATGTTTTTATGATATAAATTTTTTACTTCATCTATAAACTTTTTTCAAAATCAAGCGATATAGTTTTTGTGCGGCACGAAGTCGTAACTTAAAACATAAAAGGATTTACAATGAGTTTTCGTATTAACACAAACGTAAACGCACTTAACACACACGCTAACGCAGTTAGCAACAACACTGACCTATCTAAGTCACTTAACAAACTTAGCTCAGGTCTTCGTATCCAAACAGCTGCAGATGACGCTTCAGGTCTATCTATCGCAGATAGCTTAAGAAGCCAAGCTTCAGCTCTAGGTCAAGCTATTGCAAACGGTAATGATGCTATTGGTATCATTCAAGTTGCCGACAAAGCTATGGACGAGCAGTTAAAAGTTCTTGACACTATCAAAGCTAAAGCTACTCAGTCAGCTCAAGACGGCCAAACAACTCAATCACGCCAAGCATTGCAAGCTGATATCGTTCGTCTAATGGAGGAGCTTGACAATATCGGTAACACTACTTCATTTAACGGTCAGCAACTACTAAACGGAACATTCTCTAACAAAGAATTCCAAATAGGTGCTTATTCAAACCAAACTGTTAAAGCAAGTATTGGTGCGACTACATCTGATAAGATCGGTCTTACACGTTTTGAGAGCTCAAAACTACTTACTCAAACAGCAGCAGGTGCGATCAGCCTTACATTTGTAAACGTAGATGGTGTAAACAACGTAAAAGTTCAAGCTGCTACTCTCTCAACTGGCCTTGGTAAAGGCGTAGGCGCTCTAGCAGAGAACATCAACAAAGTTGCAAACGAAACTGGCGTTCGTGCTACTTATGATGTTACATGGAAGGGCAGTAAAGCTATCGCTGCTGGTGAGATGAAAGATCTTGAAATAAATGGCGTAATTATAGGTGACATCAGCGTTAAAGCAAATGACGAAAATGGCGCACTTATAAACGCTATCAATGCCGTTAAAGACCAAACTGGCGTAACAGCTTCACTTGACAAAGGCAAGCTAGTGCTTACATCAGTAGATGGCCGCGCTATACAAGCTAAATCAACAGCAAATACAGCAAAGGTTGCAAACAATATGTCTGCTATCTTTGGTTATGCTGGTAAAGGCGATGACCTTGTAAAAATGGGCGCAGCACTATCTACTATGTTTATCGGAAGACTAAACCTAGTTAAACTAGATGGTCGTGATATCAAAGTTAGCACTGGTGGCGCTGGTAATACACTAGGCGGTCTATCAGTAGCCTTTAGTATGTCATCTAAGGCAAATAGTAACGGTGGTGCTCAAGCATCTGTTTCTTTGCGTGAGATCAAAGGTCAGATAGATAAAACTCTAGCTGCTGCTATGGGCTTTACTAGAATGAACAATAGTGGTGCTATGACATCTAACCAAAGTGCTGGTGTTATGACATTAACTGGTGCGATGGCTGTTATGAGTATCGCTGAGTCAGCTCAAAAAACACTTGACCAAATTCGTTCAGACCTTGGTTCAGTTCAAAACCAACTTCAAGCTACAGTTAATAACATAACTGTAACTCAAGTTAACGTAAAATCAGCAGAGTCTCAAATCAGAGACGTAGATTTTGCTAGCGAGTCTGCTAACTTCTCAAAACATAACATCCTAGCTCAATCAGGTGCTTATGCTATGAGTCAAGCAAACAGCGTACAGCAAAACGTAATGAAGCTACTACAATAACGTAGCTAGTTAAATTAAGTTTTGAATAAGGCTTTGTTGCAGTAGCAAAGCCTTAATGTGTTAATGCTTTTACAATACGCAAACCCCCAAGCCTCAAAGCCTAGCTTTGGGGCTTTTTAAATTTACAAGCAATAAAATCAATATGTAAAATAGTGTTTTAAATAAAAGCCTCCAAAGATAGAAAACTTTAAAGGCTTTTTATTTGAGTTTTGAAGTAGACGATTTTAAAGCCCAGCTTATATCAAGCCAAGCTTTTTAACTTCTTTAAGTAAATTTTTACTAGCTTTTTTTGTAGTTTTTATCTCAGCATCTAAGCCACCAGCTAGAGAAAATAGCCAATATTTATGCATCTCTACCCACTCTGCTAGTTTATTTACCTTTTGTATAGTCGTATCACTAGGCTCAACTGAAATTTTAGCTAGCTCAAGCTCTTGGTAATATACGGAGATAGACAAGATGTATTCGATATATCTTCTATACTTTTGCCTTCCTGCAAATTCCTTAGCTTTATCTATCTTTTTTGTTATAGATAATAACTTCTTAAAATGCTTCTCGCTAAGCTCGCCTTTATCTCTTATCTCTATCATTTTGTCTATATCTGGAGTGACTTCTAAAAAGACCTCTTCAAGCTTTTGCTTTACCTCTTCTTCAAATTTGATCTTAGTTTGTATAAATTTATAGGCTTGCAAAAGCTCTTTTTTTATGGTTTTTTCATTAGGAAAACTAATGTGAGGTAAATTTTTTAGCTCTTTACCACGAGTGAGCTCCTCCATAACTTGAATAAAAGGCTTTTCTATGGTGCCTTTTATCATAGCGCCGCCTTCTGTGCAGTTGTAGTTTTTTATGCCTTTTTTGTTTGTTGACTCGATGTCTGATTCGTATTGGTTTTTAAATTTATCCCAAACATAAGTCGTCCTAACCTCACCTACTCCGCCGTAAGCTGTAGTGTATAAATTTTCATCTGCCTGGGCAAACGCATGTCCTGTTGCATGGCTTTTGCCATCTGGTGCAAAGGCTAGGTCTTGACCTATCAAGACTATATTTTTATGATCTAGCACATAAGCTAGTTGATAGGCCTGATTTGCCGTGCTAAGTCCTATGCCAAGATAGCCATGCTTGTTTAAACCCATAGAGCATTCGGCTTGTGGGCGAAGCGTAAGCACTAAGCGTCTTGGCAAAATATTTTTTACACTTTGAGGGTGTGTTAGCGATGCTACGATAAAGTATGCGTCTTTATCTAAATTTCCATTTCTCTTTTTAAAAAAGCTCGATGTTTCTATAACTCTTTCTATAGACGTAACATAGTCTGGCTTGATGCCGTGCTTTGCAAGTATCGGCAAAGAGGCATCTAGGCTAATAACAGTAACATAAGGGGCAAATTTCTTAAGCGTATCAAGCTGTTTATCTAGGCTTGGTCCAGTAGCTACTATCACAGCCGTATCCATAAGGCCTTTTCGTTTTTTTATGAGGTCTTGATAGACATAGCCCTTTATCAGCTGAGGCAGGTTTTCGGTGTTGTTTCTAACACCTTGAAGTAGGTCATCTACGCTATTTCCATGTGATGCTACGACTTGTGAAATGGCTCTTACAAAATATTGATTAATTCTATTATAGTCATCTGCAAATTTATCATAAAAAGGCGTGTGAACATGAAAGTTATAGGTTTTTGCATATACTGAATAAACCTGACCTATCATAAGCTGATAAATTTGCGAATAGGTTGTAAGCTCTGAATAGAAAATAATAAGTCTTTCGCTAAGCAACTCTTTTGATAGATCAACTAAATTTAATGTGATGTAAAGTATCTCAAGGTCTGGTTCGACGACAATAATATGCTGGTGAGTTTGGTTATAAAGCAAAGCTTTGTAAAACACTCCGTTGCCAAGTCCATAGAAAAACATCACTGGATAGCGCTTACACTGAGAGCCAAGCCCTTCAAGCATATTTTGTATATCGGAAGCTGGCTTTTCATAAACATAAGATAGAGTTTTTTTGTCTATTATATTTATATCGATCGGATCTTTGCCGATAAATACTTCATAGTTTTTTTGCTCCCCCAAAGAAAAAAGCCTAGTAGCCAAAATCTCATCTTGAGAAAATAGCGCATTTAGGTTATTTCTAAAAACAGCATTTTCTATTTTATTGACAGTTTGGGCGTATTCTTTTGCCCTCTCTTCACTTTTTTCTTGTGGCGCAACGACACCATCATGAAATTTAATAGCCATTTTTCCTCCTTATAGATCCTCTTTTGTTAATCTCTCGCTAAATTTTATATCTCTTTTTGCTTTTTTGCCGATCAGCTCTTTTAAAAATTTAGGGTGCAGACCATATCCTGGGCGCACGCTCCTTATATTTTGCTCGTTAAAAATTTCACCTTTTTTTATATCCGCACTTGCATAGAGTGAGCGTGAAAATCTCCTGTTTAAAACCGCTTTTTCATCTAGCTCGTAGTTTATTTTGCCCAAAAGCTCCTCAGCCTCCCTAACACACTTTGCCATAAGAGCAAATTCGCTCTCATCAAGGCTAAATGCACTATCAACGCTTTTTACACTCTTATCAAGTATAAAATGTTTTTCAACTATCCTAGCGCCCAAACTAACCGCCACTACTGGGGCTGTCACGCCTAGAGTGTGGTCTGAAAAGCCAACCTCGATGCCAAATTTCTCTCTCATATCAGCAATGTTTTGCAAATTCATACCATTTAACGGCGCTGGATAGCTTGAGGTGCATTTTAAAAGGGCGATGTCGCTATTGCCTGCATTTTTGCAAATTTGCACTACCTCTCTTATCTCTTCTTCGTAGGCTATACCAGTTGAGATGATGATGGGCCTACCTTTTTTGGCTATAAACTCTACAAAATCATAGTCCGTCACTTCAAAACTAGCAATCTTATATGCTGGTGGATTAAATTGCTCTAGAAAATCAGCATCATCCTTACAAAATGGGCTTGAAAAGCAGACAAGCCCCTCTTCTTTTGCCACTTTAAAAAGCTCAGCATGCCACTCTTTTGGCGTTAGCGCCTCTTGATAAAGCTCGTATAAATTTCTCCCATCCCAAAGCCCGCCTTTTATGACGAAGTCATCTAAATTTGAATTTAGCGTCAAGCTATCTGGCGTATATGTTTGAAGTTTTATCGCGTCAGCTCCAGCGCGCTTAGCCGCCTTTATCGTATCTACCGCCGTTTTTAGGCTACCGCTGTGATTAGCAGAGAGCTCTGCTATTATAAAGACCTTTTTGTCTGTATCAAAATTTCCTATTTTCATCCGCTAGTCCGTTTCATTTTTTAGCTCAAGATAGCTAAAATCATCATCTTTTGCATAGACTCTAAAGCCAAAATTTTCATAAAGCGCAAGCGCTTTTTTGTTACTATTATAAGCTTTTGCCTTTAGCAAGCCAACTTTTAATGTAAAAAACGCATAGTCTTTTATGAGATCAAGCAGCTTTTTACCCACTCCTTTTAGCTCTGGGTTTTTATAAACGCCAAATTCGCAGCTTTGCTTTGTGATATCAACAAAGCTTATCACTCCGATAAATTCGCCCATCGCCTTATCATTTACTAAAAAGTAGATCTTATCTTGAATGCTCTTTAATCTCTCTAAAAAAGCGAAATGCTCCTCTTTACCAACGCTTTTGTTTTTCATAAATTTGGCTATACGCTCGTCGTTTCGCCACTTTAAGACCATCAGCTTTTGCTCGCCACTAAGCGATGTAAAATTTATAAGTTCAAGCAAATTTCATCTCCCCAGTAGGCTTCATATCCATTTTCTTTTAGCCAAGCAAATATCTCTTTTTGATTATCCGCTACGCAAATGGCTTTAAATTTAGCTCCCAAAACGTAAGCTTCATTTACAAGCGAGCTTGCTGTTATGATGAGCATTTTGGCTTCATTCATCAGCCTTGCTACGCTTTTACTATCTACAAAAAGGCTAAAATTTTCATTTTTACTTGATAGCTCTTTTAGGGCGCTTAAATTTTTATTTCCGCTAGTTGTGATGACGGCTGTTTTTAGCCCTTTTAAAAGCAGTTTTTCTGAAATTTTAGCGCTTAGCCCTGAAATATCAGTGCCTCCAAGAATGATGGCGTAGTCGTAAATTTTCTCCCTTTTTGCCTGCGCTTCTTCATAAAATTCATCTCTAACTAGCAAAAACTCACTCCCACAAAATACCTCGCAGCCTTTTTCTACAAGCCCCTCATATCTTGCTTTTTGCGCATATAAATTTACGTTTAATATGTAGTCTGCAAAATGTTTTTCGTAAGTGTCGTCAAATGATAAAATTTTAACGCCAGTTTTTTCTTTTATAGCTCTTTCGTCTTCAAAGCTAAAGCCGTAGTGATCGATGATGAGAAGTTCAAATTTATTATCTTTTATAAGTTCGCAAAGCTCATCTATCTCGCCACTTGTTAAGCTAAATTTAGGGTAGTTTATCTCATCAAAAATGTCACCTTCAAGCCTTAAAGATGCAAATGAGATGTCACTAAATTTTTTAGCAAACAAAAGGTCTCGCCTGATGTGCCCATGCCCTATCTTGCTGCTACTATCAGCGCGCACGAGCGTTTTTAGCTGCGGGAGTCCTTTAAATTCTTTCAATCAGATCTTTCCATTATTTATCAAATAAAGCTTCTTAGCAAACTCAAAATCCTCTAGCGTATCGATGTCGCAGACTAAATTTCTTGGCAGTAAATATGCCTTTGAGTGTGGCGCAAAGATAGCGCTGCACTGCAGCCAAGCCTCTTTTTTACCAAAGTAAAACGCCCCAGCATCATGAAAAGCAGGCTCCAGATCTTGTGAGCGCGTCCTTTCAAACTGCGGATAAAACATACTAACCCTAGCGTTTTCATCAAGCTTTATCGCCCTTTGTATAGGAAAATCAAAAGCAGTGGCCGAAAATAAAAATTTACACTCATCTTTTTTAAACTCGCTTGCAGCCTCTTTTAAAATTTCAGCCGTTATAAGCGGTGCTGTGGCATAAAGGCAGCAGACGTCACTAAAGCTAGAATTCGCGCGTCTTATCGCGTCTTTTATCACGTCGGTGCTTGTTGCGTAGTCGTCGCTTAAGCTCGCCTCTCTAAAAAATGGCACACTAGCTCCAAATTCTCTAGCCACATTTGCGATCATTTCATCATCGGTGCTTACGATCACTTCGCTAAAAACTTTAGAATTTAACGCAGCCTCGATGCTATATGCGATTAAAGGCTTGCCTAAAAAGTCTTTGATGTTTTTGCCAGGTATTCTCTTGCTGCCGCCTCTTGCTGGTATGATGCAGATCATTTTTTTACTCGCTAAAGCTTTTTAGCACATCAAAAAGCGTGCTTGCAACAAATTTAGCATCATCCACACTCATGCCATGGTGGCATGGGATACTAAGCTCGGCACTATAAAATTTCTCCGCATTTGGCAGTGAAATTTCGCCAAGTAGCGCTTTATAAAAGCTAAATTTATATGTTGGCTTGTAATGCACCTGCACGCCAACGCCTTTTTGCAAAAGTGCTTCAAAAATTTGCTCTTTTTTATCCCAAAATTTCTCATCCAAAAGCACTGGATATAGGTGCCTTGAGCTAGTTGTATTTGCTGGGATTTTTATAGTTTTAAAGTATTCACACCCGTTAAATTTCTCATCATAAAATTTAGCTATCTCATTTCTTTTGGCAATGAAATCATCTAGCCTTTTTAGCTGGCTAAGCCCCAAAGTGCAGGCTACGTCTGTTATCCTGTAGTTGTATCCAAGCAGGCTCATGTCGCTATCCCAAAGCTTTGTTTTGGCGATGCCATGGCTTCTATATAGCC
Organism: Campylobacter concisus; assembly: GCF_015230035.1. Taxonomy (GTDB): domain Bacteria; phylum Campylobacterota; class Campylobacteria; order Campylobacterales; family Campylobacteraceae; genus Campylobacter_A; species Campylobacter_A concisus_BK. The sequence continues at coordinate 45,726 of NZ_JAAKZD010000012.1, forward strand.
TTGCGAGTCTTGCTAGCTCGTCGTCATTTGTAGCAAGTGCGCCGCCCTCAAGTGTGGTGATAGGCTTTACCGGATGAAAGCTAAATATGCTAATATCAGCCTTAACGCCCACTTTTACGCCGTTTTGCACACTACCAAGGGCGTGAGAGGCGTCGTCTATCACTTTTATGCCGTGTTTTTTGGCTAAATTTATGATCTTATCTAGCTCCACTGGGTTGCCACCGTAATCAACCGCAGTTATCACTTTTGTCTTTGGCTTGATAAGAGCTGGAATTTTCTCTTCATCGATGTTGCCATTTGCTTTTACGTCGCAAAATTTGACCTGCGCTCCTGCCATCAAAGCTGCATTTGCAGTGGCTGCAAAGGTGATAGGCGTCGTGATCACTTCATCGCCAGCCTTTACTCCAAGGCTAAGATAGGCTACGTGAAGGGCCGAAGTGGCTGAGTTCATAGCGATCACGTGCTTTACGCCAACATATTTTGCTAGCTCCTCTTCAAAGCTACTAACCTTTTGGCCACCTGTTAAGATGTCGTCTCTTAGCGCATCTGCCACTACTTTGATATCTTCTTCTGTGATCTGCTGACGGCTGTAAGGGATCATTTAGCATCTCCTATCATCTCAAGAAGACCCGCTCTATCGAGCCAAATTTTATTTGTATTTGAGCTATATTCAAAGTCCTCGCTCACTGGTTTGCCCTTTTGATGAAGAGCATTTGTCGAGAAGTCTTGCGCTGTTAAAAATTGGATAGACGGACTAATAACGTAGTAATCATCAAATTCGTATGTAAGATGCGCGTCATCTCTTGAGATCATCATCTCATGCATCTTTTCGCCTGGGCGAATGCCTATGATCTTGACGCCAAGGTCTGGTGCAAGGGCTTTTGCAAGATCGACCATCGTCATTGACGGGATCTTTGGTATGAAAATTTCGCCGCCTTTCATCCTCTCAAAGTTTTTAAGGACGAAATTTACACCTTGTTCAAGCGTGATCCAAAACCTGGTCATCTTCTCATGCGTGATAGGAAGCTCTTTTTCTCCTTGTGCGATCAGCTTTTTAAAGAGCGGCACAACTGAGCCACGTGAACCAACAACATTTCCATATCTTACGACACTAAATCTTGTTTTTTTATCTCCAACGATGTTATTTGCAGCAACAAATAGCTTATCGCTTGCTAGTTTTGTGGCTCCATATAAATTTACAGGGTTGCACGCCTTGTCAGTTGAGAGTGCGATCACTTTGCTAACACCACACTCCAAAGAGGCGTCGATGACGTTTTGAGCGCCATCTATGTTTGTTTTGATGCACTCCATTGGGTTGTATTCGGCGATTGGTACGTGTTTCATCGCAGCTGCGTGGATGACATAGTCTATGCCGTTCATAGCAGTTCTTAAGCGCTTATAGTCCCTCACATCGCCGATAAAAAAGCGCATGGCCTTGTCTTTAAACATTTGGGCCATTTCATATTGTTTTAGCTCATCGCGTGAGTAGATAACTAGCCTTTTTGGCTTATATTTTTTTAACAAAATTTCGGTGTACTTTTTACCAAAACTTCCTGTTCCGCCGGTGATTAATATCGATTTGTTGTTAAACATTTTGCGCCTTTTTGCTAGTCATTTTTTTGATTTATAAATGGCTAATTTAAATTATTTTTTATAAATTTTTAAGCAAAAGCTGTGCCAAATTTAAAATTTGTTTATCAAAGCTCTGCTCTTTCTAGCTTCTATTTCGTCAAAATTTCGTTATTGTTTAGGGTTTTGCAAAAAGTGGGCGATAAATTTAGCCTTTGCAAAGTCGCAAAGGCATGAAAATTACTTCAAAATTCTAGGCAGCGTGATGCCTTCTTGGGCTTGGTATTTGCCGTTTTTATCAGCATAAGTCACCTCGCAAGGCTCGTCACCCTCGATAAATAGCACCTGTGCTATGCCCTCATTTGCGTAGATCTTCGCAGGAAGTGGCGTCGTGTTTGAGATCTCTATCGTGATATGCCCCTTAAATCCCGGCTCAAAAGGCGTGACGTTTACGATGATGCCGCACCTTGCGTATGTGCTCTTGCCAAGACAGATCGCTAGCACGTTATCAGGCATGTTAAAGTACTCGATCGTGCGCGCTAAAGCAAAAGAATTCGGCGGCACTATGCAGACATCGCCTTTAAAATCGACCACATTTTTCTCATCAAAATTCTTTGGATCAACGACGGTTCCGCCGATGTTTGTGAAAATTTTAAACTCATCGCCCACGCGGATATCGTAGCCGTAGCTAGAAACGCCGTAGCTAACGACGCCGCGACCCACTTGCTCCTCGGCAAATGGCACGATCATGTTCCTTTCAACCGACATTTTCCTTATCCAAGAGTCTGATTTTAAACCCATTTTTGCTCCTTTTTTGGGGCGATTATAACGCTTTGCGTCTTTAAAGTAAATTTAATGGCATTTTGCAATAAATTTTAAGAAAATCAGTATAATTTTGAAAGAAAAATTTAATAAAGGACAAAAATGCAAGAGAGAAAGGCTGAAATTTTCACAGGAGAACGCGCGATGTTTGGGGCAAAGGGGATAAATTTTACTAACTGCATCTTTGAAGATGGCGAGTCACCACTAAAACACAGCTCAAATTTAAAGCTAAATGAGTGCGTTTTTGCCTACAAATATCCACTCTGGTACGCAAGCGATATCACGCTAAATGGCGGATACTTGGAGCCTCTAGCAAGGGCTGGCATGTGGTACAGCACAAATTTAAGCTTCAAAGACGTGGTCATAAATGCGCCAAAAAGCTTTAGAAAAAGCTCGCAAATTTTACTTGAAAATGTAAATTTCTCAGATGCCGTCGAGACACTTTGGGGATGTGCGGACGTGAAGATAAAAAACGTCTTTGCAAAAGGGGATTACTTCGGGGCAAATAGCGAAAATTTAGATGTTGATGGGCTAAGCTTGGACGGCAACTACTGCTTTGATAGCTGCAAAAACCTCCGCATCACAAACTCAAAGCTCATCTCAAAAGACGCCTTTTGGAACTGCGAAAACGTGGTCGCGCAAAACTGCCTCATCTCAGGCGAATACCTAGCCTGGAACGCTAAAAACGTGACACTCATAAACTGCACGATAAAGAGCTTGCAAGCGCTTTGTTACGTGGAAAATTTGGTCGTGAGAGATTGCATCTTTATGGACACAAGCCTTGCATTTGAGTATTCAAGCGTCAATGTAAGTACAAAAAGTAGCATAAAAAGTGTGAAAAATCCAAAAAGCGGCATCATAAGAGCTGGCAAGATAGATAAGATCATCATAGACGGCAGCTTGGTTGATGCAAGCAAGATAGAGATAGTCACGGATGAAATTTAGACAAAATTTAAAGAAATAACATGCAAAATGAAAAATTTAGAGCAAATTTTAGTATAAAAAACGATGCTAAATTTAAACAGCTACTACGCAAGGTCTCAAGCACCGTCTATAAAAAGAATAAATTTGTATTTTTAATGAGAGTGATCGAGCTGCCATTTGCTGTGCTATGCGGGGTAGCTTTGGTCACACTTTTTGACATTACTGGGCACGAGTTAATAGTATATTCTGATATGGACGATGTCTCTACTTTGGCAAGAAATTTAGCCATCGTCCTTTGTGTCGGCATAGTCTTGCTCTACATTTACGCGGCTATAATTAAACCAGTTTTATTTACTAGAGCCATTTACTCAAAAATCGATGTTGAGCGCGAACAAGAGATCGTTATATATGATGATGAAGTCTTGTTTGTCACGGCAACGAGCACGGTTCATTTTTCATATGGTGCGTTTCTTGGCGCTTGCGAAACAGATGATTTTATAGCTTTGATCTTAAAAGAAGGCTCATTCTTATATATCCCAAAAGAGTCGCTAAATGAAAAAGCGCAAGAAATTTTGGAATTTCTAAAAGAAAAAATAGGCTGAATTTAGTGAAATATTTTTGGATGTTTTGAATTAAAAACCATACAAATTTGCTATGCCAGCAAATTTGCTGGCTGTATTCAAACCAAATTCTCTAAAAATATAGATATTATTGCTTTAATGATGCCAAATATCAATCTTTCAGCGATAAATTTTAATATTAAAATAATTAATTGACGTCTAAAAAGATATCTAAACACTATTTTGTTAATAGCTGGCTTTAGATCAGCGCCAATAAACACATCTTTTGGAGTTGTGCCTGCATCCCAAATATTTTGAAGTAGTTGAGGCAAGATAGTTTCAGTTAGTTGTGTAGCTGTGCCTTTCCAGTCGCCTGAGCTATCAAATGCTACAACGTTTCCACGCTTGCCACTTGCAAATGCTGCTGAGCCTTTAGCCAAGAAATAAAATAGTCCTGCCATTTCGCCAGCTGTTGCGTCAGTTCTAACGCTCGGCGCTTTAAACACACTCTTTTTAACATCAGCATCACGACCAAGACCAAAAAGAGCGTATTCCATATCTAGCTTATGCTCTTTTGCTCTTTTTAGCTGTCTCACGCTCTAGCTCTTTACCGCCATAAGTAGCCACTGCTTGCATA
>NZ_JAAKZD010000013.1:0-47628 GCF_015230035.1 Campylobacter concisus
AGATCGCCGCTAAATTTATGGCTCTCATTTTTGGTATTTATCACTACATCCGCACTTAGACTAACGCCACTAAGCTCTTTAAACCAAAACTCATCTTTTTGCACGCTAAAGCCAACAAGAGCAGGGGCAGGCATTGAGAGCTCAAGGCCAAATTCGCTAGCTATTTTATAGCCAACATCGCTTGTGCCAAGGGCTTTGTAGCTTAGTCCGCCACTTGCGATGACTAAATTTCTAGCTCTAAATTTCTCATCTTTTGTAAAAATTTCAAAAATTTCATCTACTTTTTTGGCGCCGATAACCTCTTTGTTATAAAAAATATCTGCATTTTGCCTTTTTAAAAGCAGGCTCAAAACGCTCTTTGCACCGCTATCACAAAAAAAATGATTTTGTTTTTGCTCGCTAAATTTAATCTCACTAAAAAATTTCAAAACCTGATCAGGGCTTAGTATTTTTAAAATTTGCTCTATAAATTTTTGCTCGCCAAGGTAGTTTTTGGCGCTTACAAAGCGGTTTGTGATGTTGCATCTGCCGCCACCGCTTGCTAAGATCTTTTTGCCAGCACTGCTGTTTTTTTCTAAAATGGCAACCTTTTTGCCCCTTAAATTTGCTCCTAAAAAGAGCCCGCTAGCGCCAGCACCAACGATGATGACGTCGTAGATCAAAACTTCAAGCTCTCTTTTAAGGCCGCCTCGCTTGTTAAGCGAGAGTCAAATTTGATCACTTGATTTTTCTCGTTTTTGTAATAATCCACCACACCTTTTTGGCTATTTAGTAGCTCTAAATTTAAGCTCGCTTCTGGGCTTAAGTAGATATTTTTAAAAATTCTTGGATCGCTCAGGCTAAATAGCAAAACAAGCCAGATCATGCAAAGTACCACGCAGACGATGGCAAGCACTTTAAAACTAAAAGCGTGCATTATATATCCGCCAAACGCGCCCCCAACGAAGCTGCCAAAGTAGCCAAATGAGTTAAAGATGCCAAGAGCGGTGCCTTTTTGTGAGGATTTTACAAATTTTGTCGCGGTTGATTGCATGATTGGCTCGTGAAGGTTAAAACCTATAAAAAATATCGCGATGCCAAGCACAAAGAGAAATTTCGTAAAACTAAAGGCAAAAATGGCGTAGGTTAGGGCAAAAAGCAATGTGCCAGCTATCAAGATGACCTTGCTAAGCCCCTTGCCATCGCCCAAAGCGCCAGCTAGCCCCATAGCCAAAAAGCCAAGCACAGCGCCAAGCGTATAGACCTTGTAAAGCTCGCTGCTTTCGTATCCATAATCTCTTACCAAAACGATAGGGATCACCAAAAATGCGATGCTTGTGAGCATCTTTTGCATGAAAGAGGTGAAATTTATGATCATGTAGTCTTTTTGCAAAAATAGCTTGCCAAATGGCACCTTTTCGGCCTTTGCGCTCACTTTTATCTCTTTTGGCACGACGGTGTAGAGTAGCACGACGCAAAGCAAGCTAAGAGCGGCGCTTAGATAAAAGAGGCTTGAAAGCCCGTAGTCCTTGGCAAGAAGCGGTCCAAGCACCATCGAAAGCGTGAAGCTAAGCCCTATAAAAGCGCCCATTATCGCCATAGCTTTTGAGCGGTTTTCCTCAGCCACAAAGTCACTTATCATCGCTGTTGCCACGGCTCCCACGGCTCCCACACCTTGTAAAAATCTACCAAAAAGCATCGTGTAAATTTCACTTGCCAGCGCGCAGACGATAGAGCCAGCCACAAAGATCAAAAGACCGATGGTTAGCGCTTTTTTGCGGCCGATCTTATCTGAGAGAGCGCCAAAAGGCACTTGAAATATCATCTGTGAGATCGCATAGACGCCTACTATTAGCCCTACTAAAAATTCGTTTGCGCCCTCTAAATTTAGGGCATAAAGGCTAAGTACCGGTAGGACTATGAAAAGTCCAAAAAATCTGCTAGCTACGATAAAAGATAGTGGCAAAACGCTTTTTAACATAAATTTTCCCTTATTTTTAAAAGGACTAAGTTTATCATTTTAACACTAATTTAAATTTAAAAATTTAATCTACTTTTTTGTAAAATACGCCCAAAAATCAAGGAGTTTTGCGATGAAAATCGTGCTTGCGACATCAAATTTAGACAAAGTAAAAGAGATAAAAGAGTTTTTAAAAGGCTATGAAATTTATGCGCTAAGCGAGGTTGTAAAGCCATTTGAGATCGTTGAGGATGGCAGAAGCTTTCAAGAAAACGCGCTCATAAAGTCAAAAGCTGTCTTTACAAAGCTTAAAGAGCTTGGGCTTGAGGACGAATTTGTCTCACTTAGCGATGATAGTGGCATTAGCGTGGACGCGCTTGGTGGCGAGCCAGGGATTTACTCAGCGCGCTACTTTGACCTTGATGAAAATGGCAAAGTGTGCGGCAAAAACGCAAATGACGCAAACAATAGAGCAAAGCTAATTAGTAAGCTAAAGGCGCTAAATTTAAAGAGCTCGCCAGCTCACTACACCGCCTGCATCGCTATTAGCTCGAAATTTGGCGACTACGCGACGCATGGCTTTATGTATGGTGAAGCGATAGACGAGGAGCGCGGCACAAACGGCTTTGGCTACGATGCACTCTTTATCCCAGATGGCTTTACAAAGACGCTTGGCGAGCTAGATAACGAGACAAAGCTTAAAATTTCTCACCGCTCAAAGGGGCTAGAGCTTGCAAATTTCGTGCTAAAAAGTCTAAAGAAAAACTTTAGTTAAGCTCCTTTAGTCCTTTGCTGGCTCGCTCCAAAAGATCCAGCGCACGAGGGTTTTGCTCCTTCCCTTTTAAAATTTCAAGTACTTCTTTGTAGTTTTTGGCAGCTTCGTCATTTTTATTAAGCTTTACTAGGTCGTTAGCAAGCTCTACTAAAAGCTCCGAGCGGACGAGCTCGTTGCCACTTAGATCTGGCGTGATATTAAGTAAATTTAGCGCTAAAAGGTGGTTTTCGTAGGCTTTGTCAAAGTCGTTTTTCATGTAGTAGGCATTTGCGATGCCTTTTATGCAGACGAGTTCGTCGTGTATCGGAGCATTTGGCGTGACGTCATAAATTTTTAGAGCTTCTTGAAAATTAGCAAGCGCATCGTCATATTTGCCTAGCGCTTTTTGTGCCGCACCCAAGCTATGATAAGAGCGAGCTAGTAGCAGCTTGTCGCTAACGTTTGCCGCGAGCTCAAGCGCTCTTTGTGAGAGCTCAAGTGCCTTTTGTGGCTCTTTATTTACCATGCAGATGCTGGCGCCATTTATGAGCGAAGTGATCGCCTGCTTGGCATCGCCAGCCTTTAGGCATGCCTCGCTTGCTTGCTCGGCTAAATTTATAGCTCTCTCCAAATTTCTATCACTTTTATAAAACTCATTTACGCTCTCTTGCACCAGCTCGTCGCAGCTACTTGCAAAGAGGCAAATAGGCGCTAAAAATGGCAAAATTTTCTTCATCTTTTTATCTTTAAAATTTGGCTCATTTTACCTTTTGAAGCTAGAAATTTATATTAACTTTGCTAAAATCACTAAAATTTTAAGGAGCCAAAAATGTCAAATATCTTAATCATCGGAGCAGGTGGCGTGAGCCAAGTCGCAACCGTAAAATGTGCGATGAACTCGGACGTTTTTACAAATATCACCCTAGCAAGCCGCACAAAAAGCAAGTGCGACGCGATCGCTAAATTTATAAAAGATCGCCTTGGCGTGCAGATAAATACCGCGCAGATCGACGCTGACGACACGGCGGCTGTTGTGGAGCTCATCAAACAAACAAAGGCTGATCTGCTTTTAAACGTCGCGCTGCCGTATCAAGACCTAACTCTCATGGACGCTTGCGTAAAGGCTGGCATACCTTACATCGACACTGCAAACTACGAGCACCCAGACACCGCAAAATTTGAGTACAAGCTTCAGTGGGCGAAGGATGGTGACTTCAAAAACGCTGGCACCATGGCGCTTCTTGGCTCTGGCTTTGACCCAGGAGTGACAAACGTATTTTGCGCCTATGCACAGCAAAATTTATTTGACGAGATCCACGAGATCGACATCCTAGACTGCAACGCTGGCGATCACGGCTATCCATTTGCGACAAATTTCAACCCAGAGATAAATTTACGCGAAGTTAGCGCAAATGGCCGCTACTGGGAGGCTGGCAAATGGATCGAGACAAAGCCGATGCAGATCATGTTTAAGTGGGACTACCCAAAAGTTGGTGTCAAAGATAGCTATCTGCTCTATCACGAGGAGCTAGAAAGCCTAGTTAAAAACATCAAAGGACTAAAGAGAATTCGCTTTTTCATGACCTTTGGACAAAGCTACCTAACCCACATGAAGTGCCTAGAAAACGTGGGAATGCTACGCATAGACGAGGTCGAGCATAACGGCATGAAAATAGTGCCGATCCAGTTTTTAAAGACGCTTCTACCTGACCCTGCAAGCCTTGGCCCTCGCACAAAAGGCAAAACAAACATCGGCTGCGTGATACGTGGGCTAAAAGATGGCAAAGAGCGCCAAGTCTATATCTACAACGTCTGCGACCACGAAGCTTGCTACGCCGAGACAGGCGCACAGGCTGTTAGCTACACCACAGGCGTGCCAGCGATGATCGGCTCGATGATGGTCGCAAAAGGCATCTGGAGCGGCAAAGGCGTCTTTAACATGGAGAATTTCGACGCAAAACCTTTCATGGACGAGCTAAATAAGCAGGGGTTGCCGTGGGAGGTAATCGAAATGAAGCCAGGTGAAAGATACGAAGTTTAAATTTTTAGACTTGTCTCGTGAGTGTCTTTTGCGGAGCTTGAAATTTTCACCCTTCGACAGACTATATGTCTAGTCTCGGGATGAAAATTTCTTTGCAACCCCAAAATCCATCTCACGATACTTCGCCTGAGTTTTTATCAAATTTTATTTTGCTCGGTCATTACCTACTCGGTAACTCCCGTCACAAAATTTAAAACCGCCTCGTCTAAGCGAAAAATCCTGCACCTGAATTTATTAAATTTAATACCTTGAAAGACTATTTGTCTAGCCTTAAAGCGAAATTTACTTCTTCTGTTTAGTTACGAGTGAAGCGAAGTAGAAAACATTTAAATCCATCTCACGATACTTCATCAGAGACTTTGTGGCATTTAAATTTTAATAACACGCTCCGCTTAAAAATCGAATTTTGCCTTGTCTAAGTGAAAAACACTTCGCCTGAGTTCTATTAAATTTTTATTTTGTTTGGTCATTACTAGATTGACAGCCCTTGCCTCAAAAATTTAAAACCGCCTTGTCTAGATAAAAGTCACTTCGCCTAATTTTTGCCTTTAAATTTAAACCTCTTCGCCAAACAAAACCTTGATAAATTTACCTCACTCCATCAAAGAAATTTTCTAAATTTACACCAAAGCTAGTTTTAGGTGCTTGTTGCTGCCAATTTGTAAATTTATGCTATATCTACGAAATCTTAATCGCAGCTAAAAAGGGGAAATCTTGCAATCAACAAAAACATCTATCTGGTTTTTAGTCATCCTAAGCGGTCTAATGGCCTGCCCTCGCTATCAACGGACGTCTATCTACCTGCCATGCCTACGATGGAGCGACAGCTTCATGGCGATGCGGAGCTAACGATCACTGGCTTTTTGATCGGTTTTGCCATCGCACAGCTCGTTTGGGGGCCTATTAGCGACAGGATAGGGCGAAAACTCCCGCTATTTATCGGTATGGCGCTCTTTGTCGTTGGCTCCATCGGATGTGCCATGTCACAAAGCATGAGCGAAGTGATAATTTGGCGTATCTTTCAAGCCACAGGCGCGTGCGTGGGACCTATACTTAGCCGTGCGATGATCAGCGATGTTTTTGAAAATAGCGAAGCTGCAAAGATGCTTTCAAACTTAGTCATCATCATGGCTGCAGCTCCTATCATAGGACCGCTGCTTGGTGGTGCATTACTAGAGATTGGCACTTGGCACTGGATATTTTGGCTAATGGCAGCTGCAAGTGCTTTTTTGTTTATCCTTATCTTCTTCTTGCCAGAGACGTTGCCACAGCAGAAGCGCTCAAAAGAGCCGATGATAAACTCGTTTAAGAGCTATTTTGTGCTTATAAAAGATGCTAAATTTATGAAATACACTCTAAGCGTGACCTTCTTTTACATCGCAGCATACGCCTTTATCACGGGATCGTCATTTGTTTATTTAGACTATTTTGGCATACCGAGCAAGTACTATGGATTTTTGTTTGGCGTAAATATACTTGGTGTGGCGGCGCTTAGTTTTTTAAACAAGAGCTTGGTTAATAAATTTAGCCTAAATTCGCTTCTCATCACCTCAAGCACAGTTGCTTTTGTCGCTGCGGCTTTGCTTTTAGCGCTTACATTTTTTGGTATCGCCGGAGTTTGGGGCGTTATCATACCTATGTTTTTCGTCTTTAGTATGAACGGTATCATCGCCTCTTGTTCAAACGCAGCCGCTCTTAATCAAGTCCCTCAAGAGATGAAAGGCAGAGCAAATGCTCTCATTGGCTCACTGCAATATGGAAGCGGTATCGTCTCATCAGCCATGCTAGCACTCTTTACGACCACGACGCCACTTATCATGTCAGCCATCATCTTTGTCTTTGTATTTTTGTGCTGGCTTGCTGCCTATCTAAACAAATAAACTATCAAAAGGGCTTAAATGCCCTTTAAATTTAAAGCTATTTCACCTATAATAAAGCCAAAATTTAAAAGGAAATTTTAGTGCTAACGATAGAAAATTTATATATTTTAGTGGCAGCTCTTGCGCTTGTTTGCGTGGTGTTGGCAGCTTTTTTGATAAATGCAAATTTACAAAAGACAAAGCAAAGAGAAAATTTAGAAAATTTACAAGATGAGCTAAAAGATAGCGAGCGGCTAAATATCGAGCAAAGAGCAAAGCTTGAAGCAAATAGTGACAAGATAGATGAGCTAGCTAAAAATTTAGACGAGTATAAAATTTCACTCAGACAAAAAGATGAAAAAGAGGACGAGCTAGAGCGCGAGCTAAGGCGTCTAAACGAGGAGCTTGGCAGCCAGACAAAGATGGCTGAGATGGCAAAGTCGCTATCTTTAAATTTACAAAACGAGCTTGATGCAAAAGAGGATGAGCTAAAAAGATCAAACGAGAGTGAAAACGAGCTAAAACGCGCTATCGTCGCACTAAAAAGCGAGATCGAGGCCAAAGAAAACATCCTAAGATCGCAAGAAGAGAATTTAAAAAAGGTGAAAAACGAGCTAAATTTAGAGTTTGCAAACCTTGCAAATAAGATATTTGAAGAAAAAAGTGCAAATTTCTCAAAAAACAGCAAAGAGTCGCTTGAGCTCTTGCTAACGCCACTTGGAGAGAAGATAACAAGCTTTGAAAAGAGAGTAAATGACGCCCACAGCGACTCGCAAAAGAGCGCAGGCGAGCTTAGCGCGCAGCTAAAAGAGGTAGTCGAACTTGGCAAAAATATGTCAAAAGAGGCAAACTCGCTAAGCACGGCGCTAAAAGGCAGCAACAAAGTCCTTGGTAACTGGGGCGAAATGCAGCTTGAGCGCACGCTGGAGGCTGCTGGGCTAGAAAAGGGCACGCACTACGCAACACAAGAGAGTTTTGACGTGAGCGGCAAGAAGCTCATACCAGACTTTGTCATAAATTTCCCAGACGACAAACAGATGATAATAGACAGCAAAGTCTCACTCCACGCCTATGAAAAAGCAGTCGCTGCGGCTGACCCGGCACAGAGCAAACTAGCCCTTAGTGAGCATATCGCCTCAATCAAAAAGCACATCGACGAGCTAGCTAAAAAAGACTACTCATCGCTTGTGAAAAGCCCTGATTTTGTGCTGATGTTTGTGCCAGTTGAGCCGGCATTTTTGGAGGCTTTGAAATTTGATCCAAATTTATTTAACTACGGCTATGAGAAAAAAGTGGTGCTAGTCTCGCACACGACGCTCATGCCGCTACTTCGCGTGGTGGCAAATTTATGGCGCATGGAGCATGGCAACAAAGAGGCAAAAGAGATCTTAAAGAGTGCAAATGAAATTTATGAGAAATTTTGCACCGTCGCTGAGAAGCTAAATAGGCTTGGAAACTCGGTGAGATCGGTAAATGATAACTTCAATGAGGTCGTTAAAAGCGTGAGCGGTCAAGGTGGGCTTGATAGCAGGCTGGAGAAATTTAAAAAGATCGCTATAAATCCCAAAGATACGCAGATAAAAGAGCTTGAAGCAAGACCTAGAGAGATCTTGCTAGCTAGCTCTAAAGAGTAAATTTAGAAATTTAAAGCAAAAGTTTTTAGCAGGTGCTAAAAAACTTTTAAATTTAGTGGTTCATGTGCATATTAGTTGAGTTATCTTCACTCATATTTTGCATCATCATGTGGTGATCATGCATTGGCATATCTGCTGGCATGTTCATCGGCATATTCATCTGCATATCCATCGCGCCATTTTCAGCCTTATAGCCTGTTATGGTAGGATCAACCATGCCAAATATCATAGCGACGTGTGCGACGATCAAGGCAAATATGAGTAGGCAAAAGTGAAGCTTTAGCTTTGCCTTTTCGCTTGCGTTTTTGTAGATCAAATTTAGCTCTAAAAGCGCGATGCCAAGAAGTGGTATGACGCTGATGAGATATGAGTAGACAGCGATGACATCGGCATATCCGCGCCATTTTATACTTGGATAAATTTTTGCTAAAAAGTAGATCACAAGAGCTGTAAAATAGACCCCAAGCACTATGCCAGCAAATTTGCCAACAGCCTTAAAGCCAGCATTTTTGCCGCTATCCATGTGATACATAGTGAGAAACTCCATCGCCACTAAAAGCTCCGTAAGCCCCACAGGTATCACCATGAAGAGGATTAGATTGTAGGGTTGATCGAGCGATAAAAGCTCCATGTAGTGTGTCATTACCATTGTAAGTCCTTTGTAAAAATTTAAAGAAATTTACTACTAAAAGGCTAAGATAGTTAAAAAATATCAAGAATAGTTGCGGGATTTAAGCGGATGTTAAATTTACTCCTAGCTAGGCTAAGAGTAAATTTAAGCTAGTCTTTAAACTCGTGTGAGATGACTGGAGAGAATTCCTCCCAGTGAAGCTTGGTTTTAATGGTTGGCATCTTGCTTTGAAATGGCTCTTTTTTAAGTGCTGCCATAGCGACGCTATCGCCTTGTGGTTTGGCTGGCGCTTCTACGCTTAAAACGGCTCTTTCAAGCTCGATGAAGTCTTTTAAGATGATCGCATAGGAGCGGAAGAAATTTGCATTTTTATGAGCTAAAAGTAGCGAGCCAAACTCATCAACAAATAAATTTAAAGTCTCGCTAAAAAGCTTGTCGCTGATATTTTTTGCGCCGTTAAATTCATCATTTAAAAACGTAGCCATCGCTAAAAATATAAAGCCAACATAGTCTTCGCTATCTTTGCAAAGCTCCTTATCACGCCTATATGGGCTAAGGTTTAGGCAGTGTATCACCCTAAGTCTAGCCGCGCCGTTATCTCTGCCCTCTTCATAAAATGAGGCGCTTAAAGGGATATTTGTAAAGCCAAAAAGAACCTCGTTTTGTTCATTTACAAGCTCTTTAAAGCTAAATTTTTCTAAATTTGCAAATGCCTCTGCGCTTTGCTCGCTCAAAGGATTTTGCGCTAGGTAGCTTAGCTGCTCTCTCCACCTTGCAAATTTCTCATCACTCGTGTGAAAAAATAGCGGATAAGCTAAAAATTCGTAAAAATATGCCCTTGCCTTTGTGATGTTCTTATCCATTTAGCAGATCCTCTCTCATCGCGTTTAGCTGGGCTTGCACCATGATCTTTGCCTTGCAGTCGGCACAGCAGTAAAGAGCTTTTATCTTGGCTCTGTCGTTGCCAAAACGTGGCTGCATGATCGCTGCGATCTTCTCGACCGCCTTTTTAGTCGCAAACTCTTTTCCGCACTCCACGCAGGCAAATAGCTCATCATGCGCAAGCTCGCTATAAACGAAGCTCTCAGGCTTAAGTGCTAGCTTGCCAACCTCAAGCGAGATGGTGTTTTTCTCAGCGCAGCTTAGCTCGCAGTAGCCACAGGCGGTGCAGACGCTTGGGTTAAATAAAATCGAATTTGTCTTCTTATCAGCCACCAAAGCGCTTACGTTACAAGCTCCAACGCAGCTAAGGCAGAGCGTGCAAGTTTCAGCGTTTATCGTGACTTCGCCATATCTTATCATCTCGCCACTTTTTACCACGCCAAGATCGTTCTCACCCACGATAAACTCAAGCCTTTTGGCAAAAATTTCTCTCTTTGGCAGTGCGTATTCGTTGATTGAGTGCTGTGAGCCGTCTATTAGTTTTGCTTTTTTAAGCGCGATTTCAAGCTCAGCCTTGTCTTTTGCGTGGTGTATCGCACTCTCTTTAAATTTAAGCTCATAAATTTGATTTACTATGCTAATGGCGTCCTTTTCGCCCTTGCCAAGGCTCTTGCTATATAAGATCACACTCGCGCCACTTTCTTGAAGAAGTGTTAAAAAGTGCGTTTGGCTTAGCAGATGTGGGGCTAGGATGACAAAAGGTAGGACATTTTGTGGTAGGCTCACGTTAAGCTCTTCTAAATTTATCTCTTCAGATACGATTAGAGCGATCTTATCTTTGTAAAGCTTAGCGATAGTGGCAAACGAGCTTTGTGGCATGAGCGTTGAGTCTAGCGAGCCGCTAGGGCAGACGCTGATGCAGTTTCCGCAGTTTGTGCAATCTATCGCTGAAAAGACAAGGTGCTTTGTTTCGTCCTCTTTTAGGATGGCAACCGTTGGGCAAACCTCGGCGCAACGACCGCAAATTTCACTCCTTCGCTCGTGATACTGGCAGATTGATGAGTCGTACTGCGTAAAGCTTTTGTATCTAAATTTTGGGCTTTTTGCGTTTAAAATTTCAAGCACTTTTTCATCTTTTAGCCCTGAAATTTCGTAGCAGCCGCTTTGCTTTAGCATATAGTCCCTTGCGTTTTCAACTAAGAAAAAGTCGCAATCAACCTCAAATTCATCATTTGCTCTAAGCACCAAAACGCTTAGCTCGCCAGCTGCGCCATATATAAATTTAACCTCAAAGTGCGTGAGCTCTATCACTTTGTAGCCATTTTCTTTTAGTAAATTTGCTAGCTCTTCGCGGCCTGAGTTGCTTACTATGACAACATTTTTGCCGACCTCTTTTTCATAATCCACATCCTTTGCCATATCAAAGGCGCTCGCTCTTGCCTCGTAGAGTAAAAGTGTGTTTTTGGCTTTTTCTAAGACGCTTGCGGTGGTATTTTTAAGGTAGAAATTTATCTCAGGTGCGATGATGTTTGCTTTTAGCTTTGGAGAGTTTGAGACTAGATAGTCGCCATTTTCGTTGTTGATCTCTATCTGCTCATTTAGCATCAAAGCATCGTCAAAATCGTTATAAAAGCCAAATTCTTTCATTGTTTCTCCTATTATCAAAAACGGGCTTATTCTAATATTAATGGGATTAATAGACTCTGAAATTTATATCCTCCTTTTTGCTCTAAGTTTTAATTTATAATATTTTTATGTTAAAATCACGCCTTGGTAAAACTAACTTACTAGGAGCGCAAATTGAACGATTTAAGAAATATCCCACAAGTTGATAAGATCATAAAAAACGAAGCATTTTTAGGGCTTGATACGAGTTTAGTCACTATGCTTGCAAGGCAAATTTTAGATGAGGTTAGAGCTAAAATTTTAAATGAAAATGCAAGTTTTAGCGGCGAAGAGATAATAAATTTGATCCTAGATGAGTACTATAAATTTAATGAAGCAAGCCTTCAAAGAGTGCTAAATTTAACTGGCGTGACCATACATACAAACCTCGCTAGAAGCGTTATCGATAAAGAAATTTTAAAGCGGGCAACGCCTGTTATCACAGGATACTCAAACTTAGAGTACAACCTAAAAACAGGCAGCCGCGGCAATAGATACGACTACGTTGGCTCGCTAATAGCAAGAGCTTTTGGCTTTGAAGACGCCATCGTTGTAAATAACAACGCAAGCGCTGTATTTTTGGTGCTAAACACCTTTGCAAAGGGCAGGGAGGTGGTCGTTAGCAGAGGCGAGCTAGTCGAGATCGGCGGCAGTTTTAGAGTGCCTGAGGTGATGGCAAATGCAGGTTGTATCTTAAAAGAGGTCGGCACGACAAACAAAACTAGGCTAAGAGACTACGAAGAGGCGATAAGTGACGAGACGGCGATGCTTGTAAAGGTTCATAGATCAAATTTTGACATCGTTGGTTTTAGCGAAGAGAGCTCGGCAAATGAGCTTAGCGAGCTAGCAAGCAGACAAAATTTGATAGATTATTTTGATCTTGGCAGTGGATTTTACGGAAATTTACCATTTAATCTTGACAAAAACGAGCCAGATCTAAAAAATTTAAAAGATGTTTCGCTAGTTAGCTTTAGCGGCGATAAGCTGCTTGGCGCGGTGCAGTGTGGCATAATTGTCGGCAAAAAAGAGCTTATCGCAAAGCTTAGGAAAAACCAGCTTTTAAGGATGCTTCGTGTCGATAAAGTGATTATCTCGCTTTTGGCTGAGAGCATGAAAGCCTATCTAAACAAAGAATTTGAGCTAATCACAACGAAAAAACTGCTTCACAAAAGCGTAAAAGAGCTTGAAGGCTTGGCAAATTTTATAAATAAAAATTTAAAAACTCCGCTTGAGATAGTGCGAACTTCTACCTTTGTAGGAGGCGGTGCGATGCCAAATAAAAAGATCCCAAGTGTGGCTTTGGCATTTGGCGGTGATGCAAATTTAAACGAGCTAAAATTTAGGCAAAAAAAGGTGATCGGACGCATAGAAAATGACAAATTTATGCTTGATCTTAGATCGCTTCTTGATGAGGACGTAGAGACGCTAATAAAAATAATAAATGAAACGGAAGAAAAATGAGTTTAATAATAGGAACAGCAGGGCATATCGACCACGGAAAAACCGCGCTTATAAAGGAGCTAAACGGCTTTGAGGGGGACAATCTTGAAGAGGAGAAAAAGCGTGGCATAACGATCGATCTAAGCTTTTCAAATTTAAGCAAAAATGATGAAAATATCGCGTTTATCGACGTGCCAGGGCATGAAAATCTCATAAAAACGATGATAAGTGGCGCGTATGGCTTTGACGCGTGCTTGTTTGTGGTGGCGGCAAATGACGGGCTTATGCCTCAAAGCTTGGAGCACCTTGAAATTTTAAATCTCCTTGGCGTGAAATCTATAATCGTTGCGCTTACAAAGTGTGATTTGGTTGATGAGGCCACCATAAATTTAAGAAAAAAAGAGATAAGAGATGAAATTTCTAAATTTAAAAACCTGCAAATTTTAGAAATTTTTGCCGTTAGCATAAAGGATAAGGCAAGCATCGATGAGCTTAGAAATTATCTCTTTACGCTAAGAGCCAAAAAGCGCGATGAGGATGGCGTTTTTAGATACTATATCGATAGGGTTTTTAGTCTAAAAGGTATCGGAAATGTCGTAACTGGCACCGTTATAGAGGGAAGCGTTAGTAAAAACGAGAAGCTTTTTAACTACGACGCTGGCAAAGAGGTGCTAGTAAGAAGCGTGCAAAGCCACGATAAATTCGTTGATAGCGCCGGAGTTAGCAGCCGCGTGGCGCTTAATCTAACTGGCATAGAGCTTAGTGAGCTAAAAAAGGGTCAGCTACTTAGCAAAAAAGGCTTTTTTAGGGGATTTAGAGAGGTTGATGCGGTCGTGACTGCTAAAAATCTCATCCACTCTCAAAGCGTGACTTTTTGCGTGGGCGCTAAAAACGTGCCCGCAAAGGTGCTAATACTTAGCCAAAAAGATGATAGCTACTTTGTAACATTTAAATTTCAAAGCGATATGTTTTTGAAATTTGATGAGGCCTTTGTTCTCATCTCAGATGCGCGCGTGATAGGCGGTGGTAGGGTGCTAAATCCTGTGCTTGAGCCACTAAAAAAGGCTGGCAAAATTCTCTTTTTAGCCTCGCTTTTAAAGCATGATTTTGTTGAAGCTTTTTCTATCTTAAAAGAGGCTCACAAAAATGGCTTTGGCATCATCTCTTCTTATCAAAGATTTGGTCTAAATCACGAAGAAGCCGTAGCCGTGGCTAAAAAAGTCTCAAACGTCTTTGTCGATGAAAAGGCTTTAAATATCTATGATCTAAGCGCGGTTGAGCGGATAAAATCAGCCATTAAATTTATGATAGAAAAGAACGAATTTGCTGTCTTTTCAGCTCAAAGTATCAGCCTAAAACTTGCTTGGGCTAGCCAAAATTTAGCCCAAAAAGCGCTTGATGAGCTTGAAAGTGCAAATTTAATCGCCAAAGATAGCGGTGTCTATACCAAAAAAGGCGTTGATCTTAGCAAGCTAAAAGTAAGGCTTGAAGAGAAAATTTATGAAATTTTAGAAAGTGGCAAGCTTGCTCCTACGGCGCCATATAATATATATGATGATTTAGAGATCGATAGGGTTAGTGGTGACAATGCCCTTAAAAAGCTAACCGCAATGGGCAGGGTCATAAGGCTGGAGCATAACCTTTTCATCACTAGAAATTCGCTAAAACTAGCCCTTGATAAGCTTCGAGCCATCATAAAAAATCAAGGCTTTGTAAATGTCACAAACGCCAAGGATGCGCTAAATTTAAGTAGAAAATATATCATCGCCTACCTTGAGCAGCTCGATCTTGAGAGTGACATAATGAAGCAGGGAAATGATAGGGTTTTTCGCAGTTAGTATTCATTTACAAAAAGCAAATATAATCCGCCAAATTTTTAAAAAGGATAAAAATGAAAAAAGTGATCTTAGCCTCAGTCATCGCGGCAACTAGCCTAATGGCAGCAAGCGATAAGCAAATAGAGGACTTCTACTCTCAAATGGTTGATAGCAGCGTAAAAGTAAAGGTAGCCGATCGTCACAAAGTGGCAGGCGATATCGAAGCTGTCGTGGTAAAACTAAGCAAAGATGGCAACTCACAAGATGAGATAGTTTTTACAAAAGGTGACTTCATCTTCCCAGACGTGATCGATCTAAAAGAGCAAAAATCATACCTCGCTGAAGTGAAAAAAGAGGTCATCGCAAAGGGAATTTCTAAAATTTATAAAGATGAAGACAAGGCAAACATCATCGTTCTTGGTAGCGACCCTAAAAAACCAACTATCATAATGTTTTCAGACCCAGAGTGCCCATACTGCAGAGCTGAGCTAGCAAAGATCGAGACAACGCTAAAAGATAGCAACGTAGAGATCGTCCTAACTCCAGTGCATGACGTCTCATCACTTCAAAAAAGCTCACTAATCTACAAAGATGCAAAAGCTGCTAAGAGTGACAGTGACAAGGTTAAAATTTTAAGAAAATACTACGCTGAAGACTACAATGTAGATGATAAGAGCGTTAGTAAAGAAGATGTCGCAAAGATCGATAATCTGCGCAAAAAATACTTTGCAGCTGGCGTTAGATCGGTGCCATTTATCGTAAATAAAAGCGATCTAAAATAACATTTTCTAGGGAGCTCTCCCTAGAATTTCTACTACAAATAAATTTTATAAATTTAAAGTATATTTAACTATATTTTTAATAAATACTTAACATTCTTAATTAAACTTTTATATTTACTTTGCTTAACTTAGAAATATGCTAAATTTACATAGTTTAACTTTAGGGCGCTAAAATGCCATAAAATAGGCTATTTGCGATATTTTAGAAATTCTAAATATGCAAATTTTACATATCAATGAACCAAATTTCTCAAAAATTTTGAGGCATAAGGAGGAAAAATGCAAGGATCAAGAAGAGATTTTCTTAAAAAATCTCTAAAAGTCGGTGCTGCCGGCGGTGTACTCGCAGTCTCAGCCGTAGCAAAAGTGACTAGTGATGACTTGGCTCCTGATGACAATGGCGTTGTCGTGGGCAAGTCAAACAAAAAAGAGGTGCTTTATAAAAAAAGCAAAAACTGGGAAACCTACTATAAAATCGCATACTAAGGGAGATAACCATGAGTGATGCACGTATAGGAAGACGTTCATTTTTGAAGCTAGCCGCACTAGGTGCTGGCACCACAATGGCTTTTGGACAAAATGATACGATAAGACACGCTAGCGCAGAGGAGATAAAAGATCCTTTCCCTGGCTCAAAAAAGGTTAGAACTATTTGTTCTATATGCTCAGCAGGCTGTGGTATCGAGGCTGAGGTACAAGATGGTGTTTGGGTTCGTCAAGATATGGCGATGTTTCACCCGATATCTCAAGGCTCACACTGCTCAAAAGGTATCGATCAGATCGACCTTACACACAGCAAACAACGCATCAAATATCCTATGAAAAAGGTTGATGGCAAATGGCAGAGAATTTCATGGGATCAAGCTGTAAATGAGATCGGCGATAAGATGCTTCAGATCCGCAAAGAAGATGGACCTGATAGCGTTATATTCTTAGGGTCTGCGAAATTTAACAACGAACAAGCATATTACTTTAGAAAATTTGCTGCGTTTTGGGGCACAAACAGCAACGACCACGTAGCAAGAATTTGACATAGCGCAACAGTCGCCGGTGTGGCGAATACTTGGGGTTATGGCGCGATGACAAACCACTTTGGAGATATGGCTGCAAATTCAAAATGTATATTTATAATAGGTGCAAATCCAGCTGTGGCAAACCCAGTTGGCGGCATGAAGCACACTTTGCAAGCAAAAGATAGAAACAACGCAAAAGTGATCGTAGCTGATCCAAATTTTACAAAATCAGCTGCACACGCTGATCTATACCTAAGACAAAGATCAGGTACTGATATAGCACTTGTTTATGGCCTCATCCACATCATCTTAAAAAATGGCTGGGAAGATAAAGAATTTATAAAAAATAGAACTTATGGTATCGACGAGATAGCAAAAGAGGCTGAGCACTGGACACCAGAGGTCACATCTGACGTTACAGGCGTACCAGTTGATAAGCTAATGGAGGCTGCAAATATCCTAGCTCACACAAAACCAGGCACGGTGATCTGGGCACTTGGCATCACTCAGCACTCAGTTGGTAGCTCAAATACGAGAATTTTACCTATCCTTCAACTAATCCTAGGCAACATGGGCAAACCAGGCGGCGGCTGTAACATCATCCGTGGTCACGACAACGTTCAAGGCTCAACTGACATGTGTAACCTCTCAGATAGCTTGCCGATGTATTACGGACTAACTGACGCGGCTTGGAAGTACTACTGCCAAGGCTGGGGTGTTGATTATGACGAGTTTATCAAACGCTTTGCAGTCTCAACTAAAGAGCCAAAACAAGGTGGCACTCCAGTTAAAAACACTGTTTTTGAAGAGTATTATTACCACGATCCTAAAAATCCAGAGGATAGAAACTGGAGAAATGAAAAAGGCTGGTCACTTTCAAAATGGTGGCAAGGCGTCTTAAAAGAAGAAAATACCTTTAGCAGTGGCGCATTAAGGGTTCTTTGGGTTCAAGGAACTGGTCTAACATCTATGGCGCACCTAGCTAAAATTCAAGAAGCAGCTTCAAAACTAGATATGATCGTAGTTGCTGAGCCATTTGTAAATGAAATTTCTATCCTTTCAGATAGAAAAGATGGTGTCTATATCTTGCCAGTGGCAACTGCCTTTGAAAACGAAGGCCACTTAAACGCTACAAACCGCTCAGGTCAGTGGAGAACAAAAGTCGTTGATCCACTTTATGAGAGCAAGGGCGATCACGAAGTTATGTTTGCATTTGCTAAGAAATTTGGCTTTTATGATGAATACGTAAAAGGCATGAAGATGGATGTCGTAGATAGAGAGCTAAAACAAGTAAAAGATGACTTTGTATGGCCAGATGATGCGACAAACGAGATAGCAAGGGTTGGAAATTCTATAGGTCTTGTCGGCAGAACTGCTGAGATGTTTAGACGCCACCAAGCAAACTGGGATAAATTTGACCCAGATACGCTAATAGGTCTTGGCGGCGAGGTAAAAGGCGAGTACTACGGCAAGCCATGGCCAGCATGGGATGAAAAACACCCTGGCACACCGATACTTTATGATATGAGCAAGCCTTATGCAGAGGGTGGCTCTGGCTTTAGAAACCGCTTTGGCTTAGAGCATAACGGCGTTAGTCAGCTAGCTAGCGAAGAGGCAACTTTGGTTGGCTCAGCTATAAAAGGTGGCTACCCACAAATCACAAAAGATAATATAGAAAAAGTCCTAGGCATCACTCTAACAGAAGAGGAGAAGGCTAAGATAGGACCTAGCTGGAGCATGGACTACAGCGGTATCATCTTAGAAAAATGCCGTGAAAAAGGGGTTGTGCCGTATGGTAATGCAAGAGCTAGAGCTATCGTTTGGGAATTCCTTGATCCTATCCCAAAACATAGAGAGCCTATCCACTCACCACGCTGGGATCTTGTCCAAAAGTATCCGACATTTGATGATCAAGCTAGAAATTTCCGTGTTTCTACTAGATTTAAGTCAGAGCAACAAGCAAAAGACTGGTCAAAAGAGTTTCCTATCGTATTTAGTACGCAACGCGTCGTAAATTTAAGTGGTGCGGGAATGATAGAAAGAACTAGTAAATACCTCTCAGCTATCACACCTGAGATGTTTGCTAACGTCCATCCTGAGCTTGCTTTAAAATACGGCATAAAAGATCGCGATATGATGTGGATCCACAGCCCACAAGGCACGAAGATCAAAGTAAGATGCTATCACAGCTATATGGTAACTCCAGATAGAATTTGTATGCCTTACAACTTCGCTGGCGTTATGCAAGGTGTCGATCTCTCAGCTCGCTACCCAGAGGGCACTAAGCCTTATGTCATCGGCGAGAGCTTTAACACAGTTACTAACTACGGATTTGACCCTGTTACTCAAATTTCAGAATTTAACGCAGGTCTTTGCCGCATAGAAAAAGCTGAAGAGAATACCTTTAAAACATCGTTTTATCACGAGTATGGCGAGAGAGACGCCCTAGGTAAAGAGTAAGGAGAGAAAAATGGCAAGAATGAAATTTTTTGTAGATACTAATAGATGTATCAGCTGCTATGGATGTCAAGTCGCTTGCTCTTCTGCTCACGAGCTTCCAGTAGGAATTTATAGAAGAAAGGTTATCACGCTTCACGATGGCATCGAGGGCAAAGAGGTTTCAACCACTATCGCATGCCAGCACTGCACCGACGCACCTTGCGAGCAAGTTTGTCCGGTTGATTGTTTCTACATTAGAGCTGATGGCATCGTGCTTCACGATAAAAACAAGTGCATAGGCTGTGGATACTGCTTATATGCTTGTCCATTTGGTGCGCCGCAGTTCCCTAAAGATGGGGCATTTGGCGTAAAAGGCGTAATGGATAAATGCACTATGTGTGCAGGCGGTCCAGAGCCAACTAACTCACACGAGGAGAGAGAGCTTTACGGTCAAAACAGAATGGCTGAGGGCAAAGTTCCTATGTGTGCGGCTATCTGTTCTACAAACGCACTTTTAGTTGGCGACGCTGCTGAGGTTTCAAATGTATATCGCAAACGCGTTATGCTAAGAAATACAGGACTAAACGTATAACACTAAGGAGGGCGCTTGCTCTCCTTTTAAATTTATAAAATTTAAATTATTTTTATGATTTTTATAATCTAAAATTTCATCAATAATTTTTCTTATCTATTAAAATTATCAAAAATATATAACTTTTTTATCTCAATATGAAATTTTACTCTAACCCTGTAAAGCCCTAAATTTACGTAAAGTTGATTATTAGATTGTAAAAAATATTATTTATGCTTTCAAATTACATTCTTTTATGATAATCGTTTTTATTTTAATCAAAGTAAAGCATTGGTAATATTTCACTTTAAAATAATCTCACAGGTGGTTTAATTAATGAATAAATTTTTTAAATTTATGCTTATCATGCTACTTCCTATCTGGCTTGTGGCAAAAAATGACGACTACACACAAGTCGCAGCTCAGATAAAAGAGTCATTACAAAAAGTAATAACAGAGTATAGAGCTGGTAACGTCGAGCAAGCAGTTAGCGATACTCAAAATGCTTATTTTGGTCTATTTGAAGATGTCGAAGCTGGCATCAGAATAAATTTAGGTCAGAAAAAAGCTTACTCTATGGAGAAGCAGTTTGGCGAGATCAGAAAGGCGATAAAAGCTGGCGAAGCACCAGATGACGTGCAAAAAAGAATAGATCAGATAAATAGCGAAATCGCTGAAGTTTTGCCAGTTATTTTAAATGGACATAAGCTTGTTGGTGAGTATTCAGACAATCCAGCACAAGCTGCTGCAAGTGGCTATGACACTTCTAAATTTATCCCTGAGTGGAAGGTAGCATTTGAAAATTTATCAGCTACTTTGGATAAAGCCATAGCAAGCTACGAGAGCGATAAACAAGATGATGCTAAAAATTCTATCCAAGATGCTAAATTTAATGATTATAGAAACACTCAACTTGAAATCGCCGTTCGCCAATATATAGAAAATGGCAAAAGCATAGATGCTGACATCCAAAGAAAGATGGGTGAAGCGATCAGTGGCATCACAAATGGCATAAGCAAAGATGACTTTAAAGTAAAGCTAGAAGAGATCAAAAAGTTAGCTTATGATGCCGTTGCAAAACTTCCAGCTGAAACAGTAAAACTAGCAAAAGTTGATATGAGTAGTGCAGCATCTAGCGATAGCAGCGAAGATAGTGGCACAGACTACACTCAAACTGTTAAAAACATAAATGACAAAATTCAAGCAGCCATCGCGCTTTACAAAGGTGGCAATAGCGCTAAAGCTATGGGCGATATCCAAGACATCTACTTTGATGAGTTCGAAGGTAGCGGCATGGAGAACAAAGTAGGTGCGATAGATGTAAATTTAAAAACAGCTATCGAAGCTACATTTGGTAACCTTGTAGCCCTTATGAAATCAGGTGCAGATGAAAAAACACTTGAAGAGAGTGCAAGCAAGATGTCATCTCAGCTAGCAGCTGCACTTGAGAAAACTAGCGGTTCAAGCTCACCTTGGACGCTATTTATCTGGGCTCTAACTATCATCTTAAGAGAGGGTTTTGAGGCTCTTATCATCGTTGCAGCCGTCGTTGCATATCTTGTAAAAACTGGCAATGCAAAATCTATGGGCAAGGTCGTATATAGCTCAGTTGGCGTGGCTGTCATCTTAAGCTTTGTCATGGCTTGGATAATGAACGTCATCTTTGGCGAGGCAGCAGGTCAAAAAAGAGAGCTTATGGAAGGCATCACGATGCTTGTTGCAGTGGGACTTCTATTTTATGTTGGCTTCTGGCTTCTTTCAAATGCTGGCGCTAAAAAATGGAACGACTACATCAAATCTCACTTATCTGAGTCTATCTCAAGTGGCTCAAGCACGATGCTTTGGTGGACTGTATTTTTAGCGGTATTTAGAGAGGGCGCTGAGACAGTGCTATTTTATCAAGCGCTTATCTTTGACGCAAAAGACTCAGCTGGCTACTCAATGATCGCAGCTGGCTTTGTCGTAGGTCTTATCGTTCTTTTGATAGTCTATTTCTTATTTAAAATTTTCGCTATTAAAATTCCTATTAAGCCATTTTTTATATTTACATCAGCGATTATCTTTTACATGTCGATCGTCTTTGTTGGCAAGGGCGTTGGCGAGCTAGTTGAGGGCAAAATTTTCATCCCAACTATCATAAAAGGACTAAATTTCCCTGACTGGATGAGAGACTGGCTAGGACTTATGCCATATTACGAGAGTTTAATACCTCAAATCATTATGGTGCTTGCCCTAATTATAGGCATCGTTATCATGAAATCAAAACAAAATAAAAACTAATCTTATATAAAGGAGAGGATATGAATAAAATTCTTAGTTCAGCTCTAGCACTTAGCCTAGCAGCTGGTTTTGCACTTGCTGGAGAGCACCCAATCGGCGAGCCTGTAGAGGCTAATGGCATGGAGATAGCTGCAGTTTATCTTGAGCCAATCGATATGGAGCCAAAAGGCGTTGATCTAGCTCCAAGCTTGGCTGATCTTCACTTAGAGGCTGACATCCACGCTATAAAAGGCAACAAAAACGGCTTTGGCGAAGGCGAGTGGATCCCATATCTAAAGATCAACTATGAGCTAAAAAACCTTGATAATGGCAAAACTAAAAAAGGTACATTTATGCCTATGGTTGCAAGCGATGGCCCACACTACGGCGCTAACGTAAAAATGGATACAGGTGTTGGCAACTATGAGCTTAAATTCCACATCGACAATCCAGAAAAACAAGGCTTTGGTCGCCACGCTGACAAAGAGACTGGTGTTGGTAAATGGTTTGAGCCTTTCACAACAACTTATAAATTTCAATGGACAGGTGGTCCTGTTAAATAATCACTTTGGGGCGTTCTCGCCCCTTTTTAAAAATTCTCATAGGGTTTAGTTATGTCAATTTACTTCTATCAGGTCTTTTTAGCCCTCCTTGGATTTACGCTTTTTGCTGCCTTAAATAACAATGGCAAAAGTTTAAAAACGATCTTTTTACCATCTTTTCTTGGCGTTGTTGCTGGTGTGCTTATCTTTAAAGCTGCTCGTCATGCGCTTGTTGATGACCAGTTTAAAATTTTTATTGATTCAGTGACGCTGGTTTTTCTACTAATTAGCATTTTATGGATATTTTTCGAGCTTAAGATAGCAAAAATCGTAACATTTTTTATTTTAGGCATCGGCTTTGGTTTTGGTTATAGCTCAAGTAGCGCTTTGTTCCCACTATTTGGTGGCGAGCTGCTTGATACGCTTTCAGTCATAAGCTTCTTTTTGATGATCTTTGCGATGATCTTGATACTATTTTTATTTTTCTTCATTTCAAATTTAAAAGCAAGCATCCCATCATTAGTAGCTAAAATTTTAGCTCTTATCACATTAGTATTTTTGCTAGTTGATAGAAGCTCACAAACTGCACTCGAGCTTTTACGTGCAGGCGCTTTAAAGATAAGTAGCGAGCTAAATTCTCAAATTTTATCTATCAGCGCAAAAGGTATCTATGTCACAGAATTTAGTGCCTATTTTTATATAGTTGTGATCCTACTTTTATGCATCATCGCACTTTGCTTTATTCCAAAAAGTATCGATAAGAGCACGTTTGGCTCTATCAAATACCGCTTTACAAAAGCCGTTAGAGAAAATGTCTTTGACAATGCAAAATTTGCATTTTGCAGCGTTTTAATAGCGCTTGGCTTCTCTCTTTATTTTGATCTTTACGCATCTCGCCCACCTCAAATTTCAGAGCCACTCTTGGTTGAGCCAGTGGGAGATAAATTTATATTTGATGTTGATATGTTAAAAGATAATGAACTTCACAGATTTGCCTACATCACAGATGAGGGCAAACAGATAAGATTTTTCTTGCTAAACCGCTTTAGTGACCGCCCATCTCCTGTCATCGTCTTTGACTCGTGCATGATTTGCGGCGATATGGGCTACATAAAAAGAGGAAATGACCTTATTTGTATCTCTTGTAATGTTAGAATTTTCTTGCCGTCAGTTGGCAAAGAGGGCGGTTGTAACCCGATCCCTATGGCATTTACCTTTGATGGTAAAAATATCATAGTTGATTACAAAACGATCGTCGCAGGGGCAAACTACTTTAGCAAGGTCGTCGAAAAGATGGTGCTTGACCCAGTTAGTCGCAAAAAGGTGAGCAATCTTGATTCAAGATCATATTTATACTACGGACGCACATATTTCTTTGAGAGCAACGAAACTCAGGCGAAATTTGAAGCAAATCCAGAAAAATATGTAGAAACAAATGGAACGTTAAAATGAAAAATATGCAACTAAGAATGATAAAAAGCTCGATCACGGGCTCAAAGGTGCAAAAGACGATGGCGTTTATCACTATCTTGCTAGCTGCTCTTTTGATAGCTTGCATGCTAAATATCACGCTAAAAATCGGCGATCAAGTGGCAAGCGAGCTTAGAGGTTATGGCTCAAATATCGTCGTTTTACCACGCGGTGAGAGTCTAAGCATCGAGATCGAGGGTAAAAATTTCACCCCACTAAAATCACAAAATTTACTCCCAGAAGCTGATATCTACAAGATAAAAGAGATCTTTTGGAGAAATAATATCGTCGCTTTTGCTCCGTTTTTAGAGACAAAGGTAAAAGATGCTAAGGGCGATGAGTTTAGCTTTGAGGGGACATATTTTGATAAAAATATCGGACTAAAAGATGAGCCAGAATTTAGCACAGGCGTTAAGAGCTTGTATGGATTTTGGGGCGTTGAGGGCGCTTGGCCAAAAGATGAAAGCATGGATGAAATTTTAGTAGGAGATGAGCTTGCAAAGGCTAAAAATTTAAAAGTTGGCGACAAGCTTAGCCTTGTAGGCAAAAATGGCACAAAAGAGGTTAGCGTGGTTGGTATCTTAAAAGGATCAAGCGATGAGGCACATAAGCTAATAGGCTCGCTCAAACTTGCTGGCGATCTCTCAGGTCACGCTGGCTCATATACAAAAGCTGAGGTCTCAGCCATGACGATCCCAGAAAACGACCTATCGCTAAAAGCAAGAAGAAATTTAGACAACCTTGATAGCGCAGAGTACGACAAATGGTACTGCTCGGCCTACGCAGGATCTATCGCATTTCAGATAGAAGAAAATTTACCAAACGTTAGCGCAAAAGCTAGCCTTCAAGTAAGCGACGCTGAGAGTAATATCGTAAAGAAAATTCAAAGCCTAATGGGTATCGTTAGTATCATCGCTCTTGTGGTCTCAGCCATCGGCATAACATCGCTAATGACAAGTGAAATTTACCGCCGCAAAAAGGAGATCGGCCTTTTAAAAGCCATAGGTGCTAGTAACTTTGAAATTTACGCCCTTTTTGCTAGCGAGAGCCTTGTGGTTGCCTTTTTTGCAGGCATAACTGGAGCATTTTTAGGATACGCGCTAAGCTACGTGATGTCTTACATTATCTTCTCTCACGGCATAGGCATAGCATGGATCGTGCTGCCAATTAGCGTGGCATTTGCCTTGCTCATCTCAGTCGTTGGCTCGCTAATGCCAATGAGAAACGTCATAAATTTACTACCTGCGGAGGTGCTATATGACCGCAAATAGCAAATTCTTTTACAACCTTATCTACAAAAGCCTAAAAAATGGCTCATCAAGGGTTATGGTTATCGTGATCTCGATCTTGCTTGGAGCGTGCGTGTGTGCGGCATTTGTCAATGTCTATCTAGATATCGACTCAAAGGTCTCACGCGAGCTAAAAACTTATGGTGCAAATATGATCTTTGCTCCAAAAGATATGGCGACAAGCGATGATATGAGCGAAAAAACCTATAATGAAATGATCGCTAAGGTGCCAAAAGACAAGCTTCTTGGTGAGAGCGGTTATCTCTTTGCTCAGGCAAATATCGGTCCAACAAATGCCATCGTCATGGGGACAAAATTTAGCAATCTAAAAAAAGTTAAGCCGTTTTTAGATGTTAGAGATGGAGCGATGATAAATGTCGATTTTGACGATAAAAACGTGCTAATAGGCGTCGATCTTGCTCGTCAAGCTGGCTTTAAAGCAGGCGATGATATAGAAATTCGTGCCATTGGCTCAAATGAGAGCATAAATGTAAAGATAAAAGGCGTAGTGGCAAGTGGCGATAAAGAGGATGCTCTTTTGATCACGTCACTATCTTTGGCTCAGAAAATTTCAAACAAAGTTGGCAAGATAAACTACGCTGAAGCTGTTGTGCTTGGAAATTTTGACGAGATAACATCGCTTGCAAAAACTATAAGCAACGATGAAATAGTCGCAAAACCAGTGGCAAAGGTCTCAAAGTCTGAGGGCTATATCTTAGAAAAGATCAAACTTTTAATGGCTCTTGTTAGCCTTGTCATCTTGCTCATTACTTCAATGTGCGTAAATACAACGCTTAGTGCTATCTTGCTTTCTCGCTCAAAGGAGATCGCACTTCTTAGAGCCATAGGCGCAAGCAAAAAAGATGTACTAAGACTGTTTGGCTTTGAAACATTTGTGACAGCGCTCATCTCAGCGTTAGTTGGAGCGTTTTTAGGTTATCTACTAGCTCAAATTTTAGGTTATGCGATATTTGATTCTAGTATTGATTTTAGAATTCTAAGCATCCCAGTAGCTGTGGTCATATCACTTCTTTTTGCAGCGATCGCAGCGTTTTACCCGATTAAGCGGGCACTTAATAACAAAATGGCAGATACACTAAGAGGAGAATGATATGCAAAATGCACTAGAGCTTAAAAATATTTGTAAAATTTTTGGCGATGTAAAAGCACTTGATGATATAAGTTTTGAGGTTAAAAAGGGAGAGTGGGTCAGCGTCATGGGACCAAGCGGTAGTGGTAAGAGTACGCTTGTAAATATCCTTTCTCTAATGGATACTCCAAGTAGTGGCGTTTATATGCTTGGCGGCGATGATGCGAGCAACCTAAATGCTGATGATACGCTTAAATTTAGACGCGAAAAGATCGGACTTGTCTTTCAGCAGTTTCACCTAGTGCCATATCTTAGCGCGCTTGAAAACGTGATGATAGCGCAGTATTATCACAGCTCGGTTGATGAAGAGGATGCTAAAAAGGCGCTTGAGGCAGTTGGACTATCTCACAGGCTAACGCACAGACCAAGTCAGCTAAGTGGTGGCGAGCAACAACGCCTTTGTATCGCGCGCTCGCTCATAAACGACCCTGAAATTTTAATAGCAGATGAGCCAACTGGTAACCTTGACGAGGCAAATGAGAGGATCATACTTGATCTTTTTTGCAAGCTAAGAAAAGAGGGCAAGACGATACTTCTAGTCACTCACAACCCAGATCTAGGCGAGTATGGCGATAAGATCGTCTATCTAAGACACGGCAAACTAGAGAATATCCGCACTATCGAAAATCCAAAGGTGCCAAATGCGATATAAAATTTTACTTTTATGTCTAGTCTCAGCCCTAGTCTTGGGCTGCGTCAAGCAGTATGAGAAGCACCACATCACGCTAAATGATTCAAGTGGCATCGATACGCAGTTTTTTCCAACCGAAAAGCGCCTAAAGATCGGCGATAAGCCATATATGCTCTTTTTCTTTGGCACGGACTGCGGAGTGTGCAAGGCTGCGATCCCTGATCTAAACGCACTTGAAAAAGAGTATGGCAAAGAGGTTCAATTTATCGGCATTTTAGGGCCTAGCAAGGGTTTTGATAAGGATATCGAAATCTTAAAAGAGCACAACATCACCTTTAAAACTACAAGCGATAAGGTCTCGGTGGATTACTTCAGCAAGGCGGTTGGTGGCGTTATGGGCGTGCCAGTTATCTATTTTTTTGATAAAGATGGTAAGATGCGATCAAAATTTATCGGTCTTACACCAAAAAGTGTGCTTGAAGGTGCTATAAGATCGCTCTTATAGGAGTGAAGATGAGAAATTTCTTTTTATTTGTCTTGGCGGTATTTTTTGTCGGATGTGCTAGCAGCACGCCAAATATCTCGGTAAAAACGAGCGATCCGATATTTTTTACGCTTGGTGAAGCAAACAAAAGCGTATATGTAAATTTTAAAAATAGCGCGACCGGGCAGGATGTAAATGCTGAAATTATAAGCGAATTTGCAAAGGCTGGCTTTAGAAATGAGCCAAATATCAAAAATGCTGACTTCATCATCCTTGGCGACGTGCAAAGCTTTTCTAGGACAACCAAAAGAGATCCTAGATTTTCAATGGGCATGGGATATGGCTTTGGCAGACCAAGTTTTGGCTTTGGCTACTCGATGTTTTTCCCGTTTGATTATGATGATTATGATGACGACTTTAGCACAAACAGCTATGCTTACTACATGCAAGTAAGCGTGCTAGTGCGCCCAAAAGATGGCGGTGAGAAAGCGACAAATATCTCGCTCATGCAAGCTGGTAATGTCTATTCGCCAAGCTATATCTGGCCATTTTTCAAAGAGCGCCTAGCAAAACAGATCGTTAGCTTTTTTTATAACGTCTCACAAAGGTAGAGAAATTTAGCGAAATTTAAAAGGAGTTAAGATGCTAGTTGATGGAAGCTACGAAATTTTATCTTGTGATGATGTGGAGCTTGGCATAAAAAGAAGTTCTACTTTGTCCTTTTATGCCTGTTATGACGATGTTAAAGAGGCAAAAGCTCTTTTAGTTATCATCTCTGGTTTTGGAGAGGACTCTGACTCTGGCTATAGAACCCATCTCATGCGAAGCATGGTAGAGTCTTATGATGTGGCATGCATTAGTGTGGATTATCACTGTATAGGCAACCGCCCACAGCTTGGGGCAAAATTTGGGCTTGATGATATAGACCGCGTGATACTAATAAGAGAATTGGCAAAGATCGGTATAACTTTACCTATTGATTTAAAAATAGTTGATAACTATGATAAAACCTGCGTTTTACTTAAAAGTCTTAACGAGGAGATCACTATTAGAAAAGAGAGCGGGGTCTTGCCAGATGATTTTATTTTAGATATCAGTATGACTATGCTGCCGACAAAAAACGAATACCAAAATTTTGGCGTTATGCAAGCAATGGACGTGCTAAATGCCGTGCTTTATACAAAAAAATATATAAATAGTGCCAAATTTGAGCATCTACCAGTGATAATGGTAGGCAGCTCACATGGTGGATACTTGGCACATATGTGCGCTAAGATAGCTCCTTGGCTAGTTGATGGGGTGATAGATAATAGCTCTTACGCTATATTTTTATGGAAACTTATTGGTTTTGGAAAGGAGATTGATTTTACTAGGTTTTTTGGCTGTGGCACTGGAAATTTATATGAAAATTTAAATCTTTATTTCTGTGATAAAACTTATTGGACTCTTAATGATAAATCACCATATTATTTTAGTGATGCAAGAGAAGAGATAAGAAACATCCTAAATTTAGATCATTTAACTGTTCAAAGCAGCTATAAAAAGCCAATTTACGTGAGCTATCACTGCATTTATGATAAAGAAGTAGCCCCCGCAAAGGATAAAACCAAGCTTTATGAGACTCTTAAGAAGCTAAAATTTGACGCAACTTTGCATATGATAAAAGATGAGAGCGAGGTTGATGGTAAATTTATAAAGTCTCTAACTCACGGCATGGGGATGTCTTATAAACTGCTTTTGCAAAGAGAGCTTTCTGGCGTTATGAAGAAAATTTTGTCTAAAAAAGATAAAAAAGATGAGATTAATGAAAAATGCATAGAGTATAAGTGTGGTGATTTGCTTTATAAATTTAGTGAAGTCTCAGATCAGATAAGGCTTGAAGTTACTAATATTTAAATTTAGAGCCATTTTATCTAAAGCTAGGCTTTTAAAGACCTAGCTTTAAATTTTCTAGTTATCTATCATAAAATCATAAAATTCGTTGTTATATCCGACGTTTCCTATCTTGCTATATTGTATAAGAGCTGCTTTTATGTTATCGATTTGCTGATACATAAAGCCAAGGGCGGCTCTGTTTTCAACAGCACTTGGATCATTTAGCTTTGTAAGCTCCAAAAGTGCGATAGCATTTGTTATTTTATTCGCTCCAGTGGCCGCTACACTTGCTAAAAAGAGCGTGCCAGCGTCATTTATCTTAAACTCGTCTATGGCTTCATTATAAAGCTTATAGCTCTCATCAAAGTCATTTGTAAAGATATCCACGTAGGCCAGAGTTTGGATCAAATTTATATTTTTTGGAGCCTCTTTCAGCTGGGCTCTTAGTTTGTCGCGCTCCCTTGTTAGCAGGCCTGAGATCTGAAGCAGTTTGATGTATTGCTTTTTGATGATGTCAGCGCCGTGGTAGAAAGCGTTTGAGTCGAGATTTTTGTCGATGAAGTAAATTTGTATCGCTTTTGCATACTCTTTGATGTTTTGATCTTTGTTTTTAGAGATGAAATTTAAGATATTTGCGATGATGTCGTTTGGCAAAATTTTCATAAGCTCATCAGCCTTTTTTGACATTAGCTCATCGTTGTTTGAAATTTTAGCGATGATGATATCAAAGGCTAAATTTAGCGTCGTAGGCTCTTTTGGCTCTTCAAGCCACCTTATCATCGCGCTTTGGTTGCCACTAACTAAACTTAAAAGTGAGGCGTATAAATTTACAGGCTTTAGGCTCTTGTCGTTTTCTAAATTTTCACCGATCTCTTCAACTAGTTTTGGATTTAAATTTCTATTTATATCCATGCAGATCGCGCCAAAGATACCTGAAAGATGGTTATTTACATCTTGATGATAGCTTGCTATAAAGTGCTTTGCAGCAAGGCTAAAATTCCCAAGCTGAGCGTAGCTAAGAGCTAGGTTATACTGCAAGATCGAGTGGTTTGGATAGGCTTTAGCAAGCTCTTCAAAGTCCTTGTTTGCCTCTTTTAAGCGGTAGTTAAGTGCCTTTGCGATGGCTTCGCTAAGTTTGGCATTGACCTTTGAGGCGGCGGCACTTTGACTAAGGTAGTCATTTGCCGCTGAGGTATCGTCTAAAAAGACGCTAACGCCACCTTTTCTTATCTGCTCTATGCTCTGTTTCGCGTCAAAAACCTTGTAGGGTGCGAAGTAAAAGAGCGTCTCGTAGCGTCTTGTTCTATCAAAAAACATATCGTCGCTAAAGTGCGCCTGAGCTAGGCTGACGTCAAAAAGATCTGGCTTTAGGATGGTCTTTATCTTGTAAATTTTACTTGGCATCGAGGCGTTGTAGTCATAAACATCTTTGATAAATGCCGCCGCATCGCCGTAGTCAGCAGTCTTTAGATCGATTAACGCCTCAGTCATCTTGATAAGATCGATATTTGGCGTGTTTTTAGAAGCCTTTGTTAGATAGTCCCTTGCCTTGTCGTATTTGCCAAGTCTTGCGTAGAGCTGCGCTAGCGTAAAGTCAGCCTTAAACGCCTTTTGCCCCTCAAGCTTAGCTATGGCTCTTTCGTCATCTCCAAGAAGCGATAAAATTTTAGCACTCAAGTAAGCATACTCACCCTTATAGTCATCTGTGCTAGGGTGTGAGAGTGCTTGCAGAGCCTCGTAGTAATTACCCTTGTAATAATTAACCAGCGCATAGTAGTAGCTGTAAAGTGGCGAGCTGTTTTCATACTGCAAAAAGGAGTCCGCAAGCCCTATGTAGTAGTTGAAATTTTTGGTGTTATTTAGCTCAAGCGAGCAAACAGCGGCGTTTATGGCGCTCACTGCGGTGTTTTCGCGGTCAGTTATTGCTTTGTTAAACGAGATGATCGCTTCGTCGCATTTTTCTTGTTTCATCTGCGAAACGCCGAGGTTGTAGTTTGAAAGTGACTGGTTATAAACAGCTATATTTTCATAAATTTTTAACGCTTCAAATTTATTGCCACGCTCGTAGAGCTGGTTGGCCTTGTTTATCATCTCATCTATCTTTGAAGCGCCAAAATTTTGCGTTTGGTAGTTGTTTTCTATATTTTTTACGATAGCTGTAGTGTCTATCTCCTCTTTTTTATCTTTTTTTAGCAAGACGATTAACAAAACAACTATCAAGATGACAAGCACCAAAGCAGCCGCACCGATGATGATAAAGAGCTTTTTCTTGCTCTTTTTTACTGGTATTGGCTCTGGGATGCTCTCATCTTGCAGCACGCCATCATTTGCGATGCTCTCAAGCGAGACGATCTCTTCAGGTGCCTCTGTCTTTGCCTCTTCAGGCGCTTGCTCTGCTTGCTCGCCAGGTGGTTTTAGAACTACAACCTCGTCATCAGCCACTACATATACCTTTTAAGAACTTCTGGAATTTCGATAGTGCCATCAGCTTTTTGGTAGTTCTCCATTATCGCTATTAGCGTCCTGCCAACTGCCAGACTTGAGCCATTTAGGGTATTTACAAGCATATTTTTCTTGCCATCTTTAAAGCGAATTTTTGCGCGTCTTGCTTGAAAGTCACGAGTGTTAGAGATAGAGCTTATCTCGCGGTATTTGCCCTGACCTGGTAGCCAAACCTCAAGATCTACCGTCTTTGCCGCGCTAAAGCCTAGATCGCCGCTGCAAAGAAGCATGTGGCGGTGAGGCAGCCCAAGACTAGTTAGCAAGTCACTAGCGCAAGATATCATCTCAGCAAGCACGCCCTCGCTTTGATCAGGCTTTGTGATGCTTACAAGTTCTACTTTTTCAAACTGGTGCTGGCGGATCATGCCTCTGGTGTCACGTCCTGCTGAGCCTGCCTCTTGGCGGAAGCATGCTGAGTAGCAAGTCATCTTTATAGGTAGCTGCTCGGCTTCAATGATCGTGTCATTGTATAAATTTGTCACGGGCACTTCGCTAGTTGGGATGAGATAGAGGTCCTCGTCGCGTACCTTGTAAAGATCCTCTTCAAATTTAGGCAGCTGACCGGTGCCAAAAAGTGTGTTTGAGCTTACTAGATAAGGGACATTTACAAGCTCAAAGCCTCGCGCGCTGTTAAAGTCGATCATGTAATTAACAAGCGCTCTACTAAGCCTTGCTCCCATGCCACGAAGCACGGTAAAGCGAGATCCTGAGAGCTTTGCGCCTCTTTCAAAGTCAAGCCAGCCAAGGCTCTCACCTAGCTCCCAGTGCTCCTTTGGCGTAAAGTCAAATTTAGTTGGTTCAAGCACCGTTTTTATGCAGACATTATCGTCCTCGTCCTTGCCAAATGGCACGTCATCGTCAGTGATATTTGGCACGCTAAATGAAATTTGCTCAAGCTTTTCTTCATATTGTTTAACGATCTCATCAGCGTCAGCAAGGGCAGATTTGTTTAAATTTAGCTCACTCTTAAGCTCGCTCACGTCCTCGCCGGCTCTTGCTTTTATGCCAAGCTCTTTGCTTTTTGCGTTTTGGATCGCTTGGAAATTTTCAAGCGCTTTGCGCTTTTGCTTTAGCTCGTTAAAAGTGTGCAAAAGCTCGTCTAGCAAGCTAGCTTTAACGTTTTTACCCTCTAGTTTTTTTACGAATTCATCGTAGTTTGTCTCAAGTAGTTTTAAATTTATCATTATCCTCTCCTTAAACCATAAACATAACTTTTGCAAGCAGGACGATTAGCACCGCAAGCGTAAGTGCGATAGGGTGGATGTTGCCAAGTGGGCTAGGGCGCTTAAATATAAATTTGCAGCTCAAATTTACTATCACCGCAGCCACGATCACCATCGCTAAGAAAAATTTGATCATAAAAGCGATCTGTAAATTTGTCTCAAAGTAGCCTCCGGCCTTGCTGCCAACCCAGTTACTCATCATCATGCCACCAGTTAGAACTAAAATTAGCAGACAAATAGGCATGATCCTAACAGCTACTGAGCCGATGGCTTGTTTTGCCTTTTGCGCAAGCTCTGGTGGCATCTTTTTGCTCGCCGCTCTTAATATGATCACATCAAAAAATAGATAACCAACAAATATGATCGCACAAAAAAGATGGACTATCTGCGCGTATGGGTATAAATTTTGCATTTTTTTCCTTATCTGTAAATTCCAACTGCTTCACGCACTTTTTTTATCGTTGCGTTAGCGATATTTTCTGCCTTTTTGGCGCCCACTTCTAAAATTCCAGCCACCTCGTCAGGGTTGTTTTGATAATGCTCAAATTTCTCTCTCGCCTCTTTAAAATACTCCCAAACAAGCTCGTTTAGATAGGCTTTAAAGTGTCCATGCCCCTCGCCACCACGCTCATATCTAGCCTGCAAGTCGCGCTGTCCGTTATCGTCTAAGAAAAGCTTTGCGATATTATAAACGTTGCAGTTTTGCCACTGCTTTGGCTCTTCAAGCGGTGTGCCGTCAGTTACGATGCTAGAAATTTGCTTTTTAAGCGTTTTGGCGTCTGCGAAGATATCGATTGTATTGCCGTAGCTTTTGCTCATCTTTTCGCCGTTTGTGCCAGGCACGGTAGCGACGTTTTCATCGATCTTTGCTTCAGGCAGAGTGAAAATCTCGCCATGTTCGTTGTTAAATTTGATCGCAATATCACGTGCGATCTCTACGTGCTGGATCTGGTCCTTGCCCACAGGCACGACCTGCGCGTTATAAAGCAATATATCAGCCGCCATCAAAACCGGATAGCTAAAGAGTCCGTGGTGTGAGCTAAGGCCCTTTGCGACCTTGTCTTTGTAGCTGTGCGCGCGCTCAAGTAGACCCATAGGGGTGTGCTGGCTTAGCACCCAGTAAAGCTCAAGCACCTCTTTAACGTCGCTTTGCACCCAAAAAATGCTCTTGTTTGGGTCGATCCCAAGCGCCAAAAAGGCACACGCAGCGTCAAAAGTGTTTTGCTTTAGTGCTTTGCCGTCGCTAAGACTGGTCATCGCGTGGTAGTTTGCTATAAACATAAACATTTCGTTTTTTTCTTGCATATCAACCATCTGCTTTATCGAGGCAAAATAGTTGCCTAAATGCAGCTTTCCGCTTGGTTGGAGGCCGGTTAGTACTCTCATCTTATCCTTTCAAATTTTGGCTTCGTTTTTTTGAGCGCCTTTAAATGAGTTTGTAAATTTTAATCATCGACAGGCTAAATGCCTAGTCTTGATTAAAATTTAACTGCACAACATTTAAATTCATCTCAAAACACTTCGCCAAAATGCTTTTTTAAATTTTTAACGTTACATCAGACTTTGCGTCTAATCTAATCTTAAAATTTAACTCGGCAGAAAAACAAAATTTCGCCTCGCCTAAACAAAAAATTCTTTGCCGAAACGTTTTAAATTTTAACATCACGTTAGACTTTATGCGTCTAGCTTGATCTTAAAATTTATCTCGCAGGCTAAATGCCTATTAAATTTGACTGCACGACATTTGCCACTTTAGCGCTCTATCAAAGTAAAGCAAATTTATCTCAAAATTTCGTCAAAATTTCTCACTACAAAACGTTAAATTTAGCTCAAACATCACAAATTCCAACACCACGCCAGACAGCCATCTAGCTTGATCTTGAAATTTATCGTTGCAAGTAGCCCGCGCTACTTTGCAACTAAATTTAAATTTTTAAAAGTATCCTTATCTCTTTTACGATCTGCTTTGGAGTTTTGCCCTCCACTTCAACGATATAATCAGCCTTTTTCTCATATAGCTTCTCTCGCTCCAGATGTAGCGCCTCAGCCTTTTTTAGGTCGCTTAAAAGCGGGCGTTTGGCGAGCTTTTTCTCGCTATTTTTGCTATTTTTTAGCCTTTGCATGATCGCATCAAAGCTTGCTTTTAGATAGATCACGGTGCCTATTTTGTTTAGATTTTTAACCTTCGCAAAGCCTCCGCCTGTCGAGATGATCGCGTTTTTGACATTTGTGGCTAGAAATTTAGCCAGGTCTTTTTCAAGCTGCCTAAAATGCTCTTCGCCAAATTCATCAAAGATAGCTTTTATCTTCATGTTTTGCGAGCTCTCTAGCAAGTCGTCGCAGTCAAGATTCATCGTCTTTAGCGCCTTGCTTAGCGCCCTTGCAGTCGTGCCCTTGCCAACGCCCATAAACCCTATCAAAACGATATTATTGTTCTTTGTCTTCATCACTCTCTCCACGTTTTTTAGGGATCAGCACGATAGGCACACCAGCTAGGCTAAAGCTCTCTCTAAGCTTGTTTGTTAGGTAGCGTTTGTAGCTAAAGTGCAGGCATTTTGGGCGGTTCATTATGAGCGCTATCATGATAGGTGCGGTCTTAAACTGCGCTGCATAGTAGATTTTCACGACCCTGCCTTTATCTCGTGGCAGCGGGTGCGCTTTGGTCGCTTCGCCGATCACTTCATTTAGCTTTGAAGTTTGAATTTTTTGGGTGTAGTTTTTGTAAATTTCAACTATGAGTGGGTAAATTTTATGCACTCTCTTGCCGCCAAGTGCTGAAACGCTGATGATCGGCGCATATGAGAGAAATTTAAACCTATCTTTTATCTCTTTGCAAAGTTCGTCAAATTCTTCGCTGCTTTTGTCCCATTTGTTTAGCACGATGATGACGCCAAGCTCAAATTTAGAGGCGATGCCAGCGATACGCTCATCAAGCTCGGTTAGCGGCTCAGAGCTATCAAGCACAAGTAGCGCTACGTCTGTCTCTTCTAAAATTTTCTCAGTTCTATTTAGCGCGTATCTCTCGATGCCCTCGATCTTGCCACGCTTTCTGATACCAGCAGTATCGACAAACTCAAAAACTCTGCCGTCATGCTCGTAAATTTCATTGACTGGGTCGATCGTAGTGCCTGCGACGTCGCTAACAACGGCACGGCTCTCTTTTACAAGGGCGTTTAGAAGTGAGCTTTTGCCGACATTTACGCGGCCTATGATGCCAACTCTTATGTTTTTGCTCTCATAGTCTATCTCGTCGCTAAGCTCGCCCTTGTCGTTATAGTTTTCTAAAAAATCATCAAAATCATCGCTTGTATCGGCCTTTATCTGCACTTTCGCTTCTAGGTGTTTTGCCAGCCAGATGCTAAGCTCATCGACGCCAGTGTTGTGGCTTACTGAAATTCCAAATGAGTTTTTTGCGCCAAAACTTACAAATTCCCACTCTCTTTGCTCGTCTTTTTTGCTGTCGATTTTATTGATGACTAGAGCGATTGGTAAATTTAGCTTGCTAAGCTCGTAAAAAATGGCTCTATCCTCGTCATCTGGCATCATTTTGCCATCGACCATGTAGAGGATAACGTCTGAGTTTTTAGCCTCTGCTAGGGTCTTTGCTTTTACGTTTTTAAAAAGCTCGCTGCTATCATCAAGCCCGCCGCTGTCGATTAATATACACTCTTTGCCCTCAACTTCGATCTTAGCTTTGTTTGTATCTCTTGTAGTGCCGCTAACGTCGCTTGTTATGGCGATGGGTCTTCTTGCTAAGCGGTTAAAAAGTGAGCTTTTGCCGACATTTGGCTTGCCTACTAATATTACTTTTTGCAAATTTTGTCCTTTTTATGATGGCTGATTATACAAATTTTTCTCTTATATAAAGTATAAAATTACGCTTAAAAGCGCCGAAATAAAAGAAAAAATCAACCAAAATTTAAGCCATTTTTTATTAAAATGAGTGCTTCAAATTTAGAGGTTTTGCGATGTTAAAAAGGTTTTATATTTCACATCTTGGCATTTTTTACATGCTCTTTGCTTGCTTTATGTTTGCCGTGACTGGCGCATTTGCAAAGTATCTGAGCAAAGATATGCCTTCTATCGAAGTTGTTTTTTTTAGAAATTTGATCGGACTTTTCATCGTCATCTACGCCATCTATAAATTTCCATTTAAACAAACTGGCGGACACTTTTTCTTGCTGATGTTTCGCGGTTTTGTGGGCACGGTGGCTCTTTTTGCCTTTTTTTACAACGTCGCGCATGTAAATTTAGCCACAGCCTTTACCTTTCAAAAGACAAACCCGATATTTACAGCCATTCTCGCAGCTATCGTGTTTAAAGAGCGGCTAAGCTCGCTTGGCTGGTTTGCTGTCTTTTTGGGATTTGGCGGGATTTTGCTTGTTATCCAGCCAAATTTAGGTATCAATAAAACCGATATCATCGGCATTTGGAGCGGCCTTGGAGCGGCTATTGCCTATACAAGTGTCAAAGAGCTAAACAAGAGCTACGGCACAAACGTGATCGTGCTAAGTTTCATGCTTTGGGGCTCGTTTTTGCCGCTTATTTGCATGGGGATGGCTGAGTTTTTTACTTATGAGCCTCTGGATTTTTTATTTTCTAAATTTGCTATGCCAAGCTGGCACAACCTCATTTTCATCGTGCTAATGGGGCTTAGTGGCTACTATTTTCAGGCGTTTATGACAAAGGCATTTGCAGTTGGCAAAAAGGCTGGTGTGATCGCTGCGGTTAGCTACGCTGACGTCATTTTTACGCTTATTATTGGCTATTTTATGGGCGATGCGTTGCCAAATCACCTAGCACTCGCAGGTATCGTGCTTGTTGTGGTGAGTGGAATTTTAGTTGTTAAAGAAAAATAAAAAATAGGGTAACGCTATGAAAATAGAAATTGGAGAGTCTTTATTTTATTCTTGGCTTCGCCACGTAAAAGAGTGCCAAATAGTGCAAACTAACTGGAAAATTTCTCCAAAATGGGAGATAAAATTTTCAGACGAGTTAGAAAATATAATGTTAAAAACAGATGAGTTTTTTTCTAACAAATACGGATATAAAATTTATAAACAAAATACCTCATTAAATCAACTTTTGCAACAAGCAGAGTGTGATGCACTTGGCGTTTGTATGAGTGATGGAGTTAGTGAAATTTATGCAGTTGATGTTGCTTTTCATGAGTCAGGACTAAATTATTGTGGACTTTATGAAACGGTGGCTAGAGTTGTAAAAAAATGTGTAAGAACAGCTATGTGTATTTATGGATATTTTGGTGTTAAAAAAGCTAATATTATTTTTGCATCTCCAAAAATAAACAAACAAATTTTATATGCATTGCAACCTTGCTTTATTGATCTAAATGAGATGATGCTTGAAATGGGATTGGAATTCGATTTTAGAATAATTGCTAATGATGACTTTTTAAATTCTGTCTTAAAACCTATTTTGGAAGTAAGTGGCAACATAGCCGACACAGCAGAGCTTTTTATGCGCTCTTATCAGATGCTAACTTTATTTGATAAAAAAGAGCCAAAAAGTATTGAAAAAATCGAAAAAGAGAAGCGAAAAATAGTCTCAAATGCTTATCAATTTTCTAAAGAATATATTGACAACAAAAACAATCAAGATGAATACGCAGAGCTAAAAGTCGGACAAATAGCGCGTATCATAATGAGAGAAATTTTAGAAAGTGGTAGAGTGAGTGCGGATGAGATAAGCAGGCTACAAAGTGAAAAATATAGCAAAGATTATCTCGGGCTAAACTATGCTGCATTAGTTAAGGCAGATAGTGAATATGAAAAAGTTCGCTACTATGCGGTCCCAATACTAATAAATGGCATATACTATAAACTTTGTTCTCAATGGTTTGAAGTGCCTGCAAACGATGATAGACCGCTTTTGATAGATTGGATTAGAAAATTTAGAGAAAAATAAAGGAGAAAAAATGATCTTAATCGCTGGACCTTGCGTGATAGAGAGCAAGGAGCTTGTTTTTGAAGTGGCAAAAAGGCTAGTTAAATTTAATGAAAATCCAAAGCTTGATTTTTACTTTAAGTCTAGCTTTGATAAGGCAAATCGCACGAGCATTAGCTCATTTCGCGGCCCTGGGTTAGAGAAGGGTTGTGAAATTTTAGCTGAGGTGAAAAAAGAATTTGGCTTTAAAATTTTAACCGACATCCACGAGAGCTATCAAGCTCAGCCAGTTGGCGAAGTGGCTGATGTGCTGCAGATCCCTGCATTTTTGTGCCGCCAAACTGACCTTTTAGTAGCGGCTGCAAAGACAAAAGCGGTCGTAAATATCAAAAAAGGGCAGTTTTTAGCAGCTTCAGCTATGAAGCACTCTGTTAAAAAGGTGCTTGAAACAAGAGGAGTTAGCGGCGATGGATACGAGGTCGCAAAGGCAAATGGCGTCTGGCTAACGGAGCGAGGTAGCACATTTGGATATGGAAATTTAGTCGTTGATATGAGAAATTTGGTGATGATGAGAGAATTTGCGCCAGTCATTTTTGACGCGACCCACAGCGTGCAGATGCCAAGCGCACTTGGCGAAAAAAGTGGCGGAGATGCCAGGTTTGTGCCTTATCTTGCAAGAGCAGCAGCTAGCGTTGGGGTGGATGGATTTTTCTATGAGACGCACATAAACCCTTGCGAG
Source organism: Campylobacter concisus (assembly GCF_015230035.1). Taxonomy (GTDB): domain Bacteria; phylum Campylobacterota; class Campylobacteria; order Campylobacterales; family Campylobacteraceae; genus Campylobacter_A; species Campylobacter_A concisus_BK. The sequence goes on from NZ_JAAKZD010000013.1 coordinate 39,536, forward strand.
GCGCTATGTGACGGACCAAATATGCTAAATTTAGACGAGCTTGAAAAGGTCGTAAATGACACGCTAAAGATAGAGGAAATTTTAAATTTTTAAACTAAGGAGAGAGGTATGAAAAGGATTTTAGCGCTACTTTTGGGAGTGTTATTTTTAGTAGGTTGTGGCTCATCTCAGCCAAAGGTGCCACTTGCCGGCAAGTATAAATTTGAGGGCATTAGCTACACTCATGTGCAGCGCCACGAACCGACAAAATTTTTCTATCAAAGCCCAAAAATGATCGAGAAAAAGTATAACAAACAAATCACTGAGGCGCTTACAAAAGAAAATTTGCTCGATCCTAACTCAAGCGACGAGCTAAAGATAAAGATAACTCACCGCAGGGAATTTATAGGCGAAGCGACCTTTGCTAAAAGCGACAGGATGGGCAATATCTACCTTACTTACGAGGTAGAAGTCGTTAGAAATGGCGAAGTTTTGAGGCATTATAGCTCTAGTGAGCTAAGGTTTAACCCTGGAGTCTTTGGAAATTTAAAGGGGCTAGTTGGACAAAATAACGATGATAGCTTTGAAAATAAGGCGATTAGCGCAAATGTAAAAGAGATCGTTGATACCATAAAAGGTTTGAAGTAAATTTATGTCAAATAGAGGCTTTTTGTGGATATTTCTAGGTGCTGTGGCTGAGTGTGGCTGGGCGTATGGGCTAAAGCACGCGTCAAATTTAAGTGAATTTTTACTTACGACGCTGCTTGTAAGCATAAGTTTTATCTCTTTTATGAAGGCTTTAAAATATCTGCCCGTAAGTATCTCTTATGCTGTATTTGTGGGCTTTGGGACGGCTTTTATCGTTATAGCCGAGATCGTTAGCGACTACGTAGCAAGCGGGATCATGCCAAATTTCATTAGGCTATTTTTCATAGCGACGCTCATTTTGGGCGTGCTTGGACTAAAAGGCATAAAAGAATGATCCACTTTTTAGCGCTTTTACTAGCTGGATGTTGCGAGGTCTCTGGCGTCTTTTTTATCACGAAATTTTCAAAAAGCACAGGCGTAAAAAAGTGGGCAAATTTTATCCTTTTGCTTGGAAATTTCGCCCTTTCTCTAACGCTACTTAGCTATGCGATGCAAACTATCGCTATGTCGGTGGCGTATGCGATCTGGACTGGCATAGGCGCTGTTGGAGCAGTGCTAGTTGGGGTGGTATTTAACAACGAAAAGGTAAATTTAGAAAAAGCACTCTTTTTATCGCTCATCATCTTTAGTGTGGTGATGTTAAAGATCGTGTAATGAGCCAAATTTAAATATATTTTTTAAAAACAGATAACTTCAAATTTATGCACTTATATACTCTAAAAATAATAATATTTAAACTCACTTTCTAAGATGCTAGTCTCTATAAATATTATTTTTTACAAAATATTGATTTTTAAATTCAAAATAAATTTATATAAATAACACTACACTTTCAAGTTATTTTTTAAATTCAAGGAGACATTGTGCAAATTTGTAGAATTTTGTTTATCTCTGGTGTGGCGTCCAGCTTTGTCTTTTCATCGCAAGATACGCTGCTAGAAGGTGTTGTAGTAAGTGCGAGTGGTATCTCAGCGAAAAAGACAGAGCTTAGCAAAAGCGAGCTAAAAAAAGGTCAAATTTTATCCGAGCGAGATCTCGTACGAAACGAAACTGGCGTAACTGTTACAGAAGGCGGCAGAAGTGGAAATAATGGGTATGCTATACGAGGTGTAGATAGTGATAGGGTTTCTTTAAAAATAGACGGAATGGAAGCTGTTGAGAGCTTTATGCCTCGTTCTTACAATATTTTAGGGATATTAAATGGCAATCGAAACAGCACCGAGCTTGAAAACATAAGCAGTGTAGAGTTTGTAAAAGGTGCAAATTCATTAAACAAAGGCAGTGGCGCGATCGGTGGTAGCGTTAGTATGCAGACAAAAAATGTTGATGATTTTGTAAGGGATGGGCAAAATGTTGGCTTCTATAGCAAAAGCGCATACGCATCAAAAAATAGTGAATTTAGGCAAGTTGCAGGTGCAGGCGTAAAAGTAGGCGGTATCGAAGCACTATTTCAGCATACGTATAAGCGCGGCAAACAGACAAAGAATTTTTACAGCGGTAAGCTAAATGATGTGCCATTTTGTGGAATGGGGACTAGTATAGAGGATTCGTATTTGGCGGATAAATACCCAGAGCTTTGCTCCTTTGGTAGAATTTTACCCGATGATGTGAGATTTCGCACGCACTCAAATTTGATGAAATTTGGCTATAGGTTTGACTCGCATTTTATAAATACATCCTATGAAGACTTTAGGCAAAACTATTTTACAGAAGAGAAGAGTAATAGCACCGCAACACTTAATAGAAAGCAAACAAGAGATAGCATCCCTTACAAAAGATACGGGATTTACTATGAGTTTGTGCCAGACCATGATGCTTTACTAAGTAATTTAAAGGTAAGTTTTTATAAGCAAAGAGTACAGCAGAGGTCAAATTTCACAAGATATCATGCAAACTATCCAAGCGACATGCAATACAACTCAAGCTTTGATCAAAAAGATAGCTACGAATTTTTTCAAGACAAAAAACAGTTCGATATAAGCGGCATGAGTGGCGACATTAATGCAGGTAAATTTTCTCACATATTGAGTTTTGGCTTTGGTAAGCATATCTCTACCTTTAAAAATAAAAATTTACAACTTAGACAAAGTTTTAATACAAAATGGGGTGGCAGCGGTTTTATTGTAGATCCAGCAAATCCTTTTAAGCCAGTTAAAGCAACGGACGTAACCTTTGCTCAGCCAGTAAAAAGCACTCTTGAATATGTTTTTCTGGGAGATGATATGAGCTTAAATGAGGCCTTAAGTCTAAACTATGGAGTTAGGCTTGATAGATATGTTTATAAACCAGAGCAAGCATCTGTTGCCTCTGGTGCAGGATATAAAATGGTCACAACACCAGAGCTACAAAAAAGTAAATTTAAAGCCATTACCTACAATGCAGGAGCCCAATATGATATAAATAACAATGTGAGTGTTAGCTACGCATTTAGTACCGGTTTTCGTGCGCCAAGAGTGGAGGAGATGTATTTTGATACACCAAGGGATAGTACAAGATATGTTAGAAATTTAGAGCTAAAACCAGAAAAAGCCTTTAATCATGAGGTAAGTTTATTGTCATCAGGCCAGAGTTATGCGCTTGCTCTTAGTGCTTTTTATTCTAAATATAGAGATTTTATTGATAGTGATTATGAGGTTGGTATTGATGAGATAGAAGAACTTGACTTTGCGACATTTGATTTTGTAAAAAAATACAGCAAAAAAAGTCTTGATTTTAAACACGTAAATGTTGGTAGAGCCACCGTCAAAGGTTTGGAACTAAATTCACATGTAAATGGTGATGTGCTAAATTTAAATAAAAATTTATATGCAAGCTTAAAAGCGACCTATGCACTTGGCAAAAAAAATGATGGGACTTCACTTATGGCTATTCAGCCATTTACTGCAGTGGCTGGGCTTGGGTATAGTGATAATAAATTTGATCTCTTGCTAACTAGCAAATTTGTAGCAGCCAAAAAAGCAAAAGATGCAGTTTCAAAAATACCACCAAATTTTTCTCAAATAACTGTTGATAGAGATACAGGTAAAGTAACTGGCACAACACAGCCAGAAGCACATAAATTTCTAAGTAAAAGCTATTTTGTTTTTGACTTAACTATGGGGTATAAGATCAGTAAAAATTTCAGCATAAATGCAGGGGTGTTTAATATTTTTAATAAAGAGTATTCTACTTGGGAAAATTTAAGACAGCTTAGATATAACGGCAACCAAAGCTATGTTAAATTTGATGGTACTGGACTTGAGCGATATACTGCTCCTGGTAGAAATTTTAGCGTTTCTTTTGAGATTAGATATTAGCATTAGTTTAAATAAGATTTTGATAAACTACGCAAAATCTAAGGAAAAATTAATGAAAATAATCGAAGGAAATTTAGCTTTAAAAGGAGACGAGAAAATTTACCCTAGTGTTAGTTGGGGTGGTATTTAACAACGAAAAGGTAAATTTAGAAAAAGCCCTCTTTTTATCGCTCATTATCTTTAGCGTGGTGATGTTAAAGATCGTTTAAGGAGCAAATTTGGAAGTAGTAGAGTAGGTAACGTCGCGAGATAAGACCATCGTAAAAACAGGTATTATAGGTATAGTGACAAATGCCATTTTGGCGGCTATAAAGGCTGTAGCGGGCTTTGCTAGCGGCTCGATCGCTATCATCTTGGACGCGGTAAATAACCTAAGTGACGCGTTCTCGTCTGTTATAACTATCGTTGGCATAAAAATAGCTGAGAAAAGGCCAGATAAAGAGCACCCATTTGGCTACGGCAGAGTGGAGTATCTAACGGCCATCGTTATAGGCGTGATCATACTTTATACAGGTGGCACCTCGGTGGTCGAGTCAGCTAAAAAGATCATCTCGCCAAGCACCCCAAACTACGACACTATCTCGCTCGTACTGATAGCCATTTTGGTGGTGGTCAAATTTGTACTTGGGATCTACACACAAAAAGTTGGCGAGAGGGTAAATTCTGACTCGCTCATAGCAAGCGGCGTGGATGCGAAATTTGACTCTCTCATCTCGCTTGGTACGCTTTTGGCGGCCTTGGTTTTTGTGTTTTTTGGCGTTAGCCTTGAGGCATATCTTGGCGTCGCGATATCGCTACTTCTTATCAAAGCGGCACTTGAAATTTTACGTGACGCGATAGATAAAATTTTAGGCGAAAGGATGCCTAGTGGCGATAGCTCGGAAATTTATGAGTGTGTACGCTCGTTTGATGGTGTGCTTGGGGCTTATGACCTTATCTTTAACGACTACAGCCCAGACAAGAAGCTAGGCAGCGTACATATAGAGGTGGAACACGATATGAGTGCTGCGCAGATAGACGCGCTTACTAGACGCATACAAAATGAAATTTTTGCGAAATTTAACATTGTTTTAGATACCATTGGCATCTATGCATTTGATAAAGAGAACAACGCAAAAAGGCTAAATGTCGAAAAGATAGTTTTTGGGCATAAATTTATCAAGCAAATGCATGGATTTTACATAAATAAAGAGACAAACACGATCACGTTTGATATCGTCATAGACTTTAACGCACCAGATAGCTCGGCACTCTACTGCGAAATTTTATCGCAAGTAAGCAGCGCCTACCCTAGCTACAAGGTCATCATCACGCGTGACACGGACTACGACGGATAGAAATTTAAGGAGCAGACATGAAAATAATCGAGGGAAATTTAGCCCTAAAAGGCAACGAAAAGATAGCGATCATAAACGCAAGGTTTAATCACATCATCACAGACCGCTTGGTAGAGGGCGCAAAAGACGCATTTTTACGCCACGGCGGCGACGAGAAAAATTTAACTTTAGTACTAGTCCCTGGGGCATTTGAGATACCTATGGCGCTTGAAAAGGTGCTTGCAAGCGGTAAATTTGATGCGGTTTGCTGCGTGGGGGCGGTGATAAGAGGCGCAACCCCACACTTTGACTACGTAAGCGCTGAGACCACCAAAGGCATCGCAAACGTGACGCTAAAATACGCAAAACCAGTCACTTTTGGCGTGCTAACGGTAGATAACATCGAGCAAGCGATCGAGCGAGCTGGCAGCAAGGCCGGAAACAAGGGCTTTGAAGCGATGACGGGCGTCATAGAGATGCTAAATTTATATAAAAAGTTAGGAGAGTAAAATGGCCACACGTCATCAGGTCAGACAAGCGATCGTTTCACTGCTTTACTCAAACGAGATAAATCCCGTAACTGCGGAGTTTGAAGAGGAATTTTTAGAAGAGAAAAAGATAAGAAACGAGCGTAAAAATGAAGCTTTGCAAACATTTAAAGAGGTGCTTGCAAATAAAGAAAAACTAGATGAAATTTTAAAGCCACACCTAAAAGATGGCGACTTTAGCAAGGTTGGCGCAACAGAGCTAGCCATCCTTAGACTTGGGCTTTATGAGATGAAATTTAGCCAAACAGATAAAGCCGTCATCATAAATGAGGCGATCGAGCTTGCAAAAGAGCTTGGAAGCGACCAGGCGCCAAAATTTATAAACGGCGTGTTAGATAAGATAAAGGGCGATCTATGAGGCTCTGTGTCGCTCTTGACATGGCTAGCAAGGATGAAAATTTAGCCCTCGTGCGTGAGCTAAAAGGGCTTGATCTTTGGCTAAAAGTGGGGCTTAGAAGCTATCTTAGAGATGGAGCTAAATTTATAGAGGAGCTAAAAGGAGCAGGGGAGTTTAAAATTTTCCTTGATCTAAAGCTCTATGATATCCCAAACACCATGGCAGACGCCGCTGAGGTCGTCTCAAAGATAGGCGTGGATATGATAAATTTGCACGCAAGCGCTGGCGAGAGAGCGATGAAGACCGTCATGGAGCGTCTTAATGCGCTGCAAAATCGCCCTTTGGTGCTTGCAGTATCAGCGCTAACTAGCTTTAGCGAGAGCGAATTTGAAGCGGTTTATAACGATACTATTTCTCGCTCGGTTAGGAAATTTAGCCAGATGAGCTTTGAAGCGGGGCTTGATGGCATGGTCTGTTCGGTCTTTGAAAGCAAGCTCATAAAAGACGTGACAAATCAAAATTTCATCACGCTTTGCCCTGGAGTTAGGCCTTTTGGCGAGAGTGCGGGCGATCAAAAGAGGGTTGCAAATTTAGTTAGCGCAAAGCAAGAGGGCAGCGACTTTGTCGTCGTTGGCAGGCCGATTTATGAAAACGCAAACCCAAGAGAAATTTGCGAGAGAATTTTGGAGCAAATTTAGCGCCCTAACTTGCATAAAATTTGATCTAAAATCATTTTTAAGCATGGTTTTTCGCGTAAGAAATTTTTAAATTAAACCACCTCGCCAGAAGCTTGGATAACGACTTAGCGTAGTTGCAAGATGAAATTTAGTGAGCTTTGCAACACGCAGGAGTTAAATTTAAAATTTCATTTAAAGCAGCGAATTTGACGGAATTTAAAAGAAATTTGAGGTAAATTTTGAGCGATTTTAAGAAAATCCCCTATGTCGGCAAGGCGACGCAGGCGGATCTACTGGCACTTGGCTACACAGACATTGCTTCTTTAAAGGGCGTGGATACTGAGGAGATGTTTGAACGCACAAAGGCGCTCGGACGCGGTAGTGATAGGTGTATCCTCTATGTTTACCGCATGGTTTGCTACTATGCAAATACGCCGCACCCAGACAAGACCAAGCTAAAATGGTGGCTTTGGAAGGATTAAATTTTTAAAATTTGACCACTATTTATAAACAGCACAAACTTTTATCAACTTTTATAAGCATTGAGCCACGGTTTTAACGTTATGTTAAAGTCTTTATGCATAAAATCACAAACTATTATTATCAGAACTTTTTAGTTGGCTTTTTGACTTAGTAAAACAAAAACCATAGATAGCAAAGGGTAACTAATATTTTTAATTATGTAAATAAGGTAAAAATGAGACTCTGGACGATAAATTTTAAATATCTTGACGCAAAGGGTCTTGTGGCTCTGTGGAGAGAGGCTTTGCTGGCTAAAAATGTTTTAGAAGGGCTGACAAAAGGCTATAAAAACCACCCACAATTAATTAGATTTTACACTCATCAAAACTCTATCAATGCTATAAATGCCTATCTTTTGGAAGTTTATAAAGAGGCTTGCGCTCGTGGATATAAATTTGATGTTGCAAAAGTTGGCAAATTTGATGCAGAAAATTTATCCAAGATCGCCGTTACTAGAGGTCAAATCGAGTATGAATTTAGCTTCTTGCAAGAAAAACTAAAACTAAGAGATTTAAAAAAATACAAAGAAAATTTAAATGTAAAAAATATAGAAATTTCTACCATTTTTACGAAGATAGACGGCGACATCGAGCTTTGGGAGAAGGTAAAAACGCTCATTTAGTTTTTATACTACAAATTTTTTTAACTATCTCCACCTCATTTATATCTTCAAATTTGATCTTAGTTTTTACGATCATGAGGGTTTTATCTTTGAAATTTACATCCGAGACTAGGCCGCCAGATCTTACGTAAGTAAAGCCGTCGTGGTA
>NZ_JAAKZD010000014.1:0-40752 GCF_015230035.1 Campylobacter concisus
CTGCGTTGGATTCGAACCAACGGCCCCCTCATTAAAAGTGAGATGCTCTACCGACTGAGCTAGCAAGACATGATTATTTAAAAAAGAATTGAGATTATACAAAAAACATTATTATATGTCAAGAAAAAATTAAATTTTAAATCAAATTAAAGCTATTTTGTCCGCTATTTCTAAGCAAAAAATATAAAATTTTATTTTTTAATCTTCTAAATTTAAAGCTAAAATTTCTTATAAATTTAAACCATTTTTACTTTGTAGCTCAACAAACAAAACTCCTTTGAGCATCTAATCCGCTTAGTGGTAAATTTAATTCTTGTCTAAAAATCTTATCGCCATTTTTCTAGCTTTTTCTATCTTTTCAGCCTCTTGATTTTGAACTGCGATAGATGATATCCACTTTTTACCAAATAAATTTTGAGCCGCTTCTATCATAACTGCACAAGCGTATGGCTCTTTTTCACTAGAGATGCCTTGCAAAAATGCAGCTTTTGTTTTATCTCGCAAGATTGCTTGGCTGACCCTGTGAAAGGATATTTGCATAAGGCTAGCTGCCGCCCAAGCTCTGCAAAGGCTATCTTTGCCTTTTAACATCTCGCTTATTAAAATATCTATTTGCTCTAACGTGCCAACCCAACCAAGCGCTATTATAAGCTTGCGGCGTAAGGCATCATTTGTCTCCAAAAAAGAGGTTATTTGAGGGATAAGACGGTCGCAAAATGCGGCATAAAAGTCTCTATGCTTAGACTTAGAAAGAATTTGCGCTATTAGATAGATAGTATCTACTTTTAGTTTTTGATCGCTTTCTTTGGCTAAACGCTCAAACAAAAACTCCAGCCCAGCGCCTCCATGCCTATCAAAACTGCTTTCTAAATTTAGTTGCCTGCCCTCTTGCCACTCTTTGCAAATGAGCTCGTAGTGATATGCTATCTCGTCACTTGCGCCCAAATTTGCTATAAATTTGATCCTTTTGCTGTCAGGAAAATTATCTTTTTTAAGCCCCAGATACTCTTTTTCAAGATCATTTAAACTTAGCACTAAATTTTACTTTATCATCTCAAGTTTGGCTTTGCAGGCATCTTTGTAAGCACTTGTGAAATTTGAGCCAACGCATTCGTTTAGATAAGGCTTAGCTAGCTTATACTGCTTTTGTCTGATGTAAATTTCACTTGCCAAATTTAGAGCATGCAATCGGTCCTCTGGCTCAAGCTTCATATTTAGTATAAATTTCGCCTCATCAAGCGCCTCGTCAAGGTTATCTATCTTTAGCGAAGCCTCCGAATAGTCAAAATTTAGCTTTGGTGAAAAGGTATTTATCTTGGCCCTAGTTTGCAGCTCAAGCGCCTTTTTAGCGTAGGTTGCAGCGATAGCATAGTCGTTGCTCTTCATCGCGTAGTCACATATAGCTGCGTATGCCTCGATGATCTTAAAGTCTTGCCCCCTTAGCTGCTCGATCGCACTGATCGTTGAGACCGCCTCGGTAAAGCGCTTTAGCGCAAGCAGCGAGTAAAATCTATCAAAAAGCGATGGCGTAGGATCCGAGTACTCGACTGCTGAGCCAAGCGAGAGTGCGTCATTTGCCGCAGTGATCGCATGCTCGTAGTCTTTATTTTTATATAAAATTTTGCTCAAATTTACCAGCCACTCGACTCTATCTTCTAAATTTTCATCCTTTACGTGCGCCTTTGCAAGCTCTAGCGCGTCGTTGTAGCGTGCCGTTCTAAAGTAGCAGTTAAAGAGCTTAAACTGTGGCAAAGAGACCTTGCTCACATCGTAGTTTTCTAGTAAATTTACAACCGCCGTGCAGTCATCTTTGATAAAAAACTCTTTTGTTAGCTCAAGCGCAGCCTCGTTTACAAGCTCCATAGCTCTACTTAAATTTTCATCTTTTGCGAGGTTGTGATAGGCTAGCGCATCGCCAAATTTACGCTCTTTTAGATCAAGCTCAAGCTCGCTAATTAATGCCTTTTGGCTGATATTTGTGCCTGCGTATTTTTCGATGAGCTCTTTATATCTTGCGTGAAGCGCGGTGGCGTTTTTGTCATCCTCTTCAAAAAATAGCCCATCCTTTGCCTTAGCGACCTCATCGATATAATCGCCATATTTAAACTCTTTTTCGTATCTGTTTAGATACTCATACGCCCTTTTTTCATCTTTGGTTTTAGCTAGATTTAGCGCTAAATTTTTTAATGCTGCCTCGTAAAAATCCTTTGTCCTGTCACTATTATTTACCAAAATTTCATAAATTTTAGCAGCCACGTCTGGCATATCTTTGCTGGCAAATGTATAGGCTAAATTCATCGATTTTGTCGGATCGTTCATGAAAAATTTTTCATTTGCATTTGCGATCTTTAGTACAAATTTCTTCGCCTCGTCAAATTTCTCTTTATCGATATTTGCGTCTGCTAGGCTTAGTGCAGCTCTACTTGCAAGGTCGATGTCGTTTGTAGAGTAGAGTACCTTTTCATAGTCACTTAGCGCCTCTTTTTGCCTGCCTATTTTATATAGGTAGTCAGCATAGTCAAGCGTGGCAAGCTTTGTAAATTTAGACTCTGCGTGCTCTTCACTTAGTATGTCAAGCATATATTTTGCATCACTTGCGATGCTATCTTTGAGGTAAGCTCTGGCGATGAGATATAGTACCTCTGAGTAGTTCTCGTCAGAAGGGAATTTTCTTATCCAGGCTCTACCCTCGCTTACGATATCCTTTGGCTCCAGCCCCTCAAACTCGCTCTTTGTCTCAAAAATTTTATCAAGCGCTCTTAGTCTAAAAAGTAAAAACTCACTTGAGAAAAGACTGGCTGGGTGCCTTTTCATCGCTGTTTGCGTATCTTTTACCACGCTTTCATAAGCGCCCTTTTCGTAAGCTCTTTTTATATTTATGTAGATGTCTATGTCGTTGCTATCAAGCCCAGCGATAGGCGCTTTGTTAAGATCAAGCGCTCCGATGCTTGGACTTAGCATATCTCTAAAATCAGGCGAAAAATTTAGCCCAGACACTCTTTTGTTGTTTTCACTTAGCGAAGTGTCGATGATGATGCTAAAGTGCTTTGAGATGGTCGTCTTTGGCGTATCTTGCACGCTTGGACTGCTGTAAAGCTCAGTTTGAACATTTAGAAGTTTTGAAGGCGCCTTTGGCATGATGACGATAAAGAGTTTGCCGTCTTGCTTTTTATATTTTATGTCCATTAAAGGCAGCGTCGTATCTTCGATCTTTGGCAAGATCCCATCATCGAGCATACAAACGTAGCGCTTCGTATCATAGGCTAAAATTTGCTCCACACATTCAAATTCTTTCTCGTCGCTTAGCTGAAGGACGCTATAAGGCTTATTTGCATTTGCGCCGCTGTTTAGGCTAAGGCTAAAGGCGGATAGATAAAGCGGTAAAAATAAGATGGTTAAGAGCTTTTTCATGCCGCCATTATAGTTAAATTTTCTAAAATCCTGAAGCAAAGACAAAATGCTCGATAAATTCCAAAATCGCCCCAGAAAATAAAAAGGCAAAGACCGTGCCAGCAACTGCAACTCCAACGATCACCTTTAGCGCCATCGAGACGTTTGAGATGTAGATATTTTTATCTTTTACGATAGGCTCTTTTAAAAACATAAAGACGATGAGCTTTAGGTAGTAATAAATCGCAATCGCGGAGTTTATCATGATGATGAGGCTAAGCACGACGTAATCAGACTTTATGAGCGACGAGATAAGCACCATCTTGCCCCAAAATACGCTAAAAGGCGGTATGCCAGCAAGGGCGATCATGAAAATTCCCATTATCACGGCGTAACTTGGCAAAATTTTAATAAGCCCTGAAAATTTCTCATACGGATGTTTAAAGCGCTTGTCCCAGCAGACGACGTCGTCGCACCTTGCGACCCAAAGCATAGAAAATGCGCCCAAATTTGCAAACAAAAACATGATCCAGTAGAAAAACAAGGCGACATTTGCCTCGTGAGAATTTGCCACAAGCGCGCAAAGCACGACACCAGCGTGAGCTATCGAGCTAAAAGCGAGCATCCTTTTGACGTCTTTTTGCACTAGCGCCATGATGTTTGCAAGGCTCATCGTAAGCACGGCGATGATGTAGAGCATATCTTTTATCCATGAAATTCCAGAGCCCTCAAGCATCGCAAAAATTCTTAATGCGACGATAAATCCAGCAACCTTTGGCACGATCGACATATAGCCTGCTAGCGGGGCATTTGAGCCCTCATAAACGTCTGGTATCCATGTGTGAAATGGTATGAGCGAGAGCTTAAAGCCAATGGCTGAAGCGATGAAAACGCAGCCAAGAAGGATTATTAAATTTTGATTTAGGCTAAGATCTTTTATGACAACGCCTATACGAGCGATGTCTATTGAGTTTGTTGCTAGATAAAACATCGCTATCGCCATCGCAAAAAAGCCAGCTGAGAGCGAACCCATCGCGAAGTATTTGATGGCAGCCTCGACGCTTTTTGCCTTGTTGTGAAGGGCGATTAGGGTGTAGAGGCAAAGCGAGCTGATCTCAAGGCCTAGAAAGATGATTAGTAGGTTGTTTGAGCTCACCATAAACAAAAATCCAGCGATCATAAACAAAAATAGCGCGTAATACTCGTAAATTTTATACTCAAAATACTCTTTTGTGCTAAGCGCAAGAGGGATGAAAAGGGCTGAGGCGATTAGGATAATGATCTGCGAGATGATAGAAATTCCATCAACTAAGAGCATATCCCAAAAGCTTAGGCTAAGCCCGTTAAAATCGAGCGTAATGCCTAAATTTACAAATATAGCGATGATGCAAAATACGCAGTAGAAATTCCTCGAAAGATCCTTTTTTATCGCTCCAACTATGAGGATAAAAAGCGCAAAAACCATCATGCTAAGCATCGGCGAGAGTGATTGCAAAGAGATCTCGTTTAGGTCTAAAAAGGCTATTTCGTTCATAGTTTGCTCCCGCCGTTTAAAGATGAAATTTTATCCTTCGTGCCGCTATTTACAGCTCTAGTTTGCATTTTGCTTATGATATTTTGCACGCTTGGCTCAAGCGGTTTTAGTATCAAATTTGGTGCGATGCCAAGAATGATTACGAGCAAACAAAGTGGCACAAGAGCGGCTAGCTCTTTGAAATTTAGATCTTTTAGACTTAAATTTTTCTCCTTGCACTCGCCAAAAAAGACCCTTTTATAAAGTACCAGCATATAAACAGCGCCCACAATGATACTAAAGCCACCAAGTAGCGCAAAGAGCTTGTTTAGCTTAAATACGCCAAGTAGGCTTAAAAACTCGCCCACAAAGCCAATCGTTAGTGGCAAGCCGATACTTGCAAGCGTTGCTATAAAAAATATAAGTGCGTATTTTGGCATCACCTTGGCAAGGCCGCCAAATTCGCAAATTTCTTTTGTGTGAGCCCTCTCGTAGATGACGCCAACTAGCAAAAATAGCGCGCCGCTTACGATGCCGTGGCTTATCATTAAAAATATTGAGCCGCCAAGGCCTATTAAATTTAGTGAAAAGATGCCAAGCATGATGACGCCCATGTGTGAAATGGAGCTATAAGCGATCACTTGCTTCATGTCGCTTTGCGCGTAGGCAACTAGGGCTGCGTAGATGATCATGATGATAGCTATGACGCAGACAAAGCCACTTAAAAGTAGGCTCGCATCTGGAAAAAGTGGGAGCGAAAATCTTACAAAGCCGTAAGTACCCATCTTTAAAAGCACGCTAGCAAGCAGCACCGAGCCGATAGTCGGAGCCTGTCCGTGCGCGTAAGGTAGCCACGTGTGAAATGGAAATAGCGGAGTTTTCACGCCAAAAGCGAAGAAAAATGCTAAAAATAGCCAAATTTGAGCATTTTCTCCGATGCCAAGCTTGTACCAATCAAGAAGATTAAAGCTAAAGACGCCGCTTTTTTGATAGCACAGATATCCGATAAAGATGATCGCTACTAGCATAAAGACAGAGCCTAAAAATGTGTAGATGAAAAATTTAATCGCCGCGTAAATTCTATTTTTACTACCAAATGCGCCGATGATGTAAAGAAGCGGTATGAGGCTAAGCTCCCAAAAGCTATAAAACAAGATCATATCAAGCGCGCTAAAGACGCCCATCATCGTGCTCTCTAAAAATAGCACGCTAATAACAAGGTGCTTTAAATTTCCATCATCGCTAAGTGCGGCGATAGAGATAAAGCTCATAAATGCGCTAAGGACTATAAGCACAAGCGAGATGGTGTCGATGCCGACAAAGTAGCTGATATTTAGGCTTGGTATGAGCGAGACTTGATGCGTTAAAACAAAGTCGTAACCCTGAAAATCGACATTTACGCAGATAAAAATGGCTAGCAAAAGCTCGATTAGCGCGATGCTTGCTCCATAAAATTTGATGCTTTTATTTTCTATCAAAAAGCCAAGTATTGCGCTTATTGCTGGGAAAAATATGATGACACTTAGCATTATTTGGCTCCGTTTAATAAAAATATAAAGCTTAAAAGCAAGGCAAATCCAGCGACCATAAATCTAAGCATGACACTTAGATCTCCACTTTGCATTTTATTTGCAAGATATGCAAATTTAGTAACCACAAATGCGACAAAATCGACACTTTTATCGACTATCATCTCATCAAATTTCTTACAAATTTTAGAGATTAAAGCGTAGCCATTTATAAAAAATTTCTCATAAAATTTTGGTATAAAGTAGGCATTTTGCAAAATTTTGTAAATTTTACTTTCGCAAATGCTCTCTTTAAAAATTTCTTTTTTATAAGCAAACACAGCAAAGCCAGCGCTTGCAAGAACTAAGCCAAGCGTTAAAACGAGTAAGAAAATTTCACTGCTGTGAGATAAATTTAGCTTAAAATCCCCAAGGCTAGCACCCAAAAACTCGCTAAAGTTGCTCCAAAAAAAGCCGCTGATAACTGAGAGAACGCCAAGCACACTCATGCCAACAAGCATGTAGTTTTTGGCTTCATGTACGTGCTCCTCGCTCTTTGGCCTTGCAAAAAAGACAAGCATGACAAGTCTAAAGCTATAAAATGCCGTAAGCACCGCGCCAAAGAGCAAGACAAGCCATAAAATTTGGCTCTGGCTAAAGGCAACTTCTAAAATTTTATCTTTTGAAAAAAAGCCAGCAAATGGGTAAAATCCAGCCAGTGCGCAGCTTGCTATGATAGAAAGTAACGCGGTTGGCTTCATAAATTTATAAAGTCCGCCCATTTTTTTGATATTTAGCTCATCATTCATCGCGTGCATAACGTTGCCAGCGCACAAAAAGAGCAGCGACTTGAAAAATGCGTGCGTGACAAGGTGAAAAAGTGCGATCTTATACGCCCCAAGTCCAGCCGCTACAAACATATAGCCAAGCTGCGAAAGCGTCGAGTAGGCGACTATCTTTTTAAGGTCATTATGCACAAGCGCAATGCTTGCGGCAAATATCGCTACAAATGCGCCAAGGCAGGCGATAAAGTGCGAGATTTCAGGCACATTTGCAAAGATGAAATTTGCGCGTATGACTAGATAGACGCCAGCTGTTACCATGGTCGCAGCGTGTATGAGCGCAGAAACCGGAGTTGGTCCCTCCATGGCATTTGCAAGCCAAGTGTGAAATGGAAACTGCGCGCTTTTACCCATGGCGCCTATAAAAAGAAGTGTGGCAATGATGCCTAAATTTAGCCCAGAAAGGTCGCTTCTAGCGTTAAAGACCTCGCTAAATTTAAGCGAGCCAAAGCTATAAAATATATAAAAGATACCAACAAGCATGGCAAGATCAGCCACTCTGTTCATCACGAAAGCTTCGTTTGCAGCGACATTTGCGCTAGGTCTTTTATACCAAAAGCCAATGAGCAGCCAAGAGCAAAGTCCAACGCCCTCCCAGCCGATAAAGAGCCCTATGAAGTTATCGCTTGATACAAGGACGTTCATGCAAAAGACAAAGAGCCCAAGGTAGCTAAAAAAGCGATTGAAACTTGCGTCATCTCTCATGTAGCCAATGGAGTAGATATGCACGATGCTAGCGACCACGCCAACAGTGCTAAGCATCACAAGGCTAATCGCGTCAAGGTAGAAGCTAAAGCTAAGATCGAGCGAGCCTAAGTTTATAAACTCTTTTAGGGTTAAATTTAGTGGCTCATCTACGCTAAGACTAGCCGTTAGCATGAGTGAAGCTGTGGCGCTAACGATCATGAGAAGCGAGCAAAAAAGACCGATAAATAAATTCTTACTGCTATGTGAAAAGATGCCAGCTATGATGAAGCTAAGAAGCGGGAAAAATAGCGAAATACAAAATAAAATCATCTCTTAGCCTTTCATATTTGTCATCGAATCTAAACTGATACTGCCAGTCTTTTTATACCAAAGCACGAGCAGTCCAAGCCCCACAGCGACCTCGCTAGCGGCGATGGCTACTATGAAAAATGCTATTATCTGCCCAGTTAGGTCAAAGTAGTATTTTGAAATGGCTGCAAGTGCGATGTTTGCTGAGTTTAGTAAAATTTCGCTTGAGAAAAATAGCATTATCAAATTTCTTCTTCTCATTATGCCAACTAGCCCTATGACAAAGACTAGGCTTGCTAGGATGAGGTAGTGAGTAAGGCCTATCATAGCATCTCCTCAAATTTGCTTTGCGCGTCTAGGTCTTTATGTATCAAGATGATGCCAGCCACCATCGCCACAAGCAGCATGATAGCGCACATCTCAAAGGCTAGCAGATACTTGCTAAAGAGCAAAATTCCAACCGCTTCGATATTGCCAAGGTTGTTTAGGGTAGAATTTACCACCTCTTGCTTAGCGCTATAGATCGGTGCTAAAAAGATAAATATCAAAAGAAGCGCTATGAAGCTACTTAAAAGATAGACGATGATCTTTGCTTTTTTGCCGCTTTTTGGCTCGCACTCCTTGCTGGTGTCAAAAAACATCATCGCAAATGCGTATAAAACGACCACCGCGCCTGTATAGACGACGATTTGCACCACGCCTAAAAACTCAGCCCCAAGCAAGAAAAATATAGCTGATATAAAAACCATGCCAGCAGCTAGCGCAGAGACCGCGTTTAGGGCGTTTTTGCAAAGCACGCTAAAAGAAAAACTAACTAATATAAGGGCGCTAAAAAGATAAAATGCAAAGCTCTCATACATCGCTTGACCCTTTTAAATTTATATCCATCACTTCTGCCTTATCTTCATTTGTAAGCGCATTTGGCGTCTTTTTTACCAGGCTATCAGCATTTTTAGGTAGCGCGCCATAGCCCTCAAACTCAGCTTGATCTTTTAAAAATTTATCATCCGTCAAAAACTCAGCCTTTGTGCCAAAGAGGATTTTGTTTTCACTTGCGACCTCGTACTCTTGCCCGCAGACGATAGCAAGCTCAGGGCAGACATCAGCGCAAAATCCGCAATAAACGCATCTGCTTAAATTTATCGTGTAGCTTGCGACCTTTTTGCGGCCATCCTCGCCAAGAGAGGTTTTCATCGAGATGCAGTTGCTAACGCAAATTTTCTCACATAATCCACAGCCTATGCAGCGCTCATTTTCGCTTTCAACAAATTTTAAAAGCCTGTGAATTCCCCTATATCTGGCGTTTAGCTCCATCTTTTGCATAGGGTATTTTAGAGTGTGCGACTTGCTAAAGAGCATCTGCTTTAGCGTGATCTTTAGCCCCACCAAAAGATCAAGCTTAAAAGTAGCGGCGATGAAGTGCTTAAATTTGTCAAATGCCCCTTTTGGCTCTATCTTTTCGTCTATCAAAATATATCTTTTCTCGCTCATTTTACGCCTTAGATAAGTAGTGCAAAGCCGGTGATTACGACATTTAAGATGCCAAGCGGAAGTAAAATTTTCCAGCAAAGCATGCTAAGCTGATCAACCCTTAGATGCGGCCACGACGCCCTCGTCCAAAGAAAAAAGAAAAAGACTAGGCTTGATTTTAAAAGTATCATTAGCCAGCCTGGGATAAATAAAAACTCATTAAAACCACCCAGAAATAGGAGCGTGATGATGATACTTGCTGCGATCATGTTGGTGTATTCGCCGATAAAAAACATCGCCCACCTCATGCCGCTATACTCGGTGCCATATCCTGCCACGATCTCGGTCTCGTTTTCTGTTAAGCAAAACGGCGTTCTGTTGCACTCCACAAAGCTTGCCATCACAAAAAGCACGAAGGCAAGGGGCTGCTTAAATATAAGCCAGTTAAAGATGCCTTTTTGGTAGTTGTTTATATCAACTAACGAGAGCGAGCTAGTGACCATGACAACGCTTAAAAGTGCCATGCCAGCGACCACTTCGAAGCTAAGAAGCGCCACGACTGCGCGAGCGGCGCTAATTAGTGCAAATTTATTGTAGCTTGCAAGGCCTGCTGCAAGTGGCGAAAAGACGCAAACCGCTGCCACGCCAGCGATATATAAGATGCCTACGTTTATGTCAGCAAGTATCGGTCTAACCGTGCGACCAAAAATTTCAAACTCAGGCAAAAATGGCACGGGCGCAAGCGCTGCAAATGCCGCGATAGCAGAGATTAGAGGGGCTATTAGAAAGATAAATTTATTTGCATTTGCAGGCACGATGTCCTCTTTTGTAAAGAGCTTTATCATGTCAGCCACGATCTGAAGCACGCCAGCAGGCCCCACCATATCAGGTCCCACGCGGCGCTGCATGTAGGCTAGCACCTTTCTCTCAGCATAAGTCGCAAGCCCTGCAAGGCTAGCCATGACGGCCAAGATGACGACTGCTTTAACAATAGTTGTTATCACAAAAAATAGCATTTCACTCATTCTCTGCCTTTATTATTTTTACGCTAGCAAAACTCTTGCCCTCAAAAATGGCGCTTACATCAAGCTTATCATCGTAGTCGCCAAGATAGGCTGCCACGCCTCCTAGCTCGCTATCAAGCTCCACGCAAATGGCAAGCTTTTGCCCATTTTTTTCTAAAATGACAGCTTCGTTTTGTGAAATTTCAAATTTAGCCATGAACTCGCCGCTTGCGTAAAGTTTCGCGCGTTTAGCTGTCTGGCTGGCATAGTTTGAAAAAAATGATGGCAGATTTATAGGATTTGCAAGGCTTATTAGCGCTTCGTCCTCTTTTAAATTTGGCTCATTTTTCTCTTTAAAAAGTGGCTCTATGTCCTCTTTTGGCGTGAAATTTGAAATTTCAAGCTTGTAGCCTCTATGGCTTGTGCCATCATTTGCATAAAAATTTTCTAAATCATCAAATTTAACGCCCCTGTAGCCTTTCTCTTTTGGTAGCTGCACTGTGTAATCAATCGTATTTTTAGCCACCAGCCCAAGCGCATTTGCGATATCGTTTAAGAAGTAGCCACTATGTGTCAAAGCCGCATTTGTCGGCACTACTTCGTTATTTATGCTTGTAAATGTGCCCTCTTGCTGATTTAGCGCACCAGCGTCAAGATCACCCTCAAAAATGCTAAATTTAAACTCGCCCATTTCATTGTATCCTAGCGTCTTGCCAGGCTTTCTCTCGTGTGAAAGCTTGCAAATTTTAGCCACACCAAGCGAGTTTGTGCGAGGTGGTATGAGCATCACACGAAACGGCGTAGTTCTTGCGATCACTCCAGCAAGGGCTGCAAGTAAATTTGCATTTTCATGAGCATAAAAGTCGCTACCTAAAATGAGCGTAAATTTAGCCTTGCCCTCGCTAAGAGTGGCTACCTCTAAGCCAAAGCTCTCTTCAAATTTTTCAAGTCTAGCCTGAAGTGCTGCTGGTAAATTTTCGCCCCAATTTTTAAGCACAAAGAGTAAAATTTGCTCCAAATCCCCAGCCTCATAGCTCACACAGGCGAAATTTTTTGAAAATTTCTTCACCACCTCATCAGCGATGTGATGAAAGTAAATTCCACTAGCTTTATTCATCTTAAGAGCGTTATTTAGCTTATAGCTTGTAACTGGGCTCTCATGGCGCAAGAAGCTGCCAGCCGTGATCACAAAGTCGCTATTTTTTAGGCTCTCATAGTCTGCGTTATATGAGCTAAGACCGCTAAATTCGCTAAAAATATTTAAGAAATTTTGAAATTTAAAAGCCTCATCGTTTAATAAATTTAGATCAAATTTCTCTCTCAAGCGCTCCAAAATAAGCGCCTCTTCGTTTGTTATGAAGCTATTAAATTTTATATTTTTTATGTTGCCGTTTTTAAAATTTAAGACTAGCTCGTTAAATTTCGCCTCATTTTTGCGGGCATTTTCGTTGTGAAAGTCGTAGCCAAACCTTGCCGCACCGCTTATCTCGCCAAAGTGAAAGTCGTTGCTAACGCGGTAAATTTGCTTGCTTCTATCGCTAGTGCTTTTTTCTTTTACATCATAAAAAATGAGCTCGCAGTCGCTTTGGTGCGGATTTGCCGCTGGGATACGGCTTAGCTCCCAGACGTTTGAGCTATACTGAAAATTTGAGCTAACAAGTGCGCCAACAGGACAGACGCTGATGCACTCGCCACAAAATGAGCAGTCTAAGCTTTCACCCACGCTTGGACCAATTAAGCTCTTTTGCATCTTGCTAAAGACGGCGTAAGCATCTTTTGGCATGCTCTCTTTTAGCTCTTTTGGCACCTCTACACCCCTTGGCACCGTTTTTAGCGCGCTCTCGCCAATTTTGTCTTTACAAACCGTGACGCACCTCTCGCAGACCACGCAAAGGGCTGGGTCGTAGTTTATTAGCCCCCATTTTTTGTGCGGTTTATGCGTGTCCTCTATGGCAAATTTTTGCTCATTTACGCGTAAATGCGCCGTTAAATTTTGTAGCTCGCACTCGCCACTTTTGTCGCAAACGCCGCACTGAAGGGGGTGATTGACGCAGTAGGTCTGCATGATCGCATTTCGCTCGGCAGCGATCTCTGGCGTATTTGTGTAAATTTGCATATCCTCTTTGGCTTTGGCGTTGCAGCTATAGACCACTTTGCCGTTTGCTTCGACCATGCAAAGTCTGCAAGCAAGCGTTGGCGAACAGCCACTAAGGTAGCAAAGCGCAGGGATGTAGATGCCATTTGCCCTTGCGATGTTTAGGATACTTTCGCCCTCGTTTGCCTCTAAAATTTGATCGTTTATGGTGATTTTCATTTGCTAACTACTACTTGTTTAAATGCATATCCATCAAAATTTTTTGCGCCAAGCACGGCAACCGTGCCTTTTAGCGTTGGATCAAGTCTAAATTTAGCGCTCACGCTAAAGTCTTTTGCCTTTAAATTTAAAATTTCGCCATCCTTCGCCTTTGCCACGATGCCAAACTGCACGCCGCCCACGATTTCATCGCTTGCGTTTTTGTTTAGATAGACGACCGCGCCGTCAAAATTGTCAAGCTCTCTTAGCTCGCCAACTTCGCCGCCTGCTGTAAATTCTCTCACTTCGCCGCCTGCTAAGACGACATTTTTACCTAAAATTTCAAGAAGCCAAAAGATCGCATCTTTGTCTGGATGAGCAAAGAGCGAGTCATCGATGATCACGTTTTTAACGTCCTTTATCCACTCGCCAAGCTCCTCAAACTCCTCCTCGCCCACGTTGCACTCGCCACTTATCAGCCCATCATCAAGCTCGTCAAAAAACTCATTTTGCACCAAATTTGCATACTTGCAAAGAAGCGCTAAGACATAGCTTATCGATCCTATCTCGCAGCGGATCAAATTTTTACTACCAAGCTCGTTATCTTCAAAGCATGAGATGTATTTAAACTCGTGCTCTTTTATCTTTTTTGCTAAATTTTTGTCGCTCAAACTTAGTAAATTTGCGATACTTAGGCTCTTGCCTGCTATTAGATCATTAAATTTCATATCTTGCCCTTTTTTATCGTTAATGCCCAATCAACTTGGTTAAATTTAAGCGAGTTCATCACCTCGCAGTTTAGGTTATAAGCCAAATTTACAGCTTTCTCTACACCGCTGTAATCTCCTATCTCAAACAAAAATATCACCACTTCGCCTGGCTCGCTAGCCTTTATCTGCTGTCCAAGAGCGCTCAAAAACTCGCCCTTTAGATGCCTAAGATCGACCCTTCTCATCTATCAACCTCGCCTAAGATGATATTTGTGCTGCCTATTATCGCAGCCACGTCTGCCACGTACTGCCCAACTAGCATATCTTCATAAATAGCGCAGTGCCAAAAGCTTGGAGTGCGAATTTTTAGGCGGTACGGGCTTGCGCTGCCGTCTGAATTTATATAAATTCCAAGCTCACCCTTTGGCGACTCACTAGCAAAGTAAATTTCGCCCTTTGGTGGCTTTAGCCCCTGAGTTATCAGCACAAAATGCTGCATTAATGAGTAGTTTTGGCTCATTATCTGCTCTTTTGAGGCACTAACATACTCTGGCGCGTCGGCGATGATAGCGAGGCTACTTGTCTGATACTTGCTAACGCACTGCTTTAAAATTTTCACGCACTCGCGCATCTCTTTCATATAAAGTAGATATCTTGCGTAGCAGTCGCCCTTGGTGGCGTAAGGCACGTCAAATTCTAGCTCGTCGTAGATGAGATATGGCTCTTCTTTTCTGATGTCGCGCGCGATGCCACTTGCTCTTAGCATGACGCCAGAGCAGCCGCTACTAAGGGCTAGCTCTTTGCTAACTACGCCCACATCAACAAGCCTTGCTTGCCAAATTCTATTTTCACTTAGCAGATCTTCGTAAAGCGTGATGTCGCTTGGAAATTTCTCACAAAATTTAAGAAGCTCCTCGCACCAGCCATCAGGCAGATCAAGCGGTACGCCACCGATCCTTATGGAGCTATGAGTTAGCCTTGCGCCGCAGTATTTTTCTATGAGATCAAGGACATATTCGCGCTCTCTAAATGCGTATAAAAAGACGCTCATTGCCCCCACGTCAAGGGCGTGCGTAGCTAAAAATAAAAGGTGCGAGCTGATACGATTTAGCTCCAAAAGCATCACTCTAATGATCTGCGCACGGCGAGGCACTTCTATGGCACAAAGCTTCTCCACGGCCGCGCAAAATGCGTAGTTATTCGCACTTGATGCGATGTAATCCACCCTGTCAGTTACTGGGATAAATTCCTGATAGGTCATATTTTCAGCCATCTTTTCAACGCCTCGGTGCATAAAGCCAACCTCTGGCATAGCGCGCACGACCTTTTCTCCGTCAAGCTCAAGCACAAGCTTTAGCTGTCCGTGTGCGCTTGGGTGTTGTGGGCCAAAATTTAGTATCATCTTGCCGTCATTTTGCTCAAATTCTAAATTTTCAAAAAATGGTTTTAAGCGGTTTGGTGCCTGGCTCAAGGTCTTTCCTTTACTATCTGGCTTTGGTTAAATTTAGCCTTTTTGACAAATCTCACGCCGCCTTCTTCTTGATACTCGTACTCTTCACTTTCGTCAAAGACACGTGAAAAGCCAAAGGTATCTTTCTCGTTCACAAAGGCTGGGTCGCGGTTCTCTTCGCCGATCTGCTCTCTAAACTCACGTCCAAAAATTTTATCCACCTCGTACCATTTAGCAGCCTCGTCGCCAACTAGCGGATAGCTCTTTAAAAGCGGGTGCGAGTGCCAGTCATCAGGCATTATAAGACGCTTTAAATTTGGATGATCTTTAATTAAAACGCCGCTTAGATCGTACATCTCGCGCTCCGCCCAGTTTGCGCTTTTATAAAGCTTGCAAACGCTTTTTAGCATTTCGTCCTTTTTGACAAAGCACTTTACTCGTGCGCGCCTATTTTTGCTAACACTTAAAAGCTGATAAAAGACCTCGTATCCGCCTTTTTGAGCTATATAATCAATCGCTGCTAGCTCACAAAGCTGCTCGTAGCCAAAGCGTTTTAATGCTTCAAGCGCTTTAAAATTTTCACTTGAATTTACGTAGAGAACAAGCTGATCAAACTCCACGTAGCTAGATAAAATTTGCACTCCGCTTTGCTCTAAAATAGCCAGCTCTTCGTCAAATTTAGAGCCACTTGCTGCCTCTTTTGGCGTTTCTTTGGCGATATAAAATTTCTCGCTGTAGTACTGCTTTTTTTGCAGGTCGTTTTTTGGCTTATACTCTCTCATATATCTAGCTTTCTTGGCTTTTGCGCCCTAAATGCACTCTGTTTTCTTATCTTTTTTTGAAGCATCATAAGTGCGTACTGAAGCGTCTCTGGACGCGGGGCACAGCCTGGGATGTAGATATCGACAGGGATTATGCGGTCTACGCCTTGAACGGTTGAATAGGTATTAAACATACCCCCAGTGTTTGCGCAGCTACCCATCGAGATGACCCACTTTGGCTCAGGCATCTGGTCGTAAAGGCGCCTTGTAAATTCAGCGTGCTTTTTAGTTAGCGTGCCAGCTATGATCATCACCTCTGAGTGCCTTGGACTAGCGCGAAAAATGGTGCCAAATCTATCAAAGTCATATCTGCTAGCGCCACTTGCCATCATCTCGATCGCACAGCATGCAAGCCCATAGCTAAGCGCCCAAAGTGAGTTGCTCCTACCCCACTGCACGAGCTTATCAACGGTTGTTAAAACTACTGGCAGACCGCCATTTGCAGCGTAGTTTATCTGATGCTTTGCCATTTAAAGACTCCTTTTTGCCAAGCGTAGGCAAAGCCGATGAGTAAGATCGCTACAAAAAGTAGCATTTCTATGAGCCCAAATAGCCCAAGCAGCCTAAAATCCACCGCCCACGGATACATAAAAATGACCTCAACGTCAAATAAAATAAATAAAATTCCATAAAAAAAGTAGTGGATATTTATCTTATTTGGCTGTTTTACGGTTGTCGGTCCGCACTCGTAAAAGCCTACTTTTAGGCGCTCAGTGTTGCAGTTGGCTAGCTTTTTGCTTATCTTTGAAGATAAAAATGTTATCAGACTAAATGAACAAGTAGCTAACAAAAGTATGATAAAAGCGCCAAGATAGGTGCTATCAAGCTCTGAGTGTGACATACTTCGCCTTTTTTAATTTTTCAAAATTCTACTAAATTTAAATTTATTTGATCTTGAAATAGCTCAAGAGTAGCGATGTAAATCTCTTTTTGTGTAAAAAATACTCTTATTTTATCTTTTCTACGGCGTCTTTTGCGGCACTTATGCGCTCTGCCTCATCAAGCTCGCGCACAAAGCCATCTTTTACTAAAATGATCCTAGTTGCCACGTCAAAGTAGCTATCATCGTGGCTTACGGCGATGACGCTTATGCCTTTGCTTTGCAAAAACGGCAAAATTTCTTTATAAAATTTACGCTTAAATAATGGATCTTGATCGGCCGCCCACTCATCAAGTATAAGTATAGATCGGCGCTCTAAGATGGCTATTAGCAGGCTTAGTCGCTTTCGCTGACCGGTTGAGAGCTGCGTGGTGCTAAGTTTATTATCCACCACACTTACCTTTTTATCTATCTCAAGCAGGGCCAAGAGCCCCTCTATATCGCTTTGGCTAGCAAAGCCGTCACAAGAGAGCGTTTGCGAAAATAGATAAAAATCAGCAAAAATAGCGCTTATCTTTGCTTGATAGCTTTGTAAATTTGCCTCATCTATCTTTGTGCTATCAAGGTAAATTTCGCCGCTGCTTGGGCGGATAAGTCCGCAAAGAATGTTTATAAGCGTGCTTTTGCCACTGCCATTTTTACCGATGATAAATGTTATCTCGCCGCGTTTGATCTCTAAATTTACATCTTTTAGGCTAAATTTGCCGTGGTCGTAGTTGAAATTTATATCCTTTAGCCTGATACTTTGCCACTCATCGCTTAGGCTATCGTCAAATTTAAAGCCTTCTTTAAATTCATTTAAATTTAAACTCATGATCTTTTCTAAGCTCACCTTTGCGCTAAGTGCGGCTGGTATGGAGCCAACCATGCTCATAAATGAGCCTCTTAAAAATAGTATCGTTAGGCTTATGCTAAGTGCTGTTTGCAGGCTCGCCCAGCCAAATGCCACGCATAAAAATACGCAAAGTCCGACCGCACCAAGGAGCATTATATTGGTGAAATTATCACTTAGCGCGTGAAATACGTCCGCTTTTGCCATGCTTTTACGCTTCTTATCGCCTGTTAAATTTAGCTCATCAAAGCAGATACTTGCTCTTACTCTATTTAGACTTAGCTCTCTGTGCCCCTCAACTATGTCGTCATAGTGCTTTTGCAAGGCGTCATCTTGGGTTCTGGACTCTTTGAAGTAAAAATGGATCTTTTTCATCAAAAGCGTGTTTATAACGAGTGTTGCGCCGATCCAAACTGCGCTAAATATAAAAACTTTTGGCGCGATGTAGGCTAGATAAAAGCTGGCACAAATGATGAAAACTAGGCTTTGTATAAAGCCAGTAGCGCTCATAAAGGCAAATGTGATCGTTTTTATGTCGTTGTTTAGACTTGCTATGATCTTTGCCTTGCCGATCTCGTTTATGACGCTATTTGGCGTGTCTAAAATTTGCTTTACGCTTTGATATCTAAGCTCGTAGATAAATTTATGTCC
Organism: Campylobacter concisus; assembly: GCF_015230035.1. GTDB lineage: Bacteria > Campylobacterota > Campylobacteria > Campylobacterales > Campylobacteraceae > Campylobacter_A > Campylobacter_A concisus_BK. The sequence continues at coordinate 18,361 of NZ_JAAKZD010000014.1, forward strand.
AAAATTTGTAAGCGAGATATTTGCGGCGATGGCACTTATGAAAAATAAGATCAAGATAGCTATAAATTTAACCGCCACAAAGGCATCAAATTCTTTTAAATTTACAAGTTCATTATTGACAAAAGAGAGTGTCCAGACGCCAATCCCGCTAAAAGCAAGCGTCAGGATCACTATTTTGATTATTGAAAAAAGATTGCTTTTTATTAAATTCGCAAGCATTACATCGCAGCGCGTGGCTGAATGATGTTTTGATCAAATTTTTGCTCGGTATTTTCACTCATGATGTGAAGCACCTTGCTGCGTTTGATCTTCGCGTCATCTTTAAATATCGCTCGCACCTTATCCATGCCAGCGTAGAAGTCGCGCATGAGCACGACGCAGATGTATTTGCCAAAAAATGTCGGCTTGATAACGCCGTTTTCTTCGTATATAGCATTTACAAGTTTTAGCAAGCTAAGCTCGACAAATAGGTCTTTGTTGATGTTTGCGTCGTTTTGCTCGTTGTAGGTTTTGATATCCACGGCGCCGTCAAAAAGCCTTGTTAAAAATGTATATTTTAGTCTCTCTTTTTTGCTAAATGCGCATTTTGCGATGACTGGGCTTTGTCTTGCTTTGACCTTTCTGCCGTAGTCAAGTAGGTTAAAGGCGTTAATAACTAGCTCGCCGTTTAAGAAGCTAAATGCCCCGCTACCAACGCCCACATACTCTAAATTTGAGCCTACGTATTCGTCGCGAAGGTCTGCGCTTTTTTCATTTGAAAATGCCCAAGCGTTGCTTTGTCTATATCCACCCTTGGCAAATTCACTCACAATGATCTCGTAAAATTCGCGCTCATTATCGACGTTTGAGACGCCAAGTGCGCGAGCGATGTTCTCTCTTGTTAGCTCTGATTTCATGAGCGGATAGAAGGTTATTTGCTGTGGGGAGATCGATTTTGCGACGTTTATGTCGTTTATTAGCTGCTCTTTTGTTTGATTTGGTAGGTTAAAGATGAGATCTAGGCTGATGACCGGGATCTTGCCGATAGCCTTCTCGAGCTTTCTTTTCGTCTCCTCGGCTGAGCCAAATTTCTCGTATCTGCCAACTCTTTTTAACGTCTCGTTATCAAAGCTTTGCACGCCTACGCTTAAGCGGTTGATGAGCCCATCAAAACGGTTTAGGCTCTCTGGCGAGATGTGGTTTGGATCGCTCTCGGCCGAGATATCTTCGATACTAAAGAGCTCTTTTGCAAGTTTTAGCGTTTTTTCAAGCTCTGGCTCGTTTATAAGCGTCGTGCCACCGCCCACATAAAGCGATGTAAAGTCAAAGCCAGCCTCTTTTATCTGCCTCATCTCCTCGCGTAAATTTTCAAAGTAAATTTTCGCAAGCTCCTGCTCGTAATGATACTTGTGAAACGAGCAATACGGGCAAAATGTGTGACAAAATGGCACGTGCGCGTAGAGCATATACTTTTTGTCTTTTTTTGGAGTTTTGGTATAAGTCGTGTTTAAAATGTCTATGTTAAATTCGTTATATAGCGATTTTTGTATAGAATTATGAGCGTAATTTACAGCAAAACTCTCAACAATATTTTTAAAAATCATAATTAATCGCCTTAAATAAGTTAGTTTTAATTTAGTCCATTAGGATAGCCAAATTTTAATAAATTTAGCCTTGCATTAACGTAAATTTTGAGTAAAAAATGCAATCATTTTTTAAATTTTCTATTTTTACAAACCTGCGATTTTTACATATCTAGCTCGCTTTTGCTCTATAAATTTAAGCTTTAGCCTACTTACTCTTTTACTCTTGAGATAACCTTGCTTGAGTCAAGCTCAAATTTCACTCCGTCTTTTGTCTGCAAGTAGTAAAATTTACCGATATTGCAAAGTGACTTCACATCATAAATTTTAACCGCCTTCTCATCTATCTCGCAAGGCATTTGCTCTTTGCCTTTTGCCTCACAAAGTGAGCTAGGTAGCGCCTTTAACGCACTTTTATCGACAAGCAAAAATTTATAATCCACATCGCCTATGTTAAAGGTTTTTGCTGTGTATTTGATAAACAAAAGCGAGTTTGAGACGATCATAAGCGAAAGCGCAGCGTAAAAAACAAATGAAAAATCCTTTGTCTCTTTGATGCTAGCAACCCCCAGCATAAAAGAGAGCATAAACGAGCAAAAGAGTATCCAAAGTGCCAAAAATCCGCCATCTTTTAAGACCACAACCGAAACGATAAATAGCAATGTTATGAGAAATGATAAAAGATAGATGATGAAATTTGATCTATCCTTAAAGAAAACTGCCAAATTTACCCCAGCATAAGAGAGCAAAAGTAGCGATGAAATAGCGCCCCAGCCGTAGTTTAGCTTGAATGCTGCAAAGGCTAAAATGGCAAATGAGATGAGTGTTAAAAAATAGATGAAATTTGAGCTATAAAAAAATAGAAATTTTGGCTTTTTAAATTTATATTTTTTATCGTCATTTTGGTAAAGGTATGAGACAAAGACCAAGATAGCGATCTCAAAAGCCGTCACGATCGCGGTCGCGCAAAATAGCAAAATGCCTGTAAATATCATCTCTGAGCTGTCTAAACTCGGAAAATATCGGGTCTCAAAGCCAAAATACAAAAAGTAGCAAAGCATGCTGACGACTGGGACGATTAAATTTGAATGTTTAAAGAAATTTGTAGCGCACTCTTTTATGAAATTTGCCTTTAAATTTGCCGAGTGCTCACCCAAATAGCTCTCAAAAAACGAGTTTAAAAGTAGCTCATTTTTTATCTTCTCAAGGCGCTCTTCATCGCTATTTGCTGCGCCTTTATAAATTTCATAGTTTTTGTCTTCAAAATCATTTGTGATCTCATCTTTTATGTCTAAGATCACAAAGCAAATTCGCTCTTTTAGCTCCTTTAACTCCTTTGAAATTTCAGCGTAATTTGTCCTATTTAGCTTTAAATAAAGCTCGCATTCGCTTTCTAAAAGTGCTATTAGCCTACCTTGTTTGCTGCTTATGATATGAGAGTTTAAAAACCTAGCCTTAATAAAATTTATAAATTTACTAGCCTCTTTTACGCTCTCATCTTTTTCATCTAAAATGTCTTGATAACTCAAATTTAAATCCTAAAAATTTACACAAAATGCTATTTAAGCACCTTTGCGATTTCGCTCCAGCCTATTTGCTTAGCAAGTTGGGCTGCGGTTTTGCCACTTTTTGTGCGAGCATTTTTATCAGCGCCGTTTTCTAGCAAGAGATTTACGATCGTTAAATTCCCAGCAAGCGCCTCGTGGTGAAGCTGCGTAAAGCCAAGCTCGTCAGTGTCTGCGACCATGCTTGGATGCGCTTTTATATACTGCTCCACCTGTCCGCGCATATTTTTGCTCATCGGATGCTCTATTAAATTTTCTGGATGCTCTTTTTGCTCGAAAACTACCAAAATGTCTTTAAAATCGCCAAAATCAAGCCCCCAAGCCGCGTCATGCTCAGCTAACTCATCTTTTTGCATGCGTGAGCGCATCGCCTGCACGCTAAAGCCGCCATAGGCGCGTCCGCCAATGGCAAAAAGCCAGTCGCTCATATCGATAAATTTTGCGCTTATTTGATCACCAACTTTCACGTTTTGCACGCTATCAGGCTCATTTACAAGCGTGCCATATATCGTCTCTCCGTCAAATTCAACGTCATTTACCCACATGTGCTCGCCAACTTCTTCGCCGTTTATGACATCTAAAAAGCAAATTTTTACCATCGCATAATCAAGCATAGGCGCGATCCTGCGGCGCTCCCAGTAAAGCTCACGCCAAAAATACTTAAAGCTCTCTCTGGCTTGCTCAAATGCACGCTGCATATAGTCTTCGTCGTTACTTACAAAATAGATCGGCATCTGCTCGCCAAGGTCTATTTGCTTACCAAGGATTTTCTCAAAAAAGCCCATTTTTACCCCTTTTTAGAATTTAGATAGATCAAATTTAAATAAAACGATAAGGCAAAATTCACCCACGAATACGCCAAATTTTAGATACAAAAACCATGCGAAATTTCGCAAATTTAGCCCAAAATCCTGCGAAATTTTAAATACAAAATTTGCATGACACTTTCGCAAAATTAAGCGAGGCGATTTGAATTTTTGTGACGGGAGTTACCGAGCTGGTAATGACCGAGCAAAAATTTAAATCAACGACGCATAATAAAGCGAAAATATGCGATATAGCCTGCGGAGCGAGAATTTTTCTAGCTCATTTAAAGGCACTCACGAGAAGCCATTATTTTAGGTTTTTAAAGCTTATCGGAAGTTCTAGGTTTAACCCTCTCACCAGCTTTATACACTCCTGCAGATCATCTATGCTTTTGCTTGTCACTCTGATCTCTTCTCCCCTGATCTGCGCGCTTACTTTGATCTTTGAGTCTTTGATCGCTTTGGTGATTTTTTTTGAGTTTTCGCCGTCAAGCGTGTCGTTTAGCTTTAGCGTCGCCTTTAAATTACCCCCACTCGCTGGCTCTCTTTTTGTCTCTGTGATCGCCACTGGTGGGATGTTGCGCTTGATAAGCTTTGAGATCACAATGTCTTTTAGCGCGTCGATCTTGTTGTCACTTGAGCTAAGAAGCGAGATAAATTTCTCTTTTTCATTTAGCTCAACTTCAGCCGCAAGCCCCTTAAAGTCATACCTCGCTGCGATCTCTTTTTTAGCCGTCTCAAGAGCGTTTTTAACCTCCATCATATCGACCTCGGCGCTTATATCAAAGCTATGTTCGCTTGCCATTTTCTATCCTTTTATAAATTCTTCTATATTTTTAACTATCAGCGAGATCAGCCGTTTTCTAGCCTCCAAGCTGCCCCATGCCACGTGCGGGGTGATGAGTAGATTTTCTTTGTTTTTTACATTTAAAAATGGGCTATTTTTGATCATTGGCTCGCTTTCTAAAACGTCGGTGCCAAAGCGTAAATTTCTCTCATCTATCGCCCTTGCCATCGCAGCTTCATCCACTATGCCACCACGTCCTAAATTTAGCACTATCGCATCATCTTTTAGCAAATTTATCTCGTTTGCTCCCAGTAAATTTCTAGTCTTTTCATTTAGTGGTGCGTGGATGCTGATGATGTCGCTGCTTCTTAGTAGCTCATCTAAGCTTTTTTGCGCAAACTCGCTATTTTTATTTGCTCCACTTGTCGAGTAGTAGCTCACGTTTGCGCCAAATGCACGTGCCACTGCCGCCACGCCGCGTCCTATCTCGCCAAGTCCGATGATGCCAAACTCTTTGCCAGCGATCTCGCTGATGTCTGCGCCAAGATAGGTGAAAATTTCACTCTTCACCCACTCGCCACTTTTTACGTAGTGATCATAAAATTTGATGCGATTTGTTAGCTCAAAAAGCAAGGCAAATGTGTGTTGCACGACGCTTGCGGTTGAGTAGCCAGCGACGTTTTTCACAGCTATATTTTTAGCTTTTGCATGCTCAAGATCTACGTTATTCATACCAGTTGCGCTTATGCAGATAAGCTTTAAATTTGTCGCGTCCATCACGGCTTTGTCGATGACGACCTTGTTTGTGATGACGATATCCACGCCCTTTAGACGTGGCACGACCTCATCGCTTTTGGTTTTTTGGTAGCTGACAAACTCGCCAAATTTCTTAAAAACACTAAGATCAACGTTTTCACCAAGCGTGGCCGCGTCTAAACAAACGATCTTCATCCTTAGTCCTTAATGAAATGTCCTACAAATTTAGAGTAGTTATCTAAAATTTTACCGCCCTTTCTATATCCAAGCGCGCACGCCTCATAAGCGTAAAATACTCCGGCTTGATAACTCTCGCCTCTCTCATCTTGATTAAACTCGTAAAATTCTTGATAGATGGCTTTATTTGAGTCGTATTCGCCATCGTTGCTTGCTATTTGTGCGCCGTTTTCATCGTGTATCGAGACGTTTGCGCCTTCTCTGCCAAATACCGGCTTTTTCACATATTTTTTGCCTTTTAGCGGCTCATTTGAGGTTTCAAGCAAGAGCGGATGATTAGGATATAGATCCCAAAGGATTTTTAAAATCCCCTTGCTTTGGAAAAGCAGCGTGTAGGCTGGATTTATGATGATGGCTTTTTGATTTTTGATGATGTTTGAGAGTATCAAAGCCAGCTCGCCCTCGTCGATCGCTATGCTCTCCCAAGGGACAAGCTTGAACCAGTACTCGAAATTTTCTTCGCCTTTAAAAATGCCCTCATTATCGTCAAAAACGACCTCATCAACGTAGGCAAAGTCTGTTTTAAAGCCAGCCTCTTTTGCGATGTATTGCAGAAGTTTTACGGTCTGCTCGTCCTCGATACTGCCTGCGATACTGCTAAATAGTATCCCCCAGCCCTCATAAATGTCATCAAAATCCACATCATCATCGCCAAGTGTGACAAGGCGTTTGAAATTTTGCTTTAGCGACTCGTAAAGGTCGTTAAACTGGGCTGCTTCGTCCATGTGATTTAGCTTTAGCATAGCCCACTGGATGATCGCCGTCTCAAAGACTGCCGTTGGCGTATCGGCGTTAAACTCAATGAGCTTTATGGGCTTACCATCAAGCCCTCCAGCTAGATCAAATCTGCCGTAAAGGTGCCAATGAACGTCATTCTCCCAGCTATTTTTTATGATATCAACAAGGTTAAATGGTATGCCTATCTCGTGAAAAAGGTTGTTGTCGATCACGTGTTGAGCGGCATTTACATACATATCATATAGCTCGTTTGCCGCCTCGTAGTAGGCATTTGCCTCTTTTTCGCTTACTTGCACGATCTCATCAGCGATATATGAGCTGTTATCGTTATCTGTATGCCACGCAAAGCCTATTTTCTCCATAAATTCATTGTTTAATGGGGTGATTTTTCTTAAATTTATCATTTTCAGCCTCCAAAGCTTGATGAGCTAGAGCTTGACTTTGAGCCACCACCAAAAAATCCGCTCTTTCCACCGCCGCTTCTTGCAGCAGAATTTGCCGCTTTTTGCTTGTTAAAGCTATCGACGCTTCTTGTGTAAGCACTTGGATTTTTATATGTGCTTTGGCGATTTGCTTGGAAATTTTGATTACCAAAAAGCTTACTGCCTATCCAACTACCAAGTATCGCGCCAGCTGCTGAAGCAAGGATAGTCTCACCAAGGCTTAGTCCGCCGCTGCTTAGCTGTGCGTCGCTCGTTCTTGTCAAATTTGAAGTGTTATTGTCGATCTTTGCGTTTGCTTGAGCTAGAAGTTTATCGATCTCATCTTTACTTAGCACGCGCTCAGTGCCGTTCATATCTTTTAGCACGACTCTAGTTTCAGTGCTTGGATACTCTTCTAATATTTTGTAAACGCCAGGTGCGCTCTCTTCGATGATGACAAAGGCGCCGTTTTTTTGCGCAACTTCGTTTAGTGCGTTTTCATTACCGCCATCGTCGCTCCCACAACCTGCAAGTCCAGCCATGATAATGGCACCAAATCCCCCAACCGCAGCATAAGTAGCTATTTTTTTGATGTGTTTCATATCTCTCCTATCAACTCTTTTAAATTTTTATGTCTTCTAACAAGTATCACGCCGCGTTTAAATTTGATAAATTTGGAGTGATGTATCGCTTTTATTATCTTTTCACTGATCTTTTTCGTTGCCTTTGGTTTTAAATTTAACTCCTTTAGATATTCGCTTAAATTTATCCATTTTGACTCATCCTCTATCTGCGCATCTATCGCCACTTCGCTTGTGGCACTTTCATTTTTAGGTGTTAAAAGTGGCCTTTGCATGGCGTTTAGAAACTGCATGAGCTTCTCGTCTCTATCTTTGTAAATTTGCAAAATTTCATTTTTGCGCTCGATAAGCATCTGCTCTTTTTCTTTAAAAAGCCTATCTTTGTCGGCTTGCAAATTTAAATTTAAGCTCTTAAGCTCATTTAGCTCATTTAGCAAATAACTTACAAACTCGTCGTTTTGGGATTTAGTTTTTGTGCTTTTTGAAGCGGTTTTTGCGGGCTTTTCACTACTTGGCTCCTCGTCAAGGATGACAAATTTTGTGCCATTTTCAATGACTGTTTTCAACGAGCCTCGGCGGATTCTATTATAGACTGCTTCTTTTGTTATGCCTAAAATTTCTGCAGCTTCATTTACAGCTAGCTTTTGCATCGGATTTCCGTTTAAAATAAAATAAAAAAATTGCTTTGATTATAAAAAAATAAGGCTAAAAGAAGAGTTAAACAAAGAGAGCAAAGCCCTCTTTGTCTTGGTTTTAGAGTCTTGACTCGTAGCGTCTAAGCATATAAAGACGTTTAAGCATTTTCTTGCGAGCTGCAATTTTTTGTTTCTTGCGGATCTCAGTCTTAGGCTCAAAGAAGCGTCTAGCTCTTGCTTCAGTAACGACTAAATTACGGTCAGTTTGTTTTTTAAACTTTCTGTAACCCTCGTCAAATGACTCGTTAGGATGTACCTTAATACCAGGCAACGTCCTCACCACCTTTCAGATTAAAATAAGCCGTGAGTATAGTTTAACTTTCATAAATTTAAGCTTTTAGGCAAAATTATTTAATGCACTTTTAATGCCCCAAAGCCTATAATCAACAAAATTTTAAAAAAGGTTTATTATGTCGAAAAATTTAAATTTTAGCTACGCCAAGAGGCGTTACATTTTTTTTGCCTGTATCACGCTATTTGTCTTTATTTTGCCATTTATCAGGATAAATGACGCGCAACTATTTTTGCTAAGTTTTGATAAGAGCAGGGTTGATCTATTTTTTACAAAATTTGACATGCAAGAGCTATATTTGCTGCCGTTTTTGTTTATCACTTTGTTTTTGACTATATTTTTTCTAACGACGCTTGCAGGGCGCATCTGGTGTGGCTGGAGCTGTCCGCAGACCATTTTTAGAACGCTCTTTCGTGACCTTTTGCAGACTAAAATTTTAAAGATCCGAAAAAATATCCAAAATAAACAAAATGAGCCGCAAGGTCAAATTTTTAAGCGTGCATTAGCAGTTGGAATTTGGTGCGTTTTAGCACTTATCATAGCTGCAAATTTCTTGTGGTTTTTTGTGCCACCGCTTGATTTTTTTGCTTATCTAAATGATGCAAGCGAACATAAAATTTTACTTGCATTTTGGCTTAGCATCGCTGCTTGGCTAGTCTATGACGTGGTCATTTTAAAAGAAAATTTCTGCGTCTATGTCTGCCCGTATGCGAGGGTGCAGTCAGTTATGTTTGACAGCGACACGATACAAGTTATCTACAATCAAAAACGAGGCGGCGTCATATATGATGGCAAAGAGAAATTTAAAAAGCCAAAAGAAGATGGCGCGCTTTGCACTGGTTGCGAGGCCTGCGTGAGGATATGTCCGACGCATATAGATATAAGAAAGGGCATGCAGCTTGAGTGCATAAACTGCCTTGAATGTAGCGATGCGTGCGCTAAAGTGATGGGGCATTTTAACGAAAGCTCGCTCATCGAGTGGAGAAGTATAAATTCTCAAAATGAAAATAAAAAGGTGAAAATTTTTAGATTTAGAACGGTTGCTTATCTTGTCATTTTGTGCGTAGTTTTGGTAGCTGCGGCGCTGATGAGTGGCAAAAAAGAGAGCATGCTTTTAAATATAAATAGGACAAGCGAGCTTTACAAGGTTTTAGATCAAGGTGAGGTTGAAAATTCTTACGTTTTTTTAGTACAAAATACCCAAAGCAAGGATCATAAATTTTACTTTGAGATAGATGATAAAAGTATAGAAATTTCTCGTCCAAATAAGCCCTTTACGCTAAAAGCTGGTGCAAAACAAAAGGTCATCGTCACGCTAAAATCAAAAAATGAAAACACGAGCGAAAAAGATCTTTTAAAACATATAAATATAAGAGCTTACGCCACTGACGAGCCAACTATCAACGTGCAAAGAGCTAGCACCTTTATCTATCCTAAAAGATGATAAAATGGCGAAAATTTAGCGGGAAGTGAAATGGCGATCTCAGAAAAAGGCAAAAAACGATACGAGCTCATCGTAAAAACAGCGCTTGAGCTATTTTTAAAAAATGGCTACGAAAAGACTAGCCTTAGCGATATCGTGGCGATAAGTGGCGGCTCGCTTGCTAGCATTTACACATTTTTTGAGAGCAAAGAGGGGCTTTTTCAAGCGATCATCGAGCAAGAGATAGATGCGCTTATAAAAGAGGTCGATGAGAGGATATATCTTAAAATTTCTCACAGCTTGGAGGAGTTTTTAACCAAATTTGCAACCATTATTTTTTCTATCATCTGCACCAAGAAAAATATCGCACTTGGCAGGATAATGATGAGTGAGGGTTCTAAAAATGGCGGCAAGCTTGGCAGGGCATTTTTGGATCAAATTTTAAATAAGATCGACCTTGTACTTATAAATTTCTTTGAAAGAGATGAGGTAAAAGCCGAGCTTAATCCAAAATTTCCAGTCAAATTTGCCGCAAAGTGCTTTATGAAAAATGTAATTGGTCTTTATTACTTCGACTCGCTTATGATAAACAAAGAGCCAAAACTAAGCAAAAAAGAGCGTGAGGAGCACGTTGCTTTGTGTGTTGAGCTATTTTTAAATGGCATTATTAAGAAGTAGAATTGACTTTTAATTTATTTTTGGTTATATTCACGGCATTTAAAATTTTGTAATGAAAATTACAAAACTAAACTTGGGATTAAAATTTAAAATTAAGAGGGGTTTTTATGTTGAAATTTAAGAGTTTTCTTGTGCTTTCAGTTGCCGTTTTTTTGCTTTCTGGCTGCTTTGAAAGTGGCGACAAAAAGGCTGCTGCAGGCCGCCAGATGCCGACATCTCATGTTGATATATTTGTGGCTAAAAAGATGGATGTGCCTATTAGCTTTGACTACACGGCCACAGTTACTAGCAACCAAGACGTCATCATCTATCCAAAAGTTAGCGGCACGATCATAAAGCAGTTTTTTAAGCCTGGCGACAAGGTCAAGGCTGGAGAGAAGCTATTTCTCATAGATCCAGAGAAATATCAAGCTAGCTATGACTCACTTGATGCAGCTGTTGGCGTGGCAAATGCAAATTTAAAAAATGCGCAGACTGAATTTAAGAGAATTTCTGCCCTTTATAAGAAAAATGCAGTCTCTCAAAAAGACTACGACGCAGCTGTTGCGGCTTACGATATCGCAAATGCAACTTTAGTAAGCGCAAAAGCAACTTTAAAAAATGCCAAGATCGATCTTGGCTATACAACTATCACGGCTCCATTTGACGGCGTTGTTGGCGATAATAAGGTAGATGTTGGCTCACTTGTAGTAGCAAGCCAAACTCAGCTTGTAAGACTAACAAAGATAAATCCGATCGAGGCTGACTTTTACATCGCAGACGTGGATAATCTAAGTAGAAAAGCAAATTTAGATAACGGCGCTTGGCAGCAACTAAATAGCGAGGCTGTCTTAAATTTAAACAATGAAAATTTCACTGGCAAAGTGACATTTATAGATAACGTCGTAAATACCGCGACTGGCAGCGTTTTGGCAAAGGCTAGCTTTGATAATAGTGAGGGTAAAATTTTACCAGGTGCGTTTGGTCATATAAAGATGAGCGGATTTGTTCAAAAAAATGCCTTTAATATCCCGCAAGTTGCCCTTCAGCAAAGTGCTACAAACACTTATGTTTTAGTCGTAAAAGATGGCAACGTAAGCCAAAAAAATGTTAAAACTAGCTACCAAACAAAAGATATGGTCGTAGTAACTGAGGGCCTTGAAGAGGGCGATAAGATCATCGTAAATAACTTCCTTAAAATAGGCGTTGGCAGACCAGTGCAGACAGATAAAGACCTAAGTGCGGAATTTATAAACGGCAAAGACGCAAACGCTACAAAAAGCAAGTAAAGGCAGATAGATGTTTTCAAAATTTTTCATAAACCGCCCGATATTTGCAACTGTTATATCTATCATCATAGTTATAGCAGGTTTTATGGGTATCAAAGGGCTTCCAATAGAGGAGTATCCAAGTCTTACTCCGCCTGAAGTATCGGTAAGCGCGTCATATAGCGGTGCTGATGCGCAGACTATCGCAGACTCAGTCGCAAGTGCCATTGAGGATCAGATAAATGGTGTTGAAAATATGCTTTATATGCAAAGCACATCAAGCTCTGCTGGTACAATGAATATAAGCGTCTATTTTAAGATCGGCTCATCATCAAAACAAGCTACGATAGACGTAAATAACCGCGTCCAAGCTGCCCTTTCAAGATTGCCTCAAGAGGTGCAAAATATGGGCGTAACGGTGCGTGAAAGAAGTGGCTCGATCCTTCAAGTAGTTGGCTTTACAAATCCAAATATGAACCTAGTTGAACTATACAACTATGTAAATTTAAACATTGCTGACGCGATCAAAAGGGTAAATGGTATCGGCGATACAGCGCTCATTGGTGACAAAGAGTACTCAATGAGAATTTGGCTAAAGCCAGACAGACTTGCTCAGTTTAAACTAACTCCAAGCGACGTCATCTCTCAAGTAAGAATTCAAAACTCACAATACGCCGCTGGCAAGATCGGCGAGCAGCCATCAAAGGGTGAAAATCCTTATGTTTATTCTGTAGTTTCTGAAGGACGTTTTAAAGATCCAAAACAATTTGGCGAAATTTTGATAAAGAGTGAAGATGGCACAGTTGTTAAGCTAAAAGAGGTCGCCACAGTCGAGCTTGGAGCTGCTAGCTACGCATCAGATGCTATGCTAAATGGCAAGCCAGCAGTGCCACTTTTGCTATTTTTACAAAATGACGCAAACGCACTTGCAACTGCAGAGGCAGTCGCTGCAAAGCTTGAAGAGCTAAAGAAAACTTACCCAGTTGGCTTAGAGCACACGATAGCTTATAATCCAACTGAATTTATCACCGTCTCAATAGACGAAGTTATAAAAACTTTCGTAGAAGCGATGGTGCTAGTTCTTATTGTAATGTACTTCTTCTTAAAGAGCTTTAGAGCTACCATCATACCGATGCTAGCCGTGCCAGTCTCTATCATAGGTACATTTGGCGGTCTTTATGTTATGGGCTTTAGTATAAATTTGATCACGCTTTTTGCCCTGATCCTAGCCATCGGTATCGTCGTGGATGACGCCATCATCGTTATAGAAAACGTTGAGAGAATTTTGCACGAAGATAAAGAGATAAGTGTAAAAGACGCGACATTTAAGGCGATGGAGGAGGTGCAAACTCCGGTCATCTCTATCGTGCTAGTGCTTTGCGCAGTTTTCGTGCCAGTTTCATTTATGGAGGGCTTTGTTGGCGTTATACAAAAGCAGTTTGCGCTAACACTTGTTGTTGCTGTTTGTATCTCGGGCTTTGTCGCTCTTACTCTTACGCCAGCGCTTTGTGCGGTTATGCTTAAGAAGCAAGAGAGCAAGCCATTTTGGATCGTTCAGAAATTTAACGACTTCTTTGACTTTAGCACTAGACTCTTTACAGCAGGTGTGGCAAAAATTTTAAAACATGTATTTATTAGCTTTATAGTCATTGGCATAATGGGATTTGCAACGTATGGGCTATTTCAAAAAGTGCCAAAAGGACTTGTGCCTTCAGAAGACAAGGGCGCTTTGTTGGTTATCACCTCGCTTCCACCTTCAACAAATATGCTAAAGACCAAAGAAGAGGTAAAATCTATTAGTAACGCCATTTTGAGCAACCCAAATGTCGAATTTACCATGGGATTTGCAGGCTATGATATGCTAGCTAGCTCACTTAGAGAAAACTCAGCCATCAGCTTTATCAAGCTAAAAGACTGGAACGAAAGAAAAGGTGCAACGGACGGTGCAGATGCCTTAGTAGGTCAGTTTAACGGCATGCTTTGGGGTTCAAAAAACTCAATGACCTTTGTCGTAAATGTGCCACCTATCATGGGTCTATCAATGACTGGCGGCTTTGAGATGTATCTACAAAATAAGAGCGGCAAGAGCTACAACGAGATAGAAGCGGATGCTAGAAAGGTAACTGCAGCTGCAAACGCAAGGCCTGAGCTAACTGGCGTAATAACGACGCTTGAGACAAACTACCGCCAGTTTAAGATAACAGTTGATAAAGAAAAGGCAAGGCTATTTGGCGTAAGCGAGAGTGAAATTTTCAGCACGATAGCGGCTACTTTTGGCTCTTACTATATAAACGACTTCAACCTTGCTGGTAAATCTTACCGCGTATATGCAAGGGCGAGCGATAACTTTAGAAACAACCCTGAGGATCTAAGAAAAATTTTCGTCCGCTCAAATGAGGGCGAGATGGTGCCATTAAATTCAGTAGCGACGCTTACAAGATCGATCGGACCTGATATCGTTGATAGATTTAACCTCTTTCCAGCGGCTAAGATCATGGGCGATCCAAAACCTGGCTACACATCAGGTGATGCGATAAGAGCGATCCAAGAGGTCGTAAATGACACGCTAAGTAGCGACGACTACGCTATAAGCTGGGCAGGAACGGCATATCAAGAGGTAAATTCTCAAGGAACAGGCACGGTCGCCTTTATCTTTGGTATGGTCTTTGTCTTCTTGATCCTTGCTGCTCAGTACGAAAGATGGCTCATCCCACTTGCAGTCATCACAGCCGTGCCGTTTGCGGTATTTGGCTCGTTGCTAGCTGTTTGGATAAGAGGGCTGACAAACGACATCTACTTTGAGACCGGTCTTTTGCTACTCATCGGTCTAGCGGCCAAAAACGCCATCTTGATCGTAGAATTTGCTATGCAAGAGCGCGAGAGCGGAAAGAGCATATTTGAATCAGCTGTAAATGCAGCCAAACTTCGCTTTAGACCTATCATAATGACCTCGATCGCATTTACGCTTGGTGTTTTCCCAATGGTCATAAGCACAGGTGCAGGCGCTGCATCTCGCCACTCACTAGGAACTGGCGTGGTTGGCGGTATGATCGCATCAACAACGATAGCGATATTTTTCGTGCCTATGTTTTACTATTTGCTTGAAAATTTAAATGAAAAATACTGGAAAAAGGGAGCAAAAAAAAGATGAGAAATAAGGCATTTATACTTATAACAGCGGCGTTTTTGGCTGGTTGCTCGTTTCGCCCAGATATGCCAAATGTGGATACAAATTTCACCTCAACATACACTTTCGAGACAAGCGATATAAGAGATCTTTGGTGGAAAGAATTTCACGATGAAAATTTAAATGTTCTTGTCGAAAGCGCACTTGAGAAAAATACAAATTTACGCATTGCATATTTAAATTTAGAAAAAGCAAAGGCAAGTCTTGGCATTGCTGAGGCTGACTTGCTGCCGGGGGTAAATTTAAACGCAGGTGCCACAAGAACTAGAAATAGTGCCGAAACTGCCGCGCATATGCCTCAAACTACCACAAAAAGCTATGAGATAAATTTAGGTCTTAACTACGAGATAGACCTTTGGGGTAGAGTGCGAAATAGCGTGCTTGCAGCTAATGAAAATTTAAACGCAAGCAAATTTGACTACGATAGCGCAAGGCTAAGCCTTAGCTCAAGTGTGGCGAAAAGCTACTTTGCTCTAGTATCGCTAAACATGCAAGAAGCGGTGCTAAAAGAGACTCTAAAAACCTATGAAGATACGTTAGCACTTCGAAAGACGCAGCTTGATCTTGGTGGCATAAATGAGATGACCTATCTGCAAAGCAAGGCTGAGGTTGAAAGGGCAAAAACAAGCCTAACTTCAGTGCTAAACTCTAAGTCACAAGCGCTTACTTCGCTAGCCATCCTAACTGGCAAGAGCAATGATGAAATTTTAAAAGGAGCTGTTGCTAGTGCGCAAAATTTACCAAGCTCACCTGAGATAAAGGCTGGTATTAGCTCAGATGTCTTGCTTAGAAGAAGTGACGTGGCAAAGGCGCTAGCAGATCTAAAAGCTACAAATGCCCTTGTGGGCGTAGCGCGCGCTCAATACTTCCCAACACTATCCCTTACAGGTCTTTTTGGCTTTGCAAGTGATGAGTTTGATAGAATCTTTATGGGCAGCGCAAGCGTTTGGAGCTTAGGAGCAAATTTAACACAGAAAATTTTTGATTTTGGCAGGACAAAAAATAATGTCCGTGTTGCTGAGACAAACGAACAAATCGCAGCTATCACTTACGAAGCGACTGTTAGATCGGCACTTGGCGAGGTTAGAGATGCCCTTATATCAAGGCAAAATGCAAAACTCTCTTTGGATCAGGTAAAAAATTTGCTACAATCGCAGCAAAAAATTTATTCGCTTGCTAAAGATCAGTATAACGCTGGCTATATCGGTCACTTAGAGCTTCTTGACGCGGAGAGAAATTTGCTTCAAGCAAAACTTCAAGATGTCTCTGCAAAGCTTGATGAGGTAGATAGCGCGGTCGAAGTTTATAGAGCACTTGGCGGCGGATTTAAAGTAGATAAATAAACTCAAAAAGGAGAAAAGTTGATGACTAAGATTTTAAATTTCTTATTTTCTTGGGGATTTTTTGTTTTTGCTATCGCTCTTGGCGTAGCATTATGGTTTGCGATAAATTACGTGGATACCATTAGGCTTGAGTCAAGCTTTTATGATATCGGCGAGATATTTATGATGGCAGCTGTCTTTGGTATCGTTTTTTACCTTATCGCAGCGATATTTGTTATACCTATTAGGGCGATGACAAAAAAAGCCTAAAACCTCTCTTCATCTAAGAATTAAATTTCTTAGATGACCCCTCAAAAATATCTTATAAATTTCTTTTTACTTATTTAAATTTGCAAGAGTATAAAGGGCGAAGATCGCCCCTTGAAGTATAAAATTTGATTATTTCGCGCTTTTGCAGCCGCATGTGCAGCCTAAAATCCTATAAATGATAGCTCCAATGATCGCTCCAACGATAGGTGCAACCCAGAAAAGCCAAAGCTGCTCTAGTGCCCAAGTGCCTTGAAATATCGCAACACCGGTTGAGCGAGCTAGATTAACCGATGTGTTTGTGATAGGTATCGAGATAAGGTGGATCAGCGTCAAACCAAGGCCAATAGCGATCGGTGCAAAGCCCTTTGGAGCACGCTCATCAGTAGCACCTAGGATGATGATAAGGAAAAACGCAGTTAGAACTATCTCTGCAACAAGTGCCGAGACTATACTGTAACCATTTGGTGAGTGCTCGCCGTATCCGTTGCTAGCAAAACCGCTTGCAACAGCGTCAAATCCAGCCTTGCCTGAAGCGATAAGATATAGCACAGCAGCAGCTGCGATCGCTCCGATAACTTGTGCGATGACGTAAGGTACTAGATCTTTTTTTGTCAAATCTTCCGCCAACTAATAGGCCTACTGAAACAGCTGGGTTGAAGTGTCCGCCACTGATGTGACCAACTGCGTAAGCCATCGTAAGAACCATAAGAATAAATATTTTTATGTAATTTCAATTCCTATCGCTTCTCGTTTATTTTTACATATCCAGCTATCAATTTTATCCTTAAATTTTTAAGTGCCTCGTCGAATAAGTAATCTACTAATTTTCATTAGCTGCTATGCAATCAACCACTCATCTTTTTTTACGCCAAATTCAAATTCTGCTTGCCCAAAGGCATCTTCTAAAGTCTCATGATACGTATCTGCCTGCTCTTCTCCGAATTTATCAAGATAAAGCAAATAATATCCTTCATTGTCGCTATATTTTACGATACTTAGTGCAAATGGTTTTGGCAAAAGAGTGTTGCTAGAATAGTGAATTGTTTTTGGCGTTTGCCCCAATTGCGCATTGTCTTTTAAATAAATCTTATAAAGTTCTCTCATTTTTCACTATCCCTAATAATTTCTACAGCCGTATTTTCTGTTATTTTTTCTACCACTTTTAATTGATACCTCAAAATGAGCATGATCCTTTTTGACGTTGTTTCATGTTTTATATATAAAATAATTTTTAGCCTAACGCAAATCATCTACTATTTCGTATTTGTCGCTACATTTTTCATATAAAATTTTTCTAAGCTCATTGATTTTTTGCATATATTTTGCTTCGGATTCGGGACTAGCAAAGCCCTTATAGCTAAATTCTTTTTCATTGTTTATAAAAAGACTATTGTATTCTTTCATAATCTCCGTTGAGAGCCTTTTTATATCTGGGCAAGATAACAGTTCATCTGGGAGTTTGCTGTCCCAAGATGTTTCATCTTCTTGCTCTACCAATGTTCCGCCATTTATGTTTTTGCCAAATTCATCATATATCCAAAATACGCTATCACATGCGAATTCTGTTTGTAAAACTATTTTTAACTTTTTATTCACTTCAAACTCTTTCTATTCAATGCTACATTTTACACCTTCAAAATTTCTAGCTTCACTTATCCATTTTGAGTTATTTTCATCTTTTAACTTTCGATAACTAATGTAATATTTAAAAAATCATTATCATTTTTATCATAGTAATTTAACATTTCACTTTTCACATCGCTGATGAAATTCAATAATTTATTTGCTAATTCGCTATGTTCTTTATAAAAATTATTAAAATTTATAAAAATTAACTTTAAATTATCCCTAACGCCTTGTTTATTTTTAACTCCACATTTATTATCTTCTTCTTTTATCATTAAAAATTCATCATAGCTAGCCCAGCCGTCTTCTGGTTTAAATTCTTGTAATTCCTTGAAATGTAAATATTGATAAAATTCTTTAAATGCGTCCCAAATGTGAGTTGGAGGTAAATTTAATTTTAGTGATAAAAAATATAGCATCTTTTCTTTTATATTTTCTGGAATACGATTGCCATAAGCATAGTTCAATTCTCTAATATTATCAATTTCATCAAAATCAATTCTAACTTCTATCATTTAATACCTCCAAACATTTTATTTATCGTTTCTTTAGGCAATACACCAACTCTATAAAAAGGGATACCATTTCCATTTTGTCCATAATGGTTGTTTGAGTAATAATATGTTCCGTCGCTTCTGGCTACTATTGTATGAACATTTTTTTATTTTATCTACGCTTACCCCGTGCTTTTTATATTGCTACTACAGAAGTCAAAAAAATAAATTTATCTCTTTAACTTTCGCTTTTTATTTCTAGGCTTTGATCTAAACAGCGGCTCGGTCTTTGGTTTTGGCCTTGTTTCATAGTGTGTGTTATAGCATTTTAGCAGCTCTTGTCCGCACTTTTCACATGTAGTTTCACCTATATTATAAAATTTCATGCAATCAGGGCACCACATGCCCTCTAGCCTTTGCACGATTGGCGGCTCTTTTCTAAAAGCCATCCAAAAGCTATATATGCCCAAAAATAAAAAACTAAAAGCTGGCAAAAGATATAAATTGCCAGCATCGTCAAATTTAAAAAACTTCTCACCTACTTTTACATTTTTATGTATTAACATAGATATGCAATCAAGCAAGCACATAAATCCTATAAAAGACCAGCCTATACGTTTAAACATCTTATTTATCCTTGCTTTTACTGTATATGATTTATAAACTCAGCAACATTATTTTCTACAACATACCAGATGTATATATAGTATAAAAGCAGTCTTTATCTATATTATGATATTTTTCTATGTAATCAATTGCTTTTTTAGCAGAATACTCATGTAGATCATATGTATATTCTTCAGAATTAAAGCTCCAATTGTCATAAGTATATTCAGCTGCTTGCCCATCATACCTTATTACATCACCACCGACAATAACTTGCCCCTTGGCTTTCAATACCGCGATCTTCTTTATAGCATTTTCGTAGTCGTAAGCAATTTCACATATATTGCTAAAAAAGAATTCCTCTATTTTTATCACATCATTTATTAAATTCATACTATTTTTCCTTTATTTTAAAAAATCTATGATTAACTGTATTATCAGGCTCTATTATATACTCAAACACTCCATCGTGATTTTTGTAGCTACCTTGAATTTCAATCTTTACTCTCTTAATCCCATCATTACCGATAATTTCCGATTTTTTACCATATTTAGCAAAAGCATCTACTGCATTTGGAAACGAATGAAAGTAATCACTTTTGTTTGACATTTGGGTCAAAACTTTTTTGTATAACTTATATTTTCTAATGGGTTTTTTAGCGCAGTATTTTTAAAAAAGCCAAATGCACTTTTTGAAAAAATAGGCGCTGGCAAGAATGATAAGCTTCCATCCTCTAGCCCACACTCTTATCAGGCGTATAACCGCTGTTATTATACTGCTCTTTTGTAGCAGTAAAGTAATCTTGTTTAGTAAATTCCTCTTTATATATCTCTAAAAGATTTTTCTTTAGAATTTACTAGCAGATATGCTTTAGCGTTATTTATATCTCCTTGATTAAATTTATAAAATTTCTCATTGTAGTTTATTACACTTATTTTATCATTTTCATCTCTTGCTTCAAATTTCTCTTTTGAAGCAAAATCATTATATGAACCTTTATCTACTAGCACACTAGCAGCAGTATATAAGATTTTAATAGCCTGCTCTTTAGAGATATTGTTTTTAGCAGCATAATCATCTGCCATAGAGTTTATAAAGTCTATCTCTCTTTGATGAAGCTGCCTATTATAAGTATCTGCACTTGTAGTTATTTTATAGCCTGTGTTTGCTCCTTTATCGCCATTAGTATCATTTAAATTTAGAGAAATACCACATCCGGTTATAATAAAAATGGTAAATGCACAAATGAAATTTATAAATTTAGTCGTTTTTATATTCCGCTATCCATTGCCTAAAACATTTTTTAGCAAATAAAATTTTATTTACTAATTTTTAGCTCATAGATGATATAAATACTATCAAGTTTTATACTACCCAAATTTCTGGCGATATACTACTAAAAAACCATCTAAATTTTGAAAATATAGACCACTTAAAAACCTATACACGTAAATGTACGCTTCATTTTATAGTTAATAATTTAATTCCAATTGGGTCGTGTTGAAGAAGGTAGTGTTGTAGGGTGGTCATTTTGCCTGCCGAATTTTATATATTTATTAAATTTAATCATTTTTAATCCTTTACCAACCATTGTAGCGGGCAAATATACTCACCTTACGAAACTATTTTTTATCTATAAAATCAATCATTATTCTCACAAAAATTTCTTTGGAATTTGTTTTAATTGTTTTTCTAGCGACCAATTATTAGGCTTAATACTAGAACGAAACCAACTATTAAATATGATACATTGTTTTGCCATTTCAATTTACCACTCAGCCATTGTTTTCTATATTCTCTAATAACATCTATATTGTAATCATCGCAACCAAATTCGCAACCACAACAGCCACAAATTTCAAAATTAGCAGTTTTGTCATCATCACCCCATGGTGCCTCTAGCTGCTCTAATCCACAAATTCTACAATAAAATTTATTTTTGTCTATCAAAATAATCCTTTCCTTTGGAAAGTTGCTATTAAATAATTTATACATCTTTATATACTTCTTTGTATTTATTCCAAGCAACTATGACATTTTGTGCTTTTTTAACGATGATCTGCCAATTTGGGTCTTTAATAATCGCTTCATCATCATTATCATCTTCTGCAATATAATTTTTTAGTTCATCTCTAAAATCACGTAATGAATTTATAAGTTCATCCGAAAAACCTAAAGTGGATGCCGTATTTTCCACAAAGTCATCAAATTTTAAATCATCAAAAAGCGAGCACATCAATTCAACATAAGACGATACTCCGCCATCAATATTGTCCTCATTTAGCCAATGCATTTTTTGTTGTTTTATATCAGAAGCTTCTTTTATCCAATAATAAATCCATGGTAAAAACTTTTTCTCAATATTTAAATCTGCCATATTCATTAGTTCCATAATTTTAGTAAGTATATTTAAGTCAAAATTTTCCAAATCTATATGACTTTCAAAAGATGCCAACGGTTTGTCGCTTTTTATTATATTGCCATTTTTATCATAAAAGCCTTTATCAGTTTTTATCTTTATATAATCATGCTGCTTGCTAGATATTGACTATTTGTTTTTCCGGGCATTATTCTTATTTCAAATTATGAATTAGATGAATTTATATTTTTTACACATCTCTCTTGTTTGATTGTTTGATAGTAACATAGTGCGATCATCATTGTCCACAAAATTTTTATCATTTTTAATCCCTTACCAACCATTGTGATAGAGGAGGATACTCACCCTACAAGTATCGTCATTTTATTATTTTCTTTATCTATCATTTCATATTTTTTAATTGCCCCATATTTTGCCAAACTAAGCAAAAAATTTGCAAAATTCAATAACTTTGTTTTATCACTGAAAGATAGAAATACAAAATTTTCTTCATAATTATTTTTAAAAAATATATTAACTTTTTCTTTAAATAATGATTTATCTATTTCTATATATTGATTTTGCATATTTAAAATTTGAGAACTATCTTCTATATCGATTAAAAATTTACAACTTTTACTTCTCAATCTAACACCATTAACAATATCATTATTCAAATTGGGTATAAATTCTAAAAATGGCACACAATCTTTATCAAGAGCACGATATAATAAATTT
>NZ_JAAKZD010000015.1:0-37738 GCF_015230035.1 Campylobacter concisus
TACCACGACGGCTTTACTTACGTAAGATCTGGCGGCCTAGTCTCGGATGTAAATTTCAAAGATAAAACCCTCATGATCGTAAAAACTAAGATCAAATTTGAAGATATAAATGAGGTGGAGATAGTTAGAAGACATTAAGCCATTTTAAAATTTAGCCCCCAAGTGAGGGCTAAATTTATATAAATTCTACAAAGATTGCAAAATTTTTGGTTTAGAAAATGCAGTGATCGGCTTGATCTCGCCTTTGTATTTTTCTAAATTTACAAGGATCGTGTGTCCGCAGTTGCTTTGAGCGATGCTAGATGTGCCTTTATCGCAAGTTAGGACATTGACGCAGCCATGCTTGCAAAGGCTCTTTTCGCCTAGCACTTCAGGATCGTACCATGCACCCTCGCAGATGGCGATGACGTGCTCTGGGATGATGTCAGTGACTAGCGCACCAACCAAAATTTCACCCCTATCGTTAAATACTCTCACCACGTCGCCAGTTGCGATGCCTTTTGCTTTGGCGTCATTTACGTTTATTAGCATTGGCTCTCTTGCGCATACTTCAGCGTAGTTTCTGATTATTGAGTTATTTAGCTGTGAGTGGAGGCGATATCTTGAGTGCGGAGTCGTGACGCTAAATGGATACTTTTTGGCTTTTTCGCTGCCAAGCCACTCAAACGGCTCGATCCAAGCAACGTGCGGCGCAAAGTCTTTGTAGCCAAATTTAGCGATAGTTGGAGAGTAGAGCTCTATCTTGCCAGATGGCGTGCCTAGGCGGTTTTTGTGAGGATTTTCTCTAAAAGCGCTAAGCCTTGTGTAGTATCTGCTCGCTTCGTCATCTTGCTCAAATCTAACATATCCCTCTTTCCAAAACTCATCAAAGCTTGGCATCTTGACATTTATGCCCTTAGCTTGCTCGGCTGCGTCTGCGTAAAATTCTTTTGCCCAGCCAAGCTCATCTTTGCCCTCTGTAAAGACCTCTTCTCTGCCCCAGCGTTTGCAGATTTGTGAGCAGATCCAGTAATCGCTCCTGCTCTCGCCCATAGGCTCTACGACAGGCTTGTAAGCTACGATGTATTCGTTTGTAGGCACGCTTTGGTTGATGTCGTTTCTCTCGACTTCAAGGGCTACTGGTAAGACGATGTCGCTTAGTTTTGCTGTGCTTGTCCAAAATGGCTCAGCGGTTATTACGGTGTCAAATTTACGCCACGCTTTTACGGCGTTATTTACATCCTGATGCCTTGTAAACATCGATCCAGACGCCATGTAAGCCACTCTCATGTGTGGTAGCTTGATCTTTGAGCCGTCATAGTCTATCTCTTTGCCAGGGTTTTGCAAAGCCTCGATCGATCTTGACGATGGGATGGTGACGTTTTTAAATTTCTTCCAAGGAGCGCCATCTACGTTGTCATATTTTTCGCTGATGCTGGTGCTTATGCCTTTTAGCGACGGAGCGATCTTGTCTGTAGCGCCATTTGAGTAGTTGAGGTTAAATTCAAACCCAAGACCCTCTTTGCCTATCTGACCTAGCATCGCGCTAAGTGTTACGATGCCCCAAAAGCCCATCTCGCCGTGATCTTGTCTTTGAAGTGACCTGCCTGCGATGATGACGCTTGGCTCTTTTGCAAGTGCTGTTGCAAATTTAGCGATATCCTCGGCTTTTACACCACAAATTTTGCTCGCCCAGTTGATATCTTTGACCACTTTGTCGGTTGTGCCAAGCAGGTAGTCTTTAAATTTATTAAAGCCAACTGTGTATTTTTTGATAAATTCTTCGTCATAAAGCTTGTTTTCATATAGATAGTGGCACATGCCAAGCATCATTGCTACGTCGGTATTTGGACGAACGATGATGGCTTCAGAGCCAAGGTATCTTGTGGTGTCGTTTTTAAAGACGCAAACGCTATAAGTTTTTATGCCTGCCTCTTTTATCTTTTTGATGCCAAGATAGCCATCGTGTGTTGGCGGTTGCCATGAAATTTGACCAGTTACAAGCGGGTCAGTGCCCCAAAATACAACGTTTTTGGCGTTTTTAGCGATAGCCTCCCACTTTGTCGGAGCATCATAAACGGCGCTGTTGCCTAAAACGTGAGGCATGATGACAAGGCCAGCACCCGTTGAGTAGTCGCCACTCTCTTCTACGTATCCGCCAAGCACTTTTAGCATCCTGTGACCAACAGTCCTGCCCCAGCTGATCTTGCCGCTACCGCCCCACCAGTAGCATTCGCCGTAGATGCTCTCAGGGCCATATTTGTCGAAATTTTCTTTTAAGGCTTTTGCTGCTAGATCAAGGGCAGTATCCCAGCTAACGCGCACAAATTCCTCTTTGCCACGAAGCTCGCTCTTTGCTGCGCCTTTTGCTTTTAAATAGCTCTTTCTTACGTATGGATAGAGCACGCGGCTCTCGTTTTGGATGAGGTCTGGCAAGCTGTTGTTCATGGTATTTGGAAATTTATCGCCCTCAAATGGATCGACGGAGACGATTTGGTTTGAGTTGGTATTTGCCCAAAATAGACCAAATCTATTTGCGCCAAAGGTCTTGCTTTGATCAAAGATGGTCTTTGTCACGCCCTCTATCTTGTTTGCCTGCGCCGCTGTGGCAGCAAGTGCAGAAAATTTTATAAAATCTCGCCTTTTCATATTTTCTCCCTTATGAAAATTTATTTTACTTTTTTGGCATTGTGTTGTAGGTATTTAAGCACTAAATTTAGATCAGTTTCATCAAGTGCAACAAATTTCGCATCGACCATACCAGATAAATTTGCTGGCCACTGAGCAGCTGTAAAGCTGTTTGGCTCATGCAGTCTGTGACATGCTGAGCAGGTCTCTTCGTAAATTTTCTTTGCCTTTGCATAAAGCTCTTTTTGGTTGCCACTAAGCGCGTCATTTGGCACTTCATAAACGCCATCAGCTTGGTACCAAACCTCGCCGTAGTCATCTTCAAGATCTTTTACTTTTTTGAAATTTGCCTCGCTCTCGTTATCAAAAGCTACAAAGACTTCAGGATCTTCTACGCTTCTTTGAAGCTGAGCCAAGTAGTTTGCCGACACTACGCCACTAACCTTGATCTTGCTCGTTTTATCGCCTTTTTCTATGACTTCAACTGGCGTTAAAACCTCGATCTTACCGATCATCTTGCCATCAAGTGTTATGTTTGCATCTTTTGCGATCACATCAGCACCAAAGGCAAGACTACAAGCTAGCACTGGGGCTAAAAATAGCATTTTCATTTAACAATCCTTAAAAAAAGAAATTAAATGAATTTTATAACCAGCACGCTTAAAATTATATTGCTATATTTAGAGAAAAGTGAGTATTTTAGGGGATTTGAAAGGGGTAAAGTAAATTTAAAGTTATAAAAATAGGGCGATTGCTCGCCCAAATTTACTTTAAGGATTATTTCTTCATCTGGATAGCAGTTTGTATCATCTCATCGCTTGTCGTGATGCTTTTTGCGCTCGCTTCGTAGGCCTTTTGCGTGACGATCACCTCGCTTAGTGCTTGACCAAGATCGACGTTACTCATCTCAAGCTTGTTTGCTAAAATTTGCGCTCCGTAAATAGTCTCGCCAGACTTGTTTTTGTAAAAAAATGGCTCGCCAGAGTTGGCTGTGGCTTCATAAAGATTGTCGCCAACCTTTGCCACGCCTTGGTCGTTTATAAAGTGATAAAGCGCCACTTTTGCCACGGGGAATGCTCGAGTGTTGTCGAAATTTGCCATGATGTTGCCGCGGTCATCGACGCTATATTTTGATAAAAGCCCCTCAGCGTAGCCATCTCTTTTTATGTTGAAGTCTTTTCTAGCGTTTGCTGAGCTTGTCATGCCGTTATAAACGTCCGCATCGCCGTCGCCCTCGAAGTTTAAATTTACGCCGCCAACGCTTGTTAGTGTATTTGCGACAAGCCTACCACTGCCATTAAATGTAAGTGAGCCCATCGCTGTGTTTTGCACGGCTCCGCTAGCATCAGTTATCGTTGCCACCGCGTCCCAGATAGTTTGGTCGCCAGCTTGTGGGATCTGCTTGGTTAAATTTATAGTGACCAAGCTCTTTGTGCCGTCTGCGTTGTAGATATCAGAGGTTAGTTTCTCTTTGTTTGGCACTTCAACGAGCGAGGTGACTTCAGCATTTACCTCTAAATTTGCAAAATCCATAAATTTAAGGCTCTTGTCGTTTATCTGCCAAGTGCCGTCACCCTCAAGCGTGGTTGAAAACTCGCTAAATTTACCATCGCCATCTTTTACTTTTACGACCACGCTGTCGCCAGCTTTTGCGCCAAGAGATGTGGTGCTTAGCGGGATCTGTCCGTTTAGCGAGATCGTCTTGTTTGTATTATCAAGCGTGTAGGCGTATTGGCTAGCATCAAGGGCTGTCGTTTTTTTGTCTGTTATTCGGGTTGAGTTTAGGTTGCCTTTTAGGCTGATGTTTGTAGTAGCCTCAGCTGGCATAAATAAAAAATGAGGTAGTGTTATGCCCTTTTGCGAGCCAGGATCGCCCAGACTTAGCTCCTCTTGCGAGACCGTGTAAGCTTGTGGGGCGCTTGAGGTTTGACCATATTTTTTAAGAGCGGTTACACTTGGCGTGGTCGGAGTGAAATTTGCAAGCGTACCAAGGAGTAAATTTCCCCTAGTATCTACTAAATTTCCAGCCGCATCTATGTCAAAAGTGCCTGTTCTTGTGTAGTAGTTTTTACCTGTTTTATCGACAACGCCAAAAAAGCCATCTCCGCCTATGGCAAGGTCAAAGTTGTTATCGGTGCTTTGAAAGC
Organism: Campylobacter concisus; assembly: GCF_015230035.1. Lineage (GTDB taxonomy): Bacteria > Campylobacterota > Campylobacteria > Campylobacterales > Campylobacteraceae > Campylobacter_A > Campylobacter_A concisus_BK. The sequence continues at coordinate 4,755 of NZ_JAAKZD010000015.1, forward strand.
TACCATTTGACATGTCAAGTGCAGTCGTTTGCTTAGTAGCTCCAAGTCCTACTTGATCGCTAGTTGGGCCACTTCCTGCTGAGACTAGATTTTGGTTTATTAAATTTTTAAACTCAGGGATTGAAGCTTTGAAACCGATATTGTTTATGTTTGAGATGTTGTTTGACCAAACATCCATGCCAAAGCTTTGCGTCTTGATGCCGCTAACCCCGTTGTAAAAACCTCTCATCATGGCTTTTAGCCCTCGTAGTATTCAGATACTTTATCCATTGAAACGTATTCGCCAGCTACCTTCATCATAGCCTTGCCATCTACAAATTTCACCGCCTCGACTGGGTAGTTGCCTACTTGTGTTTTATACTCTTTGCCATCTTTGCCAGTGTAAGTCGCTGAAATGGTGTATGAGCCATTTGGCACTTGGTTGCCAGACGCGTCTTTGCCGTCCCAAGCTAGGTTATGAACGCCTGCATTTGTCTCATTTAGATCGGTTGTTCTTACGACTTGACCATTTGCGTTTTTGACCTCGATTTTGCCATTTGCAAGATCTGTTTTAAAGTAAAGCGCAAATTTTGCATCTTTTTTCTCATCTGTTAGTGTGACTGCATTTGAGCCAGTTGAGACCATCTTACCAAGGGCTGAGATAGCGTAGGCATTTGCGTTTGACTTTAGCTGACTTACTAGCTCTTTCATCGCTTTGTTTGTATTTTCTTGCATCTCGACTGATGCTAGCTGGCTAGTTTGCGTTAGCATCTTTTCAGTATCCATAGGACTTGTTGGGTCTTGGTACTGAAGCTCGGTTAAAAGTAGCTTCATAAATGCATCTTTATCTAGCTGTCCATTTGGATTAGTTCCTGTGCTAGCTGCAGCGTCTTGTCTTGCTTTTGCCTTTTTCTCGGCATTTTTTTGCTGTGTTGTTTGTGTAGTTATATCTGAAACTGAAGCCATAATCTCTCCTAAATATATCTTGGTATTACTAGCTCAAGCAAGCTTTGTTCCGCTTGAGCGTTTTCGCTCTCGTCGCTTTGATTTGAGCTATATTTGTTCTTTGCTTGTTCTCTTTTTTCTTGTCTTTGGTTTTGGTCTGAGAAATTCATCTCAAGCTCGGTAAATCCCATATTTACAAGGCTGTTTTTAAACTCAGCTTGGTTTTGTAAAAAGAGGTTCATCGTAGCTGTTGTTGAGCTAAAATTTACATGCAAATTATTGCCGCGATTTACCATCGTGATCTCGACCTCGCCTAAATTTAGCGGGTTAAGCGTGATGTTAAAGCGAGTGATCGGCGCTTTGTAGTTTTGCACCTGCTCTTTTAGCGTAGAAGAGAAGTTGCTAAGCGTCTCTTTTATCTCTGCCTTTGTTTGAAGCTGGTGTTTAGCGCTGTTTGCGATATCTTTTACCATTTGATTTAGCTCTGATTTGTTATCGCTGCTAAAGGTCTCCTCGCTTGGCTCAGCCTCGCTCATCTGCTCTCTTTCTGGAAAGAGTAGCGACTCAAGAGTTGGGGCTTTTTGCGCCTTTTGCTCGTGTAAATTTACCTTTACTTTTGGCTCTTTTGGCTGCTCATCTGGCTCAATATCCACTATCTCATCATCAAGCTTTACTTCACTATCATCTAGCTTTTTAGGCTCTTCTTTGACTAAATTTTTAACTTCATTTGTTGGATTTGCCACTACCTCTTTTAGCAATGTATCAAGCTTTACAACCTCTTTTGGCTCGTTTTTGATGATAGTTTGCTCGACCTCGTTTTTTAACTCTTTTAGGTAAAAAGGCTTCTCCTCAGTCTTTATCGGCGTGAAAAATTCCTGCTTGCCCAAATTTTTAAACATATCGTTTAGTTTTGGCACATCTTCATTTGAAATTTCTATATTTTCAAGGCCAAGGTCAAATTTCTTAGCAAGGTCGATAAGATCGCTAACGCTCTTAACATTGCTAAGCTCTTCGACGTTTTGGGGCACACTTAAGAAATTTGCTATTTTGTCGCTGAAATTTGGAAATTTGCTTACTTTTTCATTGCCATTTAGAATTTCTAAAACTTGCAAAAGCTGCATGAAATTTGCATTTTCATAGAGCTCATTTTTTGTATCTTCGTCCAAATTTTCTTCAAGTGCGGCCGAAATTTTTGCCACGCTTTCGTTTTGCGCCTTTTCTATCGTCTCTTTTTGGATATCAACAGTTTTTACTATCTCTTTGACATCCTTTTCGGTGATCTTTTGACCGCTATTTGCCTTGCTCGCAGCCGCATCCAAAACCATCGACAAAAACTCGCCGTTGTTTTGAGACTTCTTCGCAGCTGCAGGCTTTTTAGTAGCTGCAGGAGCTAGCAAATCTACGTTGTTTTTCGCTGTGTAAGCTTGCATTTAATCCCTTTAAATTTAAAAACTTAACGCTTACATGCAAAATCTATTCCAAAAATTAATTTCTTGATATCAGCTTAAAATTTATAAAAATTTGGCTATAATCTGCCCCTATTTTAAAACTGATAAAGCGAAAAATATCAAACTAATAAACGGAGAAACATTTGGAAAAGATACGAAATATAGCCGTTATCGCGCACGTCGACCACGGTAAAACAACAATGGTTGATGAGCTTTTGAAGCAGTCAGGAACATTTAACGAGCATCAAAACCTTGGCGAGCGTGTAATGGATAGCAACGACATCGAAAGAGAGCGTGGCATCACGATCCTTTCTAAAAACACCGCCATTCGCTACAAAGATACAAAGATCAACATCATCGACACCCCAGGCCACGCCGACTTTGGTGGCGAGGTAGAGCGTGTTCTTAAGATGGTTGATGGCGTTTTACTACTTGTTGATGCACAAGAGGGCGTTATGCCACAAACTAAATTTGTCGTCAAAAAGGCGCTCTCACTAGGACTTCGCCCAATCGTCGTCGTAAATAAGATAGATAAGCCTGCAGGCGATCCAGACCGCGTTATAAATGAAATTTTTGATCTTTTTGTCGCGCTTGATGCAAATGACGAGCAGTTAGAATTCCCAGTCGTTTATGCAGCTGCTAAAAATGGCTATGCAAAGCTAAAACTAAGCGATGAAAACAAAGATATGCAGCCACTTTTCGAGACTATCTTAGCTCACGTACCAGCTCCAAGCGGCAGCGACGAGAACCCACTTCAGCTTCAAGTTTTCACGCTTGATTATGACAACTACGTCGGCAAGATCGGCATCGCGAGGATTTTTAACGGCAAGATAGCTAAAAACCAAAACGTCATGCTTGCAAAGGCTGATGGCACAAAGACAACTGGTAGAATTTCAAAACTTATCGGCTTTATGGGACTTGATAGGATCGATATAAACGAGGCTGGCACTGGTGACATCGTAGCGATCGCTGGCTTTGACGCGCTTGACGTTGGCGATAGCGTCGTTGATCCAAACAACCCACATCCGCTTGATCCGCTCCATATTGAAGAGCCGACACTTAGCGTTGTATTTTCTGTAAATGACGGCCCACTAGCAGGCACTGAGGGCAAACACGTCACATCAAACAAGATCGATGAGCGCCTTGCAAATGAGATGAAGACAAATATCGCGATGAAGTATGAAAATATCGGCGAGGGCAAATTTAAAGTAAGCGGTCGTGGCGAGCTTCAGATCACTATCTTGGCTGAAAATATGCGCCGTGAGGGCTATGAGTTTTTACTTGGCAGACCTGAGGTCATCGTAAAAGAGATAAATGGTGTAAAATGCGAGCCATACGAGCTTTTAGTGATCGATGCGCCTGATGATACGACAGGCACAGTCATCGAAAAACTAGGCAAAAGAAAAGCTGAAATGGTCTCTATGAACCCAACAGGTGATGGCCAAACAAGGATCGAATTTGAGATCCCAGCGCGCGGTCTTATCGGCTTTAGAAGCCAGTTTTTGACTGATACAAAAGGCGAGGGCGTTATGAACCACAGCTTTTTGGAGTTTAGACCACTTAGCGGCACCGTCGAGCACAGAACAAACGGCGCGCTAGTTTCTATGGAAAACGGCGTAACGCTTGCTTATTCGCTATTTAACTTGCAAGATCGTGGCGTGCTCTTTCTTGATCCGCAAGCAAAGGTCTATGTGGGCATGATCATCGGCGAGCACAGCCGTCCAAACGACCTTGATGTAAATCCTATCAAAGGTAAAAACCTAACAAACGTGCGTGCCAGCGGCAGTGACGATGCGATTAAGCTTGTCCCACCTAGAAAGCTAAGCCTTGAGCGCGCGCTAGAGTGGATAGAAGATGACGAGCTAGTTGAGGTTACACCTATAAATATCCGCGTTCGTAAGCGCTATCTAGACCCAACAGAGCGCAAAAGAAAAGCAAAACTATAATCCAAATTTGCTAGCAAAATCCCTTTGGTGCCAGCCAAAGGGGCTAGCAAGTGAAATTTAATCCCAAAAGCAAATTTAATAATCTAGTTTGTAAATTTATCTGCTTGTGCCAAATGGTGCTGGCTAAATTTAGTAAAATTTGGGTTTTAACTGCCATAAATTTATAAAGGCGACTTTTTGTTTTTTTAGTTCTGGCGCTTCAAATTTGTAAATTTATGCTTGATAAGTAAATTTGTCTGATCTGATGCTGTCACGAGAAATTTATAGAGTAGTTTGTGTTTTACAAAGACTATTTTTGCCTGTGAAAAACGCAACTAGCTGTGGTGATTGAATTTGCTTTTTTGAATTTGCAAAAGGGTTAAATTTTGGTTTTGAGAGCTGTTAAATTTACTTATTTGAATATCTCTGTATCCAAATTTTGATAGTGGCTAAAATTTTAAATTTGTGGCTTGACTGATTTTTATTGCGTGGTTGTAGTGGCGTTGCGTCGAATGGCTACTTTATCTGCACAAACGAGCTAAATTTAATGAAATTTAGTCCTTTCTCGCTCTAAATTTGTAAATTTATACGAGTTGGCGGAGCCTGAATGACTTAAATTGGTCTTAGTGGGCAACTTTAGATATTGACGCAAATTTATATCAGCCAGTGCTTGGCTAAAGCATCTGGCAGACTTTAAATTTTAAAATGTAGTCTGAAGCGAGATTTATAGCAAGCGAAGGGCTAAATTTAGTTTGGATATTTGTAAATTTATCTAATTAGTAGATTAAATTTAGACCTTGTCTAAAAACTAGCTTTAAAACCACTCTTGTAAGCTGTGAAATTTAGCAAATTTATCATATCAAACCACAGCAAAGCTACCTAAATTTAAAAAATGCAGGGCGCAAATTTAACTAGCGGATCTTTTTTAGTTTTGACTTTGAAATTTTATAAATTTTTGATGGCGTATCTTCAAAAAATAGTTCATCAACAACTTCATCAGCCACGCTTCTGGCCCAAGTTTCGTCAAATTTCATGCCATTTTTGTTTGCGCTGCTTGAGTAAAGCCAGTCAAATTTACTTAAGAATTTCTCGTGTTCGCACCCTTTTACGACCCTAATCGCCTTTAAATTTGGATATAAAAATGTCGTCTTTCTCGATCGGCGGATGAAATTTTTATATTTTTTTGGCGCTCTAGCAAGCCCGTTTAAAACGCTAAATTTAGCCGTCGTGATAAGGCAAGGTTTGCCTTCATTTCGCATTTTGGCGTGGTTTATCTCCTTGTAGTCTTTGCTTAAAAAGCCGGCTGTCGTGTCAGTTTGCGCTAGATATATCATCTCTCTTCTTTGAAAGTAAAAATATGCATGATATGATGAGAGCAAAGCCTAAAAAGTCCCAAAAGACAAATTTTGTCCCAAGCCAAAAGTAGCCAAAAAACGCGGCACTTAGTGGCTCTATGCAGGCTATCATGCTGGCCTTTGAGGCGCCTATGAGCTTGACTCCAGTCATATAAAAGCTAAATGCAAATATCGTGCCAAGCGTGATGACGGCGAGAAATGCCAGCCACTGCGCCGTGCCACTAAGCCTCGCAAACTCCCACACTCTCATATAAAGGCAAAGCACCACGCCACCTATCACCATGCCCCAGCCAAGCGTGAGCGTGACTGAGTATTTGGCATTTAGCCTTGCGGGGGCGAGGTTATAAACGCAGACGCAAACAGCACTTACCAAGCACCAAAATAGCGCTTTTGGCGAGATGACAAGGGCTGAAATTTGCGCGTGCGTAGCAAGAAAAAAGACGCCAAGCATCGCGCAAAATAGAGCCAAAATTTCAAGCGGTCTTGGCGCTCGCCTCTCTTTTAGGCAGATGATGGCTAGGATGAGGACTGGAGCGGTGTATTGAATGACCGTTGCAACTGCGGCGTTTGAGAGCTCGATAGAGTAAAAGTAGGCATACTGCGTCATCATAAGTCCAAGTAGGGCATACGTGAGAAGCTCAGCCATCAGTTTTACGTCAGTAAGTGGTGCAAAAACGGCCTTTGGAGCCTTAAAAGCGTAGTAGAGCACGATAAAAGCACCAGCTAGCAAGAGCCTATAAGGCACTAGAAAATCAGCGCTTATGCCTTGTGAGAAGAGATACTGCCCGCAAACTCCGCTAAATCCCCAAAGCACGCCACCAACTAGCGTAAGAAGCACTCCTAGTTGATGGCTGGACATTAAATTTATCTATCTTTATGTAGCTGGGCGTCTTTGCCGTAGTGAGGCGAATACGGCCCATAAAGTATACAGTTGTGGCAGTTGCTAGAAAAGAGATAGGCATCGGCCATTGCCGCTAGATCATATGATTTATCTGAGATGGTATTTGCCACCTGTGAGATGACGGCTGAGACTAGCATGCCAAGCAGGCTACTTTGACCGCTACTGCTATCTTCTATAGCTGTTGCAGTTCCTTCCCAGAGCTTAGCACCGCTTTTTATGTCGATTAACTTTGCTTCAAGGACGACCTTTGTAGAGCTTGAAATAACAGCATAGCTCGTGCCGTAGTCTTTTATGTTTATGTAAAGCACGCTATCGGCGTGGAAAATTTTATCAAGCTTATTTAGTGGCACTGCTGCGATCTCATTTGGCTCGGTTATGCCATTTTGCTTAAATGTATCATTTACAAGAGCCACTGGGAATACATAGTATCCAACCTCACTAAGTGGAGCTACTGCGTTAGCCAAAACTGCTGCTGAGCCTGTCACATCAGTGCTATCGTTTGTTGGCATGAGCACTAGGATGGAGTGTGGCTTTTTTTGTAAAAAGGCTGAGTAGTCGTATGGCTCAGGCTCTTTTACGGAACATCCAGTAAAAAATATCGCCAAAATTGCCACAGCTATAAATTTAAGGCTATTTTTCATCTTTGGACTCCTCTACTTTAGGTGTTTGAACTAAATTTCTTGAGCCTTTGATGAAATTTATAAATTCTCTTGACTCTGGAAAATTTTCCACTTCTTTGTCAAAATTTGCATTTGCAACGCCTAAATTCCCATTATTTAGGTATAAAAGTCCAAGGTGTGCATAAAGCCCTGGGGCAACCTTGTAGCCCTTTTGTATAGATGTCTGGACCAAATTTTCTAAGTGCGAAATTTGCTCGTTTGTATCGCCGCCCTCATTTAGATAAGTGTATAAAGCATTATTATACGTGCCATCCCAGTAGTAAAGCGACCTTGGTGTATCTGGTTGATTGCAGCCTGCAAATAGTAGCGCAAAAAGCGCAAGGCAGGTAAGTTTTATTTTACTTGCCATGCTCCGCTCTCTATTCCATTTACTAAGTTATTTACGGCCTCCATGATAGCTAGGCTTAGCACCTTGCCATTTAGTGTAGAGTCGTATCCAGCTGAGCCGCCAAAGCCGATGATCTCTCTGTTTGAAAGGGTGTATTCGCCAGCGCCGCTAACTGAGTAGACGACCTCAGCCGTTTTGGTATCGACAACGTTTAAATTTACCTTTGAGTAGGCGGTTTGCTTTTTGCCTCTGCCAAGTATGCCAAATAGCTGGTGATCGCCTGTTGTTTTGCGGCCAAATTCGGTCACATCGCCAGTTATCACATATCTTGAGCCTTTTAAATCTTGAGCCTCTTTGTTTAGTTCGCTCTCTTGCTTGATCACCTTCATATTTGATCTATCAAGCACAGAAAATCTACCGCTTTGCTGTAAATTTGTGATCAAGATGCTTTGAGCTTGGTTTCCAAGTCTATCCTCGCCGTCACCAAAAACGCCATTTTGATAGGCTGATTGGTTATTAAATCGGCCAATAGAAACTGAGACTTTTTTGCCGTTATAAACTGAGCCGTAGCTTGCTACTTTTGGGGTTTCAACCACTCTTGAGCTCTCGCTTGCACATCCAGCAAAAAGCGCTGCGATCACTATAGCTACACTAAATTTTAAAACATTTTTCATATATATCCTTTATGATAAAAATCTTCATATATTACTAAAATTCCTTTTAAATAGCTTTAAAATTAATCTAGCTGTAAATTTAGTCTTATTTATTGACAAATTTGTCTTAAAGGGAGTAAAATCACGCCAGTTCTAAGTTTTAGAAAGACCTTTTTTTGGATACAAAATGCACTCAATCGGAATCGATATAGGCTCAACTTCTGCAAAAGTAGCAGTCATGGAAGCTAGCGGCGAGATAAAGGAGCTCTTTTTGCTCCCGACTGGCTGGAGCAGCGCAGATACGGCCATGCTTATAAAAGAGCGAGTTTTAGCTTTAGGCCTTGGTGAGCTTTATTTTGTAGCGACAGGATATGGTAGAGTCTCGGTGCCATACGCTGATAAAACGCTTACTGAGATCACCTGTCACGCGCTTGGGGCGCACTACTTTTGCAAAAGCGACTGCACCGTTATCGACGTGGGCGGACAAGATACGAAGGCTATCAAGCTTGAAAATGGCTCGGTGACGGACTTTACGATGAATGATAAATGCTCAGCCGGCACTGGTAAATTTCTTGAAGTGATGTCAAACCGCCTTGGAGTTAGATTTGATGAGCTTACACGCCTTGCTAAAAATAGCGACAAAGATATCGCCATAAGCTCGATGTGCACGGTCTTTGCAGAGTCTGAGATCATAAGCCTCATCGCTCAAAATATCTCACGAGAAAATATCGCAAAAGCGGTGATCGTCTCAGCTATAAATAAAATTTCAAATTTGGTCAAAAAACAGGCAAATACGAGCTATTTTTTAAGCGGTGGCTTTAGTAAGAGCGAGTATGTGAGAGAAAATTTAGAAGTGTGCTTGCAAGCTAGCGTCAGCACGCACAAAGATGCAATCTACTGCGGTGCGATAGGCGCTAGCCTTGCAGGGATAAGAAATTTAAGGAGAGAAAATGGCGATAAATGAGAGTATGAGTTTGAGCGAAATTTTCGCTACCTATGATGGCGCTAAGAAAAATTTAGCCCAAAATGTTGAAGCAGTCAAAAATAGCGGCCAAAAGATCGCTGCTATCTTTTGCACCTATACGCCAAGGGAGGTCATCCACGCAGCTAATGCTTATAGTGTGAGTGTCTGCGCGACTGGCGATAACGCGGTCGTTGAGGGCGAAAAGTACCTGCCTAAAAACCTCTGTCCGCTCATAAAGGCAAGCTATGGCTTTGCCAAAGCGAACAAGTGCCCATTTGTGCGAAACTCTGATATCGTTATCGGCGAGACGACGTGCGACGGCAAGAAAAAGATGTATGAGCTAATGGGCGAATTTAAAGATGTGCATGTCATGCATTTGCCGCATTTCAAGAGCCAAAAGAGCTTGGAGATTTGGCAAGATGAGGTCAGGGAGCTAAAGGAGCGCTTGGAGGCTAAATTTGGCGTGAGCGTGAGCGATGAGGAGCTTAGAAATTCTATCAGGCTATTTAACAAAGAGCGCGAGCTAATGGGAGAAATTCAAAATTTCATGAAACTAACGCCACCACCGATGAACGGCAAAGAGCTGCACGCACTGCTATATGGAAATGGCTTTATATTTGATAAAAAGGAGCAGATAAGCGACCTTGAGATCATCGTTGAGAAGCTAAAAGAGTGCGTGAGAGATAAAATTTCACCCGTGCATAAGGACGCTAAGCGCATCATCATCACAGGCTGTCCAAGTGGCGGGGTCTATGATAAGATCGTGCCAGCCATAGAAGAGGCAGGCGGCGTCGTGGTAGCTTACGAAAACTGCACTGGAACTAAAAATTTTAGCAACCTTGTCGATGAAAACGATGATCCAATTAGCGCCATAGCAAAGCGCTACATGGCGATACCTTGCTCAATCATGTCGCCAAATAAAGATAGAGAAAATGTGCTACAAGAGATGATAAAAGAGTACAAGGCGGACGGCGTGATCGACGTTGTGCTGCAAGCCTGTCACACCTACAACGTAGAAACTGCCAATATAAAAAGGGCGTGCAACGACGTAGATACGCCTTATATGGCGCTTGAGACGGACTTTTCTACAAGCGATGCTGGGCAGATCAAGACAAGGCTCGAGGCGTTTATAGAGATGCTTTAGGATAAATTTGGTGTCTGGCTTTTTGAGGCGAGCGCTAAATTTAAAAAGCAGGGGGGGGATTAAATTTAGCTTTAAATTTAAAATAGCTGACTTGAAAATGGAGAAATTTACAAGTCAGCTAAAGTAAAATTACAACTTAAAAATAGATATTTTTAAAAAATATGCAGGAAAAACTCCTGCATATTTAAAATAATTTAATTGAGCAAAAGCCACCATGCAGAGTTATTGCTATTTATATATCTCATGTGCTGATAATCATAAAGAACAGAATTCCATTTTTCATCGCCATTTTTCATTTTATCGTTATATTCTTTAGTCTTTTCTCTGTCGCCGCCAAACAAACTCCATGCAGGAGCACTACCCCCCCCCGTACTTAAAATAAATTTTAAAAAGGTGCAGGCCCATGAAAAAGTATAAATTTAGTGTCTAAGTGCTTGCTAAAATGTGCAGAGTATGTCAAGCAATCTGCCAAGCTTTTGCATATCGTTTAAGAAAAGCTGGTTTGATTTTTGTGTAAATTCTTTAGCTTCTTCTAGGATTTTGGGCTCTAAGATGCTATAAGCAAACTCCTTTTTTAGGATCTTTGCGCCCTTTTTATAGACAAATTTTGCATCAATTAAACTTGCAAAAAAGCTATCGTCTCTTAAGTAGTAGTTGGTGCTCGCATTTACAAAAACTGGCTTTTGAGCCAAAAACTCGTCGCAAACGCCATTTGGTGATCTAAATTTAACACTCTCAACCACATCAGGCCTTATCTCGTAAAACCTTATCTCGCTAGATTTTTTAAGAGCCAAAACGTCACTAGTTTTGTTTAAATTTATAGAGGAGCTATCAGCTTCTATGACGTTTATAACGCCATTTACTAGAGAATAAGCACTTGTAGTTTTATTTTGATCAAGAAAATTTATCATGCCAAAAAATGGCACACTGGCATTTTTATCAGATAAATTTGGCATGCTTTTTATGAGTAGTTGCTGTTTTTTGCCATTTAGCTCAAAGTAGCTCACCATGATGGAAATTTCATCCTTTTTGCTAGGTGCCTTTTGCGAGCAGCCAGCAAAAAAGAGTATTGCTAGCAGCAAAACTACTAAATTTCTCATTTTATAAAGTAATCACCATCAAAGCTTACAAGCGAGTATTTTCTCTCGTTGCCGATACTCTCTTTAAGCTCATCGATACTCAAAAACTCCAAGCTATCGGCTCCTATGTACTCTCTGACCTCTTCGACGCTTTTTTTGGCGCTTATTAGCTCCTCAAAGCTTGGTGTGTCGATGCCATATCGCTCAGGATACTTTAGCTCAGGGCACGCAACTCTGAAGTGAATTTCTTTCGCTCCTGCGTGTCTTAAGAGATCAACCACCTTTTTTGAAGTAGTGCCACGAACGATGCTGTCATCGATCACGACGATGCTTTTACCAGCTAGCACGCTTGACATTGGGTTAAGTTTTAGTTTGACCTTTAAATTTCTCATCTCTTGGCTTGGCTCGATAAAGGTCCTGCCCACATAGTGATTTCTAGTGATGGCTAGCTCAAATGGAATTTTGCTCTCATTTGCATATCCAAGCGCCGCTGGCACGCCACTATCTGGCACAGGCACTACAAAGTCAGCCTTTATCTTGCTCTTTTTTGCTAGCACCTCGCCCATCTTTTTTCTCACTTCATAGACGCTTTTGCCCTCTATTACGCTATCTGGGCGCGCAAAGTAGATGTATTCAAAGGCGCAAATTCTAGGCTCTGGCTCGAAAATTTGTAAGCTTTGAAACTCGCTCTTGCCGTGCTCAAAAACTATCATCTCGCCAGGTCTAACATCTCTTATAAATGTCGCTCCCACAAGGTCAAACGCGCAAGTCTCGCTAGCTACGATGTATCCGCCATCTTTTAGCCTACCAAGGCTTAGTGGCCTAACGCCCCAGCGGTCTCTTATGGCAAAGGTCTTGTGGCGTGACTGCACGAGCAAGCAGTAAGCGCCTTTTATCTTATCAAGCGCTGCGATGATGCGATCTTGTAGGTGTTCGTCGTGGTTTCTTGCGATGAGGTGGATGATGTTTTCTGTATCCATATTTGTCTGAAATATCGCGCCATCTTTGATAAGCTCGTCTCTAACCTCGTCTTTATTGACCAAATTTCCGTTGTGAACGATTGAGATTTGACCTAGGGCGTAGTTGGCGGCTATTGGCTGGGCGTCACGGCCTGAGTTTTTGCCAGCTGTCGCGTAGCGGTTGTGGCCGATCGCCATGTCGCCTTTTAGTGAGCTTAAGATCTCTTCGTTAAAGACCTCGGTGACTAGACCGTTGCCCTTGTGAGTGGAAATTTCGCCGTCGTTACAGACGCTGATGCCACTTGCCTCTTGACCGCGGTGTTGCATAGAAAATAGCGCATAATACGCTGTTTTCGCCGCATCTTTAGAATTTATGATACCAACTATCGCACACATCTTTTATCCTCTTTTCATCTTTTTAAATTTATCTTTGCAGTTAAATTTCATAGCCAACGCTAAGTACTTTTTGTAAGTGACTTGTTGCCCAAAGTGCTGGCACATTCGCCGCTATTTGCACCATTTATAACAATCCACATGCGCTAAAACTAAATTTTATCATCTCAAATCAACTCACCAGCTCTTAAATTTTGACGCTTTTTGCGCTCTGACAGGTAGAATTTATCGCCAAATTTTAACTCGTATCTCTTTATATCATCAAGACTAAATTTAATCATCAAGCCCCAAACTATCATCTATCGAGTATAGACCGCTGCTTTGATCTTTTAGCCAGATGGCAGCCTTAATGGCACCTTTTGAGAAGGTCGCTCTACTAGTTGCGGTGTGGTTAAGCTCGATAAATTCGCCGTCATTGTAAAAGCCAACCGTGTGACGACCGACCACGTCGCCGCCACGAAGCGCCATAACTGCGATCTCGTCTTTACTTCTTGCGCCCACCATGCCAGCTCTGCCAGTTACTAAAACATCTTTTAAATTTAGATCCCTTGCCTCTGCCACGCAGCCCGCCAAGGTCATCGCAGTGCCGCTTGGAGCGTCCTTTTTGTGTCTGTGATGCTGCTCGACGATCTCTATATCAAATTCTCTTAAAACTTTCGAAGCTATCCTTGCGATGCGGTTTAACACTGCTACGCCTAGACTCATGTTTGTTGCGTAGAGTATTGGCATAGTGCCTGATGCTAGGTGAAGCAAGTTTTTCTCGTCGTCATTTAGTCCAGTCGTGCCGATAACTAGTGGTTTTGGGTTGGTTCTAGCGTAGTTTAGCAGTGCTACGGTCGCCTCTTTTTGACTAAAATCGATGATGACGTCGCACGCTTCAAAAAATTTAGCAAAGTCGTTTGTCAAAAGCTCGCTACTTAAATTTTCAACCTCATTTTTTTGGCTAAAAGCGACGCTTAAAGTGGCGTCTTTTTCATCTTTTAAACAAGAGATGATGCTTTGAGCCATCTTGCCGCTAGCGCCGTAAAGTCCTATTTTTACCAAAATTTATCCTTTGATTTTTGGTTGAAATTTAACATAAAATTTATTATAGAGAGATTACGAAATGGCTTTTGAAAAAGAGCTACTTTAGGCAAGAATTTAATTAAAAATTATCATCGTGACAATTACTGCGATCAGAAAAATGGATATTGATTATATTAGAGCGCACTTTTTGCCTATTTTATGCAAAAAGGGTTATGTTCTGCCCTAGAGTTATTTTATTAATGCAATTTTAAAAAGTGTTCTGATAAGCCTAAAAATCAAGCATTTTTCAAATATAAATTTTACTAAAATGGTTTATTTCAAAAGAGAAATTTAGCCAAAAAATATGGAAACGCACCAGCCCCTTTTTGCCATATCCTTATCCTTTTGTGTTAAAAAATGCAACAGTGCTGTGTTATTAATGAAATAGAGCAAATTTTACATACTCTTTAATGAGAAAAATTTCATATTTGCTACTAAAAATTTAATGTAGTTTGAAATTCAGAAAATGCGATCTTTAAGTCCTATAAATTTTTGCTAAAAAGGTTTTTTGAAAGAGAAATTTAGCCAAAAAATTTGGCTAAATTTGAGTATTAATGCAAGCTTTCTATGTAGCTCATAGCGCTAAGTGCAGCCACAGCGCCATCGCCTGCAGCCACGATGACTTGTTTTGGAGCGTCCTCTCTGATGTCACCTGCTACAAAGAGCCCTTTTATACTAGTTTGCATCTTAAGGTTTGTCTTAACCTGTCCGCCATCAGCCATTTCGCAGATAAATTTGCCGTTTTCATCTTTTAAAATTTCGTTATTTACATTTAGTCCGACAAAGGTAAAAATGCCCGGCACATCAAGCACGCGCTCGCCATTTTTGGTATCAAGCACGATCTTTGTTAGACCCATTTTATCGCCAAGCGCCTCTTTTACAGTCGCACTGGTTATAAACTCGATCTTTTCATTTTTTCTAGCTTTTTCAACGGTTGTTGGCGCTGCTCTAAACTCGTCACGTCTATGCACAAGATAGACTTTTGAGCAGATATTTGCTAGATAAAGTGCCTCTTCAACAGCTGTATCGCCACCGCCAAGAACGGCTACCTCTTTGTTTTTGTAAAAGAAGCCATCGCATGTCGCGCATGTGCTAACGCCTTTGCCAAAGAACTCGTCCTCGCCTTTAAAGCCAGCACGTCTTGGGGTTGAGCCAGTCGCTACGATGACAGCCTTTGCCTGCTCGCTCTTGCCGCCTTCAAGTAAAATTTCAAAGCTGCCGTCACCATTTTTTCTAACGCCAACGACGTTTGCCCACTTATGAACTAGTCCAAATGCACTACACTGCTTCCACCAAGTGCTCATAAAGTCAAAGCCGCTCTCGCCAGGGGCTTTTTGACCTGGGTAGTTTTCTATCTCTGAGCTCGAGGTGATCTGACCGCCAGGCTCGCCTTTTTCAAACATTACAACATTTTTTAGTCCGCCTCTAGTGGCGTAAAGTCCGGCGCTTAGTCCTGCTGGACCGCCTCCGATGATCGCTAAATCAAGCATAAATTTCCTTTATTCTAAAACATTTATGGACGAATTTTGTTTATAAATTTCGCCCCTTTGATGAACTATCTCAACACTACTTGGAAGCTTCGTGATGCTTAAATTTCGCATCAGCTCTAGGACTGTATTTATATCTGAGCTTATGTATTTTAGTGTTGAGTTTGACTCATATCTTTTTTGAAAGATATCGATCGCCACAACTGTTTCATTTTTGGTTGGTAAAATTTCGTCTAATTTTGATTGATTTGAACTGAAGATTAAAAGCGTGTATTTTGGCTCTTTTGGAGTGAAAATTTCGCTTTTTTCGTAAAAAACTAGCTTCGCAAAATCAACAAATTTATATTGTGAAAAACGATAGTTGCTATACGCAAATGCAGCTGCTATCATAGCTGCACCAAAAAATGAACCAAATATATAGGTAAGAGGAAGCAGACTTCCTCTTCTTTTTTCGCTCATTAAAGAAGCGAATTTAGTTTGTCAGTTAGGGCTTGTTTTGACTGCGCACCGACCATTTGCTCAACTAGCTCGCCATTTTTGAAAAATAGCAATGTTGGGATCGATCTGATGCCAAACTCAACCGCAAGATCTTGTACTTCATCAGTATTTACCTTGCAAATTTTCGCTTTGCCCTCAAAGTCTTCAGCAAGCTCTTCGATAACTGGAGCTAGCATACGGCAAGGTCCGCACCATGGAGCCCAGAAATCTACTAGAGCAACGCCTTCTTTTGTTACATCAAAATTTTCTTTTGTGAGTTCGATGTATTTTCCCATTTGTTCTCCTTATTTTCAAGATGTGGCAATTATACAAAATCAAATTTAAATTTTAGCTAAATAATAAATTTTATTATAAACTAATATTTTCTATCAGCTTAAAATTTTCATTTTTAACAACAAGCAGATCAAGCTGATAGTCTCTGTTTGGCTCATTTTTCATCATATAAAAATTTATTGTTTTTAAAATTTTCATATATTTTGCCTTGTTTAGCCTATACTCCGCTTCGTATTCTCCGCTAGTTGCTTTTACTTCAATAAAATGCAAAATTTTATCGTTACTTAGCGCGATGATGTCGATCTCGCCAAATTTAGAGTGAAAATTTCTCTCTAAAATGACAAAACCAAGCTTACGCAAAAACTCGCAAGCCTTATCTTCGGAGCTCTTACCAAAGAGATACTCTTTTAGCCCCAAGCTACTCCTCGATCCTCATCATAAATGGCTCTTCTTTTATATACTCTTGCTCTTTTAAAAGCTCGATCGTTCGCTTCGCATCAGCCTCCAAGCTCGTGTGCGTCGTGAAAAATAGCACGGCATACTCGCTCTCATCTTTTGGCTTTTGTAGCAAACTATCGATTGAAAGGTTGTTTTCGCTCATTAAATTTGTGATCTTTGCTAGCACGCCCATTTTGTCTTCGACTTTTAGCCTAAAGTAATACTTCGTCTTTATCCTGTCGCGATCAAGTAGCTCTAAGGTGTTTAGCTCAAATGGTGCTTTGTATCCAAGCATCGGCGACTTGCTATCTCTTGCGATGTCGATAAGATCGCTAATTACTGCGCTTGCTGTCGCGTCGCCGCCAGCTCCAGGCCCATAGTACATAGTCTCGCCAACGACCTCGCCAACGACGCTTATCGCATTTGTTACGCCGCTTGCCTTTGCTATCATTTTGTTTTGCGGCACAAGCGCTGGATGCACGCGTAGTTCGACCTTGCCCTCGCTTTTTTTAGCGATAGCTAGAAGTTTGATCGAGTATTCAAAATCTTTTGCGAAAAATATATCCTCTGGCGTGATGCCTTGTATCCCCTCGATCAAGATATCCTCTGGATCGCCGTGCACGCCATAAGCGATGCTTGCAAGGATGAGAAGCTTGTGAGCCGTATCAAAGCCACCCACGTCAAAGGTAGGATCAGCCTCAGCGTATCCAAGCTCTTGTGCCTTTTTAAGCGCGTCTTTGAAATTTGAGCCCTCATTCATCATCGAGGTTAAGATATAGTTACTTGTGCCATTTAGTATGCCATTTATGCTTAAGATGTGGTTGGCGCTAAGCCCCTCTCTTAAGGCTCTGATGATCGGTATGCCACCAGCCACGCTTGCTTCAAAGCCAAATGGCGTGTTTTTGGCTAAATTTTGCAAAGCATATCTATGATAGGCAAGAAGCGCTTTGTTTGCAGTGACGACCGCTTTTTTGCGCTTTAAAATTTCACTCACCACTCTAAAAGGCTCTTCAACGCCGCCCATAAGCTCGACAAAAACGTCGATATCATCGCGGTTTATGACGCTATTTATATCGTCGGTCAAAGGGATGCCAGCGTCTCTTTTTTTATTTAAATTTCTAACCACACCGATGACTGGCACTATCTCTTCGCCACATCTTGCTGCGATTAGCTTTTTGTTTTTTAGTAAAATTTTTGCAACCGACTCGCCAACGGTTCCAACGCCTAAAATCGCTACATTCATTCAAATTCTTTCAAATATTTTTTTATATTTCTTGCTGCTTGTCTTATCCTATTTTCATTTTCGATAAGAGCTAAGCGCACATAGTCGTTTCCGCCCTCGCCAAAACCAATGCCCGGACTAACAGCAACTGAAGCCTTTGTAAGAAGCTGCTTTGAAAACTCAAGGCTGCCCAAGTGGCTAACCTTTGGTGGAAGTTTCGCCCAGATAAACATGCTGGCATTTGGCTTTTTAAGCTCCCAACCAGCCTGAGCAAAGGCCTCTATCATCACATCTCTTCTTTTTTCATAAATTTGTCGTATCTCTTCAACGCAGCTTTGATCACCGTCAAGCGCGACTGTGGCAGAGACTTGTATCGGCGTAAACATGCCGTAATCAACCCATGATTTTATCTTTTTAAGAGCGGCGCAAAGTCTCTTGTTTCCGCACATGAAGCCAACTCTCCAGCCAGCCATGTTGTAGCTTTTTGAAAGAGTGTAGCACTCGACTGCGACATCTTTTGCGCCTTCTACTTCAAAGATGCTCGGAGTTTTGTAGCCATCAAAGGTAAGATCAGCGTAGGCGATATCTGAGATGATGTAAAATCTCTCTTGCTTTGCGATGCTTACAAGGCGCTCGTAAAAGCTCTTTTGCACTGTCACGGTCGTTGGATTGTGAGGGAAATTTACGACTACATATTTTGGTTTTGGTGAGCTTGCGTGTATCGTCTGGATTAAGTTTTCAAAAAATTTATTCTCATCTAGCTCAAATTTATCGTTGTAGTGAAGCGGTATCTTTGCGACGCTTCCGCCAGCAAATAAAAACGCCTGCGTGTGTATCGGATATGCAGGATCAGGCACGATAGCCACGTCGCCTGGGTTTATCACGGCTTGAGCAAGATGCACAAAGCCCTCTTTGCTGCCCATTGTGGCGACTGCTTCAGTTTCTGGGTCCAAATTTACGCCGTATTTTCTCTTATACCAGTTACAAATGGCAAGGCGGAGCTTGTAAATTCCAGCACTGGCTGAGTAGCCGTGGGTCTTATCTTTTTGCGCGCTTTCGCATAGTTTATCGACGATGTGCTGCGGTGTTCTGCCCTCTGGGTTGCCCATAGAAAAGTCGATGATATCCTCGCCAGCTCTGCGTGCTGCCATTTTTATAGCATTTACTTCGGCAAAAACGTAGTTTGGCAAACGCTCAATTGTATTAAATCTTATCTCATCAAACACTGTTTGCTCCTATTTTATAAGCTTGATAATTATCTCGTTTTTAATGTTAGTTATGTCGCTATTGTCGCTAATTAACGCATATTTTGCGTCGTTAGCTAAATTTATAGTGTAGTTGGTTTTTATCTCGTTTTCTCTTTTTAGATCGATTTGGTTTAAATTTTTATCATAAATTCTAACAAGCGGAACCCATTTGTTTGGCTCGTTTGAGATGATATTTAGGCTA
The DNA here is from genome assembly GCF_015230035.1 of Campylobacter concisus. GTDB lineage: Bacteria > Campylobacterota > Campylobacteria > Campylobacterales > Campylobacteraceae > Campylobacter_A > Campylobacter_A concisus_BK. Next base: position 23,940 of record NZ_JAAKZD010000015.1, read on the forward strand.
CTTGCACCTGCCACGTCGACGATATAGACGCCGCCACTTTTGACAAGCGGGGTCTCTTCGTTAAAATTTACTTTTGACGCATCAAGGCTCATATTTTTAGCATCCAAATAAAGCGCTAAATTTCCATCAAGCCTATCAAATCCCATGATCTTAAAGCCGCTTTTACTAAGTGTGAAATTTAGTAAATTTGGATCTATGCCGCCACTTTTTAGGGCTAAAATCCCATAAGAAATTTCATTGCCATTTTTTAGAGAATTTACCCTTGCCACGCTTATATTTGCATCTTCAAGAGCTAAATTTATCGATTTTACAAATAGCGCTGAGGGGACTTTTTGCGTGCTTATAAATTTTAAATTTAAACTATTTGAGCTAAAAGAGAGAGCATCGTAGTTCGAGCTTTGCTTTAGCCTTGAGACTAGCTCGCCAACGTTTAGCGAGCCATTAGTGTCTAAATTTTCTAAAGAAATTTGCAGATCTTTTCCGCTACTTAGTGCATTTGCACTGCTATTTAGATCAAAAGCGTATGAAAAAACGCTAAAAAGAAGAAATATGGCTAGTTTTTTTACCAAGATTTGCCCTTATTCATCTCGACAAACTCGTCATAAGTTAAAAATTTCATATCGCCATTTTCTACTAAAAATCTAGCTGGACGGCTTGGGTTATACTTTGTCACTTTATCGCCGATCTTAAGCTCGATGTTGCCATTTCCGCAAACGACTAGCTGTCTTTGGTCTAAATTTATATTGACACTTTTGCTTGTGTCGCTCGATGTTTTTTGGCCATTTTCAAGGTTGATGATGCCTATCCAAACGCGTTGTTTTGGCGTGATGATCGCTTCATTTAGCGGTTTTGTCACGTTTTGCTCTACTTTTGGAGCTGGCTGGGCTGCCATGCTAGGTTTTAGGGCATTTTGATCAACGTTAGCAGGACTTACAGTCACGTTTTGCTCAGCTGGAGCTGAAATTTTCACGCTTGAAGCGTTTGCATCGATCTTTGGAGTGTTTTGAGAGATCGTTACGTTTGTGTCAATTATATTTTTCTTCACTTCATTGACAATGCTTGATTGCGAGTAGCTAACGCTTGTGTTGTCTTCATTTAAGCTTGCGATGAAATTTTGGACGTATTTGTAAGCGTCAAAGTAGTAAGCACCGCCAGCGATGATAGCTAAAATGATGATCCAGAAGAAAAATCCAGCCCCACCACCGCTACTTTGCCTTTGGATCGAGACGTCCTCAGGTGTGTAAGAAGAAATTTTTGGGCTAACTTTTGTTTTTTTGCTCTCATCAGGCATATTTTCCTGCATGAAAGCGTCGTATTCAGCGAGAAGTTCGCTAAGATCGACGCCATACTCACGCTGTAAAATTTTGGCGTAGCCTCTCATGTTTAAGCGTGATAATTTTTCAAAATTTTTGTCAAAAATGTATTGTAAAAATGTGGGTTCAATGTGCGTCTTACGCGAAATTTCTTTTATGCCTATCTCTTTTAAATTTTCTAGTTCATTCATCTATCATCCTATCACAAATTATCGCAAAAGCTGCACTTACATTTAGGGAGTCCCAGCCGTCTTTTAGCTTGATACCGACGCACTCATCGCACTTTGCTAGAGCTTTTTGCGGTATGCCTTCGCCCTCTGAGCCCATCACCAAAGCCCTTTTGCCAGCAAATTTCATCTCTTTTATATTTTTGCCGTTGCTTGCCGTCGCGTAGAGCCTAAAACCACACTGTTTTAGCTCGTTTAGCAGGCTAAGTCCGTCTTCAAAGATCGCTATTGGTATCTCGTAAGCAGCACCGCTACTTGACCTTAAAACACCTTGCATATTTACACTTTTTGTAACGATGACAAGTCCTTCGCAGCCTAGAGCATAGGCACTTCTAGCGATGGCGCCGATATTTCCGACGTCACTTATGCCATAAAGCACGGCGATGAAATTTAACTTTTTTAGCTCGCTAATGTCTGAAAACTCAAACTCGCTAACGCTTGCTAAGAAGCCTTGATGGTTGCCGCCATGCGCCATCGACTGAGCTTTTTGATTATCCACGCGGATGATCTTCTTGCCAGTGCCACAAATTTTAGAGAAGAGTTTTTTATCACACTCTTTTGAGAGATATATCTCTTCTAGGATCTGTGGGCGCTTGTTCAAAATATGTAAAAATAGCTGTTTTCCGTATATTATCATGGTTGCTTATGGTAGCTAAAATCAAGTAAAATTTAACTTATTTTGCTTCTAAATTTGAGTGAATTTTTGAAACTTTTTGGAGAAATTTGAGCTTTTAAATTTATGCTTTTATGAGCTCGTCATATATCTTTTTGACCTCTTCGCCAGTTATTTTGCTAAGCAGTTTTGCTTTTGCTTTTGGGGCGATGTCAAGCGAGATGATCTCATCTTTTGTGATGTTTTGAGTGGCTATATTTGCACTTTTTGAGATGACAACTGCCCACTCGCCGTTTAAATTTGCTTTTTCTAAAATTTGGGCTAAATTTTTGGCTCTATCCTTAAATTTAGTCTCAAATTTTTTGGTTGCCTCTTTTATAGCAAAAATTTCTCTCTCTGGTTCTAAATTTGCGATGCTTTGCACTAAGCTTAATATGCGTTTTGGACTCTCATAGATCACAGCTGGATAGGCTAAGCTTAGAGCATTTTGTATAGCTAAAGCCCTATCTCTGCCAGTATTTGGTAAAAATCCCAAAAAAACAAACTCTTTATCACAAAGCCCACTGGCGACTACGCTTAAAAGTGCAGCGTTTGCTCCGCTTAAAATTTCGTATTTGATATCATTTTTTTGAGCGTATCTTACTAGGCTAACGCCTGGGTCGCTTATGCCTGGCATGCCAGCGTCGCTCATATAAGCTATATTTTTGCTCCAAATTTCATCACTTAAATTTGCAAAAAATTCATCTTCGTTATGGGTGTGAAGCGGGATAAAATTTGAGATATTTATATTTGCGTCAAAGCGTTCGTTTAGCAGATTTACAAGGCTTTTGCAAACTCTTGTATCTTCGCAGATAACTATCTCGCATTCACGCAAAATTTTGATCGCACGAAGCGAGATATCTTCTAAATTTCCTATTGGAGTAGGAACAAAGTAGAGCAAGGCTTATTTTTGAGCGTATTTTTTCTTAAATTTCTCAACACGGCCAGCGCTATCAACTATCTTTTCGCTGCCTGTGAAAAATGGGTGGCACTTGTCACAAATGTCAATTCTGATTTCGCTTTTGTTTGACTTTGTCTTAAAAGTGTTGCCACACGCGCAAGTTACGGTGCAATCTACATACTCTGGATGGATCTCTTTTTTCATCATCTTTCCTTTATTATTTTGGGCTATTTGTTACCTTAAAAGTTGCTGATTATATAAAAACTAATCTAAAAATCAAATAAATCAAGCAAGAAATTTTGCCGCCACAGATATGACTGCGGTCTGTGATCTTAAGATATTTTTTGTATTTAGGCCGTAGATATTTTTAAATTTAGCCGTCTCATCCTCGCTAAATCCGCCCTCTGGACCGATTATCAATATCTCATCATCTCTTTTTTCGTTTAAATTTTTACCACCAAAATTTATGGCCGAGACATTTTTATAAACGCTCATTAGCTCGTCTAAATTTTTATAAATTTCAAACTCCATTAGCGACGTTCTCCCGCACTGCTCGCATGAAAGTGCGTTTATGTAGTTTAGCTTTTCAAGGTCGATCTTGAAATTTGCTTGAGAAAATTTAGTATAGACAAAGGCGATCTTGCCAACGCCAAGCTCATTTAAAAATGGTAGCGCCTTTTCGATCGTCTTTGGATCAACGACCGCCCAAGCGATGGTAAAGTCAAATTTATGCTCGCAGTTTAGGCTGGCAAAGACGAGGCTTAAATTTGCACTTCTGCGCTCTATCTCATCGATCTCGTAGATATACTCTTTGCCGTCACGTAAATTTCTAACACTTATGCGCTCACCTGCTTCAACCCTTCTAGCTTTTAGGTGTAAAAATGCCTCATTTACTATTTTTAAGCGCTCTTCGCCAGCGTTTTTATCATATAAAAATTTCATCTAAATCCCTGCTATGATGATCAAAATAATGTCACAAATGCCTTTAGCAAGGGCAAATTTTTTAAATTTTTCTAGCTCGCCAGCAATGGCATATCTTTTTAGCCTTTTATACCCGACGGCGCTAAGTGCGATTAGGGCTATTAAGATAAGAAGCATTTTTATGGCATTAAATTTTGGCTCATAGCTATAATATGCCCACAAAATAAGCCCAGTTAGCACCAAAAAGCTAAGCAGCATATGATAAATAGGCAAGAAATACCTTATGCGAAGCACGTAGTTTTTACTCCTCACTCCAAACTGAGTAAGCGCTAGATAAAGCGCCGCTAAAGCAAGTAGCGCATAAAAAAATGTCACGTGAAATGGCAAAGTATAAACGTAGAGCGAGCTTAAGTGTTCGTTCATTTCTTCTCTTTAGGAGGCTCGTTTTCTTCGACGACTGGCTCAGGTGGCAGCTGCTCGTCGATAGTTACATTTGCATCAGGCTGAGCTATCGTAACATCACTAGGGACTGGCTCACTAACGTCACTTTTGGCCTCTTCTTTATCTCCACATCCCAAAAATACGCCAGCTATAAGCAAAAAAGAGGTTATAAATTTTTTCATCAAACGTCCTTTGGATTTTCTATTTTTATCTTATTTATCATCTTTTCAAGCAAATTTTTATCTTCCCACTCGTCTATAACGGCCTCTGAAAATTTGATATCGCTAAGCCTTATCTCACCCATTTGCGCATTTATCGCGTCCTCTTTGAAGCACTGCGCATAGCCAGTGTCGGTCTCATGGACGATGACGCTATGAAGCTTCACTTCGCGCTCGCCATTACTCATCACGCTAAGCTCAAGTATCCGCTCGATCATGACAAAAAATATACGGCAAAACTGCTCTGCGCTGGGATTTAGCGGTATCTCGATCCACCTTGCAGAGTGCTTTTTAAGGTCGTTTTTGTATTCATCACTATCGCCTGAAAATATGGTCGTAGCGTGGTCAAAGCTATCGATGATCGTTTTTATGTTTTGCTTCATCAGCCCAAAGTCATAGACCATGCCAGCGTTATCAAGAAAATTTGAGCTAAGTAAAATTTCTGCCACGTAGCTGTGTCCGTGGATGCTCGTCCTGCAGCGCTTTGAGCTACAAAACCTCACGATATGCGCATTTTCAAATCTAAAAAGTTTTCTAATAATCATCAAACACCCTCTTTGTCGCCCCAAAGCCTGATGTGGATACGCTCTGAGTAGTTAAATCCATGCTTTATGGCAAATTGCGCTGTTTTTAGAGCATTTTCGCTTAGCTCGTCCTCATTTGCGCCCATCGCCATGCACCAAACTGGCAAATTTGCTCTATCTTTTATATATAAAATTTCATCCAGCTCGCTTTTGTCAAAGCGCGATAGGACAAATTTTAAAAAGCTGCTTTTTGCGTTATTTTTAATAGCTAAAATGGCATCTAAATTTATGCGTTTTTGCTCGCTAACTCCGCTATTTGCTAGTTTTACGCCAAGTGCAAAATGACAATTTTTATAAATTTCAAATTTAGCAAAATCAACCAAGATCGTGCCATTTGTCTCAAAATGCACCTCGTAATTTATAAGCAAATTTCTTACCAAATTTATTAAATTTTCATTTTGATGCCAGATGAGTGGCTCGCCGCCTGTTAAAACGATGATCGGCTTTTGCTCTAAACCTTTACAAAGCCCATCAACTATGCTTAAAATTTCATCTGCGCTATATGTTTTGTGGTGAAAATGTCCCTTAAAAACGGCTCTTATGCTATCGCATCCCAAAAGCTCTTCGCCTGTTTTTAAAGATCTTGTCTTTACGCCAAAGCCAGAGCAGTTTAGATTGCAGCCCAAAAAGCGTAAAAACACAGCGAGTCTGCCCTGATAAGCGCCCTCGCCTTGGATGCTTAAAAATGCCTCAACTAATTCTAGCTCTTTGCTCATCAACCACCAGTTTGGTAAAATGCCCTTGAAGAGGTTTCATTTTCAGCTCCTAGAGCCCATTTGTTCTCTTTTGGCTTGTTAGCTAGCACTTGCCTTAAGATCTCGCTTGCTGCGACGATGTCGCCATTTGCAACTGCTTTTTTGATACTTAGTGCGTCTTCAAAATAAAGGCAAGGTATCAAAAGCCCCTCAGCGCTTAGTCTGATGCGGTTGCAACTCTCGCAAAAGTCGTGTTTGTGAGGGTCTATGATGCCAAATTTATAGCCGTCATCAAGTCTGTAAATAGACGCAGGTGCGTTTGGCAATTTTTCATCTTTTGTAACGTTATATTTTTGCGAGATGATATTTAGAATTTCATCGCTTTTTAGCCCTTTTAGATCCTCTTTGGCGTGCGAATTCTCCATATATTCGATAAATCTGATCTGAGAGTTTCTAAATTTAGCAAACTCAAGCAAATTTACTAGCTCATCGTCGTTAAAGCCTTTTATAGCGACTGTGTTTATCTTGACCTTTAGCCCAGCATCAAGCGCCGCCTCAAAGCCAGCTAAAACCTCGTGCAAGACGCTCTTTTGAGCGATAAATTTAGCCTTTTGCTCATTTAGCGTATCAAGCGACATATTTATGCGCTTTAGACCAGCGTCCTTTAGCCTTTTTGCAAAGTGTGGCAGCATAAAGCCATTTGTCGTAAGCGCTAGATCGATGTCTGGCTTATAATCGCTTATCATCTTTATAAAGACGTCCAAATCCTTGCGCACGAGTGGCTCGCCACCTGTGATCCTGATCTTTTTCACACCCTCATCGATAGCTACTTTTACAAATAAAAATAGCTCTTCAAATGTCAGTAAATTCTCTTTTGGCGTCCAACTAAATGGCGTCGTAGGCATGCAATATCTACATCTAAAATTGCAGCGCTGCGTCACAGAAATTCTTAAATAATCAACAACCCGACCATATTTATCTATTAGCATAAAGCACCTTTTTTAAGCTTGGTTAGAGCTTTTTTAATTTTCAATTATATGTTAAAAGATTTAAATTTAAATAAAAATTTAAGCTAATTTTTGTAGTTTAAGAGTAGTTTTGTCTTTTAAAATTAGCCCGAATTTAGGCTAATTTATGAAATTTAAGCACAAATTCAACTCGCCCCATACCCACGTGAAGATCTTTAGCGATCATAGCCGCGCTTTTGCCATCTTTAAACATCTTTAGGATCTGCTCTTCTTCATTTATAACACTCGGGGCGATTTTATTGATATCTCTTGTTCGCTCTTCAAGGTTAAACATCCTATCTTTTTGCTCGTTTGCAAAGTCATCGATCACTCGCTCGATGCTCTTTATAGCGCGGATTATCGGCACGATTTTTTCGTTTATCTGCTCGTTTATCTGCTCTTTTAGCTCATCCTTTACATCTTTTAGCTGCTCGTCATCATCAGGCTTAAAGCTTGCCAGTGCGGCTAGCTGTTTTTTGAGATTATAGTTTTCTTGTATGGCGCTCTCTATGGCACGCTCGTATCTTGTAAATTTCTTATTTGTCTCACTATCTTTTATAAATATCAAAGCTATTATTATCGCTAAAACGATGCCAAAACCTAAAAAAATGTAAATTTCCATATTTTTCCTTTACGAATTCGCTCTAAGCTCTCTTATCATCACACGCTCTCTAGCCGTCACGTAAGCGTTCCAGTCGGCCTCGTCCTCTTCGTGCATGTTCTCTATCTTTGCTAGCCTCTCATCCTGCGCCCTTAGATAAAGGCTCAAATTTCTCTTTGGAAAGATAGGCATCGCGATCCTTGCATAGTAAATTTCATCTTTTTTAAATTTATCTTCGCTTATTTTTATATGTGTAAAGCCGATCTCATCGATATCTGCACTCTCTTTTAGTGGCAAGTATTGCTTGTGCTCATTTTTTATATAATCACTAAGCGCATCGATCTTTCTATGAAGCTCGATGACAAGCGTTAGCAAGACTTGGTCGCTCTCTTTGGTCTCACCGCGTGATTTTGCACGCTTTAGCCACGCTCCAAGCGCATCTTCGTCGCCTGGCAAGATAGAGTTAAATTCTCTTAAAAATTTCTCGTCCCCGCTTCTATCGCACTCATAAACCATGCTAAGAGGCGCTTTAAAAAGCCTTACTTCGCTCATAATACACTGATCCAAACAAAGATGAAAAATAAAATTCCCAAGTAGCCATTTAGCGTGAAAAACGCCCGATCTATCTTGCTAAAGTCGCGCCTTACGATCCTATGCTCGAAAAATAATATCACGCCACTTACCACGATGCCAAAAAACGCCATCGCTCCAAGCCCAGCCGCCCAAGCAAAAAGTAGCCAAAGTATAAAAGCTAAGGCGTGAAAAATAGCTGATAAAAATAGTGTCGCCTTGTCGCCATAAATGGCTGGTATGCTAAAGAGCTTGTTTTCTTGGTCAAATTTAATATCTTGAAGCGAGTAGAGCAGGTCAAATCCAGCCACCCAAAATGTCACACCAAGGCAAAGTAGCACGCTCCAAAGCGGTATAGCAGCGCTCACTGCGACCACGCCAGCGATCGGAGCAAGTCCAAGACTAAGGCCTAGCACCAAGTGCGCTAGCTCGCTAAATCGCTTAAATAGCGAGTATCCGCCAAGCACGGCAAGTATGGGGAAGCTTAGCCAAAATGCGAGCGAATTTACAAAATAAGCGCAGATGATAAAGATAAGTGCGTTTGCTACGATGAAAAGCTGCATATTGCCCTTGCCGATGCGTCCATCTACGCTTGGACGGCTTGCGGTGCGTGGGTTTAGCTTGTCGATGTCCTCGTCTTGGTATCTGTTAAACGCCATGGCGAAATTTCTAGCACTAACCGCGCAAAGAGTGCCTAAAATAAGCAGTTTAAAGCCAAACCAAGCCGAGCCATTTTCTATCTTGCTCGCAACTATCATCGCCACAAAGATAAATGGCAAAGCAAAAACCGAGTGCTTAAAAACGATGAGTTCTGCGATATCTTTTAGCTTTTTGATCATATAAATTTCCATGTTTTTTAAAAAGTGTCTGATTTTACACCATTTTGCTTTAAATCTAAATTTATATTATCATTGCGAGAGTAATTTAAAATGAAGGGTTATGATGAGTAAAATAGCGATTATCGGAGATGGTTTTAGTGCGTTATTTACGGCACTTGAGCTAGCTAAAAAGGGCGAAGAAATTTTAGTTATTAGTAGCCAAAAAGATGAGTTTGAAAGCGGAATTTTAACCCCATTTAACACCCCAGCACTTGCAAGAGATGGAGCGATATCTAGCTCATTTTTGGGGCTAGTTAGTAAAAAAAGCGAGCTTGATATAGCGCTTTGCCTAAATGAAAATTTTAGAGCTTGGATGGCGAATTTCACGCTTAAATCAACAAAGGCTCACGACAAAAAGATGAGAATTTTGTTTAAAAAATTTGGACAAAAGAGCTTTGAAATTTTAAGAGAGCTAAACGAAAAATATCCGCAGATAAAATTTGATGAGAGTGGCGTTTATCTCATCTTTAGCGAGGATGAGAGCTTTAAAAAGAGGCTTGATGAGACAAGGGTTGCTGATAGCGAGCAAGAAATTTTAAGCGTGGATAGTGAGCTAGCAAATTTTGGCCTGATAAATAAAAATATAAAAGGTGCGCTAAATTTAGCTAAAAACGCAAGCATCGACGCAGTTGAGCTAAAAAAGGCGCTTGTTAGCGAGCTAAATGAGCTTGGAGTGCAGTTTATAAACGATGAAATTTATGAGCTAAAAACGCAGGGGCAAGCCGTGCAAAAGGCTGTTGGCAGTGACGATGAATACGAGGCTGACAGCTTTGTTGTGGCTAGTAGAAGCTTGGAGCTTTCAAGCAAGTTTGGGACAAATTTAAGCGCCATTTTGGCTAAATTTTACACGATCGATCTTGTGCTAAGCGAGGGTCAGATCCCTAAAAAACCGATCATTTTAAATGATATGTTTGCCAAAATTTATCCAACGAAAAATGGCGTCACGATCATCACAAATTTACAAGTGGGCGCGATCGATACGCTTGTAAAAACAGAAAAGATCAACGCATTTTTAAACGAGCTAAAAAGACACCTTGGCATAAGCGAGCTAAAAGAGCCTAGCTTTAGAGCAAATTTTGTCCTTCTTAGCTCAAACGACAAACCAGCGATCGGACGCGACGAGACATATCAAAATTTACTCTATAACCAAGCATACGGGCTAAACGAACTAAGCTTTGCACCGCACTTTGCAGGCGTTTTGGCTGATCTTTTAAAAGAGGGCAAAAGTAACGAGCAAAGCGATGAAATTTTGCTATTTAGCTCATTTTACGAGGGCTAAGCTTGTTTGGAGAGCTAGCACTAATTGGCACCACGGCAAGCGGCAAGAGCGATCTAGCCTTTGAGCTGGCAAAGGAGTTTAATGGCGTCATCTTAAGCCTTGACTCGCTTGCGCTTTATAAAGAGATAGATATCGCCAGCGCAAAGCCAAAACCCTGGCAGCTAGCAGCTGTGAGGCATTTTGGAGTGGATGAAATTTACCCTGATGAGGAATTTAGCGTTGGGGCATTTTTTGAAATTTACAAAAACGCAAAGGAATTTGCGCGCTCACAAGAGTGCTTGCTCATCATCACAGGCGGCAGCGGCTTTTATCTAAAGGCGATGCTTAGTGGTCTTGCGCCAGACGTGCCAAAATGCGAGCTAAATTTAAGCAACGAAGAAATTTACGAGCTAGCTTTACAAAACGACCCTGAGTTTGCAAGTAAATTTAGCCAAAATGACTCTTATCGCCTCGAAAAATGGTATCAAATTTATAAATTTAGCGGGCAAATCCCAAGCATCTGGCTAAAGCAAAACACCAAAGAGAGCGTCATAAAAGAGCTTGCGATATTTGAAATTTTGTGGGATAAAGAGGAGCTTAGAGCTCGCATCGCAAAGCGGACGAAAAATATGCTAGATGAGGGCTTGATAGATGAGGCGAAATTTTTATTTGACAAGTATAAAAGCGAGCCAAAACCCCTAAAATCGATAGGTCTAAAAGAGTGCAAGCAGTTTTTGGAGGGTGAAATTTCAAAAAGCGAGCTAGAAACGCTTATCACCACGCACACAGCCCAGCTTGCTAAACGTCAGAGAACATTTAACCGATCGCAGTTTGAGAAGAAATTTGTGGGCGATTTGGCGCAGACCAGAAGTGAAATTTTGAAATTTTTAAAGGCAAAATTTGAGCTTGGTTAAATTCAGATTGTCTAGGTGGTAAATTTAATTTAGTAGAGGCGAACAGCTCCAAAAGAAGCCGTTCGATAAATTTATATAGGCATTACCCTGATTTTTGGGCTTAGGCTCTCTTGTAAGACATTTTCTATCGCATAAAGTGTGCCAGTCGAGCCGCTTGAACAGCCTGAGCAAGCGCCAAGATAGCGGATATAAACATCGATATTTTCGCCGTTGTCGTTTCTAATGTCTATGATCTCTAAATTTCCGCCATCCATCATAAGCATCGGACGGATCTCTTTATCGATGATTGATTCGATCGCCTTTAGCTGGCCAACCATCGTCATGCTCTCAAAGCTAACGTCGCTTAGGGTGTTGTTTGCCTGAGCATTTGCCTGAGCTTCTAGCCTCTCTTGCTCCATCTCAGCCCTAGTATCACGCAAGATATCAACCAAATAGTAGTCTTTTTTCTCGTGTCCGCCAGGTCTAACGCATGATTTACAAAATGCGCCAGCCTTGGTGTATTGCGTTATCTCCTCAACCGTGTGAAGGTCGTTTAGTCTTATCACCTCTTTGATCGTGCCAAGGCTCACTCTAGCGCACTCGCAAACGATGATCTCATCTTCAAAGTGCTCTGGGTCTATGCCCTTGTAGCTTGCAGCAGCTGCCTTGATAACGTCATACGCCATAACTGAGCAGTGCATCTTTTGAGGTGGCACAGCTGGTGTGTCTGGGTTGTCGCGCATAGCTCTTTCGACATCTAAATTTGTTATCTTAACCGCTTCATCGACCGTTTTGCCGATGCAAAGCTCAGCCATTGTATCAGAGCTAGCTATCGCCGTACCACAGCCAAAGCTTTTAAATTTAGCGTCTATTATCTTGTCGGTTTTCTCATCAACGAGCCAGTAAAGCCTGACCGCATCGCCGCAGCTCTCTGCGCCAAAGTCAGCGATGATAAGTTTTGCGTTTGCTTTTTTGGCGTCCTCTTCGGTTAGTTCGCCCATGAATTTAGGATTATTCATCCTATCTTGCACTACCTTTGAGTATTCATCCCAGATAGAGCCGCCGATTAAGTTATTTTTTGCCATGTTTTTCCTTTAAATTTTATAATCCACTCTTATGCCACTCTGGGGCGTACGCGAAGGTGCTTGAGATGCCTCTTAGTCTATTTACGGCCTTTGTTATCTGCTCGATCGCGTAGTCGATCTCTTCTTCTGTGTTAAACCTTGAAAGAGATAGTCTAAGTGCGGTGTGAGCTAGCTCTTTATCAGCTCCGATCGCCTCCATGATAGGATTGCTCTCAAGCGTCTCACTCGCACAGGCAGAGCCGGTAGAGGCCGCTATGCCAGCTCTATTTAGATCCCAAAGCATCGCCTCGCCCTCGACACCTTTGATAGATGCTAGGATGGTGTTTGGCACGCGCTGCTCTTTTTTGCCAACGATGCTAACGTCAGGAATTTGTAGTAGCGCGTCTTCAAGTTTGTCACGCAAACGACGAACATGTGAATGCTCGTAATCCATAAATTTATTTGCTAGTTCAAGCGCCTTGCCCATGCCAACGATGCCTGGTACATCAAGTGTGCCGCTTCTGCGTCCGCCCATGTGCTCGCCGCCGTGAAGCAAGCTGCTTAGTGGCATGCTATTTTTTATAAATAACGCTCCAACGCCCTTTGGTCCGTGAAATTTATGCGCTGAAAAGCTTAGAAAATCAACGTCTAGGTCTTGAACATCTATCTTTATCTTGCCGACTGCTTGCACGGCGTCAGTGTGAAATAAAGCGCCGTATTCGTGGGCAACTTTAGCAAGCTCTTTTATAGGAAAGATCATGCCAGTTTCGTTGTTTGCGCTCATTATGGCGACAAGCGCGACATTTTCGTCCATGACAGCTCTTAGTTGCTCTGGAGTGACGATGCCGTCGCTATTTACGTCTAAGACCGTAAGATCCACGCCATATTTTTCTAGAAATTTACAAGTTGCCAAAATGGCTGGATGCTCGACTGCGGTGGTGATGATGCGTTTTTTCTCGCCAGTTGCGATTTTGTCAAAGTAGATGCCTTTTACAACCCAGTTATTGCTCTCGGTTGCGCATGAGGTAACGACGATGTCATCGCTATCTTTTGCATTTAGTCCGGTGTAGAGCTGATCTAGTGCTGTTCTTAGCGCTGGGTGGGTTTCTGAGCCAAATTTGTGAAGTGAGTTTGGATTGCCGTATTTTTCGCAAAAAAACGGCTTCATAAGTTCAAAAGCTTCTGGATCAACCATCGTTGTGGCGTTATTGTCTAAATATACTCTCAAATTTAAAACCTTAATTCGGATAAAAAATATCCCTTTTATTTTTGATGGGATATTATAACAAAAAAGTTAAAAGCAAGTTTAAAAAAATGCTTTAGTTTTTTCAATATTTGGCTCATTTTGATAGTAAAAAATATTGAAATTCTTTATCAATATTTGTCAGATACGCCATTTGCGAAATTTCGCCTAAAAGAGTCTATTTTACTCTTAATATTAATTCTTTTTCTTAAGGATTAAAAATTTTTTATATTAAAAAACTGATTGCTTAAAAGTAAGGTATTTTGTATACAAATTTTTATAAATATAAAATTTTTTTAAATATATCTAAAAAGTTTCATTTTTGAAATATTT
>NZ_JAAKZD010000016.1:0-36638 GCF_015230035.1 Campylobacter concisus
ATATATAGGGTAGTGAGATTAAGTTTTGAAACTATGATGCTCATGAAGTTACTTCATTTTTTGTTTGGCAATATAAATTCGCTTTATTGCTCTTTTTAGGTTAACGTTTTTTGCTTTTGCTTTACTATGGCTATTTTTCTTTAGCAGGTGAATTTAGTCTTTATTTAAAGCAAAAGCTGTTTTAGTATCAGTAATAGAAAAATATAATAAATTCCGATCAAATACAAAATATCAAACCAAATAGATAGTTATAGTGTATTAGGCTGTTTATTTGTAGTTTTGCTGTTCAAACTTTTTAAAATCAAGCAGATTACTAAAGAATTCTCAAGCCGATTTCCTATTTTAAATTTTATACTTCCTGACGGAGGTTTGGTTCATTGGTATCAAATTTTGTTATTAAGAATAGATATTAATGAATGGACAACATCTTATAAAATAGCTATTGTTGCTACTATCACAAGAACTATAATAGCTAAAGCAACTGCAACGGTTATTATTATAGGTTTTGCAAGTGTATCAATCTTATTTTTTGCCCTTGCAATTATCATCAGTTTATCTGTTGCTTCAAATAGTATCATAGGTACAGCCCATGATAGATAATACCCTAAAAATATCATCCCACTAGCGGGGATAAAAAATATTAGTATATTCGATATGAGTAAAATATTTGTTTTTACAGTATCGTTTTTTACATTAAATTTGTCCATTAGGCTTAGCGCTGTCCAAGTAATGATAAAAAACATTAACGTATAAGACATGGCAGCTATAAGTGGATGAACTTTTTTAAGTCCATTAGGCAATATAGATGCAGTTGTAATGGTATCAGCTAGTATTAGAACCCCACTTCTTGTATCTATTGTAGTGTTTATTATATCTCCTGAGTTTTTATAATCAGATCCTATAAGTACGATAGCATCGTTAAAGTCTTCATCGATATTATCAAGCTCGCCTGCTTGGTAGATAGTGATATTTTTATAGTTTGAAACCTTGGCCACATCATCTATCCTTTTAAAAAGTATACGAGAATTTAACATCTCGTCAAAACTAGGTTTATAACTTGCATCACACTCGCTATTTTCATTATTATTAGTCAAACTAAATATCTTAGCTATATGTGCTATTTTTTTGCCATCTTTACAAAGATAGGGGCTATAACCTCTTATTATACCGTCTTTATTTTGATCTACTTGAACAGATGCAAATTTCACGCTTTTATTAAGATATGGTTGTATAAACATCTTGTTAGTATAAGTTGGTATATATATCGGGTACTCTTTGGCATGAGTGTTTAGTGCGTCTATTAGTGTTTTGTCATCAGCTATTACAGTGCCATTTATATCGCCACTATATGCAAGGTAGTAATCCAGTAGCACCCCTTTTGGTTTTTGTCCTACAATTTTAGTGTCTAGTTTATTTAGTATATTTGCCAGTAGCGATCGCGGCGTATAGTTAAAGCCTAGCGTTTCATTACCATTGCTTAGGTTGTGATCACGTAGATATTTTTCATCTATCATCACTACTATTATGCGTGGTGCATTTGTGGGGTTTTGGCTAACATGTGAGTATGCTTTTAGTGTGATATCATACTCGACGTCGCCTATATTTTTTCTAATAAACTCATAATCAGATATCGCATTATACACTAGATAACAAATACCAGCTAGCACTCCAAATACAATAGAAAATTTAAAATTTCCTAGTTCTTTTAAAAGTGCTAGCTTTGGACTTAGTGTACTTTTAGCTATTACTAAAAGGCTTGACTTGATCAAGTTTAACAATGTCATAAAACTTGCTTATTTAACTTCTAGGCAGTATATGTCGTATTCATCCCTATCTAAAAATCTCATAATATCGCCTGATTTATATGATACTTTTGAGTTATTTGATGATATTATATTTTGATCTTGTACTTTATACTCATCTACTAGCTCGCCATCTCGGTAGTATAGTATAGAGCTAATGCTTGGAGCAAGTTTTAGTGTCTCTTTTTTTGCATCAAATGCAGCGCAGTTTGAGTCGCCTCTAGTAAAGGCGTTTTTGTTTTCTACTTCAACTTTTGCAAAGTAAGCTTTTATGCCAGCAAGAGATAATATACCAGATGATTTACTAGCAGTGTATTGATCGCCTGTTTTGTTAAGAGTCAGCTTTTTATTAGAAACATCATCTTTTAAACTTATCTTGCCATCACCACTTATGTATTCGATAAGCGAACCTTCATCTGCAATTTTGCTAGTGCTTGGTTTGCCATCGATATGATAGACTACATTACCTTGCGTGGTTAAAGATACATTTGCGATAGCAAGTGATGCCAGTAGGGGCAAAGCCAGGGTGAGTTTTAGCATTGTAAATCCTTTTAAAAAAATAATAAGATATTAATACATACCGACTTAAAGTGGAGTGAAATTAAGTCGGTATAAAACTTATTCTCCGTTTATTATAAAAGCAGCCCAATAATATGGATGAAGCCCTTGTTTTATCATATTGAGTTTAGCTTTTTTTAACAGCACATTATATTCATTTGTGCTATTGTTAGCTTGGTTTTTCCAAGCTCCATTTTCATCGAGATTAACATTTTTAATGTTGTTGTAAAAATCTTTCATTAGTCCAACAGTTTGTTTGTCATCCACTTTCCACAAACTCATCATGACGTTTTTTACACCAGCTTGCATAAATGTTTTTGGTAGCGCAGCAACAGAATTAGTATCTGCCATATCAACGACACCTGTTTCGCATGCTGATAATACAACCATATCAGTTCCCTGTAAATTTAATCCAGATAGTTTTAATGCGGTTACAACACCATCTTTTGTTTTTGTGTTTGCTCCACTTAAGGCTATGCCTGATTTTAACATAGGGTTAAGGATATTGTGATCATTTATAAAAAACCCGTGAGTAGTTACGTGTAGAATTTTTGGAGAAGTTACCTTAAACATGTTTTCAAGGCTTGCATTTTCACGGTTATATACATCTATATTGTCAGTAAATATACCCTTGATAGCCTCCTCTTCTTCTTTAAAGCCCTTTAATCTTGTAAAAAATTCTACAGAATTTACGGCTCTAGTCATAACCTCTTCATTTACGTTTGTAGTATTGATATCAGATATATTAGCCTTTACTGAGCTACTTGATACCTTATCATATGCTGGGTCACTAAAGACAGCCATGTGATTTTTTGTGTCAGATGTGTTAAATCTATGCGTTCTTACAAATTCTTTTGCAGACATTATGTATCTAATATCATTATTTTCAATAAAATAACCAGAGCCAGTTATCAGAGCCTCAAAAGGCATAAGTCGCAATGCTCCGTCTGTAGAAACTATAAATTTATTGTAGTTGCCAAGTTTTTGGCTAATATTTTTGTTAAAGATTAGCTTATAAAGACTTGATAGCGTTTCAGTGCTCTCTTTAGAGATAGTGTGATTTTGCTCACTACTCTTTGCTAATTTTTCTATATCTTTTCTAAAATTATTAATAAGAGTATTAATCTTTTTACTATCTTGGTAGCTATAGACAAAAAGGTCTATATTTTTCTTATTATCAGCGATAAAAACAAAGTATTGTTCTTTTGCATAACCAAAATCCACATATAACTCATCATTGTTTATATAGTTTGCTATATCTGAAATAGTAATCTTTTCTAGCTTTTTCTCCTCTTGGAATTTTTCAGAGGCACTCGCGAGCTCTAACTCGATGCTGTCGATTTCTTTTTCTAGCTTTTCAATTTCATTTTTATCTTTTTTTTGGATATTTAGTTCGGCTAGTGTTCGCTGTTTGGCTTCAAACTGCTCTATCTTATCCAGTATATTCTTATCAGTTATATAATACTTCATCATAGCTATTGTGTTTTCTTTATCTAGCAAACTACCTTTTGAGTTGATAAAAAAATCAAACGCAGATGATTTTAGGGCTTTGATGTTTGAGTTTGCCTTGTTTGATTGTGCAGCTTGATAAATCGAATCAACCAGTGTAAGAAGGTATAAGCCATTGTTTTCTAGAAATTTCTTTTGGTCAGAACTTTGTAAATTTTTAAAGGATTCTTTTCTATTATTATCAAAATCTATATACGCTTTTTGCGCGTATTCCGCTGCATTATTATAGTCTTTTAAACCATGATATGCTGTTGCTATGTTTAGATTAATAAGTGGTTCTGGTTTTATTCCTTCAAAATTTTTTTTGGATACATTATAATATTTTATAGCATTTTTTAAAAAGCCCATTTCGTGTAGCAGTGCACCAGAATCTATAAAATATATCCAACTTGTATTATAGGCTTCTGTTTGTTGTTGAAACTTTACCATTTTATCATAATTTTGTATATTGCTTTTCATGAGTTCTTTTGTAGATATGCTTGGGGTACGAGTGCTGCCTACTATTTCTAACTTGTCGGCATAACCTGTTAAAGAAAAATCAGCAAGTGGATGATTATAAATATTATATGCAAGCTTATAGTTATCTATGGCTAGATCTATTTTATCTTCTGAAAGATAGTTGTGAGCGATATTATAGTAAAGCTCCATTATCTCAGGTTCGCTCCTACCACCAATAACAAGCTCACCGCTTATAAGCGATTTAAATTTTTGATTAACTAAATCTCTAAAAATAGTGTTAGAGTTTTTATACTGACCTATTTTTTGATAGCTTTTTGCAAGAAAAAACATTGCATTAGATCTATCAAAATAAGTCGAATCTGCATAAGTCGAATCTGTCGCTATGTCCTTTAGTAAATTTATAGATTTCTCATAGTCGCCAACATTAAAGTATGCCTGTCCTAGCACATTGTGGTATAAGTCGTTAAGCTGTTTTGTTTTAAGAGCAACTTTGGATATCTTTTCTCCAGCCAAAATAACGGTACCATAATTCTTTTTAAATTGCATATAGTTACCTAATTGCCAAAAAGACTTATATAATAGATCTAAAGCATTTTTATTTTCTTTGTCGTTTTTAAGATGATCAAGACATATATCTATGGACTTTATGACATACTTAACAGCCTCATTGTTATTATCGCCTATTTCATATATATATCCATTTGCTACATCTAAATAAAATTCAGCCAACTGCAAACTATTTTCTCCATACTTAATCCTCAGTAGCCTCATTGTTTGGTTAATAGTAAAATTGTCTGAGGTAATACAACCATTCCCTCCAGCTCTGTTATAATCTATACTTTGCTTATAAAAATCTAGCGCTCTATCATTATCACCGATACTGCGAAATACAACAGCCAGATCATGTGTTTCGCAACCATAGCTATCTTGACAATAGTTCTCAACAGAGATATTGTTTTTTAAGCTTACTAATTGTTCTCCCCAGCCGTCATCATCAATATATCCCGGATCTTCAAATTTTTTCTTATCAGCATTAAACCTTTCAGAGTAACTTTCGTCTAAATATTTAAAATAAGCACGAATGGCTTCTGTGTTGTACTCGATCTCTTTTTCAGAGTTACCTAAATTCTTGTAAAAAGTCGCTATATCATTGTATATGTAAGACACAAACTTACCATATTCATTTTTAGCATAATCAATCTTATTTTTATCACTTGGTGTGAGATATCCTATGAGCTTTAAGGCATGTTTTAAAGCATTTTGATAATCTCCCTTTTTTCCATATTCTTTATATGCAACATGCTCAGCATAAAGTTCATTTTCTACGGCACAAAATACAATAGAAATACTTAATAACAAAACTAAAAAAATTTTCATTTGTTACCCCTTTTTGTCCTTTTTAAAAATTATAACTATGCAAAACTTAAACAATAATTTTAAGAAAAATTAAAAAGTTTAATATAATATAATAAAGATGTTATTTTAAAAAAAGTATAGTGGATACACTATAAGTAGCTTTTGAGGAGGGATAACCATATTTCAATAATGGCGTAAATTACACTATTAATGCCTTTTTAGCTAATTCGCTAAACCATGCCGAACGGTTATTTGTAACGGCATCAATTGCATTTAAAACACCTTTAGGTATAGTTAAATTTATGCGAACTTTGGCGTTTTCATCAATCGGTTCATAAATGTTTTCGCCGTTTTTAAGAGCCCCCTCGACGTAGCACGCAAAGGCTTCTTTTAGATCCTCTATTGCTTCGGTCTCAGTAGCTCCCCAGCCGGCCATTAGATTGTTTTTAACTAACCCAGCCTCTACATATTGAGCAAAATAATCGCCGTCGTCCAGCTTTTTGATCGTAATCGTATATGGCAAGTTTAAATAATAGTTCAAGTCTTTTTTCATCATTACTCCCTTATTTTTGCTAAGATTTGTAAAATATATATTTCTTTAATCGGCTTATGATATGGTACAACTATCGTGTCGTCGCTTTTTTTAAATTTATGATGTGAGCCTTTAATGTGATCTAGTTCATAACCATGATTTAATAGTAAGCGCTTAACATCATCAAAGCTTGCGTTTTTTGGATTATTTTCAAGTTTTTTGATTAGCTTATCAAGACTAGACACACCATTCCTTTTATATTTTTATACTTACTATTATACACACTATTTTTTATGGGATGCTTAACTTTTTAGTTATAGCCTCTAGGATTCTAGCAATAAGAAAACTACTAGCTTACCTGCTTGGCTATTAAATTTCTAAGTACCTGTTTCTTACTGATGCCTTTTTCTTTAGCCTCTTTAGCTATAAAATCCATCTCGTCATCGGATAGGTACACCGTCATCTGATGAGTTGGTGGATTTTCTAATTTTGGGCGTCCTAGTCTTTTATATTTAGCTAAAATAGCTTCCAGTTCGGAAATCTTATCTAGTTTTGCAGTTTGATTGTCTGCCTCCACAAACCATGTTACTATATCGTTGTTTAATTTAAAATTTGAAAGATTTTTCACGATAAAGCCTTGGCTTTTATGTATTCGATAATTTTATAGTATTGCAAATAGAAGTCTTTGTACTGGGATTTTGATAAACCATTTTGATTATAAAGTTCCACAAAACTCATACCGTTTGCAATGGCATTTTCAAATATGGCTGATCTTTTTAAAAGCATATACTCGACGTCGTTTTTAAATCCTGCTCCCTTTAAAGCCTCTATAATAGTTGCCAAGTCCCCCTTGTTCACAACGTCTGTATTTGATTGTAGGTTTCTGCTGCCTTAAAAACGGAGTTTATTTTGGGAGTAACCGGCATAATCACTAGATCACACTCTTTTAGAATGCTTAGCACTCTAGAGGCCACAAAGCCGCCAAAATCATAAATCGTATCATTTGTTATTTTACAAGGATTAAAATATACTGCTTTATCATATATTTGAGTAACCACAGAATTATCATTAGTCTGTAAAT
Source organism: Campylobacter concisus (assembly GCF_015230035.1). Classification (GTDB taxonomy): domain Bacteria; phylum Campylobacterota; class Campylobacteria; order Campylobacterales; family Campylobacteraceae; genus Campylobacter_A; species Campylobacter_A concisus_BK. The sequence continues at coordinate 7,298 of NZ_JAAKZD010000016.1, forward strand.
TTAAGCCAAAATCCTTAGCCAAACTAAAAGCCAATGGAGTTTTGCCGACACCGCCTTTAGAGTTAATTACCGCTATTCTCACAATATGTTCTTAACAAGTTTTAAATATTATGATTTAAATTATATTAATAACTTTTAAATATGAATAAGTTTTTATAGAAAATAATATTATATACTTAATAACTTATAACAAGTCTTTTTAAAATACAGCATCAAAAGGTAACAATATTAGGTTATAATAATCTAAAATGAGAAGAAATAATAACCTCAATCAATATACACTAAATGAGAATTGGTATCTAAATAATGAGATTTATAGGAAATAAAGAATCGATTGTAAAACAAATTAATGCTTTTGTTAATAGTAAAATAACATCCGATAATAAGCTAACTCTATTTGATGCATTTTGTGGAACAGGCTCAGTATCAGACAGATTAAAAGATAGATTTAATATTATTATTAATGATAACCTTAAATGGGCCACCGTTTACACGGCTGGCAGAGTATATGCCCCAATCTGTTATTTTAAAAGACTTGGTCTTAATCCGTTTGAGTATTTAAATCAAAGCCGTGATGAAATCCACGGCTTTATATATAAAACGTACGCACCGACCGAAAGCGACAGAATGTATTTTACTTCTAAGAATGCTGCGAGGATAGATTATTTCAGAAATCAGATAGAAGAATGGTATAGAAACGAATTACTTACTGAACCAGAATATATGTTTCTTCTTGCCTGTCTCATAGAATCTGTGTCGAAGGTTTCAAATACTGCGGGAGTGTATGGTGCATTCTTAAAAAAAATGGGATGGACGAGCATTAAAACCAATTGAATTTATAATACCATCATATAATAAGTGTACTCTAGGAGATATTGCAATTTATAACGATAAAATAGAAAATATCATTTCGGACGTCGAATGCGATATTTTATATTTAGACCCACCGTACACACAGAATCAATACGGAGCACAATATCATTTGCTTGAAACACTAATTTTGAATGATTGTCCTTCTGTCAGCAAAGTGACGGGATCTCGCCCTGTTATGCCTATGAGATCCGATTGGTCTAAAGAATACAAGGTTAATATCCTCTTCGATAAGATTATTGCTAAAACAAAAGCCCGCTATATTGTCCTTAGCTATAACAACGATGGCTTAATGTCTAAAGAATATATTGAGGCTGTTATGAAACGTTATTGAAAGCCAGAAACATATTGCTGTAAAAAAATTAGCTATAAAAAATATCAGAACTGGAAGTCACAAAACCATAAGGAACATTTTGAATATTTATTCTTTGTAGAGAAAAAGAATCCATCGGATGTTATATATGAATCACCGCTCAATTATATAGGAAACAAAACTCGTGTTATTGCGGAAATAAGGAAAAGCCTTCCTGCCAACATAGACAATTTTATAGATACCTTCGGAGGCGGTTTTAATGTTGGAATCAATATAAGTTCCGAAAGCATCATATATAACGAGTACAATCATTTTGTCAAAGAACTTATCGAATCCTTTTGGCATTATGATATTTTCTCTTATATTGTGTACATGAAGAAAATTATACAACGCTTTGAATTGGAACCGGGGGATAAAGACTCCTATCTCAAGGTGCGCAATTATTACAACTTTTTCCCAGAGGATAAACGTGATCCACGATTATTGCTTGTGGTAATACTATATAGCTTTCAACAGCAGATCCGTTTTAATGGGAACCATGAATTTAACAACCCTGTGGGAATGCGATGGTTTAATGACAAGATTTTGGAAAAACTTATAAGTTTTTCCCGTCGCATAAAGGAATTAAATGTTCGATTTTACTGTTCAGATTACACGGATATGTTCCAATATGTTAATGATGGGCACACGTTCATATATCTCGATCCTCCTTATATGCTTACCAATGGCTCATATAATGACGGAAAACGAGGTTTTAAAGGCTGGGATATTTCGCAAGAGTTTGCACTCTTTAACTTTTTGGATAGATTAAATGGCGAGGGAAGCCGGTTCATGCTGTCATATGTCTTGGAGCACAAAGGTAAGATAAACCAAAATCTATTGAATTGGACGAGAAACAACAATTACCATATAATAGAGTTAGGAGACATTCTGGGGATATCTGGAAGCCGAAGAAAGGAAATATTGGTGATCAACTATGAGTGATAAACCATTATTTGTAATCAAGCGAAATTTACAAAAATCCGCACAGACGAGGCTAAGCTTTCAAAATCAACTTGATGATGAAAGTTTAAAAGATATCTGCCTGAAAATAACCGGTCGCTCGGATTATAATTGTCAGTATGTAGACAATGATTATAGTGATGTTTTTTGTCTAATACCTATAATAAAGGGCGTTTGGCAACGCTCCGCTATGGAGACTATGTGCACTTCATAACATTTTCAGAACTAGCTATTGAGGGGCGCAACTCAAGTATTCAGAGTGTACCTACGGCATTTAATATTTTTTACATGTGCCCTTATGAAAAAAAGAAGTTGTACTATTATTTCATCTGCAAAAGCGGAAATCCTGCAACAGATTACCATATGTTTATTTATAGACTTATGCAGACAGTAGGATTCACTTTTTTGAATTTCCCCACCTCACCCGCAGTAACCAGTTTTGTAACAATTGAAGATATGATGCGAGCGCGTGATGAGAATCGCAGGACAAACAAAAGCAATAACTCCACTTATATAAGCAAAAACAATGGGGGTGAATACGAAGCTTACTGTAAAACCTATGGTGCAAGCAAATATGAATCCAGCCTTATATGTTATGCAATGTCCATGATAATTGGACATGCAGAAAAAATAAAGTTATATGAAATATTAGAAGGCAATTTGAAGGAACTGCCGAAATCAAGCTTGCAAGTCCTTAAAAAAATGGACACGGTTGATATTATAAGAACCGACTTGACCTTTGAAAAAAGAATTTTTGAAGAGAGCTGTGGCAATCAACTGCGTTCTCCAAGGTATCAGTATAATCTACTTGATAAACTCGGCGAGAAACATTGTGCCCTGTGTGGATGTACGATTCCTGATATAATTCAGGGAGCACATATCTGGCCTGTTGCGAGTATAAGGGCTGCAAAATCAATCAGTATAGACGATAAAGTTCGATATGCAACAGATGGAGATAACGGTCTGTGGTTATGCGAGAATCATCATAAATTGTTTGACAGAAATATAATTGCAATTATGAGTGATGGTTCCATTAAATATAATGATAGCCTTTCCAGAGCTTATATTCCTTATTTGCGTACATTTACAAAAAATACACAATTGCCATCAATATACATAAATGATAAATTTAAATATTACGTTGGGTGCAGAAATAAGGTTTTGAATACTGCAAGTTATGTTGGATTTTGATTGTATAATTATTTGACTGGGTATAAGGATATTTTGAAGAATATAAAAGTTGCAATATTGCAAACCTTAAACCCAAACACCACTAAAATATGACATTTCGTTCTTTAAGTTTCATCGGAGCTTACAGCTCGTAAACCTTAAACGAAAAAATGCCATTCTAAAAAGCCTAAAACTATAGCTTTTTTAGTATGAAAATAACTATTTTTAAAAGACTTAATTGATGGTTCACTATTTTTACAGAATTTTGTTAAAAGAAAGGACAAAAAATTTAAAACTTAAAAAACTTGAAGCAGGAAAAGCTTAAGAACTTGCCTAAAAACAAGTAAATTATTATTTTTTTAAAAATAAGTACAGTCTAAAATTTATTTTTTCTTTTTAAAATTTGGCAATGTGGTTGTTAACCAATCAATATGCTCTTGCAAATCTTCTTTTATATCATTACCCATAGGGTCAAGTATAAAAAATAATCCCTCTCGTCTGGCAAGTTTTGCTGCAGGGACAAAATCGCTGTCGCCAGATATTAGAACAATTTTGTCAACAAGTTTTTTATAGGAAAGGGTAGCAATATCAAGACCTATTCTCATATCAACACCTTTTTGTTTGGCTTTATATACTAAATCATCATCGGTAAGTGAATTAAAATCTTTTTTCTTGCTTAAAATATCATGATAAGTTTTTTCGTCTTTGATTTGCCAAGATGCATTCTTTTCATCGAGATAACCAAATCTTAAAGCAAGACACGAAGTGCGTGTAAGTTCTTTGTGTAATTCATTTCTAAAAATAGCGGTATTGCTTTTTGCTAGATCCAATGAACGATGTGAAAAAGGGTAGTGAGCTTTTTTAGTAATAGGCTTACAGTCATAGAAAAAAATTCTATATAACATTTCTTTATCATCTCGAATATGTTTCATACAATGAATTTTTAGGCATTTTGCTATATCAGCAGCAGACGTTTTGGATATTTCTTTATTAAAGTATGAACAATGTCTTTTTATAAAAAAATCACCATCAACTAATATAGCAACTCTCATTTTCATATTAGAACAAGCTCCATTAAAAAAATAGGGCAAAAAAGCTCAAGTCGATTTTATGACAAGCTTTATAAAATCACCCTTGAGCTCTTGAAAATGCTAAGGGTTTGCCATAATCTCTACGATATAAGGTTACTGCCTTAGCTGCTATGATTTTTGTATTTTATCAAAAATAGTATAAAATATCACTTATTTAGCCTAATTAATTATATATTTCATAACTTTATGAAATAAAATAGTTTTATTAAAAACTACTCTAGCAAATTCCTAAATATTTTTTTCTTAAATAGTCCGCTTCGTCTTTTGTGATCTCTTTACTAAGCTGAGATATGTTTATTGTTGTATAAAGCTCGCTCCAGTATAAGCTTAAATCAAAATTAGGATCAACATTTGAGTTTTTGCAATCCAAAAACTTTTTTAGGTCTTGTTTAAGCCATAGGGGTAAAGTATTTTCATCTAGTGTAAAATTTTCTTCCACATTTTCTCCTTTTAATGTCCTAGCAGTTTCTCTCTTATCTCTTTCATCGGATATCTTGCGTCGCTCAGATTGAGATATTCTTTATATATCGATAGTCCCCCCATTATCTTGTAAATTTCAATATCCGTATTGCCCATCTCTCTTAATTTCTTCGCTTCGTCCTCGCAAAGAATATCCTTCTCCCAATACTCCTGCCTGTATAGAGCTATCGTTAGCTCCCCTAGCTTCTCCTCGTCCACTAGCCCTCTGGCTTGGATGTCGTCTATCATCCCCAAGTTCTCCAAAGCTGTCGTCCAGCGGTAAAGTATCGTTAGTCTGTGCATCCAGTCGCCTGATTGAATGTTCGAAGGTGCTGGATATGTTGATCTCATTATCTCTTGTTGCTCCATGTCCAGATGTTTCTCGATATAAGCTTTCATCCGATTTATCACTTCCTCGCTCGGTTCTATCGTATCGCAAGTCATCGCTCTCCAATTCACCCAGTCGTGATTGATTGTTATTAGTATATTGACTAACTCTTTTTTGATCTGCTCTATTTGTTCTTGATTGATCTGACTGGATTCATTGATTTTACTCTCCATATTTTTGATTACTATATATAGATAATTTGAGAAATTGATCTCTTCTTGCAGTGGTGTCCACTCCATTTCCATCATATCTGTTAATCTTTTCTTGGTTATTAGCGGCCGATTGCCCTTTATCTTGTTTTGAGGGTTTGATAGGATATGGTTGTTGTTGGTATCCACAAAGTCCCAGATCTCATCTATGGTCTCTTTGAAATTTTGCTCTGATAATTCATTGTATTTGGGATTTAATATGTGAAACATTGTATATGCTCCAAGTTTATTTGTTAAATGCAATTTTACTGTTTTTTACATAAACTATTACATAAGTGGATAGTTTTTGCCGTTAGGTTATAACTAATGGTAAGATGGATATGGCAACAGGATAATAAGACTGATATTTGCTTTATACATTGATAGCTTATGTTAATTCTTTCAATATTGTTTGCCATAGCCTATTAAGCTATAAATTTGAATTATTTATTTAATAAATCAAGAGCAATTTTTAGATCCTCTTTAAATTTATCTCTTAGGCTTTTTGGCTCTAATATCTCAATATCTGGGAGCCATCGTTTTATAAAAGGTAGGATTTCTATATCCTGAGTAAAATCTATACTAAACGTAACACTGCCATCCTCTAAAGCCTTTTCAAATCTTTGAGATGGGAAAAAACTCTTCATGCCTTTACGAAAATATATAGCTACCTTAGGAGAGGCTTTAAGTAGGGCTCTTTGTGGCGTATTTGATGGCAAGCTCATGGCATTTTGTATTTTATTAAAATACGTCTTGTACTTTGACAAAATCTTTTTTTGATAGTTTTTTGAACTTTTGCTTAAAGATACTATAAAAGCCACCCTTAAAAGCCTAAAATTTTCGTTAGCATCCTCTATAGCCAAATACCAATTTCCATCAGTAAAGACTATTTTTAGGCATTTTGCATCGGTTAAATTTTCGACTTCACCGATATATTTATACTTAATGTCTCGGTATTCTCTGTTTCCAACTGCATTACGAAGCTCACTCAAATACCTTTTGCTAGGCTCATCTTGTAAATTTTCTAAAGGATTTGTCTTAAATAAAAATATATCAGAATCTTCTTGTAGCTGCTTAGATACCTCTTTTTCATGTTGCTCTAAATCTTTCAATAAACTAGGGTCGTTTTCGTTTAGTAAGGTGATTAGCCAGCCTAGATTGTCGCTATTTTTTAAAAGATACTCTAAAACGATGATTATGTCTTTATTCTTATCAGCTACTCTTAATACACCCATAGGTCTTTTGGCATTTTTTACAAGCTTATTTTCTACTATAAATGAATCCTCGAATAAAATTTTGATCTCTTCTATATATCTTCTTAGCGTTCTTTCTTGTATACCAAATTCATCTAAAAGCTCTGTGTCTGATGGATAAATTTCTCGTTTTTTTACTAACTTTTTTAAAATTTCAAAAATAATTAATGTTTTATTGTTTAACTCTGCCATTATAAATCCTCATATTCTCTAAATCTTGCATGTTTAAATTCTCGTTTTGTTACGACTTTTCCATTTTCTATATGTTCGCTTACTATACGCTTTGTAGTAGCATATACGACGGTTAAACCCATATTTTTTGCGAATTTTATCATGTTATATGTTGCTCCAAAGTCACCTTGAACTAATAGCACATCGCCAGCACTAGCCTGCTGCATAAGTCTATCTTTGTATATATTTATGATATTTCGTACACTTTCTTCAAACGGATCTATGTCACTCCACTTAGCATCAACTATATTTACAAATTTCTCAATTTTTAAATTTTCTCTCGCATCCTCCTCTTGTTCTGGCGTTAGAGCATGATTCATTAAAATAAAAAGAGTTTTCATTTTTTTACGCCAAAAATATCTTCATCTAAACAAAATCTTTTAAAGTCGATTAAAAGTCGTTTAAAATTTAACTTTGGATTCTCAATCTCTTCACTACTATTGCCGTGTGCCAAATTATTTCTTAATCTCTCGGCATCAACTATAAATTCTCTAAATTCTTTAATATTTTGTGCTTTTTCTATTTCTTCAACTATTAATCTTTTAATTTCGCTCAAATATTCTCTAGACTTTTGTTCACTAAATTCAAAATGCTTTCGAGCTTTTTCAGTGCCGAATAGGTAAGAGTTCATTCTGGTGCCTATTTTAACAAGATTCCTTGATTGATTTGTTAAATCATAATGATTGAAAATATCACTGTTTCTAAATTCTCTTACATAACTCTCTATTGTTGGATTAATTTTTTCTATACCTTCATTACAATAGCTTCCAATAGCCTCAAATAACAAAGTTATAGCATTTAATAAGTAGCCCTTTTTGTTAAGAACCTCAGACATCTCGTATAGCTTTTGAAAATCCCTCTTTCTGCTAATACTCTTTAGCTCTTCTATGTGTTCTTTAATTCTATCAAGGCTGGATTTAAAAATAAAAATTTGTTCATTCTTTTTAATATTTTCTATGTATTCCAAGACTATATCAAAGCTATTTTTAAGTGCTTGTAATGAGTTAGAAAGAATATAGTTAGAAAATTTTGCTAGCTCGCCTCTCAAATTTTCAAAATCTTCGTTTTCAAATGAAGCCACGAATGAAACAGTATAATTTTTATCAAAAGTCTCTAATACGTATGACATATTTGCAAGCTCCAGATACTCTTTTAGGTCTATTATCTCATACTCTTTTCTAGGGGTTATCTCTTTTGCAAAAAATATATGTTTAATTTTGTCTGTATTATTTAAGCTTTGAGAGATAAGTGAAATAGTTGCTAAGATCGGGATATGTCTAAATCCATGAGTTAGGTCTATTATGTATTCTTTATCACCTGATGTTGCATTATTGATGATACGTAAAATATCATAAAAATTTTTTTCATCTTCTATTAAATTTTCATTATTAAATATCTCATCATAACTATTTCCTAGCTCATCTTTTAAAACTTTAGACTGAATCTTTAGAGCTGTTTCTGTAAAAATTGGCACAATACCTTTTGCATCAAAATTGTCTATCAATAGAGGGAGCATATTTACATACCTCTCTCTTTTTAAAGAGTATAGCTCTTTTAGTTTGTTGTCATATCTATAAATAGGTACGTCATGATCTTCTGCTTTTTTTATAGTTCCCAAAAATGTTACGACTTTCATATCTCACTCCTCATTTTTTATATAAGTTAAATCATAGTGTCTAACACTATAATCATTTGTAGAAACATACTGTAAATGCCTATCATTTGGTATCGCAAACATTGCTCCAGCTATGGCTATTACTTTTTGGCCACCAGTAACGTCAAATACGATATCATCCTCCTTAAACCCGTCTTTTTTAAGCTCTTCATATGTATTTTCTAAAAAATCATAGACATTTTTAGCTTTTTCGAAGTCACCAGCACTCTTTATCTCTATAATTTTTGCAATCTTGCTACCAAAAATATTTTTCACACACTTTAAAAATTTATCCTTATCATTAAAGGACTGATCAGAGCAGGAAATGATTATTTTAGCAAGTGTCTCTTTGTGATAGTCTATCGCCCTAAAAGGCATAAAATATTTAAAAGGTTTCATGTCCTCAAGTGTTTTTAGTTTTATCAAATCTTCTTCTTTCTCTTTATTTGGACTTAAAAATAGCACCAATGCTTTTGCTTTTTTAGGTTCGTTATTTATGCTTATCTCTACATTAGCAACATTTTTTGGGATTATTTGCTTAACTAGCAAGAATATTGCGATCGAGCCTAAAATTTGAACTAGCATAGTTCCATCTTTTGCACTCCAAGTAAAAATTTCTCCTCCAAAAATTTTATCTAACAATGTAGACATACCATCAGGTAGCCATGCAAAAAAGACAGCCACTCCAGTTATTATCAAAAACGCCTTAACTCCCAAAAGCGAGCTTCCTAGAAGCGAAACAATTATTTTTTGAAGTTCTCTGTTTTGGTACTTGTTCATTTTTTACCTTTATTAAAATTAACAAAACTACCTATATCTATACCATTTGTTTCTGTCGAAGGTTTTTGAGTATTTTGTGATTTTATTTCACTTGAACTGGTCTTGTATGCATTACCAGAGTGTGGCAAAAGAAATTCATGATTCTTTTTAGCATTAGTAAATTCATTGCCTATTCCATTTTTGCCGTCACCAAGTTTTTGATATCTCAAGATATTTGATGCCTTATAGTTAGTGCTTGCCATCGATCTAAGCTCAGTTAGTTGTTTTTCTTTAAGCCAATTTGGTACAAATTCATTCATTTTTTTTTCAAATTCTTTTAGATATTCGTCTTGGCTATACTCTAGGTCTTTTAGCGTAAGTTTAATATCTATTTTTCCATATCCGTAAGGCTTTGCAAAGCCAATATTGTGCATGCATTTATCATTTAGTCCGTGAAAAGTTATTGCACTTATTAGTGCCCCTATTTCGACTTTTTTAAGGTTGTGAAATGCGATTTTGCCTTTAAAAACGCTATTTGCTGGAAGCGGCTTAAACTCAACCACCATATCTTTATTGCCGTTTCCTATATTGAGCTGCTCTACTCCAGAATGTAAAGGGTATCGTTTATAGCCTCTTATCCTAGCAGTTGTGTCCATAAGCGTTATATATTTACCGCCGTTTTGTTCTAAGTAGTTTGGATAATAACTAGGGTTTGGTGTACCAAATATCCCTTGTTCGGTCTTTTGAGCTTCAAACCTCTCGATAGCTGATTTAAAATGTGAGAAATATACTCGTCCTTTTAGAGCCTTTTTGCCCTTAACTGTTCCAAAAATAGTCTCAGCAAGATCAAATTTTGTTTCGTCACTTTCCTGTTTTGCTGCCTCAAAAATAGTTTTTTTGTAGGCAAGTTTAAAAAGTTGCGTCAAGCCAATAACAGTTTTGTCCTTGTTGTAAAAAATTGGTACTGGCGTACCTTTATTAAACTGCTTTTTCCAAAATTGACCATCTATTGATTCTTCGTCGTCAAAATAAACACTTTTAAAATTTTCAAAAATGTTCTTATCTAACGCAATTTTATTACCGCTTTTAGCAAAGACGAATTCGTGTGTTTTATTCCCTATTTGACCCGTAAAAACTAAAATGCCTATTCTTCCTTGCCTATCAAATTTAGCTCGTTTAATGGTTATATTTTGCCCTGATCTATTTTTTGATTTCTCATTATAAGGAGTAAAATTTATCTCTTTTAGGAGACCAAATTTTGTGTATTTTTCTTTAGCAGTTTCTAGCTTTTTTATGTCCTTATAATTTGTGTCATTGCGTAAATTTATTGTTCGAATATCTACACATTCTTCAATCATATAACTATTGCCATTTTTAACTAAAAAGCCGCAACCATCAGCCTGTCCGACTAAATTTTTTCTATCCGTCATATCCCTAACACTAAGATGTTTTTTATGTTTACCTTCATCTATTCGAATTTTACTAAAGCTCATTATCTCAAGGACATTTCGTATCATACCTTTTACACTAGTTGCAGGTATGTAGTACTCTTTGCCACCATTTTCGTTTGTGAAGTGACAAAATTCGGTGCGATTTTTACTATCCTTTATAAAAATAGGACTTTTTGCTGTTATCTCGACCTCTATTATGCCGCTTTCACCATCTTTAAATGGCACGTCGTGGATGTTTTTAAGTATGTCTTCACTGGCCCAAGGCGGGTAAAATATTTTTTCATTTAGTGGTACAAAATTATAAGGAGCGGTTATCATTTTTCATCCTTTTTATCTATTATAAAACCAGCAAAAGCAGACTTTTTAAATTTCAAAACAGGCAGTCCTTCGCAAAGCTCATCACTCTCTTCTATCCAAATTTGAGCCATTTTTATCTTGATGTCGCTAGACTTTGCGTAAAAGACTTTTATGTCATCCTCGCTTAGTTTTACGCTGTCTAGATCCGTCTCATCAACAAACCAGCCATCATTTATCTGGCGTATAAATATGCTTTTGTTTTGACTTGAACTAAAAAAATGTGCCTCATAAATTAGCTCGCCTTCACTAAGGCTAGGGCTTCTCTCTCCAGCAAAAAAGATATGTTTTTCATCGATTTTCTCGCTCATTAGTTGGATGTAGCCTTCGTAACCAGCAAGGCTATTAACGTATTTTAAAATTTCATCTCTATTTTTTTTCATTTTTTAGCTCCAATTTTTCGCCATTTTTTGTGGCTTCGCCTTTAAAAAATCCATAGCCCTTAGTGGTCGCTCCGCCAAGTGATAAACGTCCTTTTACCACATCATCTAGACTTTGTTCAAATGCTCTTAGCACGTCATCACTCACACCATTTCTAAGTAAAATTTCTATCGTAAATTTATCTTTTTTAGCGACAGCTTTTTCTTGAAACAAAGCCGCATCTATAGCTCCACCAGTGAAGCGGTCTATACTAACATGCTCAAAGACTTTTGTATCATTGCTTGGTTTGTAGTTCAAAAAGCAGTCGCTTATTAAAATTTTACCTTTAGCGCCATTTTCATTTTTATTTTTTTCATATCCAAAAATTTCTCTTACAGCTTTATTTTCGCTACCGACCTTACCATCGTTTTCAAATTCTTTTTTTATTTTATTGTAATGAAACGCCGTTCTATGCGATAAAGCACCTTTTATTGAGCTAGCAGGGATTAAAATCTTTTGCTTGCTAAGCTCTTTATTTTCATAATCAACCACACTCTCAGTCACTGGCGTGTGATCAGCATCTGCATCGCCAAATCCACTTCCAAACATAAAAAAATCATCTGCAGCTATCGAAAGTTCATATCTTAAAAAATTCTCATTTGGCTTGTTTTTTAGATCAAAATTTACAAAGCCTTCAGGACTATCATTTAAGCTACTTTTATAGTTGCAAAGATCGAATTCGCCCCACTTTATATCATTGATCGCCAAAGCACCAAAGCCTTTTGAACTTCCACCACCAAGCCTTAGAGCTGGATCTGAAAGTAAATTTAGTATCTTTTCAAACTCATCTTTTGTCCCTGCAAGTTCTAATGAAAATTTAAATCTACTTCCGCTAAAAACTACCTCTTCATCAAATTTTCCAGCGTCTTTTGCTGTGCCATTTGCATTTATAGCGACGTGATCTCTGATAGGCAAGCTATCAAAAAGCTGTAAAAATTTGCTCTTTTTTGAAAGCAGCTCTTCACAAACCATACCATTTTCATCGACAAGCAGTGCATTTGATACCACGAGTCTTGATCCAACTAAATTTTTACTATCTTTGCCTTTTGTTCCAAAAATTTCATTTGCCGCTTCTTCTCCGACATACTCTTCAAACGCTCTTCTTAGTATCCCTGCGACCGAAGTGCCAAGTATCATAGGTAAGCCATTAAAGTCCCTTTGTATAGGCGCATCGTAAAAAAGATCATTCTTGCCACCTCCAACTTTTAGCGGAGTTTTGGCCTTTATAACAATGTGTGCTAAAAATCTTTTCATCTCTTTTCTCCTGTGGCTTTTGGCATTTGCATCGATAAGAGCAGTGTAAATTTAAGCGGATTTTTGCTCTCTTTTATGGCTTTTAAAAGCACATGGCCATTGCCAGTTTCTTTTTCACAATCCCAGTTCACTTTTCTAACGCCATTACGTATGAATTTAGATACTTGTTCTGTTATATTTTTGTCTTTTTCTTCGGTGGTTTGGTTGCTGATTTTAGCCTCTTTGTCATCAAGCACAGTATCGTTAGTAGCAACATCTCTACATATTGACCTTATCGCACCCCACTGAGAGTTTGATATATCGTTAAATTTAGCCTTGTTGGTATCTATAAATTTGGCCACATCCTCGGCTATCGTAAGAGTTTGTGCTCTATCCTTTTCCTTTTTACTTAAGAAATTAGCCAAATCACTTTTTATCTCTATTTTTATATTTGCTGGCTTATCTTTTTCATCATTTTTAAAGCTTATCGCTCTATCTTTCTCGTCGCCACCACTTAAAAATAGCGGATTTATCAAAACTTCGCCAAAGCCCTCGCTCAAATATGCTCCCACGCCATTTTTTAACTCAGTTATCTGCTCACTACTTAGATCTTTTAGTGCGATGACGCTGCCCTTATTTATGCAAATTCGCCCATAGTCTTTTGTGGCTCTAGCACCATTATAAGGGGTAAATTGAGATACTCTGATCTGCGTTTTACCATAGTCGATATTGTTTTGGCTCAAATTTGGCAATATATACTTTACATCGTAGCTTGGATTGCCGTTTTCGTCGGTAAGTGCAAGTCTGGATTTAGCATATATAAAAGTATACTTTTCTGGTGGTGTAAAATTTTTATTTTCATCTTTTTGCTCACCGATAAATTCTATCTTTACAGCACCATATTCAGCACTTTTTGACTTACCAAGTCTAGTTGAGCGCTCAAGTGTTTCTTTTACTAGATCTATCTCGTTTTGGCTAACGCTTTCATCAAATTTAACGCCAAATTTCCACTTTTGCCCAGCTCTAAACGCCTCATAGCCATACATCTGACTATCCATAGAGCGTCTTGCTTCTTTATCATAGGCACTTTTTTGAGAAAAGTCATAGACAAAGCTTAGCTGTTCGTTTTCGTCGTTTATATAGCCACTTCTCATCTGTTTTAGCTGGATAAAATCCTCAAATTTATCCCTGTCATTAGCGTTATATTTACAAAGCAGATGGTGGTTATAAATTTTGCTGCTATCGAGTTTTTCATGAAAATAAGAGAGTGGGATCTTAAAAAATTCCTTGCCATCTTTAGTAGGCGATGCGTCACAAAATTTCACCGCCCCGCTATGAAAAATTTTAAATGGATCGCTAAATTCACTGTATCTGCTAGCTACCATACCTAAAAATGCACTTCCAGGTATAAAATCAAGCAGGCTCATCTTGCCCTGTGTATTTGAGGCTGCTTGCAATATGATCGGACTTTTAAAAGTTATCTCAAATTTTAGCTCTCTCATCATAACCCTTTCACTACAAATTCGCATCTACCAAGGCCTCTGTTGCGGTTTAGCCCCATCCTCTTTATCATCTTTAAAGATCGATCCAGCTCTTTGGCAAATTTCTCATCTACATTTTCTATCGTTCCTTTTAGGCTAATAGGCAAAACCACCTCGATATCTCTTAGCGATTTATCAACAGCTATGCCATTTTTATCAACCATCGTTGATGAGATAACGTCAAAGAGATTATGTGCAAGATTGTTCGCTATGATCTCATCAGCCGTTTTTTGATCTAGCGTTGCACTGCTAAAGTAGCATTGTGCCTGCGTTGTATCATCGTTGTCGTTTTGCTTATTTTCACCACCTCTTGAGCCGAAACATCTATCTATGTCCTCTTTGCTCCAAAACAGCTCCGCCATCTCGCGCACCAAGCCTTTTATAGTCTTTCCAGGGACATAAGGAAGTCCAAAACTATCTTTAACCACATAGCTATCTAAGGCAGCGCCGCCACTAAGCCCACTACTAACGTGCCAGTAGTCGAAAAATTTAAGCTCATAACTTATTGTCATTTTTTGCCTCCCAGACTATAAGTAGCAGATAAAATTTGCAGCAGATCATAGATCGGAGTTTTTTGCGACTGATCTTTTTCTATTATCAAATTTTGACAAGATAGTCCCTTGTAAAACTCATCCAAAGACTTATCAAATTTACCCCTATTTTCAAGCATATCGTTTATCCTATCTAACATCATCTTGGCTAAATTCTCATTTACGCCAAGCTCTTTGATCCACTCTCTTAGCTTGCCTTTTGGACTTTTTTCGCCACTATAAATTTTTGCTAAATTTACAAAAGCATCTATATTTGCTTCGCCATTTTTATTTAGATAGTATGGACCAAAGTCACACCTGATGTTATTGTCTTTGTTTTTTATCGTAAGCTCATCTTTTATGAAATTATCCCAGCTTTGAAAATTCGAGCTTTGGATATTATGAAACATCACGCAGCTTGGAGCAGCGCTCTCTTTTGGGTACTTATTTTTAGAGTGTTTTTTAGCCACACCGCAAAGCTCCTCCGCTAGACTAACAGCGTAATGAAATGGAAATTTCTCATTGCAGTATGCTATGCCAGCACACATTGTTAGTTTTCGCTCGATATAAGACTTTTCCCTTTCGGTTGCATTCTCAAATTCCTCTATGAAATTTTTAGTAAATTCCAGTGCTATATCAGCGTCACAAACCACCGTCATATCATCGCCACTTAGGATTAGTGCCTTTATCTTTAAACTATCGCCAAATGTCTCTTTTGTCCTTTTTTTGGCATTAGCAAATGCAGACTTTGTAGAGTTATCTAGCGCCTCTGAAAAATTAACTATAGCCTCTGTTTTCCTAGTACTATCCACGATCTGCGCTAAGTTTTTCACTAACACTCCAAGGCCGTTGCCATCAGCGTGGATAACTGCTAGTTTATTTTTCTTATTTGAGATATCGCTAAACTCTTTTAGCTCAGTAAATTTAACATCATCTTTCTCTTTGTCGTATTCTGCACGGCGTTTGTTAAACCACCTATCATGCGACTTTCTCTTTTGTACGCACGAGATATCTAGTCTATCATCACTAAATTTCACAACACCCCTAGCCGTTTTTGGCGCTAGAAGCATAAAATTTATACTCATATCAAGTGGCAAGCTTGGGCGGTTACGTTGGATTTTGAGATTTTCCTCGAGTTTTTTAGAGGACTCTTTATAGCCCTTGTATTCAACAGCAGCCTGAGAAACTGTGATACCATAAGCATTTTGCATTATTTTTTTAGGTAGCTCAAGGACTATCTTGCTTAAATTTTCTCTGCCATTTACTATAGCTCTGAAATTTCCAGCAGCATTTAGTAAAATTTCCTTAACCAAGCCTCTCTCTTTTAGCTCGTCAAATATAGCAAACAATGGCCCATCGTCTTTTTTCTTATCTTTAAATTTTTGCCCTAAAGAGTCGATTATTTCGCTTGCGCCAACTATTTCTTGTAGTTTGTTTGTAGAGTAGATGTATTCTTGTATACCTTGAATGCTCACACCATATAGGTACTCCATATAGTCTCCTTTTTTTTGCATCGTATATTGGTATTTTATTTAAATTTATATTTCATTTACTTAAAAAGAGTTAAGGCTTGCAAATTTAGTTAAAAATATTTCTAAAAAGAAACATTTAGCCAAAGCATACGCCTTGGCTACTATGAACTAAAATTTCGCCGTGATACCCAAAGTCACTATAGGTTGTCCTTTTTTTAGGTCGCTACCATCTAGTCTTTGGCTTTGATAGCCGCCATATATGTTAAGGTTCGCCCCTTTAGTGATACTTATAGAGATAGGTACGCCAAAGCCGTATGTAGAGCCTTTGATATTTTTGATGGCATATAGATCATACTGAGTTTTATCGTAAGATCCACTCACACCGATACTTAGCCACTCAGCAACTCTATAGCCATATGTTGCTTGCACGCCGTATTCTCGCCAGTTTTTAAGATCACTGCCGACATCGCCGGTAACAAAGCCATATTTGTAGTTTGTCTCAAGTGCTACAAACTGATTTTCAGATAGCTTTTGAGACCAGCCAAGTCCGCCACCTATCTCGAGAAATCTATGCACATCCTTGCTTCTAACGCCAGCATGACCTGCTAAGCGGAAGTATAGCTCGCCATTAGCAGCTTGCACTAAGCCATATTTACCATCGAAGCCAAGAGCAAAAGAGGAAGCGCCCCATATGTCAGTACCTTTGTAGTAAGTATCTAGCGCGATGGCAACTTTGTCGTGATTAGTAGGTGCTATATTAGCTAGATTAGCAGCCTCACTAGCAAAAGCAGAGCTTACAACTCCTGCAACCATTAAAAATAATGCGATCTTTTTCATAAAAACTCCTTAATTTTTTTATTGACGCTTTAGCATCAACTTCGGAGGCAATTATAAAAAGTTTCGTTGTCATATATAGTCAATTTAGCGATTATTTTTTTATATACCAACTAAAAAATAACTAAAATGAAATGTATCTATGAATTAATACTCGAGAACTATGCTCGATAGATATGTCTATTTCAATCCACTAGATCAGGGAAATTTGTATCTAATAAAGCACACTGTTGTTGAAAACATGGAGATGTTAGGTTCTCGTTTCAATCCCCTAGATCAGGGAAATTTGTATCTAATTTGACAAAAGCTTTGTCATAGTTGAGGCGCTTAAAGCTGCGTTTCAATCCCATAGATCGGGGCAATTTGTATCTAATCTGGATGACAGACCATGGTTATGAAAAATACATAGGGTTTCAATCCCATAGATCGGGGAAATTTGTATCTAATAATATTTTTATGTTTCCTTAGTTGATCTTTTATTAGCTCTGTTTCAATCCCCTAGATCAGGGAAATTTGTATCTAATTTTTGAGCTTCGTGATAAAAGCTCTTTGCTGCTTCTTTAGCGTTTCAATCCCCTAGATCTGGGAAATTTGTATCTAATATGTTTTTTTCTCACAGCACTCCCTTGGTGCGCATTAAAGTTTCAATCCCCTAGATCGGGGAAATTTGTATCTAATTTCAACAAGCAAAATGTCGTCCTTGGCGCCCTATTGGTGTTTCAATCCCCTAGATCGGGGAAATTTGTATCTAATAGCCCAAAAAACGATTGTAAATTAACAATGAGTTTTAAAAGAACTACTCTTTGCCGGCATTATATCACAAATGGCAAAATGTTCGAAAATGTGGCTAAAAAAATTTTTCAAATTCGCACTCTTTTGCTTATATATAGCTTAAGATAGCGAATTTAAGGGCATTTATGAAAGCTAAAAAGTTCGAAAATCTAAAATGAAAAGTGAAAATTTGTGTGATTTTCGAATTTTAGCAAATTTGGGCTCTATGCCAAGTGCCTAAAAAAGGCAACTTTTAAAAGTGCAAAAATGCAAAAGTTCGAGAAAGTCTTTTTTGGGATAGAGAAATTTGAGATTTTCGAAGATTTTGAAACTTAATAAAATATAAAAGTGCGGTAAAAAGGGCGTTTTGAAATTTTCAAAAGTTCGAAAATCAAATCCCCAAAAAAGGCGCTTAGACATAGGTGTCGCTTGGGCAAAATATCTTGCCCTCGCCTAAGGTCTCGCTTTTAGCCATGCAGCTCTTGCAGATACGGTAAAATAGCACTTTGTCAGTTTTAGGGTCGATGATCTTTGCACTGCTACCTTCGAAGCCTAGAAGCTCGCTTACGCTTTGGGCGTTTGAGATGTGGGAGGTTAGTATCTCTTGCATGGAGCTGATGTGGGAGCTTAGGCTTTTGTGGTATTTGTCTAGGTACTTTAGGTAGTTGATCTGGTTTTTGAGCTTGCCGGTGATGAACTGCTGGGCGATACGCAGAGACTTTTTAGTTTTTAGCAGTGTTATCTGCGAGGCGGCGGTTTTTGAGATGGCTGAGTTTGCTGTAAAGAGCGTGGCATAGCTTAAATTTGTCTTTTCGTCGATGAAATTTATAGAAATTTTGCGTTTGGCGCACTCTTTTATGACGGCGGAGCTTAGGGAAATTTGAGCGTTTATGATGATCTGGGTTATTTGAGCGATCGGGAATTTGTGCTTGATAGTGCCTTTATCTTTTAGGACAAATTTACCCTGTGAGAGCGCTAGAAAATAAAATGGCGTCGTTATGTGGATGACGGAGCTTTGCGAGAAAGACTTTGTGTACTCGCGCTTTTTGGCTTCCAGGGCGTTTTGGACGGACTTTACGGCTGGACGTTTAGCGTTTTTGTAGTAGGAGAGAATTTTTGCTTTTTTGAGAGAGTGACTTAGCTCAAATGGGAAATTTAAATTTGATAGAGCGTCTGCTAGGGTGTGCTTGTCTATAGTTTTTAGAAATTTGCGAGTTAAATTTGTCAAAACTTCATCAAAATGCAGGCAAAATCTATCTTTTTGTGCGGACGAAAAGAGCTTAAGCGAAATGGTCTTTAGGTGTGAGATATAAGCGTTTATGCTCTCTACGCTTTGGGTGATCTCTGGCTTTTTAGACGAGGCTGCGAGTTTTGCTAAAATGCGTGCAAATTTATCCTCGCCTATGCTTAGCTCATGAGCTTTGAAATTTACGCCTAGAAAGGTGAATTCGCTATCTTTGTCGTGTAAAGATGTTTTGGCTTCGTTTAGGGATAAATTTATGGTCGCTAAAAAGTCTTTTAGTCTGGCAAGCGCTTGCTCGCAGGCTTCACGTGAGCTAAAAAATAGAACAAAATCATCTGCGTATCTTACAAACTCTATACTGCTATGCTCAAGAAATTTATCCATTTGATCTAAATAGATGTTTGAAAGAAGTGGGCTTAAGACGTAGCCTTGATGGACGCCTTTTGTGTGAGAGGTATAGTCAAAACGCTCGAAAATGCCATTTTTGGTCCAAAGCTCGATGAGTCTAATAATGCGAGTGTCTTTGATATTTGAGCGTAAAATTTCAAGAAGTTTTTCGTGGTTTATGTTTTCAAAAAAGTCTTTTACGTCGGTTTTTAAGACAAAGTCGTGCGTCAAGCAAAAATCTCTGGCTCGAAAGATGGCGTTTGAGTATGATTTGCCACTTCGGTAGGCGTAGGAGCGGTTTGAAAAGCCCTTGTCAAAATAGCCTGAAAGCTCGCCAATAAGGATGTTTTGTGCTTTAAAGATGGGATGGCTAGTTTGCGAAGCTCGTCTTTGTTCTCTTTGGGGATAAAGGCTCGTTTTAAGGGCTGGGGCGAATAGGAGAGTGTGAAAATCTCATCTTTAAGCTCGGCGTAAAATACCTCTGAGCAGATATCCTCTATGCTAAGTCCGTCAAGCCCTAAGGCTGTGTGCTTGAGCCTTTTTAATGCGTACTCAAATGAGCTTTTTGTAAAAATATCCTCTAAATTTAGATCAAACATAGGCTATCCTTTTAGTGCTTTAGTGCTTGGTGCAAAAGCTAGCCAGTGCCGCTTATGAAAGGCTAGATCTGTGTCACATCTATCTTGCCTAGTCCAAAAACGGTGCTTTTGCCAACGCCTGTGATAGTGGCTAGCTGTAAAAGCCCTGCTGAGCGCTCATCAAGGCCATAAACTCGCATCTTGCCTATAACGCCACCAAATT
Source organism: Campylobacter concisus (assembly GCF_015230035.1). Classification (GTDB taxonomy): domain Bacteria; phylum Campylobacterota; class Campylobacteria; order Campylobacterales; family Campylobacteraceae; genus Campylobacter_A; species Campylobacter_A concisus_BK. The sequence continues at coordinate 27,713 of NZ_JAAKZD010000016.1, forward strand.
GCATCTTGGTGTGCTGGCGGTTTGAGTAGCGCTCAAGGTCGTAAAAGCTAAGCTCTTGCTCGAAACGCTCAAATTTAACCTCAAATTTATCCATCTGCGTGCCTGAAATGCCATCAAATCGCATGGCGATCTGGCGGATAAATAATCTAAAATCTATCTCACTTTTAACAAGGGCATTTTTTTGTTTTATACGAAGTGGGGTTTGAAGGTGGATCTCGTAGTCGCCTGAGGTGAAATTTGGTGTGAAATTTAGAGTTTCTGGCTCGGAGTTTAGTAAAAATTTAGTTTCGGCCATTTTGCCATTTAGCGCGAAGTGGCTGAGCTTAAATTTATCTCTACTTGCGCCAAGGCCGATATCTTGCATATTTTTAACAGCGATAGCTACATAAGGCAGGTAGCTAACGGCATGCTCGAAAAGCAAAATTTTAAAGTCAAAGCTCGTTTGATCAAGCTCGATATCTAGCCTAAAATTTGGCGTATCAGAGATATTTTCAAAAAATTCATCATAAATGCAGCTGCCAGAAATGTCGCATGTGTTGCACTCTTGGCTAACGAAAGGGCAGCTTGCGTACCTTAGTGCGTGTCCGAAAGTGCCTCTAATAGTAGAGCCTATAAATGGGTAGGTGGGCTTTAAATTTGTGCCGCAAACGGCTAACTCTAAATACTTTAGCATGGTTGCCTTTGAGAGATTTTTTAAAATTATACTCTAAAAGAAGTTTTTGCTAGCTGGAGCGGGCAAAATGGGCACTTAAATGTCAGCATTTGACGCTGCTAATTTGTAATATTTCGCCTATTTATAAAAATAAATTTAAAGGATAAAAAATGCAAAAGCGAGATCAAAATATATTGTCTCACATAAGGCGAGAAATTTCTCTATCGACAAGGGTCAAAAAAGATAAAAGTAAGTATAGCAGGAAGCTAAAGCATAAGTGTGCGGTGGGTTTTGAGTAAAACGATTTTTAATTTTACAAATTTTTAGGACTAAGTAAAATAAAAGGTATAAGTTGAAATAATTTAAAAATTTGCTTTCATAGTGAAGTTTTCCTGTTAATAAATAAAGTAGACATGAAGGCAAACATAGCTTTTAGAAGCAGTAAATTTTGTTAGTTTTTTAAAATTGATATTTTTTGAAAAACATTATAAGAGAAAAATTTTATTTGTTTTATTTGATGTTGTATAAATTTTTATAAAATCCAAGGAGAGTTATGCAAGAGAATAAAAAAGAGGCTATATTTTTAGATTTTATTTGTAAAGAATTTAAAATTTTTATTGATACATGCTCTCTTTTGGATGATATGGCTTATATTTTTTTTGAAAATATAAAGCCTTTTCTTAAGGCTTATAACAAAAAAATTATAATTCCATCAAAAGTTATTGAAGAGCTTGAAAAACACTCGCAAAATAGCGATCCAAACAAGTCAGAGCTGGTTCAAAATGCTACTAGAATGCTTTATGAAATCTTACCAAAACTAAAAAATGATGGCTTTATTGAAATTAAAGGCGAAAAAAATGAACCATTTGCTGATGCTGTTTTTCACTATGTTTTTGATAAGTTTAGGACTATACATAGGTTGCTTTTAATAACACAGGACAATAAACTTGCAAAAGATATATTAAATAAAAACGAAAGTGAATCGGTAAAGGGTCATAAAATTTTTGTACGACGGATAAATCCTAAAAATGGTTTTTTAATGAAATTTTATTTTGATGCACAAAATGAGCAGCCCCTAACTTCTCAAGATATTTCAAAACAGGCAGTGACCAACTCATTATCTTTGAAGTCAAAGCCATTTCATTCTCTGGCAGAAGAACAGCCATTTAAAATTGATTCTATAGTAACAAATATTGTAGATGAAAAAATAAATATAAGCCATATCCCTGTTGAAAATGAGATGGTTTTTACCAGAGACAAAGACCAAATTAAACTAATTAAAAAAATAGCAGAAGGTGGTGAAGGTATTGTTTATGAAACAGACTTTAAAGACAATGTCGCTAAAATCTATAATTGCTATTCAAATACACAGCGTCGATACGAAAAGCTAAAGCTAATGACAAGTAAAAATATAGCCTTTAAAGGCATTTGCTATCCAACAAAGCTTTTGTACAATAAAAAAGATGAATTTGTAGGTTATTTGATGCCAAAAGCAAGCGGTAAAACACTAGGTAAGAGTTTATTTATTAAGCCACTCTTTCTTAAAAACTTTCCGAACTGGAGAAAACAAGAAACGGTTGAGCTAAGCCTTACAATACTTCAAAAAATAAGTTATTTACATAGCAAAAATATAATTTTGGGCGATATAAATCCTGAAAATATTTTACTTGTTTCTCCCAAAGAGGTATACTTTGTGGATACTGATAGTTACCAAATTGAAAATTTTCCTTGCCCTGTTGGGACAATAAATTATACAGCTCCTGAAATTCAAGGCAGGCATTATCCTGACTTTTTACGTACAATGGGTAATGAGAATTTTGCTCTTGCGACTTTACTTTTCATGATAATGATACCTGGCAAACCACCATATTCGCAGCAAGGCGGTGGTGATCCAGTTAAAAATATAACAAGTATGGATTTTTCATACCCATTTGGTGATAATTCCAATAAAAAAACGCCCGATGGTCCTTGGAGATTTATTTGGTCACATCTACCATATCGTCTAAAAGAGGCATTTTACAATACATTTAAAGATGGGGAAAAACATAGTAAGGAAAATGTACGTTTAGGCGTAGAACAATGGATAGAAATTTTTAAAGATTATAAAAATATGCTTGATAGTAACAAACTTGCTCAAACAGACCAAATGAGTGAGGATATTTACCCAACAAGATATAAGAAACACAAGGATTTAAATTACATAAAATGCATACTTTGTGGAAATGAAATATCAGAAGATGCTTCAAAGGATGGGTATTGTAATAGTTGCTTATTTGATAAAGGTGAATTTTATAAATGTCAAAGCTGTGGTAAGGATATGTTTTATACAAACCATAGAAAATTTATCTTAAAACAGCCAAAATTAACAATTTGTTCTGAGTGTAACAATTTAAAAAAAGAAATAGTATGGCAAGAAAATTGTGTAAATTGTGGTAAAAGTATTATGTTAACTAGAGGAGAATACGACTTTTATATGCGCAAAAATTTATCTCTTCCTAAGCGTTGTAAGAAGTGTCGGCAGGATATTGCATCAAAAAATGGATTTTCTACTTTATTTACAATATTAATAGCTTTTTTTATTATTTGGTTAATTTTTATAAGATAAAAGGATAAAAAATGAGTTCAAATTTGCTTCTAAGACGGGAGGATTTAATAAATAATCCAACAGCTCGTGTCCCTGTATGTTTATGTTTAGATGTAAGCGGTTCAATGAATGGTGCACCGATAAAAGAGTTAAATGATGGGGTTAGATTATTTTATGAAGCTATAAAAACTGATGAAACAGCATTTTATTCGGCTGAGATTAGCATAATTACCTTTGGAGAAAATAGCGCTAGGTGTATCCAAGATTTTTCGAGCTTAACGCTAGAACCAAATGCGCCAGTGCTAACAGCCAGTGGAGGCACACCGATGGGCGAAGCCATAAATTTAGCACTTGATATGTTAGAAAGCAGAAAGAGTGAATATAGCGATAGTGGTGTAGATTATTACCAACCATGGCTTGTCGTTATGACTGATGGTCAACCAAATGGAAATATAAGAGAGCTAGAAACAGCAATAATGCGAACAACAAACCTAATAGTAGAAAAAAAACTTACAATATTTCCTATCGGTATTGGAGAAGATGCCGATATGGATGTTTTAACAAAACTATCACCAAAACGTCCACCTCTAAGACTAAGAGGGCTGAATTTCCGCGAGTTTTTTTCATGGCTTAGTAAAAGTGTAGCGAGAGTATCAGCATCAACTCCAGGTGAAAATGTTAAACTTGATTTGGCAGGGATTAGTTCATGGGGTGAAATTTAGATGTATTGTTTTAAAGCTGACTGGGCAATGGTTGCATGTGCTGTAACTGGGCGCATCCACATATCTGAGAATTTGCCCTGTCAAGATAAAACTTATTCTGTTTGCAAAAATGGTGTGAACATTATTGCTCTGGCTGATGGCTCTGGATCAGCTAGACTATCACATTTTGGGGCAGAGGTGGCTACGTTTAAAATATGCGATATTTTAACTTCCTGCTTTGATAGACTTTTTAATGGCAACGAAAATGATATAAAAAAACAAATTTTATCAGAGTTATTAAATTCATTAAGTAAAAAGGCAGAAGAGTTAAAATGTGAGTTAGAGGAACTAGCTAGTACGCTTCTGGTTGTTGGCGTTAAAGACGATCGTTTTATTTTGTTTCATGTTGGCGATGGCATAGTAGGATATACAAAAGACAGAAAAATAGGTGTTTTAAGTACCCCAAAAAATGGCGAATTTATAAATGAAACGATATTTTTAAGTTCAAAAAATACTCTTGAGCAGATGAAATTCCGAAGAGATGTTTTAAATGGTATTGATGGCTTTTTATTGCTTTCTGATGGGGCAGGTAATTCACTTTATCATAAAAAAGAAAAACGACTAGCCTCTGCGCTTTTAAACATAGTAAATGCACTAAGATATATAGATTCAGAGTGCATAGAAGCTGGTTTAATAGAGAGTTTTGAGAGGGTTATCGCAACTACTACGAACGATGATTGCTCTATTGCCATAATGTCAAAAAAAAGTATTTATACTATGCTTGATGATAAAAGTAAAATGGACTTCTTGGGCGTGGCTTCTTGTAAAGCTATAACGAATAGTGATAAAATTTTGGCATTCTTGACACGTCCTCGTACATTAAAACAGATTTCTAGACACATCAGGTTAAAACAAAAGATAGCTAAAAAACATATTTTAAGACTTTGTAAACTAGAACTAATATGCATAAAAAATGGGCTTGTGTTCTTTTAATAAGTTATTTTTACAAAAACAAACTTTTTTAAAAGGCAAACTATTGTAATAAAACAATACTAATTTTAAGTAATAATTTTTTTAGTATTTAACTACTTTTTGAAGCAAGTAAAAAGGATACTATGTAAAAAATTATTCTAATTTCTAAAAGTTCTGTCAAAAAATAAGACATTTTTTGGTATACAATAGTTACTTTTTATATTCAAAGGTCGACTTTTTCTAAAATTGGATAGCTATTTTTATTTTTTTATTTAAGTTAATTTTACCTCTTTTGGCCTCTTGAAGCTGATCAATAAATCGTTCCCAAAAGGAGATATGTCAATTCCAAAATTTTCACTTAAATTTGGATTTTCCTCTAAGAGTTTCTTTTTGAGCTTAGTAAGTGTTGGTGCAGAAGCTATTTTGTCATATTGCCTCATCTTTATAAATTCCGACAGAAGAATGCTTTTGCTTTGCACGGTGAAAAGGAAGCGTATTAGATCTTGAATAATTGGATTAGATATTTGATCAATAAGATACAGCCTATCGCTATAATCAAGAAGCGATTGTTGCTTGAGCATATTAGAATACTCTGGCCTGAGATAAATTATTATATTCTTTTTAACGTTTTTACTATTGTCGCTTTCTCGCTCTAAAATGTCTGTCCTTAGTATTTGCATGTTTCTTCTCTCAAATACTATATTTTCATTGTCTTTCTCGCCGTTCAATACAATCTTAATGTCATACATAAAATTTCCAAGTTCATAGAGTTTTTCTTTAAGCCATTTATATGATCTTGGGTTTTTGCCCATTTTTTTCAAAAATTTGTATGGTTCTAATATTGCGCTAAGCTGAACTTCTTCTCCATCTAGTTTTGTATTTTTTAATTTGAAACTAAAATCCCTAAGGATATAATCTAGTATAGTTCTGTGCTGTTGAGTGAGAATTTGATTTTTGATTGTAGTTTCAATATATCCACTTTCTAGTTTCTGAACAAAAGTTATTGACTTGTTATTTTTCATGAAAACGTCATAAATATTAGAGCCTATTATTCTTTCAGCTCCTAAAAATAGTATCGCTCTACACTCATTTACTGAAATATAACCCTTGTTAAATTTAATAAGTTCTGTTTGCTGCAAGGTAGTTTTTATAGGTGTTTCGCTTTTTTGGATGTTCTTTTTGTCAAAGTCCGTGATTGGCAAAATTTGAACATCTTGCTCGATAAAAGAATTTCTAATACCAAGATTTTCTTTGTCAATTTCAATGTGTCTAAAACCAGTATTCTCAGTCGGACTTATAATTTTATAGACTGCACGTGGTGAATTTTTTATACTGCTCGCACCTCTTATGTCCGTATTTCCCTTGTTTGAGTGATGAATGATCAAAAATGCTGTATGGCATTCATCGCATATATTTTTAAATTCGTTCATTATGAAATTTACTACACCGTTGTCATTCTCATCAGGGGCTTTTGTGCTGCCATAAATATTTTTACACATTTCTGAAAAAAAGACAGAAAAAGTATCGATTATTATGAGGTCAAAAAAATGTATGCTAAGCTCTTTTTTTAGATCTTCAAAAAAATCTTTTTTGGGCTTGCTATATGTTACAGAAATTTTGTTTTTCTCAAATTCATAAAACGATGAAATAACATCGCATCTTTTATTGAAAGAGTCTTTGTTATCCTCAAGGCTAACATATAAAATACGCTCACCGTTATTTATTAGCTCAGCAGCACATCTTAGCGCTAAAAAAGATTTTCCACTTCCTGGCTCACCATACAAAAGGGTAATCTGTGATCTTGGCATAGGTAAAAAATTTTGACATAAAAGCGGTTTCTCTGGAAAATCATTTAAATCATCTCCTACTTTTTCTATATTTAAAGCCATATTTGTCCTTTTTCATAAATCTTTTACTATTGTATAGCGGTATTTGCAAGCGCCTAATATTTAAATTATTTTTTAAAAAAATACATTAAAAATTAATACTATTTGAAGAGTAAAATTGCACTATATAAACCTATCCACCCCTTCCAAAATCCTCGTGGCAATAGTTATTTCTTAGCATTTTTAAGTTGCCGCTATTTATTTTATTTCGCTTTGCTATCTCTTCAAATTTATCTCTTGCCATTAGCATATCTGCGATAATCTCTTTAAACTCACCGTCATTTATCTCAAATTTTGATTTTATATCATAAAAAAGCTGGACTGAGGGCAAACTTTGAAAACCCACAAAATTTAAAGCATGGTTTTGTTTTAAGTAGATTATAGGTGTTGGTGTTATATCAAATGCAGGGGATAAATTCCAGCTTTTTGTTTTTTCATCATATAATACGCCGTGATTTCTTAGGTGATCGTCTGTGTTGCCAAATAAGCCATTAAAAACCATACGTCGAAAAAGCTCTTTTTTGTTTTTACTATCAAGTACGCTAGCTAGATCGCAGTAGCTCTTATCGTTACTTTCATCGCCATCTCTAACCCCAAGCAAGGTCATAGCCGACTTATAGGGTATTCTCTTATCGCCGTTTCTGTCAAATCTTTTGACAAGCAAAGCTGTGCCTTTTGCCGTTTCAAAAAGCTCACTTTGACATACGTTTATTTTTGCGACACTGGCAACATCTAGCATAGTCTTTTCACTACGAGAAATTTGCCTATATTCATCTTTTATGGACGGAAATTTGACTATGTAAAGCTCATTGTCTTTTAATACACTTGCCTTTGGTCTAGCACCACCCAAGCTTCCGCTAGGTGCGAGCAAATTTTTAATATCACTTTCAAGGCTCTCACCACGCTCAATTCTTTGTGATGATATACAAAGCTCGCTAACGTGAGTTAGTTTTGGAATATCGTTTGTAGCAGATACAAATTCGCACTCTTTTTCTATTCTGAGTGAGCCTATACGAAAATAGTCACTTACTCCTAGCATATATTCGCTTTCAGTAAGTTCGCTACCAGCTTTTCGCTTTTGGATTAATCTGCCCCATATTTCTGGGCTTATATCGCAAAATACTCCCCATAGATTTTTAGACACAAACTGGGAGCTTTGCAGTGGTAAATTTGGGTCTATCTCAAAGCCTTTTTTTAGCCACTCTTTATCGTATTCAAAATAATATGTTTCATTTCTACCTACAGCATATACTTTAAGAAATCCCACAAGATCATTGTTGCTATATATTTTTAAAGTATCGCTCATAACTGCGCCTTGCAATTTTATAAAAATCTGTGAGTATAATATATTTGACTATGCTTTAATTCTTCACACTCAAGAAAGAGTATGATCATAAAAACAAATAAAAGCAAAATGCAATAAGTTTGCTTTTATTATTAAATTATGCTTGTCAAAAAAATCCAAAATTTGTGAGATAAAACCGCTTGGATTTTTTTAATAAACATCCCCTCTGCTACCGACCCTTAAAACAAGGATTATAAGCTCATTTTCTCTTTTTTCGTAGATAACCCTGTATGTTCTAAGCCGTAGCCGATAACAACCCTCTAAACTGCCCTTAAGCCTTTTGACATTTCCGTTTTTCAACAAAATTCTTTCTTGATCGTCAGAAAAATTTTCTATAAAATCATTTAAAGATTTTATAATTTTAGCCGATTCGAAAAATCCAATATTATTAAAATCTTTTTTAACGCTATTTTTAAATTTTAGCTCCCAACTCATTTATATATCTCTCCATGTCAGCACTTGATATAATGACATCATCCTTATCATTTAACCTCCTTGTGGCAACGGTCATATCTAAAAAATCAATATAATACTCAACCGCATCGGCGACTAGGCAACTCCTAGTTTTACCTAGCTCTTTTGCAATATTATCCACCTCGTTTTTTAAATAAGTATCAAGCGTGATGCTTATTTTTGTCGCTCTGATATCCTTAACTCCTTCAGTCATAAAAATACTCCTCCATTGTCCTTTTCGTTTCATAGATGTTATAGCATAAAGTAAGATAAAAATCAATATAAAATAGAATATTATTGTCTTATTTTAATAAGAACATATAGACATATCGG
>NZ_JAAKZD010000017.1:0-30018 GCF_015230035.1 Campylobacter concisus
AGCAAAGTGAAGGTATCAATATGATAAATCAATCAGTTGCTCAAATAGATAATCTAACAAAAGAAAACGTAGTAATTGCAAACCAAGCAAACGAAGTAACATCAGAAGTAGATGAGATGGCTAAAGCCATAGTTGAAGATGTTAGGAAGAATAAATTCTAAAACACTTCTGGTTTAGGGTTTTAAATAAGCTCAAATTTGTTTAATGAAAAACTACTCAATAAACTCCAACCTAGTTTAAACTGGGTTGGGGGTTTAATAAATTGTCTTTTAAATTTAATGCTTTATATAGCTACTTTATTAAATTTAACATTCAAAAACCATTTACCAAATTTTAGAATTTTATGAACGAGCATATCACTAAATTTAGAGCTGAAATTACTCATTCATAAATTTTAAAATTTGCTATAAAGTTTTCTGTCACAAAACATATATAATTGTGACAAGTCTTGCTAAATATTAAAAACATCTTAGATATAAATTTTAGCTTCATATTTATTGCGTTTTTGGATAATTTAATTAAACAAAAGATAAATTTAGCCCATTTTATATGTTACTTTTCTACACACTATTTAATAAAATTTTTAATATATTTTTTTAAGATTAATAAAAAATAAGACTATATAATTATCTATATTTTAGATTTTAAATTCATGGTTTTACGCTCTTGGCAAGGCTCTTTTTTATAAAAAATCTTGGAAACAATTTGTAATTTTAAAATTTAAGATTTTGACAAAATAGCCGATGTAAATCAGGCGTAAATTAAGCTTTGCAAAGTTAATATTTATTTAACTTTGTGTTAAATCTTTTAAGGAGAAAAAATGAATCGACGAGATTTCATCAAAAGTGCTGCAGCTAGTGCTGCTTGTGCTAGTGCCGGTATCGCTGTGCCAAGCTCGCTAAGTGCGGCAAACGAAGCTGAAAAAGGCTGGCGTTGGGATAAGGCTGCCTGTAGATTTTGTGGAACTGGATGTGGCATCATGGTTGCTACAAAAGATGGCAAGATAGTAGCCGTAAAAGGCGATCCAGAAGCACCAGTAAACCGCGGTCTAAACTGCATCAAAGGCTACTTTAACGCTAAGATCATGTACGGCGAAGATAGGATCACTCATCCGCTTTTACGTGTAAATGAAAAGGGTGAATTTGACAAAAAAGGCAAATTTAAGCAAGTAAGCTGGAAGCAAGCATTTGATGTGATGGAAGCTCAGTTTAGAAAGACTTACAACGAGCTTGGACCTCACGGTATCGGCGTGCTTGGCTCTGGTCAATACACAATCCCAGAGGGCTACGCAGCAGTTAAGCTTATAAAAGGTGGCTTTAGAAGCAACAGCATCGATCCAAATGCAAGACACTGTATGGCAAGTGCAGTTCTTGGTTTTATGCAAGTTTTTGGTATCGATGAGCCAGCAGGCTGCTTTGATGACATCGAGCTAACTGATACTGTCATAGCTTGGGGCGCAAATATGGCTGAGATGCACCCGATCCTTTGGGCGCGCGTCAGTGATAGAAAGCTTAGCGATCCTGATAGGGTAAAGGTCGTAAATTTAAGCACCTATTCAACCAGAACATCAAATTTAGCCGATATAGAGATCATTTTTGCTCCGTCATCTGACCTTGCTATCTGGAACTACATCGCTCGCGAGATAGTTTATAACCACCCAGAGATGATAGATGAAGAATTTATTAAAAAACACTGCGTCTTCACAGCTGGCCCAGTTGATATTGGATATGGTCTTCGTCCAGACATCCACCACAAAAAATATGCTCCAAGCGAGCTAGACACAGCTGCGACTGAGAAGTCAAAGGTACTAAGCGAGGCTGAGGGCGTTACACTTTCTTATCTTGGACTAAAAGCTGGTGATACGTTAGAAAACAAAAACGCTGCAAAGGCTGGCGATCACTGGCAAATAACATTTGAAGAGTTTAAAAAAGCTCTTGCGCCTTACACACTTGACTTTACAGCTAAGGTAGCAAAGGGCGATCCAAACGAAGATATCAATGAATTTAAGAAAAAACTAAAAGCACTTGCTGATCTTTACATCGAGAAAAACCGCAAAGTCGTTAGCTTCTGGACCATGGGCTTTAACCAACACCAACGCGGCACATGGGTAAATGAGCAAGCTTATATGGTGCATTTCTTACTCGGCAAGCAAGCACTCCCAGGCTCAGGCGCCTTTTCTCTAACTGGCCAACCAAGTGCGTGCGGAACTGCAAGAGAGGTTGGAACATTCGTTCACCGCTTGCCAGCTGATATGGTTGTCGGCAATCCAAAACACAGGGAGATCACTGAAAAACTTTGGAAACTTCCTGCTGGCACACTAAGCGGCACTCCAGGCTCACACTACGTAAAAATGATGCGTGATCTTGAAGATGGCAAGGTTAAATTTATCTGGGTTCAGGTAAATAACCCATGGCAAAACACTGCAAATGCAAACCACTGGATTAAAGCAGCTCGCGAAATGGACAACTTCATCGTCGTAAGCGACCCTTATCCAGGAATTTCCGCAAAAGTAGCTGACCTTATTTTACCAACTGCGATGATCTACGAAAAATGGGGCGCATACGGTAATGCTGAGAGAAGGACACAGCACTGGAGACAGCAAGTACTCCCTGTTGGCGAAGCGATGCCTGATATTTGGCAGATGCTTGAGTTTAGCAAGCGCTTTAAGCTAAAAGATGTTTGGGGTGAGAAAAAAGTAAATGACAAAGTGACACTTCCAAGCGTGCTTGAAGCTGCAAAAGCTATGGGATATAGCGAAGAAGATACGCTATTTGACGTGCTTTTTGCAAATGAAGATGCTAAGAAATTTAGCGCAAACGATCCGATCATGGAAAACTATGACAACACAGAAGTCTTTGGCGATAGCAGAAAAGTGATCGGCTCAGATGGTAAAGAATTTAAAGGATATGGATTTTTCATCCACAAATATCTTTGGGAGGAGTATAGAAAATTTGGCGTTGGCCACGGCCACGACCTAGCTGACTTTGACACTTACCACAGAGTAAGAGGTCTAAGATGGCCAGTTGTCGATGGCAAAGAGACTCAGTGGAGATTTAACACTAAATTTGACCCATACGCTAAAAAAGCTGCTCCAAATGATAAATTTGCATTCTACGGCAACAAAAACGCAGCTCTTCCAACAGGCGATCTAAAAGGCGTAAAAAATCAAGAGAAAACTCCTCTTGTAAACAAAGCAAAAATTTTCTTCCGCCCTTACATGGATCCATGCGAGATGCCAAGCAAAGATTATCCATTCTGGCTATGTACTGGCCGTGTCCTAGAGCACTGGCATACAGGTACGATGACTATGCGTGTTCCTGAGCTTTATAGAGCCGTTCCAGAGGCGCTTTGCTACATGCACGAAGATGACGCTAAAAAACTTGGCGTGCTTCAAAATGAGATCGTTTGGGTCGAGTCACGCCGCGGCAAGGTAAAAGCTAGAGTAGATCTAAAAGGTAGAAACAAGCCGCCAGTAGGTCTTGTTTATGTGCCTTTCTTTGACGAAAACGTATTTATAAATAAAGTCTGCCTTGACGCTACTTGCCCGATCTCAAAAGAGACAGACTATAAAAAGTGCGCGGTTAAAATTTACAAGGCATAAAAGTGGCTGATATGGAATTCTCAAGTAGGCGTGAAGCTTTGAAATTTGGAGCTAAGGCAGCGATCTTAGCTCTTGGCGGAGGCTTTATATGGTCACTTAGTGCCAAAGCCTCGCCGCTTGTACTTCTTAGACCGCCTGGTGCGAAAGCGGAGAGGCAGTTTTTAAAGAGCTGTATTAGGTGTGGGCTTTGCGTAGAGGCCTGTCCATTTGATACGCTAAAACTCGCTACTCTTGAAGATGGTATAAGTGTCGGTACGCCTTATTTTGAACCTAGAAAAATTCCTTGTCATATGTGCGAGCATATCCCTTGCGTGCCAGCCTGTCCGACTGGTGCGCTGGATGCAAATTTAGTAAGCACAGCTGGCAAACTAGACATAAATAAAGCCAAAATGGGCGTTGCAGTGGTCGATATGAAAAACTGCGTGGCATACTGGGGCATACAGTGCGATGCTTGTTACAGAGCCTGTCCGCTTTTAGACAAAGCCTTATATCTCGAGTATCGCCGTAACGAAAGGACGCAAAAGCATGCATTTTTGCTCCCAGTGGTTGACAGCGATATCTGCACAGGATGCGGCGTATGCGAGCGAGCCTGTATCACCGAAAAAGCAGCCATTACTGTGCTAAACCGCGAAGTTGTGCTTGGTAAAGTTGGCGACAACTACGTCAAAGGCTGGGTAAAAGAAGATGAAAGGCGCGTGGATGATGCCGATAGCAAGATAAGGCTCGATATCAAAAAGGCGACTGACTATCTAAATGGTGGTGAGCTATGAAATTTTTAATCTTAAGACGAATAACTCAAATTTCCATCCTAGTGCTATTTATCCTAGGAAATGTTTATGGAGTTAAGATACTTAGCGGAAATTTAAGCTCATCTTTGCTTTTTGGACAAATTCCACTAAGCGATCCATTTGCGGTGCTTCAAATTTTACTAGCAGGCTTTAGCGTAGGCATAAATGCAGTAATTGGCGCGATCATCGTCTTTGCATTTTACGCGCTCGTCGCTTCTAGAGCGTTTTGCTCGTGGGTTTGTCCAGTAAATTTACTAACTGACATTGCTTACAAGCTAAGAGAGAAATTTGGCTTTAAGGGTGAGAAAATTTTAAACGTAAGTAAAAATTTACGCTACTACTTGCTAGCGCTTGCCCTTATTCTAAGTCTTGCTCTTTCAGTGCCAGCTTTTGAGAGCATTAGCTTTGTTGGTATCATCCAGCGTGGCATCATCTACGGCTCAGTTAGCGCCATTGGCATCGCCCTTGGCATAGTTGCCTTTGATATGTTCGTGCTAAAGCACGGAATTTGCTCACACGTCTGCCCGCTTGGTGCATTTTACGCGGTGATATCAAAATTTGCTCTCATCAGAGTAAAACACGACGCAAATGCCTGCACAAAATGCATGAAGTGCAAGCTCATCTGCCCAGAGGTGCAAGTGCTAGATATGATCGGTAAAGAGAGCCGCGCGGTTAGCTCAAGCGAGTGCATAAGCTGCGGTAGATGTATCGACGTTTGCGGCGACGGGGCACTAAATTTTAGTATTAGAAATTTAAGGAGAGAAAAATGAAAATGAAAATAATGGCGCTTGGAGCACTATGCGCTGCCTTTTTAGCGGCATGTGCATTGAATAATCCAAGCATTAGTGATTCGCAAATCGGCCTTAGAAATGTCGATTTGTTAGATGATAAAGACGTTGTTTTAAAAGACATCAACTACACAAAAGAGCCAGCAGGTATGGCAAAGAGATTTGATAGATCTTTTGAAAATGCACCTCCATTTATCCCACACGACACTGAGGGCTTGGTGCCTATCACAAAAGATTCAAATATGTGCGTAACCTGCCACATGCCTGAGTTTGCAAAAGATAGCGGAGCAACTGCGATCCCAGCTTCTCACCTTTATGACATCAGAAACAAAAAAGATCTTGCAGGCAAGCTTGATGATGAGAGATATAACTGCACAACTTGCCACGTCGAGCAACAAAATGGCGTAACGCAGCTTGTTGGCAATAAATTTAAGCCTGACTTTAGAGATAAAAACGGCTCACATAAGTCAAATTTACTAGACGTTTTAAATGACGGCGTTAAGTAATGCAAAGCAGGCGAGAGCTAATTAGTAAAATTTTGGGGGCAAAACCTGCTCCCAAATTTATAGATCCACCCTTTTTTAGCGGTGAATTTGACTGCGCCGGCTGTGAGGCTGGCTGCGTAAGTGCTTGTGAAAAAGAGCTTCTTAGCTTTGAAAATGAAAGAGTTGTTTTTAAAGTTAAAAAGCTAGGCTGCGACTTTTGCGAAGAGTGCGCGAAAGCTTGTCAAAGTAGCGGTCACCTGGCACTAAATTTAAGCTCACCAAAGAGCATAAACGCAAAGGTTAGCATCAACGTCGCTAGCTGCCTAGCGTGGAATGACACGATTTGCTACAACTGCCTTGATGCTTGTAAATTTAAAGCGGTTGAGTTTCTTGGTGTTTTTCGCCCTATAATCAATCAAAATTGCATAAGCTGCGGCGAGTGCTTTGATGTTTGTTTTAAAAATTCGCTTGAGATGGAGGCTTTATGAGAGTTTTATTTTTTCTTTTTTGCTTGCTAAATTTTGTCTTTGCAAATGAGATCACAACGCCTATTAAAGAGATAGAAGCTAGTGCAAATGTGCTTAATACCACGCTGATAAATGGCAAACTTTTTATCGCAACTGATGGTGGCACAGTTGAAATTTACGATCCAAAAGAGTCTAAATTTGATGAGATCATCAAAATGGATGATATAAAAACCTACGTTAGCGACCATGAAAGGCCAAAAATTTTAAATGTCGATGAGCTAAATGGCAAGATGCTCATCCTAAGCGAGGGCGACTACGCTACAAAGGTTCTTTATATAAGAGAAAATGGGCAGATGAGAAGCATAAAAATGGCTAATCAAGCGACAAAAAAGGCGTTATTTTTAGATGATGAGCATATAGCACTTGCCTCGATCAGCAATGAAATTTACTTTTTAAACCTAAAAAGTGGCGAAATTTATGATAGCTTTAAGATCTCTATCGCAATGCTCTCAGACATGGAGATAAGCGAGGACAGAGGCACGCTAGCGATCGCTTGTGAGAGTGGCAAGGTCTATTTTTACAATGTTCGCACTAAAAAGATGGACAAAATTTTAGATATCCACACTGATAATATCTACGACATCGCCTACAAAAATGGTGTTATGATCAGCGGAGGCACCGACAGGATCGCTGGCATCTTCTCAGCTGGGACGCTAAAAAAGATAAATACTGGCTTTTTGGTTTATGGCGTGGGACTTAGTAGTGACGGCAAGATCGCAGCTTATATGAGCGATGAGATGAGCGATGTAAATTTGGTTGATAGCGTCACTTTGGATAAGATCGCGATGCTAAAAACTGGTCAAAGCACGATAAATAGCATAGTTTTCATAAGCGACAACGAGGTCGTAACCTCTGCTTATGAGAAGAAAATTTTATTTTGGAGAGTTAGATGAATATTTCAAGCCTGATAGTCTATACAGACAATAAAAATGAGAGCGTAAAAGGCGAGATAAGCAAGCTAAAAGAGTGCGAGATCATCACTGACGCAGAAGATAGGATTGTGGTGGTCGTTAGCTCAGAGAGCATCGAAGATGAGATCAGAGTTTTTAAGATGATAGAGGGCATTAGCGGTGTGGTAAGCGTAGCGATGGTTTATAGCTACCAAGAAGACGCTCAGGAGAATAGAGAGAGGCTTGAAGCAAACGGCAAGATAAGTGAAATCCTAACAAGCGATGACGTAAAAGCCGAAGATATCGCATATGGCGGTAGCGTGCATTATAAGGTGAGGTAAATTTAACCCCCTTTTGGATAAAAAGAAATTTACAAATTCAATAAAGCTGTCTTTGCAAATTTTAAAATTCCATTCACTCGCAAGAATTGACTACTAAAATTTGGCTTCGCTTAGCGCTTAGCTCAAATTTTAGAGCCGAAATTACTCGTTCATGAAATTTTAAAATTTGCTAGAAATTTCTTAAAAATAAATCACATGCAGTGCTTTAGCACTGAAGCATGCACCTTGAACGTTGTCGGGGTTAGGGGATTGTTAAGGGGGAAGGGAGCGACTTCGTAATTCAAGCCTCTTCCCCCTTAACAAAGAAATAAACATTAAATTTATAAAAATCTATTTTGCAAATTTTAAACTTTCACTCACTCGCAAGAGTTGGCTACTAAAATTTGGCTTTGCTTGCAGCTTAGCTCAAATTTTAGAGCCGAAATTACTCGCTCATGAAATTTTAAAATTTGCCTGACACTTGCCTAATTTGACAAAATATATTTGTAAATTTTAAAATCTTATTCACTCGCCTTAGCAACTTACTAAATTCAGGTCTCGTTATCACTTATCACTGAATTTGGAAGTGTGATATACTCGCTCATAAATTTTAGAATTTGCTAGAAATTTATCTGATGATAAAACACATGTGGCGCAAAGCGCTATCGCATGCCACCTTGAACGTGCGAGGGGTTTTACTCTGGCTTTGCCTCGTAACTGCAAGCAGACGAGTGATTTAAAGGGAGATAAGGGGACGGACTTCGTGTCTGCCATGCGGTTGCGAGCTTGCGAAGCAAAATTCAAGTCCCCATGTCCCCCTTTTTGATAAAAAACTTTAAATTTCTAAAAACTATTTTTTACAAATTTTAAAACTTTCATTCACTCCTAAGAGTTGACTACTAAAATATGACTTCGCTTGCAGCTTAGCTCAAATTTTGAGCCGAAATTACTCGTTCATGAAATTTTAAAATTTGCCTGACGCTTGTCTGATTTGACAAAATAAATTTGTAAATTTTAAAATCTTACTCAACTCGCCTTAGCAGACTACTAAATTTAGAGCTGTGATATGCCAGCTCTAATTTTAAAATTTGCCTGATACCCACCTGATTTGACAAAATAAATTTACAAATTTTAAAATTTAAATTTCACTGAGCGGTAGGTCTGATCAAACCTAAAAGTTAGCAGATTTTGCAGTATCCCAAAAAGCACCATGAAGGTGACAAAGCTGCTTCCGCCGTAGCTAAAAAACGGCAGCGGTACACCCACAACCGGCGCAAAACCGATCGTCATCGAGACATTTACCCCCACATAAACAAAGATGAGCGCGGCTATACCAGTGGTGGTCACCTGCGTAAAATAATCATTCTTAAGCCCGTAGTTTAGGCTAAGTAAGTGCGTTATAAGCGCTCCATAAAGCCCCAGCAAAAGAAGCGCCCCGTAAAAGCCAAAACGCTCGATATTATAAGCAAAGATGAAGTCACTTGTGGCGATTGGCAAAAATTTAAAGTGTGTCTGCGTCGCCTCGTCCTTTGGTTTGCCTTTTAGCCCGCCGCTACCTATGGCTATGATGCTTTGCTTGACGTGATAGCTTGGCTCTTCGGCGATGAAGTCGTGGATCCTCTTTTTTTGATAATCATGTAAATTTTCATACAAAACCGGCGCCGAAAATCCTATGGCAAGGATGATGCAGATCCAAATTTTCTTATTTACGCCTATGACAAAAAGGATGGTGTAGCCAACTATCAAAAGTATGAGCGCGGTGCCAAGATCAGGCTCTTTCATGATGAGCGCAAATGGCAAAAGTATGTAAAAACTAAGCCTTAAAAAGTCTTTTAGCCCGTATCCATCGACCTCTGGCGGGCGCTGCTTAACTAGATAGGCTAGCATCAGCAAAAAGGCTGGCTTCATGAGCTCTGAGGGTTGAAGCGTGAAGTGAACGAAGGGAATTTCTAGCCAGCGCCTAGCTCCTAGCTTGCTAACGCCAAATATATCAACGCTTAAAAGCAGCACGATGCAGACCCAGTAAAACATCGGGATGATCCAGTCGATGCGTCTAATAGGCAGTAAAAATGCGATACAAAATGAGACAAATCCGATGCCAAAATACACAAGCTGTTTGTTTGCCAAAATGTCGTTTGCTTCGGAGACTAGGATGTATGAGATGGCTATGATTGGGATGATTAAAAACGGCTGAATAAAATCAAAATGTGTTAAAATACGCCGATCTAGTTTTATCAAGAAGCAAACCTTAATTTTTGGGCTAGATTATATCACAAACAAGGCTTTGATTTTGGTTAAATTTAATGTTTTAAATAGCTCAAGACTCGACGTTGCAGTGGCCAAAGAGCTTCAAATTTCACGTAATCAAGCTTTAAATTTGATAAAAGACTCCCTTGTAAGCGTAAATTTAAAACCAGTCTCAAAACCAAGCTTTTTGTTAAACGAAAACGATGAAATTTGCGTAAATTTTGCCCCAAAAAAAGAGGTACAAAATGAGTACGAAGTAAATTTTGATATCCCGATCATCTATGAAGACGACGATCTCATAGTGCTAAACAAGCCCCCACAAATCGTCGTTCACCAAGCCCCAAGCGTCAAAGAGGCGACACTTGTTGAGTGGCTAAACAAAAAGGGCTTTATGCTCTCAAATTTAAACGGCGACGTAAGAGCTGGCATCGTCCACCGCCTAGATAAGGGCACGAGCGGCGCTATCGTCGTTGCTAAAAACAACTTCGCCCACGCAAAACTAAGCGAGCAGCTAAGCGATAAGAGCATGGGACGAATTTATCTGGCGCTCACCGACTTACCGCTAAAAGAGGACGTCATCATCGACAAGCCAATCGGCAGAAATCCAAACAACCGCCTAAAAAAAGCGATCGTCGCGGATGCTAAATTTGCAAAAAGCGCCTTTGTAAATTTACTAAGTGAAGACGGAGTAAATTTGATAGCAGCAAAGCTTTTTACAGGCAGGACGCACCAGATCAGAGTGCATCTTGCTAGCATAAATCGCCACATTTTAGGCGATGATTTATACGGATTTAAGAGCCAAGGCGATAAAATAAGCAGGGTTATGCTTCACGCTTATATGCTCTATTTTATCCATCCGCGAACTGGCAAAAGGGTAGAATTTACCGCAAAAACGTATGATGACTTTAACCAGATAATTTACAAAAAAATTCCCAAGGAGATTTTTGATGAAAAAATTTGCCCTACGCATATTGACACCATTTTTAGTAGCTTTCTTAGCGGGATGCGGCTCTAGCGTACCGACTCAGCAAAGCACATCACTGCCAACGATTACAAGCTTAAAAACTATTTCAGATATGACAGAAGTTGGCTTCGAGTGGAACCCAGTGACCGATGAGAGCGTCGTTGGCTACTACCTTTACCGCTCAAATCCAAACGATGCAAACTCAAAAATGCAATTAGTTGCAAACATAAAAGACCGCTTTGCTACGCACTATGTTGATCGCGACCTAGCTCCAGAGACGACCTACTCATATCAGATGAGAACCTACTCAAGCAACGCCATCTCACAACCAGGTGCAATCGCAACTGCGACAACTAAGCCACTGCTTGACTCTGTGCCATTTGCGCAAGCTATCACAGGACTTCCAGGCCGTGTAAAAGTGATCTGGAGACCACATCCTGATAGCACAGTAGCTAGTTACATCATCCAAAGAAGCGATGCAGGAGCTAATAAATTTAGCCAAGTAGCAGAGGTAAATGGCAGACTAAATGCCGAGTATATCGACACTGAAGTAAAACCTGGTAGGTCTTATGAGTATAGGATCTTAGTTAAAACTTCTTCTGGCGTCATCTCAAAACCAAGCCAAAACATAAGCGCCACAACAAAGGAGTTACCCTAAATCAGTAACAAACGTCCAAGCGACCAAAAATGCGCCAAAAAAGATCATCTTAACGTGGGATTACGCGCCAGCTGAGGATTTTGCTTATTTTAAGGTTTATAGAACGACAAGTAAAATTTTGCCTTACACATACCTAGCAAAAACGACTAGCAACACCTATGAGGACCTCATAAACACAAACGCAGCGACAAGGTATTATAGGGTGACAGCTGTCGATAAAGACGGCCTTGAGAGCTTAAAGCAAGAAGAACCGATCGTTGGTAGCACACTTGGCGCACCAAAAACTCCAAGCATAAGCGCTAGCTATGATGGCAGCGGTGTAAATGTAAGCTGGAGTGCAGTTGATAGAGCTAGCTCATATACAGTTTATAGAAGCGGTGCTAGCGAGAAAGTCTTTAGCGGTATAAGTGATACTGGGCTTAGAGATGACAGCGTTCAAGCTGGTGCTAGCTACTCTTACAGCGTCGTAGCAGTCGATGAATACGGCATCGCCTCTGATAAGTCATCAAAAGCAGAAGTTAGCATAAAATAATGCCAAATTTCATCGCTTCGTCCTTAAAAGAGCTCTCGTTCCCATTTGGTAACGACAAGATCAAATTTCTTTGGCAGGCAAATGGCCGAAACGAGAAGCTCATCTACACAAAAAATGAAGAAGAGAGCTTTTTTCTAGTCGTAAAGCCAGGCAAAAATGGCGTCGTCGTAAAGGGTGAAAAGCTCACAAAGCCTGCTAAAGTTGGACTTTTACAAGAGGCACTTGAGCTTTTTAAAGAGCAAAGTTGCAATGGCATCATCAGCCAAGCATTTGCTGTAAAAAAGACAAATTTGACCAAAAAAGTTAGTGAAATTTTAAGCCTTGAAGAGTTTGTGCCAGCTTTTTACGAGCTAAAAGATAAATTTAAAGAGATTTTTATCGAGATTGGCTTTGGCTCTGGCAGGCACTTGCTCTATCAGGCTAAAAACAACCCAAATGCCCTAGTTATAGGCATAGAGGTCTATAAGCCAAGCATCGAGCAAGTAGCAAAGCTAGCTAGGGCAAATGCCCTAGAAAACGTGCGTCTAATAAACACAGACGCAAGGCTCTTACTCTCGCTTGTTGGATCAAATTTGGTTGATAGAGTATTTTTACACTTCCCAGTGCCGTGGGATAGGGCTGAGCATAGACGCGTGGTCTCATCGGCGTTTGCGCTTGAGTGCGAGAGGATACTAAAGCTTGGCGGTAAATTTGAGCTACGGACTGATAGCAAGGAGTATTGCGACTTTAGTTTGAGTAAATTTTTAGAGCCCACAAACTCAAAGATAGAGGCTTTTAAAAATAGAAATTTAGAAGTAACTAGCAAGTATGAAGACCGCTGGAGACGTCAAGACAAGGACATTTACGATGTTATTTATACTTGTGAAGCAAAAAGCGATGAGAGCGTTTTGGCTGGGGATTTTAGTTTTAAAGAAAAGACAAGCGTAAAAAATATCATTAAAAATTTCAAAAATTTCATCATAAAAAAAGAGGATCATTTTTTACATTTTGAAGAAATTTACACCATAAACGAGGGTGAAATTTTGCTAAAAGTCGCCTTTGGAGCGTTTAACAAACCAGAGCAATGTTTCATCAAAATAAGCGATGAAAAAAGCGAATATTTTATAAAAAAACCGATCTTAATACGTGAAAATTTAGCAGCACACGAGCTTTTGAAGGAGTATTTGGCTGATGCAAGAGATAATTAGCGCAAGAAATTTAAGCCTTGCTTATGAGCGCAACGAGGTTGTGATCAATAGCGTAAATTTAGACATCTACGCAAATGACTTTGTCTTTATCACAGGCAAGAGTGGAAGCGGAAAAAGCACGCTTTTAAAGTCATTTTACGGAGAAATTTCGCCTCTAGCTGGCGAGCTAAATGTCTGCATGACGCAAATGGACGATATCGATGACAAAAGACTTTGCGAGCTTAGGCAGCGAGTTGGCATTATATTTCAAAACTACCGCTTGATAAATGAGTGGAATGTCGAAAAAAACGTCATGCTGCCACTCATCATCAAAGGCGTCAATCAAAATGTGAGTAAAAAGCAGGTCGCTAAACTTTTAAAACATGTAAATATGCTTCACAAAGCCGATAAATATCCTCGCGAGCTAAGTGGCGGCGAGCAGCAAAGAGTTGCCATGGCAAGAGCACTCGCGCACAATCCAAATTTGCTCTTATGCGACGAGCCAACAGGAAATTTAGACGAATACTCAAGCGACGTCATCTGGTCGCTTCTAAAATCAGCCAGAGAATTTCTAGGCACAAGCGTGGTCGTGGTGACGCATCACATCCCATCAACGCTTCGCATCCCATACCGCCACTTCGTCATAGAAAATGGAGGCGTGCATGAGATCGCTTAAAAACCACCTTGGATTTATCCTGCCGTTAATCGCGCTTTTATTTTCAGTGCAGTTTAGCCTCACAGCGGACAAGATCGTAAGAGAGTATGAGAGGCTTATGGGAAATGACTACAACATCGTGGTGGTCTCAAACAAAGAGCTAAGCGAGCCTGTGTTAAAGCCAGTGGTTAGCACGCTAGCTAGCATTGAGCCACTAAGCCCACAAAAGATCATCGACCGCCTATCAAACGACATCTCGGCTAAAAATTTATCCATCCTTCAAAACGCCTTGCCTAAATTTTACTCGCTAAGACTAAGTGAATTTCCATCGCCAGAATATATGGAGGAGATAAAGCAAAAGCTTTTGAAATTTGATGGCATAAGCAAGGTCGAGACATTTTCAAAGACCCATGACAAGGTCTTTAAGATGCTAAATTTAGCCAAAAGTATATCGTATGCATTTATGGCGATACTTTGCGTCGTTGGGCTTATGCTTATGCTTAAGCAGACTAAAATTTGGCTATTTGAGCATAGAGAGCGCATCGAGATCATGACGCTTTTTGGCGCGCCATTTTGGTTAAAATCAGCCATGCTCTATAAATCAGCCATGGTTGATAGCATAGTTGCGACCATTGTTGTTGGTGCATTTTTCTTTTTCTTGCCTAGCATTGAAATTTTTAGAGAAAATGCCGCAAGTATCGATGTAGTCTTGCCTAGCCTTGATCTTTCAAGAGATATTTTTATCTTATTTGGCGTGGCTATGGTTTTAAGCATTTTTGCTGTTAGTTTAGTGATGAGTAAGGCTAGAAAAAGCACGATATGAAAAAAGGAATTTTTACACTTTTGCTAGCATTTAGTCTAGCTTTTGCATCAAATACTAAAGAGAAGATAAAAGACTCCAAAAACTCGCTAAGATCGACGCAGGCTATGAGCGAGCAGCTTAGTAAAAAGCTTGACGACTTGGCTGGCGATATCGTAAATGGCGAGAAAAAACTGCGCGGCATAAGCGGCGATATCACAAATTTAAAAGGTCAAATTTCAGTTCTTGAGACAAATGCTTCAAAAGCGCTTCTTGAGCTTGATGATCTAACAAAGCAAAACAAAGAGCTAGAGCGCACCCAAAAAGAGCTAGAGCAAAATATGATAAGGATCATCGCAGAAGACCTCTCATTTGATCTCATGATGTCAGCAAGCGAGGGCAAACAAAGCGAAGAGAGCATCATCTCATCGCAAATTTTAACCAAGCTAAACGCCATAGCAAAAGAGGACTTTAAAAGGCTTAGCCAAAACTACGAAGATACGATTGAGAAGATAAAAAATAAATCAAGTAAGATAAACGAGATAAACTCAAGCATAAAAAACTATAGGCGCAAGCAAAATGATCTACAAAGCCTAGAGAGCACGCAGAAAAATACAATAAACGGGCTAAAACGTGATAAAGAAATTTACAGCAAAAAGCTAGCCAAGCTTCAAGCCCAACAAGACGAGCTAAGAAAGACGCTTGAGCAGCTTGCTATCATGCAAAAGCAAGAGGATGAAGCTGCCAGAGCTGCCAGAGAAAAGCAAGAAAGAGCAGCTAGTAAAGGTGGCAAAAAGGGCGAAAAGAGCCAGCCAATGGGTGGTGGCTATCAGACAAGCTCAGTTAAGAGATACTCAGGCGCAAGAACGATCGCTCCGCTTGATAGCTACTCTGTAAAGCAAAAATTTGGCAATTACGTAGATCCGATATATAACATCAAAATTTTCAACGAGTCAGTCATACTTCGCTCAAGCACGCCAGATGCTAAGGTTAAAAGCGTGCTAAATGGCAAGGTCGTCTTTGCAAAAGCAACTCCTATGCTTGAAAATGTCGTCATCATCGAAAATGAAAACGGCATCCACACGATCTACGCTCACTTAAGTCAGATCGCGCCAACTGTAAAAGTAGGCTCAGTCGTGCAAAAAGGCTACGTCATAGGCCGAGTTAGAAACGATCTAACCTTTGAAGTAACGCAAAGAAACTACCATATCGACCCGCTTGAAATGATCTCAAAATAGTCACTTTGTAAGCGTTATTAGCTAAATTTAAAGCCTTTTTGGCTAAAATGCGTGAATTTCAAGGAGCATGACAATGAGTAAGAGAAAACGCGTATTGGTCAAATTTTCAGGCGAGGCCTTGGCTGGAGAAAATGGTTTTGGTATAGACACAGCTGTGCTTAAATTTATAGCAAGCGAGATAAAAGAGCTCATCGAAAATGATATCGAAGTTGGCATCGTAATAGGCGGTGGTAACATAGTGCGCGGTGTGAGCGCTGCAAAAGATGGTATCATCAAACGAACAAGTGGCGATCACATGGGCATGCTAGCAACTGTCATCAACTCGATCGCGATGCGTGAAGCTTTAGAGCGAAGCGGGCTTGAAGTAAGAGTGCAAAGCGCGATCAAGATGGAAGCGATCTGCGAGACTTTCATCGTGGGACGTGCGCAGCGCCATTTAGAAAAGGGCAGAGTTGTCATCTTTGCTGCAGGCACTGGCAATCCATTCTTCACAACAGATACAGCAGCTACGCTAAGAGCTATCGAGATCGGCTCAGATATGATCATAAAAGCAACAAAAGTTGATGGCGTTTATGACAAAGATCCTAAAAAATTCAAAGATGCAAAACTTCTAAAATCACTAAACTACGAAAAGGCGATGAGCGATGATATCAAGGTTATGGACGATACTGCCATAGCTTTAGCAAAAGATAACGCACTGCCGATCTTAGTTTGTAATATGTTTAAGGCTGGAAATTTATTAAAAATAATAAATGAAGAAGAAGCAGCCCTATACTCAGTTGTAAAATAAATTTCAAAAAGGATAAAAATGAGAACAGAACAAATCACAGCAAGAGCGCTAAAACAAGTAGGAGATGACAGATATAAGCTTTCACTTATCGTTGCAAAGCGTGCAGAAGCGCTAGCAAATGGCGCCATAGCTTTAGTTGATGCTGATACTTCAAAGATGAAATTTGCCGACATCGCACTACTTGAAGTGGCTGAGGGCAAAATAGGCTTAGAGGCAATAGTTGAAGGAAAATAGTCTTTTTTTAGAGCAGTTAATCGAGCAAATTTTAGCTTGCAAAAACGTTTCAGAAGCGATAAAACTGCTCTTTTCTCTTTGTGAGAGAAGTGAAATTTTAGACAAAGCCGTAGATAGCTGCGTCACATCTCACGCTGGACAATACCGCAAAAGTGGCGAACCATACGCCATCCACCCAATCTTAGTAGCCTCTATCGTAGCAAATATGGGCGGCGATGAGAGCATGGTTATAGCTGCACTTCTTCATGACGTAGTCGAAGATACCGACGTAACGTTAGGTGAGCTTCAGGCTGGATTTGGCGATGAGGTGGCAAAGCTGGTTGAAGGGCTTACAAAGATAGTTGCCATTAGAGAAAACAAGCTCGCAAGCTCAGATAGCAACGAAAAACTAGCAAGCTCGGCTCTAACTTTTAGAAAGATGCTCTTAATCTCCATAGAAGACGTCAGAGTCCTTGTCGTAAAGCTTTGCGACAGACTTCACAACATGCTAACTCTTGAAGCACTAAGGCCTGAAAAGCAAAAACGCATAGCCGAAGAGACGCTTATGGTCTATGCTCCGATCGCTCATAGGCTGGGAATTTCATCAATCAAAAACATGCTTGAAGATCTAAGCTTTAAGTATGCGATGCCAGAAGAATACGCAAAGATCGATAGCTACCTAAACAAAAACAAGCAGCAACTTAGCCTAAAACTAAATGCTTTTCACGAAAAGGTAAGTCAAATTTTGCTTGAAAATGGCTTTATCGAGGGCACTTTTGAGATACAAAAACGTATAAAACACTACTACTCGATCTATCTAAAGATGCAAAGAAAGGGCATTTCTATCGAAGAGGTGCTTGACTTGCTTGCCATTAGGATCATCGTGCAAAAGCCGCTTGATTGCTACCTTGCACTTGGAAATCTGCATATAAATTTTAACCCTCTCATCTCAAGATTTAAAGACTATATCGCGCTTCCAAAGCAAAATGGCTATCAAACGATACACACAACCATTTTTGATAACAAAAGCATTTTTGAGGCGCAAGTTCGCACTTATGATATGCATAAAACCGCTGAATACGGCGTTGCCGCTCACTGGAAATATAAAAATGGCGAGGGCAGCCTCTTAAATCCAAAGCTTGACTGGTTAAATGACATCAGCATGCAAAATAGCGAGAATGAGAGCAACGTCGAAGAGCTTTATGAATATGCAAAAGATAGCCTTTATATCGAAGATATCGCAGTTTATTCTCCAAAGGGCGAGGTCTTTACTCTGCCACGTGGTGCTACAGCGCTTGATTATGCTTATGAGATTCACTCAGAGATCGGACTTTACGCAAAAGAAGCTTATATAAACCGCGTCAGGATGCCACTTCTAACAGAGCTAAAAAATGGCGACATCGTTAGGATAGTAACTGGCGAAGAGGCTAAATTTCGCTGTTCGTGGATAAATAGCGTGCGAACAGGCAAGGCAAAGGCCACGATAAGGTCATTTTGTAAGCAAAAGATAAGAGATATAAACTACAAAATGGCGATAGATATCTTAAAATCAGTATTTAACGTCTCAAAAGATAGAATTTTAGAGTGGGTAGAGTGCGAAAATTTAGGCAAAAAGGTATTTCGCGCGGCAACTGATAGCGAGTATCTGCAAGAAGTGGCAAATATGCTTAAAAAATACATCAGAAAAGAGCGCCCATTTATGATCTCTTTGGGCGACAAATACCAGATCAAAAAGCAGAAATTTGAAAACATAGTGATCTACTCAAACCATAAAATTTCAAATGTCGAGTTTGATTATTGTTGTAATCCAAAAAGGGGCGATAGCATAGTTGGCTTTAAAAATGGTCACACCGTGACAGTGCATCACAAACTTTGCGAGCGCGCTGGCAAGCTAATGGATAAAGGCGATGAGATCATCTTTGTCAAATGGACGAGAAATGCCCCACATAGGTATAAAATTTTATTAAATTTAGAAAACAGAAAAGGTGCGTTGGCTGAATTTTTAACATATCTTGCTAGACTTGATATAAATTTAGCTACAATCTCGCTAAACGAAGCAAATGATCTTAGCGGAGATACGTTTGAAATAAGCGTCGAAATAGCAGAAAACATCGATGCAAACGAGATCAAAGAGAAGATCAAAGATAGATATAAGATTATTGATTTTGTTTCGCAAAGCGACCCATATCATAATTAGGAGAGAAAAATGGTTCAAGATATAGATGATATTTTACAAGAGATAAACCGCGGCGTTGCCGAGATGATCGATGCTGAGAGAGTTGAAAATTTGGTTAAAAATTATTATGAAAAAGGCGAAAATTTCTACGTAAAAGCGGGCTTTGACCCAACAGCTCCAGACCTTCACCTAGGTCACACAGTCGTTTTAAACAAGATGGCTTTGCTTCAAAAACATGGCGCGATCGTGCAGTTTTTGATAGGCGATTTTACCGCTCAAATAGGCGATCCAACAGGCAAGTCAGCCACTAGAAAAAAGCTAGATCAAGAGACTGTTTTAAAAAATGCAAAAACTTACGAAGAGCAAGTTTTTAAAATTTTAGATCCTAAAAAAACTGTGATAATGTTTAACTCAAAATGGTCAAATGAGCTAGGAGCTGCTGGGATAATCGAGCTAACTAGCACATTTTCAGTAGCTAGAATGCTAGAGCGAGATGACTTTGAAAAGAGGATAAAAGCAGGTAATCCTATATCAATCTCTGAGTTTATGTATCCGCTTCTTCAAGGCTATGATAGCGTTGCTATGAAGTGCGATATCGAGATGGGCGGCACGGATCAGAAATTTAACCTTCTAATGGGTAGAACATTGCAGCGCACATATAATGTTGGTAAAGAGCAAGCTGTCATCATGATGCCACTTCTTGAGGGACTTGATGGCGTAAATAAGATGAGTAAGAGCCTTGGCAACTACATCGGCGTAACTGAAAATGCAAATGATATGTTTGCAAAAACGCTTAGCATAAGTGACGAGCTTATGTGGCGCTGGTACGAGCTACTAAGCACAAAAACACTTGGCGAGATAGAAGAGCTGATGAATGACGTAAATAGTGGCAAATATCATCCAAAAAAGGCAAAAGAGGATCTTGCATACGAGATAACAGCGAGGTATCACGGCGAGGAGGCTGCTAAGGCTGCTATGGCTGAATTTAACAGCGTTCACTCTCAAAATCAGCTCCCAACAGATATGAAAGAATTTAGTTTAAAAGCGCCGATTTGGATAGTAGAGGCCTTATCTCAGTGTGGGCTAAGTGAGTCAAACTCTCAAGCAAGGCGAGATATAAAAGCAAATGCAGTTAGCGTCAATCAAGAAAAAATTAGTGATGAGCAGTTAAAATTAGGAGCAGGCGAGTATATCTTGCAGGTTGGAAAGCGTAAATTTGCGAAGATAAAGGTTGAATAAATGGAGTTAAAGCCATTAAAAATAGGAAAATATGAGATAAAGTATCCGATATTTCAAGGCGGTATGGGGCTTGGCATCAGCTGGGACAAACTAGCTGGCAATGTGAGCTTAGAAGGCGGTCTTGGCATAATTAGCTCAGTTGGCACAGGCTACTATGAAAATCGCAAATTTATAGATAAAGAGCTAAATGCAAAGCCTTTTGGAAGCGAAAATTTCTACTCCACAAGAGGACTTCGAGCAGTCATAGAAAACGCACGTAAAATTTGTGGTGACTTGCCACTTGGCGTAAATATAATGTATGCTGCAAACGACTACGCAAGGGTGGTTAAAGACGCCTGCGAGGCTGGTATAAATATCATAGTATCTGGTGCAGGCTTGCCAACAAATTTACCTGAATTTACACAAAATTTTAAAGAGATAGCACTAGTGCCGATCGTCTCAAGCGCAAAAGCACTAAAGATAATCTGTAAGCGCTGGCTTCAAAGATATGAGCGCTTGCCAGATGCTGTCGTGCTTGAAGGACCGCTAAGTGGCGGCCATCAGGGCTTTACATACGAGCAGTGCCTTGATCCTGAGTTTTCACTATTTAATCTCATCCCGCAGGTAAAAGCTGAGATCAAAGAGTGGGGCGACTTCCCTCTCATCGCAGCTGGTGGAATTTGGGATAAAAACGACATCGAAAAGGCGATATCGCTTGGAGCAAATGGCGTTCAGATGGGCACACGCTTCATCGGCACCCACGAGTGCGACGCTGATATTGGCTTTAAAGAGGTCTTGCTAGCAGCTGAAGAAAAAGACATTGAGCTTATAAAGAGCCCAGTTGGCTACCCAGCTCGCGGGATAAGAACAAATTTGATAAATTTAGTCGATAAAAGAATGGGTCCAAAGATCCAGTGCATAAGCAACTGCGTGAGCCCTTGTCAAAGAGGCAAAGAAGCAAAGCAGGTTGGGTATTGCATCGCGGATAGGCTATTTGACGCATATAGCGGCAAAAAAGAGAGCGGGCTATTTTTCACAGGGGCAAATGGCTATAAACTAAAAGAGCTAATAAGCGTAAAAGAGCTAATGCATAAGCTGGTACATGGTGAATGAAACGGGCGATAATCCTCTTTTTTCTTGCTTTTAGTTTTCTTTTTGCGGCGACAAATTCAGAGACTTTTGCCAAATTTGATAAGAATTTTGCCGGCTCAAGCAGAAGTGCAAAGATAAAGCTTCACAATGATATAAAAAATATCTATGTTGATGCGATCATTAAAAACGACAAAAATACGAAAAAGCAGGCACTTACTAGGCTAATAACAAGCTCAAAGGCGCTTGGCTTTGACTCAAGCGCATATATAAGAGACCTAAATGCGATAAACGGCGTAAAAGGTGCCAGCGCGCCAGCGGTTTCGCCAACTTTAACGCTACTAAGTGCCACAAAGGTAAATGACACCTTGGTGCTTAAATTTAACACAAAGCTAGATACCGCAAGGCTAAAAACATCGTTTGCCAAACAGCAAAATGCCTACAAAAATATCATGGACATCGATGGCAGGCTAAATGGCAACCCACTAACTTATAAAAATTTCATCTCAGACTACATCCACATCTCTCAGTATGACAAAAACACCGTCAGGATCATCTTTTCTGACAAGGTGCAAAAGACGATAAAGGCAAATGCGACTGGGGATTTGCTAATAATCAGCGCTCAAAATTTCATCTCAAATGAAAGTGTAAGAGCACCACTTCATAAGCTTAAAAATAAAAATGAAAAGCCAGCACAAAGCGCAGTAGAGCCAAATTTAAAGTCTGAGCCAGTACAGAGCGAGCCAGCACAAAGTGAGCCAGTAGAAGAGCCTTTGCCTCCAGTTGCTGCGGGTAAGTTTTCACGCAACAAAACGATCGTCATCGACCCAGGGCATGGTGGCACAGACCCTGGTGCGGTAAATGGCAGTTTAAAAGAAAAAACAGCCGTTTTAGGTGTAGCCAAAAAGCTTGGCGAGATACTAAAATCTCGTGGCTACAAGGTCT
Source organism: Campylobacter concisus (assembly GCF_015230035.1). Taxonomy (GTDB): domain Bacteria; phylum Campylobacterota; class Campylobacteria; order Campylobacterales; family Campylobacteraceae; genus Campylobacter_A; species Campylobacter_A concisus_BK. The sequence continues at coordinate 22,090 of NZ_JAAKZD010000017.1, forward strand.
ATTTCACTAGATCAACTGACGTTTTTATAAATTTAAGATCAAGAACGAAATTTGCAAACGACAAGATGGCTGACCTCTTTGTATCCATCCACGCAAACGCCGCTCCAAACGCTGCTAAAGCAAAGAGCATGCACGGCATCGAGACATTTTTCTTATCGCCTGCAAGAAGTGAGCGCAGCAAAAACGCAGCCGCACTTGAAAACAAATCAGACATCGAAGAGATGAACTACTTTTCACAGCAAACGTTTCTAAACGTGCTAAACCGCGAGAAGATCATCGCCTCAAACAAGCTTGGTATCGACATTCAAAAAGAAATTTTAGCAAGCGCTAGAAAGGTCTATGCAGCCAGCGACGGCAGCGTGCGAGAGGCGCCATTTTGGGTGCTCGTGGGCGCTCTTATGCCGGCAGTTCTAGTCGAGATCGGCTACATCACACATCCAGTCGAGGGCGAAAAACTCTTTGACGAGGCCTATCAAAAAGCACTTGCAAACGGCATCGCAAACGGCATAGATGGATATTTCGCAAAAAATAGATGAAAAATGCAAATTTGAGCTTTAAAGGGCAAATTCCATTTAACGAAGAGTTTGGCGACATCTACTTTAACACCGATAAACCTTGGCTTGAGAGTGAATTTGTCTTTGCGAGCGCACTTGATGAAATTTGGCAGAGCAAAGATAGCTTTATAGTCGCTGAGACTGGCTTTGGCGCTGGGCTAAATTTCTTCACACTTTGTAAGAAATTTAAAAGTAGCCCCAAAAAACTTCACTTCGTTAGTATTGAAAAAAGCCCTATTAAAAAAGAAGATCTTTTAAAAATTTATGAAAATTTAGGCCTTTTTAAAGCCTATGCTAAAAAGCTAGTTTCGCTCTATCCACCGCTGATCTCAGGCATACACCGCATAAATTTCGCTCCAAATATCACCCTTGATCTTTGCTACGGCGAGGCAGATCAAATTTTGCCTGAGCTTGATTTTACCGCTGATATCTGGTTTTTAGACGGCTTTGCCCCAAGCAAAAATGGCTCGATCTGGAGCGAAGACGTCTTTAAGCAGATCGCAAGGCTAAGCAGGGTTGGCACCATAGTTAGAACTTACTCGTGCGCAAAAATGGTAAAAGATGGGCTAAAAAATGCTGGCTTTTTGCTGAGCCTAAAAGAGGGCTACGCTAGAAAACGCCAGATGAGTAGCGCCGTGCTAGAGAAAAAGGATGAAAATTTAAAGGACGCTTGGTTTGCTAGGTGCAAGCCAGTTGCCAGCGTAAAAGGCAAAACAGCGCTTGTTATAGGAGCAGGTGTGGCTGGGCTTGCCACAGCTGGTGAGCTAGCTAAAAATGGCTTTAAAGTGGTGATCGCCGAGGCAAAGAGTGAGGTCGCGACAAATGGCTCAGGTAATCACTGCGGCGCCTTGATGCCACTAGTTACGAAGCCTGGGGTAAATTTAGGCCGCATGCACATAAATGCATTTTTGCAAGCAGTGAGATTTTACAAGGCAAATTTGCCAAAAAGTCTCATCAAATTTAATGGCTGCATCGACTATGCGTTCGATGATGAGCTCATTAAAAGATACGCATCGTGGCAGGATCAAAGTGCGGAGGATGTTTTTAAATTTGATGAGAGTTTAAAGCCATATCCTGGGATATTTATAAAAGAGTCGGCTTATGCTAGACCAAAAGAAATTTGTAAATTTCTATCAAGCAACTTTGAAATTTTATTTAACTACGAGTATGAGAGCAGGACGCACCTGCAAAATGGCAAGATAGACGTTAAATTTAAAAATAAAAAAAGCTTGGAGGCTGATATCTTGGTCTTTTGCACAGGCAGTAAAAGTAGCGAGATATTTAAAGACTATGACATGCAAATAAGCAGCGTAAGAGGTCAAGTCACGCACCTAAAACCAGTGCTAAAAAATGAGCTACCACTAAGCGCAAAAGGCTACATCTGCCCAGCCGTAAAAGGCGTGCAAGTCATCGGCGCAACCTACGCTAGAAATGAAATTTGCGACACGCCTAAAGACGAGGATAACGCTAAAAATTTAAGCGATGTGAGTGAGTTTTTTGACACGTCAAAAGCTATCATCATAGGCTCACGTGTGGGATATAGAAGTTACAGCGGAGATAGATTTCCAATAATCGGCGCTTTGCACGACGAGGAGTTTTACAAGCAAAACTACAAAGGGCTATTTTGGAGTAAAAATAAAGATAATAATCCAAAAGCAAGCTACGAAAAAAATCTCTTTGTAAATTTCGCTCACGGCTCGCGCGGCCTTGGTACGGCGATACTTGGAGCAAATTTGATAACAGATCTTGTGCTTGATCGCCCACTTTGCATAGAAAGATCGCTATTTTACGAGCTTCATCCTGCTAGGTTTTTGATAAGAAAACTTAAAAAAGGACTAAATGTATAAAATTAGCAAGTTTGATCTCATAGAAATTTCAAACGCTTTGGCGGAGCGAGCGCAAATTTAAATTTACGCAAAAGGCTTGAAACTCTTTGCCAAAAAAATGAGTGCGAGCTTTTGCTAGCTCCACTTGCGTTTTGCTCTGATAATGCGCTGATGATAGCAAGAGCTGGACGTGAGAAATACCTAAAAAATGAGTTTATCTCGCATGATAAGCTAACTATAAATCCAAGGGTTAGTTTTAAGAAAATAGAAATTTAAAATTAGAGTAAATTTGATGGTGGCTAAAGCTAGCCACCATGCTTAAATTTAAAGCCTTGTCTTCATCTTTTCAAATTCATCTTTTATCACTTGCTCGTGTGGCTCGCTAGTCATTTTATTTATCGCGTCGCCCCAGATACTGACCATGATGATGGCTAGGCTTGAGGTTAAAATGCCTGGTAAAATTTCATAAACATAGGCATTTAGCCCTGATGTTATCCAAAATATCACGGTCGCACCGCCAGCTATCATACCAGCAAGCGCTCCAAGTGCGCTCATACGTTTCCAGTAAAGGCTAAAAAGCAGTACCGGACCAAAGCTCGCGCCAAATCCAGCCCAAGCGTTGCCAACGACATTTAGAACGTTATCTGTAGAGATAAAGGCAAGTACGGTGGCAATTATAGCCACGACCACGACTGCATAGCGGCTGATCGCTGTTTGCGTGCTTTGGCTCACCTCTTTTTTATAAAAGGCAAAGATGAAGTCCTTTGTGACCGAGCTTGATGTGACTAAAAGCTGGCTTGAGATGGTACTCATGATCGCTGAAAGCACGGCTGAGATGATGATACCTATAAAAAATGGTGGGAAAAGTAGCTCACCAAGCTTTAAAAATACTGTTTCAGGATCGCTTAATCCGCCTCTTTGGCTAAAATAGACAAAGCCGATAAGTCCGCTCATGATAGCACCTAGTAGGCCGATCGTCATCCAGCCGATACCGATCCTTCTTGCCTTTGCAAGCTCTTTTGAGTCACGTATCGCCATAAATCTAACTATGATATGTGGCTGTCCAAAGTAGCCAAAGCCCCAAGCTAGAAGGCCCAAAATGCCCCAGAAAGTCTGGTCTCTAAATGGATTTAGGTGATTTGCATCAAGCCTGCTTATCTCTTTTATCAAATTTGTATCGCTTGGCAGGTCTAAATTTAGATATGCCACAACTGGGATCGAGACTAGGACGCAAAACATCAAAAGCCCCTGAAATGCGTCAGTTATGCTAACAGCCTTAAACCCGCCAAAAAATGTGTAAAAGACTACGATTATGAGCGTAAAGACCGCTCCGTATGCAAATTTTAAGCCAAAAAAGCTCTCGAAAGTCTTGCCGCCAGCGATGATGCCACTACTTACGTAAAGGGTAAAAAATATCAAAATGATAAGGCCAGATATGATCCTTAAAATTTTAGTCCTATCTTTAAAGCGGTTTTCCAAAAAATCAGGTATCGTGATGCTATCGCTCGCGACCTCAGTATAGACCCTAAGCCTTTTTGCTAGAAATAAGTAGTTGCAGTACGCTCCCACGATAAGACCAGCTATCATCCAGACATTTGCAACGCCAGTTGCGTATAAGGCCCCGGGCACGCCAAGTAGCATCCAACCACTCATATCAGAAGCGCCAGCGCTAAGTGCGGTGACGACTGGACCCATTTGACGGTTATCTAGCAGATACTCGTTCATACTTGCGTTTTTATCGTAGAAATATCGTCCGATAAAGAGCAAGAAACCAAAATAGATGGCGATGGCTAAATAAGACCCAAAGCTCATAAAATTCCTTTCAAATAAAATAAAACGCTTATGTTATTATAAATTCATTTAAATTTCAATGAGCGGGCTTATTCCTTAAAAAATTTTAAGCAAAATGATATATTTTTTTTCGTATCATTTAAGGCTACATTTTAAAGAAAGGATGAAGTTGAACGCTCAAAATTTAGCCAAATTTCTATTTTTTATAATAATTGTCTCACTTGGAACATACTTTTTCTATCCAAGAGATCTTAGCGAGGCGCAAGAGATCGCATATATCAAAAGTTACGGAGTAACACTTGGCCTTACGATAGGCGGTATTGCTATAGGCATCACACTTGGATTTATTTTAGCTTTTATTAAATTTTTAGATATCAAGGTTTTAAATTTCGTCATAGATGAGTATATCGACATCTTGCGTGGAACGCCTGTAATACTTCAACTTCTAATATTTTCAGTGGTGATTTTTGCCACTTGGAGCGATAACTTCTACGTCGCTGTGATTGCACTTGGACTAAATAGCTCGGCATACGTTGCTGAGATCGTAAGAAGCGGCATAAATAGCGTCGATAAAGGTCAGATGGAGGCAGCTAGGGCAATGGGGCTAAACTACTACGTTTCGATGCGTGAGATAGTCTTTCCGCAAGCTACTAAAAATATCTTGCCAGCGCTTGCAAATGAGTTTATATCGCTTTTTAAAGAGACCTCAGTCGTTGGCTACATAAGCGTCGTTGATATTACGATGCAAAGTAAGAGCCTTCAAGCGGTCTTTTACAGCCCAGAGCCAGTCATTTTTACTGGCATTGTATATTACGTGAGCGTTAAATTTTTCACCCTTTTGGTGAAACTACTTGAGAGGAGACTAAATCGCCATGATTGAGATTAAAAATTTAAACAAAAGCTATGGCGATTTGCGTGTTTTAAATGACATCAGTGTAGATATCAAAAAGGGCGAAGTTATAGCGATAATTGGCCCAAGTGGCGGTGGAAAAAGTACATTTTTGCGCTGCATAAACCGCCTTGAAGAGCCAGATAGTGGGCATATCAAGATAAACGGCAAAGATATCCTCAATAAAAAATCAGACATAAATAAAATTCGCCAAAAAGTGAGCATGGTGTTTCAGCACTTTAACCTTTTTGCAAACAAAAACGTCTTGCAAAATTTAACCCTAGCTCCGATAAAAGCTGGGATCTTAGACAAAGAGAGTGCCGAGAAGAGGGCAGATGAGCTGCTAAAGAGCGTTGGGCTAAGCGATAAGAAATTTGCCTATCCGCACAAGCTCTCAGGCGGTCAAAAACAGCGTATAGCAATCGCTAGAAGCCTAGCAATGGATCCAGAAGTGATACTGTTTGACGAGCCAACGAGCGCGCTAGACCCTGAGATGATCGGCGAGGTGCTTGATATCATGAAAGATGTCGCAGCAAAGGGCATAACGATGCTTGTTGTAACTCACGAAATGGGCTTTGCAAGAAACGTAGCAAATAGAATTTTCTTTATGGACAAAGGCAAGATAGCAGTTGATGACACGCCAAAAAATGTCTTTACAAATCCGCAGCACGAGCGTCTGCGAGAGTTTTTAGGTAAAATTTTAAATCACTAATAAGGAGTAAAATGAAAAATTTATTAAAATTTCTAGCGTTAGGGTTAGCTCTTTTTTTTATAGGTTGTGGTGATGATAGTGGCAAAAAAACAGCTGCAAATGCGCCAGAGGCTAGCAAAGAGGTAGTTTATAAGGTGGGTTCAAGTGCTGATTATCCTCCATTTGAGTATCTTGATGATAAAAATCAAATCGTTGGCTTTGAGATCGATCTTTTAAATGAGATCACTAAAAAAACTGGGATTAAATTTGACGTTGCAAATATGAGTTTTGATGGGCTAATACCAGCTTTAAAAACTGGCAAGATAGATATCGCGATAAGCGGCATGAGCGCAACTGATGAGAGAAGAAAGTCTGTTGATTTTACTAAGCCATATTATTTTTCAGAGAATTTATTTATCCGCAAAAAAGGCTCAGATGTAAATAAAGAGAACCTTAAAGATAAGAAAATTTCGGCTCAAGTTGGCACGCTTCAAGAGGATGCAGCTAAAAAGATCACAACTCAGTCAATCCCAGCTGAAAATGTAGCAGCAGCTATAATGTCACTAAATGCCGGCAAAATCGATGTTGTGCTTACTGACAGCCCGATAGGTGTTGAGTTTTTAAAACAAAATCCAGACTTAGAGGAGTTTTTGAGACTTCCTGACGGTACAGAGGGCTTTGCGATGGCATTTGATAAGGGCAAACATACTGATCTTATCAAAAAGATAGATGCTGTGATCGAAGAGCTACAAAAATCTGGCGAATTTGACAAAATGCTCGCTAAATACGACCTTAAAAAGTAAATCCTAATATAAATTTGCAAGAGGCAAAAATGCTTCTTGCAAAAAATCTCACAAATTTCTAATTTATAAAATTAAATATTATTTAAATATATTGTAATAAAATTGTCAATTTAATTTAAGGAGAACGCAATGAAATCACTCAGGATGAGAACGGCACTTGTGCTAAGTGTCATGCTTTTGGTTTGTGTTAGTGTGGTTGGTCTTGTGACCTATAACATGGCTAAAAATTTATATACCGACAGGGTCGAAAGTAAAGAATTTCCACTTGCTGTCAATGAAGTTGGCTATAAAATAGAATCTTACATCGATAAGATAATCGACGCTTCTTATCAAATAACTCAAAATAGCTTTTTAATAGACTGGGTTAAAAATGGCGAGGACGAGCACGGCAGAAAGGTCTTGTTTGACTATTTTCAAACTCTTGCTAAAAATTTAAAGCTAGATACAATAATGTTTGGCTCAGATAGAACCCTAAACTACTACGTTGAAGATAAAATTTTAAAGGTCATTAATCCAGAAAATGACAAATGGTACTACGCCTTAAAAGATGGCAGCAGCCCAAGCCTAATCGACATCAACAAGGCTGAAGACGGCAGCGGCAAGATAATGATGTATATAAACTACAAAGTTCAAAAAGATGATAAATTTTATGGCATCGCAGCAACTGGCGTAAATTTAAGCGAGATAGTAAATTTTGTCCAGTCACAAAAGATAGGTCGTGGCGGTAAATTTCTACTTGTCGATGGAAAAGGCGACATTAAGATCGGCAAAGACGTAAGTGGTAATCTAAAAGATATAGTAGGCGAAGCAAATCTTAAAAAGCTAATCAATGAAAATGGTGGCTATGTATCACTAGAAAAAGATGGCAGAAATTTATTGATTGGTTCAAAATATATCAAAAATATGGGCTGGTATCTTATCGGTGAGCTTGATAAAGACGAGCTTTTAGAGGATCTAAACTCACTTGCATATGCATCTGTTGGTGTGCTTGTAGTGGTGCTTATTTTAGGATTATTGCTCTCGCTTTATCTATCTTCATACCTCCTAAAAATCATCCTCAAACTAAAAACAGGCCTACTATCTTTCTTTGATCTACTTAACTATAAGACAAATAAAGCAGACCCTATATATATAAATTCTAAAGATGAATTCGGTGTTATGGCAGAGCTCATAAACGAAAACATCAAAAAGATACAAGATACTGCTAATCAAGATGCTACTGCTGTTAATCAATCAGTATCAACAGCAAAAGAGATAGAAAAAGGAAATTTAAAAGCTAGGATCACAGAAAACCCAGCTAACCCAAAACTAGTAGAACTTAAAAATGTTCTAAATAAAATGCTTGATGTTCTTGAAGCAAAAGTAGGTAGTGATC
>NZ_JAAKZD010000018.1:0-29850 GCF_015230035.1 Campylobacter concisus
ACCCCAAACAGATAAACAGATAAACAGATAAACAGATAAATTTAACTAGAAATTTTCACAAAATTAGCAAAAAATTTATGCCAAAGTATAAAAATAGCCTTAAGCTAAGCATTTTTAAGCGCAAAGATGATCTTTTTAAGCATAAAAGTAAATTTCAGCTAACTATAAAAAGGCTAAATTTAGAGATGAAATTTACCCCAAACAAAGCACCAAAAGGATTTAAAATTTCGCCTCAGCTCTTATCAAATTTAGCTTTTTAAGAGCCTCTTCAAAGTCATTAGAGCTTACAAAAACATCAATGTTTTCATTTTTCTTATAAACTTTGTCGTAGTATTTTGTGAGTAAAATTTCAGCCACTTTGGCGATGTCGTTTTCGTTAAATTTAGCCACCGCCTCATCTCTGGCCTCTTTATCGATGAAGGGCGAAATTTTCTTTATGCACTCATCAAAAAAGGCTTTATCCACGCTTTTATAGTCGCTTGTGATGCATGAAATTCTATTCTCCAAGCTCGCGCTAACCTCAACACAGATACCGCAACGCATCGCCTCATAAAGGCTTTTTGGAAGTGTTAGCAAGCCGATCCTTCTGCTCTCGCCCTCGATAAAGCAAATTTGATCTTTTAGTGTGATGAGCTTTTCAAAGAGCGCGTCTTCAAAGCTTTTTTGACTAGGCTGCGCGCCGTTTATCGCGCCAAAGACTGAGCCTAGGTGATTTGCCATCGCTTCAAGGTCGATTGAAGATGAGAGTGCCCTTATTAGCTTACTTTTATAGCAGCCAGTGTTGCCAAAAAGAGTGATAAATTTCGTGCTTAAAGGACGCTCTAGAAATTCTAAAACGTGATTTCTATAAGCCTTATAGCCGCCATTTAGTCTATAAATTCTATACCCGATCATGCTTAGCACATAGGCAACCGAGCTTGATCTAAGTCCGCCCTTTGCGCAGTAGATCCCAACTGCTGAGCCAACCTTAGCCCTTTTATAGACCTCATCGATGATATTTTGTAAATTTTTGCAGATGTATTTTGCTCCAAGGCTCTTGGCTAGGGCTCTGTCGCTTTTGTAGATCGTGCCTACCTCTTTGTGCTCAGCGTCATCAAGTGCGTATAAATTTAGAGCATCTTTTATATGAGAGTAGGCATATTCGTGTGGCGATCTAGCGTCTATCAGGACTTCAAACTCGCCTCTTTTTTCAAGCCACTGCTCGATATCAAGCTCAAATAACGCCACTAAAAGCCTTTTTTAGCTTTTGATAAAGCGGATGAAACGGAGTGCCATTTACCCTGACATCGGCGATCGTTGTGATGAAATTTGTATCCCCGCTCCACCTTGGCACAAGGTGATAATGCACGTGCTCAGCTATGCCAGCGCCTGCTGCCTTGCCTAAATTCATACCGATATTTACGCCTTGCGCGTGAAGCTCGCGCTTTAAAATTTCGACCCCAAGCCTTACAAATTTACTCATCTCAAACCACGTCTGCTCGTCAAGCTCCTCGATCTTGTCGGTGTGGTGATTTGGTATGATCATAAAGTGACCTGGCGAATACGGGTATAAATTCATGATCCCAAAGCAGTTCTTAGCACGAAAAAGCACGCCATTTTTCTCGTCGTCCTCTTTTGAATTTATGACTTCGCAAAAGACGCAACTATCTTTTTTTGCGCTGAAATACTCGCTTCTCCAAGGGGCACAAAGGTGCTGCATCACTCGCCCTCCTTTATCTTTTTAACGGCATTTTTTATATCATCTTGCCTCATGAAATGCTCTCCTATCAAGAAGGCATCAACTCCGATCTTGTTTAGCTCACAAAGCTGCTCATACTCGTAAAGACCGCTTTCGGCGACTATTATCTTGCCGTTTGGCAAAAGCGGCACGAGCTTCTCGCAAAGGCTCATATCCATCGTAAAATCATCTAAATTTCTATGATTTATCCCTATTATATTTGCTCCTGCAAAGACCGCCTTTTTCACATCGCTCGCGTCATGGGTCTCTACTAAAACCTCAAGCCCCAAGTGGTGCGCGTACTCAAGTAGCTCTTTTAGCTCGCTTTGAGTTAGCGCCTTGGCGATGAGCAGGATAAAGTCCGCTCCATAAACAAGCGCTTCTAAAATTTGATACTTATCAACTATAAAGTCTTTTCTAAGGATAGGCCTTGAGGCGTAGCGGCGAACCTGCGTGATATACTCGATGTCACCCTTAAACCAGTGAGGCTCTGTTAGGATACTAAAAGCATTTGCGTACTGCTCGTACTCCTGAGCGATCTTGATCGGCTCAAAGTCCTCTCTTATCACGCCCTTGCTTGGGCTTGCTTTTTTTATCTCGGCTATGATCTTTATAGGCTCATCTTTACTTGATCTAAGTGCGCCCAAAACGTCTCTTGGCACGTATGGGTTGTATGCGAGCGAGCGACCTAGCCACTCCTGCGGATAGTCAGCTTTTCGCTTTTTTAGATCCTCTTTTGTCTTTTTTATGATCTCATCAAGTATCATTTTTTAAGCCTTTTGTTTAAATTTATTATGCAGCGCTCGATTAGATGCAAGTGCTCTTTTGCCTCTTTTGAAGTCCTAAAATCAACATCTTTCATCGCGTGCATCATTATGCCCTTTGCCTTTTTGCACTCGCCAAGCTTGAAGTACCCCCACGCTAGCGAGTCCTCGTAGTAAGGTGAGTCTGGCGAGATCTCAAGTGCTTTTTGCACCATCTCTACGCCCTTTCTAGGGTCTATCTCGTGATCAATGAGCAAGTAACCGTAGTAGTTAAAAAACATATCGTTATTAAGCTTTGGCACGCTAGCTTCAAATTTATCTAAGATATCAGTGATCTTTTTCTCGTCTAGGCTATCTTTATTCATCTCGTACTCGTAGATGGCGGCCTTTGCTAAGAAATTTAGATCCCTGCTATCGTTATAAATTTTAACCGCCAAAACGTATGCATCGCCAAAATTTCCAGTCGCAGCGTAAAGGTCCATCAACGTAGCGTCGTTGTAGCCATATTTTTTCAAAATTTCAATAGCCGCTTTATAATTTTTAGCATAGACAAAATACTGCACGATCTTGTCAAGATAAGAGGTGTCGTGAGTGATGTCGTAGATCTCTTCAAAAAGCTCGATCACCTTTGGGAAATTTCTTTGCTGAGAGTAAATTTCAGCCAAAAGCTCGCATGTCTTTTGAGTGCAGCCCTGCTCCTCGCGGAATTTCTCGAGGTATTTTGTCGCATCATTTACATTATCCATGCGGTTTAAAAGTATATCAACGATACGGAGTAAATTCTCCTCTTCAGGCTTTAGCGAGTATGCCTCTTCAAAGTATTTTAGCGCCGTTACCGTATCATTTTGCATCATGCAAATGGTGCCAAGCATGAGTAAATTTTGGGCGTTTGGCTCTTTTGTGGCAAGCTCTTGCATTAGCTCTTTTGCCTCGTTTAGCTTAGAGAGATTGACTAAATTTGCAACCTTGATCCTGATAAAATCGCTATCATCTTTTAAGCTCTTCTCGCCCTCAGCCATGAGGCTATCTAAATTTTCATTTTTCGCGGCAAATGCGAGCTTTATCGCCTCTTTTAGATAGGTCTTTTGATTTGTCTCTTTAAAAAGTCCAAGATAGGTCTGGATGCTAGCATTTACATCGCCACTATCTTGCGAGATGAGAGCTTGCATTAGGCGTAAATTTACACTTTTGTTGTCATCTGCAAGCAGATGCGTGCTAAAAAATACGCTTATAAAAATTATTAAAATTTTACGCCAATGCATTCTGCTCTTAGCTCCTTTAAATTTTTTTTAAAATAATCCCAAAACGGAAATGTCCTGCACTGCTTAGGTCTTAGCTCATAGACCGAGCAGTTTTTATTTTTCTCGTCAAAAAATATGCAAGCAAAACCGTCATCATAAGGCTTTTCTTTGATGCTTCGTCTAAGCCCGACACGTATTAAAAATTTGCTCTCAAACTCATCTTTTGGCATATCAAAAGCAGCGCAAAATTTTAAAATTTCACCCTCATCTATCCAGATGTAGCCGCTCTCGCCAGTGCAGCATTTGCCTCCGCAACTCTCGCAAAAGCTAGGATCAAACTCATAGCTAAAACCATCAGCCCTCACGCTATCTCCTTGTAAGAGATGCTGTTTGTATCTGCTTTTTTAAAGATCTCGCTTGCCTCTTTCGTGTGCGAGCCATCTTCGCTCATCACAAGAGGCGGCAGGACTTTTAGCTTTGAGTTTGAGTTGTTTCGCACTTCAAGCAAAGCCAAATTTGCTGGCTTATCCTTTTTGGTATGGACAAATTTTAAGCTCGCCAAATTTAGCTTATACTCTTTTAAGCATGCCGCTATCTCGCTAAGATCATCTGGCGCATAGCAAAAAAACGCCCTTTTATGTGGCTTTAAATTTACGCTTATGCCTCTTATAAAATCCTTTAAATTTAGCGAGCTTGCATATCTGCTAACTTTTATGTGCTCATTTTGGCTTTTTGTAACACCGTCATGATAAAAAGGCGGATTTGAGATGATTAGATCGAATTTCTCACTATCTTTAAAATTTGCAAAATCAGCCGTTACAGCTCTAGCCTCTAAGCAGTTGTTCTTTGCGTTAAAGCTAGAAATTTCGCTATTTAGCTCCAAAAGATCAAGCATGCTTAGATCTATCTTTTGAAAATCACGCTTAAGCAAAAGTCCAAGTATCCCGCACCCTGCTCCAACGTCCAAAACTCTGCCAGAAATTTCGCCTACAACCGAGCAAATAAAATCATAAAGAACAAGCGTATCGCTGTTGTAGCGATAGCCATTTTCAAGCTGGGCTAAGATCATCTATAAACCTTGATGATAAAGCCGCGCGTCACATCTTTTACGATCACTTCGGAGCTAAAGCTGATCCTTGCAAAGTCGCCAAATTCCTCTTTTATAAGCTCAGCCGCAGCCTTTGCACGCTCTTTACCAACGCCGTAATTTACGTAGTTATTTAGCTTGCCAAGGTCATCTTTTTTGATATTTTGAGCGACATTTGATGGGATGACAAAATTTTTCTTATCCACGATCGGGATGATCTCATACATATAGTTTGAGTTAAATCTCTGCAAAAACTCGCTCACTCTGTTTTTGCACATTATGCTGACCTTGTCTTTTGCGTCCATGTCGTCACACTCGATGCTAGAGATGAGGACGAGCTTTGTTGGGGTTTCAGGCTTTGTCGTAGCTTGCAAGATATTTTTTAAATTTACATTTTCATTTTCAAGCTCGTCTTGTCTGTTTAAATTTTGCTCGATATCTTTTTGAAGCTCGATGATCTGGGCATTTACAGCTCCGCCTTTATGACCGCTCGAGCTTAGCTCACTTATCTTTGAATTTAGCCGTTCGATCGTCTTGTTGCTCTCGTTTAGCTTTTGCTTTGCATTTTCTAGTTCATTTTGCAAGCTTAGTAAATTTTTGCCGCCACTTTTGTTGTTGTCGGTTAAAAATGTTGAGGTATCAACTATCTTTTTTTGTAGCATATTTATCTGCTGGCGTAAAATTTCATAGTTTTGCATATCGATCTTTAGCGTTCTTTTTTGCGTTTCTAGCTCGTTTTGCTTAGAGAGGAGCATCTGGCTTGTCTTTGTGACATTTTCTTCAAGCTCTTTTATCTTTGCTTCTTTTAGATCAAGCTTAGCGCTTAAATTCTTTAGCTCGCCCTCGTTTGAGTCAAGTTTTTGCGACTGCAAAGAGATGGTTTGGTTTTGATCAAATAGCGTTTTTAGAAATTTAGTTGTCTTTGTATCAAGCGCTTTTAGCTCCTCTTGGCTCTTCTTAAAGCTCTCTTCGCTTAAACTTAACTTTTTGCTTAGCTCATTTAGAGTTGTGTTTGCGTCTAAATTTTGCTTTTCAAGCTTTTTATTTAGAGCATTTGCCCTCTCAAGCTCTTTTTTAAGCGAGCTTATATTTTCATTTGCAAGCTTGTTCTCTTGCTCGCTTTTTAAACTCTTTTGTTTTAGATCATCAAAACTCTTGTGGAGTGCCGCAAGCGAGGCATTTAGCTCTAAATTCTTGCCATTATAGCTTTGCGCCATTAGATCTTTTGAGTTTAGATTTTTCTTGATCTCTTCAAGCTCATAAATTCTATCTTTTAGTGCAGTCTTGTTTGACTCAAGAGCCTCCTGCAGATCAATTATCTTATTTGCCTTCTTAGAAAGCTCATCCTCCATAACGCTCTTTTGTGTCTCAAAGCCATCATTTAGCGCATTTATCTCTTTTTCATAGCTAAATTTTTGAGTGTTAGCGTCATTTTTAACTCGCTCGATCTCCTCTTTTAAAAGCAAAATTTCTTTTTTTTCTCCTCTATCTTTTTCACTTTGAGTTTTTTCATACTCTTTTATAAGAGCTTCTTTTTGCGCAAGTGTCGCGTTTAGCTCGTTATTTTGCTCTTTTAAAGCAGTGTAGTTTGCTTCAAAGCTCTCTTTAAATTTATTAAAGCTGGCCTTGGCATCTTTAAGTTTGCTCTCATCGCCATTTCTAGCGTCATTTATCGCATTTTCAAGGTCGATTATCTTTTTCTCGTAGGCCTTTGAACTCTCTATCATATCAGCTTGTGCTTCATTTAGGCGCTTTGTCAAAGCTTGGATATTTTCAAAGTGTTGCGCCTCAAGCTCGCCAAGAGCCTTTTGATTTTTTTCAACTATCTCGTTTTTTTCATTTTCGATATTTCTTTTCATCTCTGAAATTTTGCTTATGAAGTCTAAATTTTTCTCGCTCATATCGACATTATCAGCGGCCAAAATTTCATTTTTTTTGCTTAGCTCGCGCACTTGCTCTTGAAGCTCTTTTACATTGTCTGATAAATTTAGATCCTTGTCATCAACAAAATTTTGCATGTAGCTCTTTGGCGTGATGTAGCCGCCATACTCGTAAAGATCGTCTTTGCTTACATATCTTTGCTTCTCTTCTTCAGGGAGATCATCAAAATTTATAGAGTAAATCGTTTGATTAGTATCTTTTGGCGCCTCGTCCTCTTTTTGAAATTTCAAAAACGAGAGAGAAAAGCCAGCTATCAGACAAACAATAGCTAGTGCGATTTTATTTATCAAGCTTGTGCCTTGCCTTTTAAGATGTCTTTGATGACGCTATGAGCGTGATTTAGTCCGACCACGATCGAGCCACCATTTTTTAAAACGATATCTCCTCCCACATATAGTCCTGGCACGCTACTTTGGTAATTGCTATCAACTATCGGGGTGCCTTTTTCATCAGTTTTTATCTGGCATTTTTGTAAAAAATCAACCGGACTTGAGCCACCGATCGCATAAACAACCCTGTCATAGACACGGATCTTGCCATTTTCATAATGCACTCTTACCTTGCCTGATTCATTATCGATCTCGGTTATATCGTGATTTAGTCTTACTTTTATCTTATTATGCTTCTCAAGCTCCCAAAGAGCGTTTAAATTTGTCTCATTTACACGGCTAAATTTATCTTTTCTGTAAGCGATCGTAGTTTTGTTATACTGACAAAGCTCGATAGCATACTCAACTGCAGAGTTGCCACCGCCCACAACTAGCACTTTTTCGCCGTTTGTGCAGTTATCAAGGTTAAAATTTACAACTGAATTTAGTGATGGCGGGATCTTATAGTCAGGCTTGTTTGGTCGTCCCATTTTGCCGATCGAGACCATCACGTTTTTGGCTTCATAGACAGCTTTTGAGGTAGTTACTTTAAAAATTTCTCCCTCTTTTTTTACGCTTTCGACCTCAGAGTTAAAAAACGCCTCGATATTCTCAGAGTCAAGTAGCTTGTCAAAATAATCAAGCGTGCTCTCTTTTGTGCCATCTTCAAACGAAACTAGCCCATGTATCGTGCTATCTTGCCCTTTATACTCTTTATCTACGCGTTTATTGTCTTTATAAAATTTTCTGATCGTTTGGCTGTGATTGTCGCCTTTTTCAAGGAGCAAAACATTACTTAAGCCATTTCTTTTAGCCTCTACTACGCTAGCTATACCACAAGGTCCGCCGCCAACTACTATTAGATCATAAATATTTGCCATATTTTTCTCCAAATTTTATAAATTTTAAGCTTTTTTAACTAGATCAGCCATCAAAAATGCAAGCTCTAAAGCCTGATCAGCATTTAGTCTTGGATCACACTGCGTCTCGTATCTCTCTTTTAGCGAGCTTTCAGTGATGTTTAGCGCGCCACCAGTGCACTCAGTCACATCTTTGCCAGTCATCTCAAGATGCACGCCACCTGCTCTTGTGCCCTCAGCTTTATGAATTTCAAAAAAGCTTCTAACCTCGCTTAAAATTTTACTAAATTCACGAGTTTTGTAGTTATTTGAGGTCTTAACGGTGTTACCATGCATCGGATCGATGCTATAAACGATATTTAGCCCCTCGCGCTTTAGCTCTCTTAAAATTTTTGGTAAATTTTCGCCGATCTTGTCAGCGCCCATTCTGATTATCACATTTAGTCTGCCAGCTTCATTTTCTGGATTTAGCTTATTTGCTAGTGCGATGACGTCTTCAGCCTTTGCGCTTGGTCCGATCTTTACGCCGATAGGATTTTTCACGCCACTTAAAAAATGCACGTGAGCATCGTTTATACCGCGCGTTCTCTCGCCTATCCAAAGCATGTGAGCCGAGCAGTCATACCACTCGCCACTAAGGCTATCAACCCTAGTTAGCGCCTCTTCATAAGGCAAAAGCAGCGCCTCGTGAGATGTATAGACTGCAGTTTGATTTATAGCTGGGGTATTTGCTGAAGTGATACCACAAGCTGCCATAAAAGATAGAGTTTTTGTTAGATCATCGGCTAGTTTTGCGTATTTCTCCCCGATCTCTGGCTTTTTAACAAAGCCTAAATTCCACTTATGCACCTGATGAAGGTCAGCCAAACCTCCTCTTGAAAAGGCTCTTAAGAGGTTCATCGTAGAAGCACTTTGATAGTAAGCCTCGATCATGCGTTTTGGGTCAGGCACTCTTGCCTGTTCGTCAAATTCAAAGCCATTTATGATGTCGCCTCTATAGCTTGGCAACTTAACGCCATTTACCTCTTCATAGTCGCTACTTCTAGGCTTTGCAAACTGCCCTGCCACGCGGCCTACTTTGACCACCGGACAGCCACCACCAAAGGTTAAAACTATCGCCATTTGAAGCAAAACCTTAAACATATCCCTGATGTTGTTTGCGCTAAAATTTGCAAAGCTCTCAGCGCAGTCGCCACCTTGAAGCAAAAAGGCCTCGCCACTACAAACTTTTGCAAGCTCATTTTTAAGACTTCTAGCCTCGCCAGCAAATACCAGAGGCGGAAGCGCTTTAAGTTTTTCTTCAGCCTCTTTAAGCTCTTTTAAATTTGGATAAGTTGGTTGTTGTAAGATATTAAATTCTCTCCAGCTATCTCTGTTCCAAGTCATAAATTTTTCCTATCTTTTACCTTGATTTAGCGCAGATTATATCACGCAAAACTTAAAAAATAAAAGCCATTAATGGGTTATTAAAGATATTTTACATACAATCGCTACTTTAAATTTAACCAGAAAAAGAGAAGATTTTTTTCATGATAAAAGGCATTTTTTATTCGCTTTTGGCATCAGTTTTATTTAACTGCATCTACTACATGTCAGTGCTCATGAACCCCATCAGCACGCAAGCTCTTATTGGATACCGCATGATCTTTGCCATGCCTTTTGTCATCGCCGCCATTTTTTTGTTAAAACAGCAGCGAAATTTCAAATTTTTACTTCTAAAAATAAAGCTAAAACCTAAAATTTTACTAGTTTTGCTTGCTACCTCGCTCATCGTCTCATTTCAGATGTGGCTCTATCTCTGGGCTCCAAGTAACGGCGCAGCGCTAAAAGTCTCTATCGGCTACCTCATCATGCCAATAGTCATGGTCCTTTTTGGACGGATATTTTTCAAAGAGCACCTCTCAAAAACAAAGCTAGCATCGATCTTTTTCGCTGCCATTGGCGTCTTTAGCACAGCAGTCATAAGCGGCGGAATCTCGTGGGAGAGCGCTGTAGTTTTTTGCCTTTATCCAGTCTATTTTACCATTAGAAAGTACTACAACCTTGCAAATTTCTCAAGCTTTGTTATCGAGATAATTTTTATGTTTTTATTCTCATTTTATTTTGCGCTCACAGCCGATATGGACTACGTAATGAGCCAAAATCCAAACATCTACTATCTGCTCATCTTGCTTGGTGCTATCAGCGGCATAGCCCTCATCGCCCAGATCCTCTCAAGCACGCTCGTGCCGATAAATGTACTAGGTTTGCTTACATATTTTGAGCCTATAATGATGCTTTTTGTCTCATTTGCCATCGGCGAGAGACTGGAGAAAAGCTCATACTTTTTGATGATCTGCCTAGCCATTTCTGTCACGCTTTTGATGATAGATAGTATAAATTCTATAAAAGGCGACAAAAATACCAAGACTAAATGAGAGCCAAAAAGGCGTTATTCTCGCGCTTAGCGCCTTTTTTATGTGGGGGTTTTTGGCGGTTTATTTCAACCTATTTAGTAAAGATGTCGATGCTTATGAAATTTTAGCCCACAGGATCATATGGTCATTTTTCTTGATGGCAGCAGTGCTTTGCATTAATGGCAAAATGGGCGAAATTTTTGCGCTTCTTAAAGATATCCGCTCGCTAAAGGCTCTATTTTTAAGTGGTATTTTTATCACCATAAACTGGGGCGTTTATGTCTATGCGGTGGGTAGCGGCAAAATTTTAGACACGAGTTTGGGCTATTTTATAAATCCCTTGATAAGCATGCTTCTTGGTGTCATCATCTTTAAAGAGCGCCTCAGCAAAGCTGGTGCTATGGCCGTTTGCATCGTCATCGCAGCTGTCTGCGTGCAAATTTATGCAAAAGGCGGTCTGCCACTTGTCTCTATCATCTTGCCACTTTCATTTGGATTTTACGCGATGGTTAGAAAGATGGCGAAGATTAGCGCATTTAATGGGCTTTTTATCGAAACATTTTTTATGTTTCCATTTGCGCTTGGCTACGTTTTATGGCTGGTTTTTCACTCGCAAAGCCACTTTGGACTAAACAAAGACTCGCTTTTAATGATCGCTTCAAGCATCGTAACTATCGTGCCACTTGTCGCATTTAACGCAGCTACAACAAGGATAAATTTAACGACGATTGGCTACTTGCAATACATCTCGCCAACCATCGCGATCCTTTGCGCGGTCTTTATTTACGGCGAAATTTTAGACGGCTACAAAGTCGTCTCATTTTGTATGATCTGGCTGGCTTTAGCGATAATTAGCGTGGATAAATTTAGAAAAAGGAGTAAAAATGAATAGCGTAACGATCTATTTGCTGCTTGCGTTTTTTGCAGCGCTTATTTTATATTTTCAGATACAAAAACTAACCAAAAAGCTTGACGATGAGGGGGCGGTGCCTGCCTATCAAAAGGCTGCACAAGAGGTTTTAGAAAATTTAAGCAACGCTGAGAAATACCCTAAATTTTGCAACATTATCTTAAAAAAGATAAATGCTCTAAGGCAAGACATACTCTTTGAAGATGCGCTAAATGAGGCTAGCGACAAGGACAAAGCACTAGATCAGCTCGAGCAGACAAGAGATAAGCTAGAGGCGCTTTTAAAACAAGAAAATGCAAACTGGGAGAGCGAACTTGTTGAAATTTTAGACGAGATCGATGGCTTTGTAAAGGCAAATTTCAAAAACGGCGAAGATAGAGCCGAAGAGCTAAGGGACGAACTAAAGAAAGAATTTGATGGGTTGTGAGATAAAATAGGACACTAAATTTAAGTAAATAAACAAGGAGCAAAAATGGTTTCATGGCAAGAACGCTTGAAATTAAGGGATGACTTTCAACAAAGATGGCCTTTTCAAGCTGTAGAAAATATGACCTTAGAGCAATACACAGGCGTTAAGAGCAAGGATACTTTTACCTTTTGGCTTGAAAGTAAAACGGAAAATCTTATAAGTATATGGGGTGGATCTGCTTATAAATTTGGAATTTTTAAAAGAGCACAAAACGATGTCGAAAAGGAACTAAAAAGTGGACAAACTGGTGATGCAGAATATGGATGGTATGAAAAATATGGAGAGACTAGAAATCAAGCATTTCAAAAAATAAAAAGTCTTATTCTACAAATTATAAAATATGCACAAAACAAAGAATTTGAAAGTATAGATGATATTGATCTTGGCAATGCCATAAAATGGAAAATAGCCTTTTTATATGCACCAGACAAAACACTTCTACACATTGTCTCAAAAGAAGCTTTCAAGTATTTGGCTCAAAAAAATAATATAAAATCAAAAAACATATCACAAATTCAAAAAGAACTACTAAAAAATAAGCCGAGTTATATGGACTTTTATGAATATTCGTCTCTATTATGGAACCAATATGCAAAGGAAAATAAGTCAACACACGATATACTAAACAATAGTGATAATGAAGGATATAAAATGACCGACAATGACAAGAAATTAACTTATCCACTTAATCAAATTTTATACGGCCCTCCAGGAACTGGAAAAACATATAGTGTTGTTAGTAAAGCACTAGAAATTATAGAAGGCAATGGATCGAATAATATATCTAAATTTAAAAGGTACATTGCAAGCGGACAGATAAAATTTGTAACCTTTCATCAAAGCTATGGGTATGAGGAATTTGTGGAGGGAATAAAACCTGTTTTTGACAAAGAAAGCCAAGATAAAGGATTGGAATACAAAATAACAAATGGTATCTTTAAGGATATTTGTAAAAATACTATTTTTAACATAGGAGACACAATAGAAGGCTATACAATCTCTTATGCCGGGACTGAACTTATAAAACTAAAGAAGAAAAATATCCCAGGAGAAATCCCTGTTCCGATTTATCTTATAGAAGAATTAGTGAGATTATTAAAAAACAGATCTATCACAATAGAAGATATTAAAAATAAGAGCGCGGCAGACAAAAATCCAGAAATACTTGAAAAATACATAGTAAACGGCTATACAAATTTGTTCACGTACTTGGTTGAATACTATATGGAAAAATCAAATATAAAATCAGAAAAGCGGGTATTAATCATCGACGAGATCAACCGCGGGAATATATCTAAAATTTTTGGTGAGCTCATAACTCTTATAGAGCCGTCAAAAAGACTAGGGGCAGATGATGAGATAATGGTCGAGCTGCCATACTCAAAAGAGAAATTTGGAGTGCCGTCAAATTTATATATAATAGGCACGATGAATACAGCAGATCGAAGCATAGCCCTTATGGATACGGCACTTAGAAGAAGGTTTGAGTTTGTGGAGATGATGCCAGAATACGACACACTAAATAAAATAATCATTGAAGGCATCAATGTAGGAAAAATGCTAAAAACGATAAACGAGCGCATAGAGTATCTTTATGACAGGGATCACACGATAGGGCATGCTTATTTTATAAATGTGTCAGACATAAAAACGCTTGCAAATGTCTTTAAAAATAAAATTTTACCGCTACTACAAGAGTATTTTTATGATGACTGGGAGAAAATAAGGCTGGTTTTGGGGGATAATCAAAAAGACGAGAATTCGCAGTTTGTTAAAGTCAAGAAAAATATGGTTGCAAAAGAATTATTTGGATCAAAGATCGACGATATAGACGATAAAATCTTGTACGAGATAAATTTCAAAGCCTTTAACGATCCGCAAAGTTACATAAAAATTTATAGCCAAGCAAATAAAGATGAAACAAAGCCAGCTAACGATTACTGAGTTTGAGCGTATTTATCAGCACGATATAGGCAAAAAAGACTTTAAAGATATAGAAAATTTTATCCTTAAAAATAGCGATGAAAATGCGCCTTTTTTAAGGATAGCAAGCGGGGTTGGTGGGAAATTTATACAAGCTAGAAATTATGTCGGCGTTTTGCAGACAAAAAGTGGCTTAACGATAGAGATTTTGCCCAAAATAACAGACAAAACAGACACCTATAAATCAAAAACAGTTTTTCTAAAAATGCTAAAATCGCTTAAAAATTTCCCAGCTAAAAGCTCAAATTTAGCTAGCCTAAAAACACAAAATTTGCCGCTCTTAGAAATTTTTATCTCTATGTTTTTATGCGAGCTTGAAGCTCTTGTAAAAAAGGGGATAAAAAGTGACTATGTGGCGCTAGAAGAGAACCTAAAATTTCTAAAAGGAAAGCTCAATATAAACGAGCAGATCAAAAGAAATAGCATCCACAAAGAGCGATTTTATGTAGAATACAGCGAATTCTTAAGCGACATAAAGATAAATCAAATCATAAAAACAACGCTTAAATTTCTGTACAAAAAGTCAAATTCTAGTAAAAATCAGCAAAAAATACGCGAGCTTTTGTTTATATTTGATGAGGTTTCTGAGTGTGAGGATTATAAAAATTCCTTTGCAAAGCTTGTCACAAACCGCCAAGTAAAGCACTACGAGCAAACTCTTTTATGGTGCAAGATCTTTTTACTTAACAACTCATTTACACCGCATAAAGGCGATGATCTAGGCTTTGCCTTGCTATTTGATATGAATGCACTTTTTGAAAGCTATGTTGGAAATTTTATAAAGAAAAGCTTTCCAGGCACAATATTACAACACTCAGAAAAACACCTCGTTGAAGATCCAAAGAGTTTTAAACTAAGGCCTGATATATTTTTAGAAGGCAAATTTATAGCCGATACAAAATGGAAGATCATAAGCTCAAGTAATGATATCTCACAAGCCGACCTATACCAGTTATATGCTTACGGTAAAAAGCATCCGTGCGACGGCAAGCTACACCTCATCTATCCAAAAATAGATGACATAAGACAAAAAACTATGAAATTTAGATACGACGATGAAATGTTGCTTGAAATTTTATATTTTGATCTTGAAAAAGACGAAAATAACGCAAATTTACTAACGTAACTTTAGGAGCCAAATTTAAATCTTCGCTTTTAGAGCCATTATCCTCTTGTATGAAGCGTCTATCCGCTCTTTGCTGATCTTTTTCTCATTTACAGCATCGATTATGATCTGAGTTACTAAATCAGCCGTTCTTTGGTTATTTATCTTAAACTCGCTAAAGAGCAAAATATCGCCACCAGCGTTTATAAATTTCACCACTTTTTGCGCTAAAGCTTCGTCGCCAACGCCTTTCATCAGCATATCATCGCTGATGACCACGCCATTAAATTTAAGCTCATTTCGCAAGAGATCGGTTATTATTTTTTTAGAAAGTGTGGCTGGATTATCCTCGTCGATGCCCTTTACAAAAAGGTGTCCGACCATGATGATCTGCGCTCTACCTGTGCTTATAGCGTCTTTGTATGGCAGTAGCGCATCTTTGCTTAGCGTGACCTCACTCTTATTTTTATGTGAGTCCTCTTTTGAGCTACCATGCCCTGGGAAGTGCTTAAGTGTCGTTAGGATGCCCTGCTCTTTAAATGCATCCATAAAGGCATCAGCGTAGATTACTACCTTGCTTGCATACTCACTAAACGCCCTTTGCTTAGCGGCGATGATCGGCGAGTTTTCATCGTGCAGATCAACCACTGGGGCGAAATTTAAATTTATGCCGCACTCCTTTAAATTTATAGCCATTTTTGAGTAGAGATCGTATGCGCTTTTGATATCAAGCGTGCTTGCGACCTCGTATGCACTAGGATATGGACCGTCAAAGCTCTTATCCTTCATACGGCTTACGTTGCCACCCTCTTCGTCGATAGCGATGAAAATTTTAGGACTTTTCTCTTTTATCGCCTTTATGCTAGCTTTTAGCTGGGCTTTGCTAGTTACATTTCTGCCAAGTAGCATCACACCGCCAAATCTCTCGTATCCAGCGTCGCTTAACATCGCGCGAAACGCAGCGTCTTTTGTGCTAGCTCCGTTAAAGCCAACCATTATCATCTGCGAGACCTTGGCTCTTAGGCTCACTTCAGCACCGTTTAACCCCAAAGCAAAAATGGCCACAAAAAGTATAAATTTAAAAGCTCTCATCTTCTTCCCAAAAGCGATTTTACGCTCTCAAAAACGTCTTTGCCATTTAGCATATTTTCAACCTCACTAGCAATAGGCACATATATGCCCTTTTCTTTAGCGATCTTGCTAATAGCCCTTGCAGTATCCACGCCCTCTGCCACCTCGCCAAGCTCATTTAAAATTTTCTCTAATCTCTCGTGCCTTGCGATGCCTAGACCTACGCGGTAGTTGCGTGAAAGTATCGATGAGGCGGTTAAGAAAAGATCCCCTGCGCCGCTTAGCCCCATAAATGTCTCATCTTTTGCGCCAAAAAATTTGCCAAATCTAGCCATCTCAACAAGCCCCCTCGAAATGAGACTCGCCCTTGCGTTGTTGCCAAGACCAAGTCCGTCGCAGATGCCACCAGCTATGGCGATCACGTTTTTATAAGCCCCGCACACCTCAGCGCCGATCACATCATCAGAAGTGTATGCTTTCATATAGCTTGGGAAAAATGAGGCAAATTTTAAAGCTAAATTTTGGTTTTTAGAATTTACCACCAAGGCGCAAGGTAGCTTTTGCATGATCTCTTTTGCAAAGGTCGGCCCTGAAAGAAAGGCCAAATTTTCTCTATCAACAAAGTCTTCATAAACTTCATTTAGAAATTTAAGATTTGCCGTGTCTATACCCTTGCTGGCGACTAAGATCTTTTGACCTTTGTTTTTGTAGTTTTGCTTTAGCCATAAATTTGTAGCTTGTGTTGGGATCGTGCAGACTAGGTATTCGCACTCCAAAGCTTTATCCAAGCTTACAAAATTTGACATCTCTCTTGGCGTTCTTGAGCTGATGACGCACTCGTTATTTTCACTAAATGCGTGAAAAAGCGCACTGCCCCACTTGCCAGCTCCGATGACTGCTATGCTCATTTTAGCCCTTTGTTAGCCTATTTTGGCCTTTAAAAGCTCATTGACCTTGCCTGGGTTAAAGGCGCCCTTGCCCTCTTTCATCACCTGACCGACAAAGAAACCAAACATCTTATCTTTGCCGTTTTTATACTCTTCGACTTTGTCGGCGTTCGCAGCTAAAATTTGATCTATGATCGCAATGATCGCTGAGTCGTCACTCACTTGTTTTAAGCCAAGTTTTTCGATGACGCTATCGACGTCTGCGTCATGCTCCATTAGATAGTCTAGCACCTCTTTTGCAGCTTTGCCGCTTACCGTGCCATCTTCTATGCGTTTTAGTAAATTTATCATCTTAGCGCTGCTAACTGGGCTTGTCTCGATCGTTACGCCGTTATTTAAGCGACCAAGAAGCTCGACTATAAGCCACGTAGTAGCAAGCTTTGGCTGAATTCCAGCGGCGATCAGCTCTTCAAAATACCTAGCCATCTCGACGCTTTGAGTTAAATTTAAGGCATCGCTCTCTTTTACGCCTAGCTCACTTACGTACCTTGCCACCTTTTGCTCGGCAAGTTCTGGGATTTTGATCGCTTCGTTATACATCTCTTCTGGCACTTCAACAGGGAGCAAGTCAGGGTCAGGAAAATACCTATACTCCGCGCTATCCTCTTTGCCACGCATAGATCTTGTCACTAAATTTGTCGTATCAAAGAGCCTTGTCTCTTGATAGACTTCTTCGTCATATTTGCCATCTTCCCAAGCTGCACTTTGGCGTTCTACTTCGTAGTCGATAGCTTTTTGGATAAATTTAAATGAGTTTAAGTTTTTTATCTCAACCCTTGTGTAAAGCTTGGTGTCCCCTTTTGGACGGATAGAGACGTTTGCGTCGCAGCGAAAGCTTCCTTCTTGCATATTTGCGTCGCTTATGTTTAAAAAGCGAAGGATCGAGTGCAGTTTTTTAAGATAAGCCACCGCCTCGTCGCTACTTCTAAGATCTGGCTCGCTAACTATCTCAAGAAGCGGCGTTCCAGCCCTATTTAGATCGACCAAACTCTCGTTTTCTTCGTGGATATTTTTGCCAGCGTCCTCTTCAAGGTGCGCTCTGGTTACGCCTATGCGTTTTTTAGTGCCGTTTACGTCGATGATGAGCTCGCCACCTTCCACGATAGGGATCTCAAACTGTGAGATTTGATATGCCTTTGGAAGGTCTGGATAGAAGTAGTTTTTTCTATTAAATACTGATTTTTTATTTATCTTAGCGTTTATCGCTGTGCCAAAGCTGATCGCCTTTTTGACAGCCTCTTTGTTTAGCACAGGTAGCGCTCCAGGTAGAGCTAGGCAGGTCGGACAAACATGAGTGTTCGCCTCGTCGCCAAAACTAGTCGAGCAAGAGCAGAAAATTTTAGTTTTTGTATTAAGCTGAGTATGAACTTCTAAACCGATAACGACTTCAAACATATTTTTACCTTTAAATTTATGCAAATTTTTAGTGCGTATTTTAGCGATACTTTCTTTTAAAATATCTAAAGAGGAGCTTTGGCGATCTATTTATATAGGTTAAAAATGTTTTTGGAGATAAATTTAAATTTTAAAACAGAAAAAAGCCATATAAAAATATGGCTTTAAATTTTAATGCTCGTGCTCGCTAATAGCGACTGCGCCAGCTAAATAAACGTAAGTTAGCATCATAAAGATAAATGTTTGCAAAACGGCCATAAGCGTTAGAAGTGCAAAGGCTGGAAGTGGAGCAAACCAAGGCGCAAGTGTAAGCATCGCGAGTAAGAATAAGTCGTCGCCCTTAATGTTACCAAAAAGACGGAATGAAAGCGAAACTACACGTGAAAGATGTGAGATGACTTCGACTGGAAACATTATCGGAGCTAGGAATTTGTTTGGTCCCATAAAGTGTCCAAAGTATTTGAAAAAGCCATTTTCTCTAATGCCCTCAAAGTTATAATAAACAAATACAACCAAAGCCAAAACTAGAGTTAAATTTAAGCTTGAGCTTGGTGACTCAAAGCCAGGAATGATACCGATGACGTTTGAGAAAAATACGATAAAACCGATAGTTGCGACAAGTGGGAGGTATTTTCTAGCTAGCTTTTCGCTACCTAAAGTATCTTTACCCATAGAGATAACACCCTCTAAATAAGCCTCAACTATGTTTTGAAGGCCTCTTGGCACAAGCTGCATCTTGCTCCTTGCAATGTAGGCAACGATGAGGATGATCAAAGCTACAAGGCAAAAGTGAAACGCATAGACAAAGGCATGTGAATGGTTTAGCAAATTTGAGAATAGAAACAAATCTTTCATTGATTTACCTTAGATTTAGAATTTTGCGTGATTGTAACAAAATTATTGTTAAAACATTTTTAATTTTAAGCCTTGAAGTAGTCAAAAAGCAGTTTGCAAATGGTCGCTGCGACAACTATCAAAAACATCGTTCTAATAAATTTGACCTCTTTTTTTATGACCAAATTTGAGCCAAAATATGCTCCTAAAATTTGTCCCACAGCCATCAAAAAGCCAACTAGCCAAAGTATCTGTCCGCCAGCTACAAAAACGCCAAGGGCTACGATGTTGCTGGTGAAATTTAAAGCCTTTGTGTGAGCGACCGCCTTTTTTAAATTTAGCCCGATAAGTGCCACCATCGCAAACATCCAAAACGAGCCAGCTCCTGGGCCAAAAAAGCCGTCATAAAAGCCCAAAACGAGCCCAAAGATGACATAAAATAGCCTCTCATTCATCTTTGCAGCCCTGTCGCTCTCGCCTATTTTTGGCATAAAAAGTGTGTATATGAAGATGACGATTAGCAAAAATGGAATGATTATTTTTAAGAAATTTGCATTTAAAAATAAGATAAGCGTCGCTCCGATGGTCGCTCCGATAAATGTAAAAACTATGCCAACAAAGCACTCTTTGTAATCAATCAGCCCTTTTTTAGTGAAATTTAGCGTTGCCGTGAAGCTGCCAAAGACGCCTTGAAGCTTGTTTGTGCCAAGGGCAAGATGAGGTGGCACGCCCATAGCCATGATGGCTGGCAAAGTGATCAGTCCGCCGCCTCCTGCGATAGCGTCGATAAAACCACCCAAAAATGCAGCTACAAAAAAGAGGGCGCAGCTAAGTAGGTCAAATTCCATTTTTGCTCTTTATAAATTTAAGTTAAAAGCGGATTGTAGTTTAAAGTTTTGAAATTTTATCTTAGAAATGTGGGTTAAATTTAGATATTGAAGTGTGAAATTTAAAAGAAAAAGCCTTTAAACATTAAATTTAAAGGCTTTTTGTGGGGTTTAATTACTTTATAACGCCGCAAAGCATTCTAGCACCGCCGCCGCCAAGTGCTTTTGGATGGTCGCTGTGGTTGTCGCCACCAACGTGAACCATTAGTGAGTGACCTTTTAGCTCGTCAAGGTTTTTGATCTTTGGAGCTAGCACTGGGTAGTTTGCATTGCCCTCAGCATCTACGTAAAGCGCTGGTAGATCGCCTTTGTGACCCTTATCATCCCATGCAAATGAGTGCATCTTTGTCTCAGCTGGATCCCAGTGACCGCCTGCTTTCATACCTAGACCCTTCTCAGTCGCGCCACAGTCAGCATTTTGGTGAACGTGGAAGCCGTGAAGTCCTGCAGGAAGACCTTTTAGATTTGGGAAAAGTGCTACGCCGTAGTTTGTCTTAACAGCTACTACTTCGCCAACGCTTTTGTCGCCTTTTTCGCTTAGTTCGCTAACTGGGATCACAAGATGCTCGCCAGCCTTTGGATCAAAGTGATGGCCCTCGTGAGCAAAAAGTAGTGTTCCTAGAACAGCACTTAGTAAAACGATTTTTTTCATACAAGCTCCTTATGGATAAAATTGTATGGCAAGTCTATCCTAAATTTAAAAATTTAGCAATAATTTTTATTTTTTAAGATTTTTTACGATAGTTTCTAGCTCTTTGCTTTGCCCTATCCTGTAAAGCGCAAAGTCGTATTTAATGGGATCAAGCTTATCAAATTCTCTAAGCCTATTTGTAAGCTCCATAACCGCTTTGAAGTCGTAGCTCTTTCTGCCAATAAGCCCTAAATTTAATGAAACCCTATGCGTATGCACGTCAAGTGGCATCAAAAGTCTATCTTTTGGCAAATTTTTAAACATCCCAAGGTCGATGTCGCTATCTCTTACCATCCAGCGAAGATACATATTGTAGCGTTTATATGGGCTTTGTGGCTCTTTTTCAAAGCTCTTGCCAAAGAAAAACTCATATCCATCTGAGCGGTAAGAATTTAGCCCATAAATAAATTTAATAAGCTCATTTACGCCCTCTATCATCTCGCCGTTTTTTGCAAGACCACGGGCTAAAATTTCTTCTATGTCACCCTCTCTTTTCAGGCGTGAAAGCGTGATAAAAATTTCTCGCACGTCGTTTTCATTTTGAAAGCGGTATTTGAAATTTGATAAATTTTTTTTGATATTTTGCTCACTCTCATCAAGCAAGCTAAAATCAAGCGAATTTAGAAATTTCACTATCATCTTTGCGTTGCCATAGGCAAATAACGCACAAATGAGTGCTATATTTGGCTCTTTAAATTTAGAGGCTACTTGGAGTGGGTCCGGGGCGTCAAATAGCCCCAAGTTTGTATTTTTACTAAGTACGTGTGAGTCTAAAAGGCTCTTTAGTTCGCTCATTGTTTTAGTGAAAGAAGGGTGTCAAGCATCTGATCAACGGTCGTGATGATCTTTGCAGCTGCGCCGTAGCTCGCTTGAAAGCGGATCAGATTTGTAAGCTCTTCGTTAGTATCTACGCCGTTTGTTGACTGAAATTCTGCCTCAGCTGTCTTTTGCAAAGATGTGTTTGTGTCGTGGATCGTATTATTTGACTCCGTATCGCTCGCCATATCGGTCGTAAAATAGCGGTAATATCCCTCGATCGTCTCGTCCCTATCAAGCGCAGTGCCACTTGAGTAAAATGTCTGCTTTTGATACTGAAGCTGGATCATCTTGTTTGCAACTTCGTTGTTTCCCACAACTGGCTTTGAGTAGGCACGAA
The DNA here is from genome assembly GCF_015230035.1 of Campylobacter concisus. Taxonomy (GTDB): domain Bacteria; phylum Campylobacterota; class Campylobacteria; order Campylobacterales; family Campylobacteraceae; genus Campylobacter_A; species Campylobacter_A concisus_BK. Next base: position 21,823 of record NZ_JAAKZD010000018.1, read on the forward strand.
GTTTTGTGTGATCTTGGGTGAAATTTTGATTTATGCCTATTGTATTTGAGTTTGCGCCTGAGAAAAATCTATTGATACCAACTGCGCCTGGGAAATTTGTGCCGTGATCGACTATTGAGATGCTATAAAGCCCCTGAGCTTGCTTTGGTATGAGCGCAAATGTACCTTGATGCGTGTTTTTATCATAAAAATACGACGCTTCAAAGAAGTCATCGACGTCATTTAACATGTTGTTGTCGTTGTTGTCGTCTGAATTTGAGTTGAAGTCTTTTACGATAGAGTTGCCGTATTTTGTATCGTTCATCGTCGTAGTGCCGTTTATCTCGATAGTCTTTTTGGCTACGACGTTGCCCTTGTTGTCATAAACTATGGCTTCAAAGCTGCCGTTTCTTATGCTGTTGTCGTGGTTCATCAGCGTCTTATCGTTTTCTAGGTAGCTTATCGGATCTGAGTTTGAAATTTCAACCGCAGACTCGGCATAGACGTTGTTTGTGCTTGTTATAAGCGTTTTTGAAAATGTATTTATGTTGTCGATATATTTTTGGATGATACCGTCGCTAAATTTATCATTATCTGGCTCGTAGTTGCGGCCCCTAAGATCAAGCGCGGCGCCTATTTTGCCATTTGTGATCTTATCTTCCATAGGGATACGTCTGCCATCTTCTCTTTCATAATAAATTTTAGTGTATTGTCCGCTCTCGGTCGAGCTCATAGAAATTTCATGGAAATTTACACCATCGACTATGCTAATACCGCCGATATTTAGGTTGTAGTATCTTCCTTGATCAGTTATGCCAGTATCTATCCTTGACTCGCTTTTTAGATCGCTTTTATAAACGGCTGTATTTACCAGCTTTGACATAGCAAGCTCTAGCTCGTCACGCTTGTCGCGAAGGTCGTTTGCATTTATCTTTATGCCAGCGTCTGCGCCTGACTCAACTCTTTGAATTTGCTTATTTATAGTTGCTATTTGCTTGCCAAGTGAGTTTATCTCGTTTATATTTATCTTTATAGTCTCGTCTATCTGCGTGTGCATATCATAAAGCATCTTTGATGAGCGGTTTAGACTGCCTGTTAAAACGCTAGCTTTATTTATCAAATTTACCTTTTGAGCGCCCTCGTCTGGGTTAGAAGCGAAGTTGTTCCACGCAGCAAAATACTCCTGGATATCCTTTACCATGCCAGTATCTTTTAGGTCTGGGAAGTATTTTGTCGCCTCTTGTAAAATTCTTTGTTTATAGCCTGTATTTTCTAAATTTGATGATGAATATTTTAATCTTGAGTAGGCAAACTCGTCGTGAAGTCTTGTCACGGTATCTACTTGCGTACCTGTGCCAACGCCACCAGGGACAGTGTTCATCGCTGGAGACGCAGACTGCACTACGCGCTGCCTTGTGTAGTAGTTACTATCGGCGTTTGTTATGTTATTTCCAGTTGTGCTTATTTGCACTTGAGCTGCATTTAGCCCTGAAACGCCTGTGCCTAATGACATAAAGATATTAGCCATTTTTTAAACCCTTGATTTGTAAAAATTATTATCTGTGCCGCTGCCATCTTGACCGTATTCATTAGTCTGAGTACCAAAGACTTTTTTGCTAAGCGAGTCAAAAAACTCCTTAACAACAACGACGTGTCTTGCATATTCTTTATTTACTTTATGCAAAATTTCAAGCTTTGAACGCATAAGCACTAGCTTTGACTTCACTTCATCATCTAAAACATTTGCAAGTGTCGTCGTGCCACTCTCTTTTGAAACCCTTAATAGCTCTTTATCCAAAGCTCTTTTAGTATCTTCAAAAGCACGCACAAGAGCATTTTTTTTCTTCACGCTCTCATCAACGCTTGAGTGCTTCGCCTCTTTTATGTTGGCGATATCTTGCATCGTTAAATTTATAAGCTCGTCTAGCTCGCCTATGGCCTCGTCCAAAAGCTTCTTTATCATTTAAATTCCTTCAAAATTTACAGCAACGCATCAGCCACAGCCTTAGCTGTTTTAGAGATATCTACCTGATAGGTGCCATTTGCTATTGCATCAGCTATCTCTTTTACCTTTGCGTTTTCGTTTGTTTTTACTTCTTTGTTTTCATTTTCAACTCTAGCATCGCTATTTTTATTTAGCGTATTTGCCTGGTAGTTTGGTCTTTGGTTCAAAGGAGTTATCATATCCATACCTCTTAAAATAAAATGTTTATATCACTACATCGGCAAAATATAAATTTACTTAAGAGTCTCTCTTCAAAAAATCGTATAAAAGTTCTGAAAAACCTAAATTTCCACTCAAAGCTTTGCTCATAGCGTCGTTATACATAGACCTGTAAATGTCGCTGCCAGCGGCTTTTGGATAGAGTGAGTTCTTATCATCTTCTTTTAAAGCGATATCAAGAACAGCTTTTACCATAAATGCTTCAAAAGCATCAGTTTGCTCTTTTAAAAGTGCATCTTGTTTGGCATTTGCATTTTTTATCTTGTTTGCTGAGATGTCACTATATGAATTTAGTGCTAAGGTGTTGTCTATTTGCATTATATTATCTCCAGATCGACTTGTATCGCGCCAACTCGTTTTAAATTTTCAAGTATCGAGATGATGTCACTTGGTGTTGCACCAAGCTTGTTTAGTGCTCTTGTCACGTTTGCAACGGTTGTTTTCTCGCCTGAAATTTTAAGTAGATTTTGACTAGGAGCCACCGAGGTGTCGCTACCTATATTTACATCATTTTGCGCTGCCTCTTCGTAGCTGTTTGGCTCTATCTTTATAGTTATAGCACCATGAGTTATCACGACTGGACTAACTACCGCGTTTATACCGCTAACTATCGTGCCAGTTCTCTCATCAACTACGATCTTCTCATCTGGCTTATACTCCACATCAAGATCAAGCACGGCGCTTGCAAGCTCGATGATACTAACATCATCTGGCTTTTTAACGATGACCGTTCTTGGATCGATCGCCTTTGCGGTATCGTCTGAGATGTTTGCATTTATGGCATTTTGGATATCAAGAGCGGTTTTAAAATTTGTATCTTTTAGGCTTAGTTTTATGCTATCTTGGTTGTAGATATCGTAAGTGACCTCGCGCTCCACAAGGGCGCCATTTAAGATAGTGCCAACGGTTGGGTGGTTGCCGCCACTTCTTCCTGCACTCTTGCCACCGATGCTTAGAGGACCTTGAGCCAAAGCGTAGATATCGCCATCAACGCCCTTTAGCGGAGTCATAAGAAGTGTGCCACCTTGCAAGCTTTTTGCGTCGCCGATAGATGAGATCTCTATATCAAGCTTGTCGCCATGCCTTGCAAATGCAGGCAATTTTGCTGTCACCATAACAGCGGCTGCGTTTTTAGACTTGATATCATCTGGATTTATCTTGACATTTACGCCTTGAAGCATGTTTGATAGCGACTGGATCGTAAATTTTGACGTTGAGCCATCCCCTGTGCCGTTTAGTCCGACGACTAAACCATAGCCTATTAGCTGGTTATCCCTTACGCCAACGATGTTTGCAAGCTCTTTTATCTGCGTAGCAAAGGCTGAAGTAGCTATCACTGAAGCTGCTACAAAAGATAAAATTTTTTTCATATTTTTTCCTAAAATTTAGCTATTTTAGGTTTTTAAAGCAAAAGATGTTCCAAAATTTACTGAAAATAAGAGAGAGAAGTAGCTCCAAATTTTTTAAATTTAACAAGCTTATACGCAGAAATTTCATCGCCAAATTTAAAGTCGCTGTTATGCTCAAAAACTATCATATAAATTTTCTCTTTTTTTAGCTGCGAGATCAAATTTACAAGCTTTTCATAGATATCATCAAAGCCAGCCCTTATGTCAAATGGCGGATCAAGATATAGTAAAACCTTGCCATTTTGTGAATTTACAAGATCAGGCAAAAGTGCAAAGCTGTCGCCATTTATAGCTTTTAAATTTGGACTTTGCAGGCTTGCAAGGTTGCTTTGCGTGATCTTAAAAGCGGCTCTATCTTTTTCGATAGCGATAGCCTCGCGCGCTCCGTTACTAACAGCCTCGCTTGCCATCACGCCACTTCCGCCAAAGCCCTCTATAAATGTAAGTGAGTAAATTTCATCTCTAATGACGTTAAAAAAGGACTCTTTTACGATGCTTTTTGTGCTTCTTGTAGTGCTTAGACTTGGTAGCTCAAGCCTTTTGCCTTTAAATTTACCACTTGAAATTTTGGTGTAGAGTTTCACTGATTTGCCCTTAAAATTTCAAGCAGATCGGCTTTAAATTTATCTATCAAATTTGAGACTTTTTGCTCCAAGCTCTTTTCATTTACTATCTGATCTGGCTCTTTTGCCTTTGAAATTTGCGTGGCTGAGTAAAACTCCTCGAGCGTATCAAGAAGAGTGGCTCTTGTAAATGGATGAGAAAGATGAGCGTTCTTACCTATTATAAATAGCGGTTTTTTTGTGACGATCTCGCGGTCACTTACTACAAAATCACAATCCTTATGATGAGCGGCTAAATTTCCACAAAAAAGCAGCAAGGTCTTTTGCAGCAAAATGCAGTCGCATTCAAATGAAATTTTCATATCCCGTCCTATAAATTTTGCTCGATTTTAACCTAAATAATCAAAAATTTATATAAATACTAAAGGAATTTAAAATTTTACCGATGTAGGAGCTAGCGTAAGTTTTAAGGAGTAAAACTATGGAAATTTTCAAAGCAGCAGCAAATCAAACACTTGATGCAAACATGAGCACGTCGGCTCAGCGTCAGATAGACAGCAGACCTATCGAGCACTCTGATGTCAAAGTAAATGCCGACGAAAACGGTAAAGCAAAAGGTGCAGATGAGCTAGATGAACTTAGTAACGAGGATCTTGCTAGAAAAACAAGAGAGGTCACTGATAGGCTAAACTATCAGATGCAACAGCTCGATACTAATGTAAGATTTGCTTACAACGAGAAGTTAAATTTAATGGTAGTGCAAGTAAAAGACGCCAAAACAGGCGAAGAGATAACACAGCTTCCGAGCAAAGAAGCTATAAAAATCAGCGAGTATTTCAAAGAAAGTATCGGAATACTTTTTGACAAGGAGAGTTAAAAATGGCAGTAGGTAACGTAACAAATTTAGGCATCGGTACAAAAAATAGCGGCCTAAACGATGAGCTTATCAAGAAACTAAAAGAGGCTGATGAGGCTGGACAGATCAAACCACTTACAACAAGACTAGAGAAAAATGAGCTTAAGCAAAAGGACCTTGCGGCTCTAAAAACTCTTGTTAGCAACGTAAATGTTAGTGGCAAAACACTTGGAGGCGAGGCACTTTATCTAAAAAGAAATACAAATAACGCTGGCAAAAGCGTCACAGCTTCTGCTGCAAACGGCGTTAGCGTGCAAAGCTTTAGTATCGATGTGCAAAAACTTGCTCAAAAAGATACATTTCAAAGCACGAATTTCAAAAATTCTTCAAGCATGGTGGGTGCGACAAATACTGGCTCGTTTGATGTTGAGATCGATGGACAAAAATTCTCTATCGGTGTGACAAGATCGACAACTTATCAAGATATCGTTGATAAGATAAATGACGTAAGTGGCGGTAAATTGCAAGCTAGAATTTTAAATGTTGGTGGCGATAAACCAAATCAAATAATGCTTCAATCAGGCAGCACTGGCGCTACACAGACTATTAAATTTTCAAACGACACTGCTGGCATTTTAGACAAGCTTGGCTGGGATGATACGCAGTTTCAAGACACAGACGAGCACGGCACAGCGCTAACAAATCCTGATGGCTCGCCAAAGATGACATCAAATTTGGAGAAAAATAGAATTCTAAAAGCACAAGATGCAGAATTTACATATAACGGCGTAAATATCAAAAGAAGCAAAAACAGCTTTGATGATCTAAGACCGGGCGTAAATATCACGCTAAATGAGACTGGCAAGACAAATGTAAGCGTCTCTCAAAACACTGAAGAGGTCGTAAAAGCGGTTGAAGAGTTTATAAAAGACTACAACCTAATGACTATGAACCTTGAGATCGCTACAAAATATGACGAAGAAAAAGGTGCTGGTACTTTCCAAGGCGTAAGTGAAATTTCAAGCCTTAGATCAAACATCGGACGTCTAGTAAATGGCCAAGATAGCGAAGGCAAAGCGCTAAGTAAATTTGGCATAGTGCCAGATAAAGACGGTCAGCTTCAGCTTGATCTAAATAAATTTAACGCAGCACTTAGCAAAGATCCAGAAGAAATTCAGAAATTTTTTATGGGTTCAAGCAAGACTGAGCCGATAAGCTACATGGGTAACTCAACCGTTAGCGCAGGTGCGTTAAATATCCAAGCTGGCGATCTAACGATAAATGGCAAGTCAGTTATATTTTCAACCGCAGCTGGCGGGACAGCTGAGGATAACGCTCTAAAGCTTCAACAAGCTATCAATGACGCTGGCATCGAGGGTGTAACAGCTAGCCTTGATCAAAGCGGTAAGAGGATCATCTTAAAAAGAAGTGATGGTGAAAACATCGAAGTAAAAGGCAAGGCTTCTGCACTAGCAACTCTTGGTATGAGTGAAGCCACTGTAAATCCAGTGACTAAAAAAACTGATGGACTTTTTACAAAGCTAGCTAAGATGCTTGATGGTGCTGTTGGCAAGAAAGGTACTATGATCGCTATGCAAAATCAGCTAAAAGACGAGAGTGAGTCTATCACTAAAAATAAAGAGAGCACTCAAAAGCTTTTAGATGAGAAATACACAACGATGCAAGAGCGCTTCATCAAGTATAACTCTATCATCGCAAGTTTAGAAAATCAGTTCTCAACTCTAAAATCAATGATAGATGCTGAGATAAACAGTAGAAAATAAGAGAGAAAAATGAATCAAAGTGCATATAGTGCATACGCACAGTCGAGTTTCGGGGGCATCGAGTCCCCGACTAAATTAATAGAAATGCTTTATGACGGAATTTTGAAATTTATATTTCGCACAAAAAAAGCGATCGAAGCTGGAGATATAGAGAAAAAGGTCTATTATATAAACAGAGCAAACGCTATCTTTGTTGAGCTTTTAAACTCGCTTGATTATTCTCAAGGCGATGTGGCTCACTATCTTAGCGGACTTTATACAAGACAGATGCAGCTTCTTGCTATGGCAAATATCCAAAACGATATTAACGCGCTAAATGAAGTAACAAATGTCGTAAAGCAGTTATCAGAAGCATGGAGGGAGGTAACATCAGGTGAATAGCTGGATCAATGAATTTAAGCTAGCGTTAATAAACGAAGACACAAGAAAGCTAGCTGCACTATCACAAAGCTTTAGCGAAGATATGTTTAAAAGCTTAGCTTCGGCTCAAGAAGCACAAGCGCTAATCGGCGGTGCGATAGAGCTTTTTAAAACTAAATCTTCACACATCCAAAACGAGCTTACAAAACTACAAAAAGCTCAAAAATACGTAAAAAACTAATCTAATCTCAAACTTTCAAGGCACGGCATATTTGCCGTTTTTGTCTTGAAAATCTTTTAAATTTACTAATTTACAAACTGCTTGCTACTTGAAATTTACTCTAAATTTAAGGGAGGCACGGCGTTAAGCCGAGTTCTGTCTTGAGCGATCATTTATCTACGCTTGCTTTTACAAACAAGCTCTAGCGAAGGGTTTTAATATAAGACCAAAACCATCCCTTCTTACTGCAAGTTGGGTTTATATGGCCACGCAAGTTACCAAGCGTGCCGGTGGGCTCTTACCCCGCCGTTTCACCTTTACCGCCAAGGCGGAAGTTTGCTTTCTGTTACACTATCCCTTAGGTTTCCCTAGCCATCCGTTAGATGGAACTTTGTCTTATCGCAGCTCGGACTTTCCTCTTTTGTAAGATGCAAAAGCGACCGCTTACCGTGCCAGAGCGTGATTATATTTAAAATTATATAAATTTACCCTGCGACCAAATTTTTCATCAAATTTTGCAAATTTATCTAAGAAATTTTTTGATTTCTGAGCCTAAATTTTGTCACAAGTTGGTATGAAATTAATTTTTTTATTTAATCTTTTTAAAATTTCTTTACAAAAACAAGAGTAAAA
>NZ_JAAKZD010000019.1:0-22174 GCF_015230035.1 Campylobacter concisus
AAAAACTTTTAGTTTTTATAATTAGTTTGTCTAATCTATTATTTAATCATAATAGACTGGCTCAATCGATCACTTGTTTAGATTTCAAAGATTGACTAATAGTTTAACAATTGTAAGTTAAAAGAACTTTCTGTTCTGCGTTCTGCAAAACAGAAAGTGAAGTATATAGAAGTGATGCTTAAAAGTAGATAAAAATCAGGCTATTTTTTTAAAAGCCCATAAAGAAATTTTGAAGTCCGACCTTTTCATTAAAAATAATATCTTTTTTATTTGGATCGTACTTAAATTTACTTACTACTTTTTTGCCATCTTCTTTTAAATATCCAGCAGATATAAGTGTTGGCTCGATAAGAGTCATCTCAGGAAAGAGCGTATCAAAAAATTTAGCCAAAGTCTCATCCGCGCTTAGCTCGCCATTAAGTGATAGTTTATCAAAGATCGCAAGCTGACTTTCTCCGCTTTTAAAGCCATTGATAGCGGCATCTAGTTTTAAATTTATCGCATTATTGCCATTTTTAAAGCTTAATGTATCCACTTTCACACTTGGATTTTTCTCTAAAATTTGACCCATTACTTCGTCCAAATTTAACCCAGCAAAGATGCTCTCATTTGTATCAACATTTACATTACTTAGTCTATCAAGTATATTATTTATAGTTGGCACGTTGATATTTGCTATTTTGCTATCTAAGATAAAATCTGTAAATTTCACTTTATTATCAGCAACTGCACCTATCTTCACCACATCTTTTGAGCTACCAAGATCATTTGAGACTTCAAATTTAGAGCTATACTCAAAATCATCCAAAGCAATATTACTATCTTTTTCATCTAATAATGCTAGTTTTTTGATCTTAACTTTTGCTATGTAAGGGACTAGTTTGTTCTCAAATATCTTTGAAATTTCAACTGGCACAGTGTAGCTTGTATCTATATCGACGCCCTCAACATTAGCTTCTACTTTATTTTCTTCGTTAAGGTCTTTTAAAGCAACTTTCTCAAGACCCAAGTTTGCGCTATTTACATTATCTTTTGCGTCCAGTTTCAAGCCAAATTTCACATCCTTTGTATGAACGTTCATAGTTTGCTTGTCGCTAAAGTCGATATCGCTAAATTTAACATTTACATCTTTATCGCCACTTACGCTAGCCTTTGTTTTAGCCGTTGCGACGACGTTTGATCCAAGAAATGAAGCTACGATATTTTTTATCGCTTCATTTTGTATAGAAATTTTTGAGTCGATATCAAAGCCATTTACAAATGCAAGCACTGAGTGAGAAATTTCATTTTCTACTTTAAAATTTAGATCCTCATCTACTTCTTTGCCAGCTAAATTTTTCAAAAGATCCTTTGAAACGATAAGATCAAACGATCCTTTTGAGCCAAAAAAGCCTTTTTGATAGCTATTTTCTGAAACTTTAAAGCCATTTACATCATTTAGTCTATCAACTATTCTTTGATAGTTCTCCTCGACCTTGTTTGAGGCAAAATAAACAGCGCCTGCGACGATCACGATAACTACGATTAGAGCAGATATCACCTTTTTCATGCTTTTCTCCTTTTTGTAATGTGTTGTAAAAATAACCAAATACCTAATAACAAGCCAACCATAGCAAGTGGCATGATATAGCCATGCTCGCCAAGATAATTGCTCACACTCATAAAATAATCCCCTGCTTTATAGCTAGCAAGACCGACGATCACCGCCCAAAGCACTGAAGAGATCAAATTTATAACGCTAAATTTATAAAAAGAGTATTTTGTAAGTCCAAGTGCGATAGGCACCAAAGTTTTGACGCCGTAGATAAATTTTTTGATAAATATTATCTTATCGCCATGTTTTTTTGCCAAAATTCCAGCGTAAGCAAGCTTTCTTTTGTGATTTTTCACATAAGGCATAAGTGAGCTTTTATTAAACCTTGCTACGTAAAAGATCAAAGTATCGCCGATCGTATTTGCCACGGCAGCGACGATTATGCTAAGAGTGATGTCCATTTTGCCAGCAAAACTTAATATCCCAGCAGCAATAAGTGCTACCATGCCGCCACCAAGGCTATATAAAAATAGCACAATATAGCCGTAAGTTGAAATTGAGTTTATAATATCTAGCATCATTGCCCCAAAAGTTTAGAAGCTGAAGATATTAGTTGCTCGTATGCGTAGCCACTTTGTTTTAAAATTTCATCTTTTGCGCTAATCACTGCTCCGCCAAAGCTAGCTCCTGCGAAAAATCCATCATTTGCAGCGTATGCGTAGATGTCACTTGAAAATTTAAAATCGCTTACTTTATTATAATTACGTCCGATATCGCCAAATGCCACTGAAAGCTTCGTATCAAGCGTGATCTTGGCGTCTTTTATGTCGTAGATAATGCTATCTTTAAATATAAATAGCACAAGTGAGCTATCTTCATAGCCAAGCTGTATGCCGATGCTGCCGCCACTTATACTAACTGGCAAAATTTCACTTGGCGAGTTGATGTTGCCAACGACCATGATGCCATCTCCGCCCATGCCACCGACTACAAAACCGACTTTTTTTACACTTGGAAAGATGATCGTCGCTTTTGACTGCTCGATGAGCTCTTTTATAGGAGCGTTTCTAGCGCCTCTCATCGTCGTTATAAACGAATTTGCCGAGTCTAGCACGAGCTCCTCGCTGGCAAAGCCAAGCGAGAAAAATATTATCAATGATAAAAGAAATTTCATATCTTGCCGTTATTTCGCAAAATCAACAGCGCGAGTCTCTCTGATGACGCTTACTTTTATCTCACCAGGATACTGCACCTTGCTCTCGATCTCTTGAGCTATCTCTTTTGCCACAAGCACTGCCTCATCATCGTTTATAAGTTTAGCATTTGCGATGACGCGGATCTCACGACCAGCGTTGATCGCATAAGCTTGCTTGATGCCCTCTTTGCTTTTTGCGATGTTTTCGATCTCTTCGACACGTTTTAAGAAGCTCTCAAGCACCTCACGTCTTGCTCCTGGACGAGCTGCACTTAGTGCGTCAGCTGCGCAAACAGCAGCACTTTCTATACTTGTCGCCTCTTCGTGACCATGGTGAGCATATATCGCATTGATGACAACTGGATGCTCTTTATAGCGTTTGCAAATTTCAGCTCCAAGATCGACGTGGCTGCCCTCGTACTCGTGAGTTAGCGCTTTGCCGATGTCGTGAAGTATGCCAGCTCTTTTTGCTAGCTTCTCATCTCCACCACACTCAGCTGCGATGATGCCAGCAAGGTGAGCTACTTCGAGGCTGTGGGCAAGGGCGTTTTGACCGTAGCTTGCTCTAAATTTAAGCTTGCCTATTAGTTTTACTATTTCTGGATGAATTTTATTTAGACCAAGATCCATGACGATATTCTCGCCCTCTTCTTGTATGCTTTGCTCAAATTCTTCAGTCACTTTTTTGTGAAGATCCTCTATCCTTGCAGGCTGAATTCTGCCGTCCTCCACCAAAAGCTCGATCACTCTTGTAGCGATCGCACGTCTGTAAAGGTTAAAGCTGCTTAAGATGATAGCATGCGGGGTATCATCGATGATGATATCAACGCCAAGCACCATTTCAAGGGTTTTGATATTACGTCCCTCTTTGCCGATGATCCTTCCTTTTAGCTCATCGTTTTTGATATTTACGACATTTATCAGACGCTCAGCTGCAAATTCTCCAGCAAATCTTGACGTAGCCTGCGCCAAGATATAATTAACCCTCTTTTTAGCCTCTCTTTTTGCCTCTTCTTCGTACTTTCTAACGATGTGAGCGATGTCGGCGCGCGACTTCTCTTCGACCTTTTTAAGCACGACCTCTTTTGCCTCTTCCTCCGTTAAGCCAGCAGCGTGCTCAAGCACTCTTATCGCCTCTTCTACTTTGTTTTGATAAGTCGCTTTTAAATTTAAACCCTCTTCATAAGTGACCTTCGCATCTTGCTTATCTTTTTCAAAAAGCTCTTTACTCTCATTTAAAAGCTCTTGCTCATTTAGCAAAATTTTCTCTTTTTTGGTCAGCTCATCAAATTTACTTGCATACTCTTTTTGAAGCTTTGTCGTCTTGTCGTCGTATCTTTTTTTAGCCTCAAATTCAGCCTCTTGCACTGAAATTTTAGAGTTTTTAAGCGTTAGCTCAGCTTCATACTCGATGGCTTTTGCCTTTGCTTTTGCCTGCTCTAAAAATATGTTGTAGTTGGCGTCATTTATCTTTTTGGCGTAGAGATACCCTGCTCCAACGCCCACCACACCGGCTCCTAAGCCTATTAAAACCTCTATCATTTATTCCTCTTTTTATATAATTTTTGCTTGGGGTTATATAAAAGTCTGCTACCGCATCGTGCGCCTGCGAGAGCACATCTTTGGTGTAGAAGTCTTTTACCTCTAAGAAAACTATCAGTTTTGGCTTAACGGGCAAAGTGTCAAAAAATCTATCGTAAAATCCTTTTCCGTGCCCTATCCTTGCCATAGCTCCATCAACCCCAATCGCTGGAACTACCGCCATATCGAGTTTAACATTATTCATTTTTTTGCCAGATGGCTGTCTGACATTAAATTTATAAGTTAGAAATGGCAGTCGCAATCTTACCATCTCTAAGCTAAGACCTACCATAAAAGGGGCAAAAATTTCACATTTATGTGATAAATTTCGTCTTATTTTAAGCACATCGACTTCGTAGTTAATCGGCAAGTAAAAGAGAACCTTTTTAGAATTTGTATAATTTATCAAATTTAAAAGCGTTTTTGCTGCCTTGTGATGTGTGCATTTTGCTCTAAATTTAGTAAGCTTTATCAAATTTGCTCTTGCATTTTTTCTAAATTCATTTTTTTCTAAATTAACGCTCATTTTATGCTCTTTCTTGTATAATCCTGAAACATTTTTCAAAAGGAAATTTATGACACTAAAACGCGCAATTATAACATCACTTTGTCTTTTTGCATTTTTCGGATGCGGCGACGACTCTAACAAAAAGAGCGAGCAAAACACTAGCGAGCCAGCTGTGCAAAGTAAAAATTTAGAAGAAAATGCCAGCAAAGATGAAAATTTAAGCAAAGATACGCTCACACCAAAGATAAGCGAGAGCGCACAAAGTGACGAAGTAGAAGTAAAAGATATAAGCCTAAAACTGCTTAACGGCACAACTATGCAGATCACAAAAAGAAGCAACGGCTTTGACGTAAAAGATGGCAAAAAAGCGACACTTTACGTATTTTTCGCCACATGGTGTCCACCTTGCAAGGCTGAGATCCCATCTTTAAACAACCTAAGTGAGAAATTTAAAAATGAGCTAAACATCGTTGCTGTCTTGCTTGAAGACAAGAGCGAGGACGAGGTTAAAGAATTTGCTCAAAAATATAAGATCAAATACGACATCGCAGTTGGCGAGGGAAATTTTTTATTTGAAAAGGCGATGGGCGGCATCAAAGGACTCCCCGCATCTGCACTTTTTAAAGCAAATGGCGACTACGCTCAAGGCTACATCGGTCTTGTGCCTGAAGAGATGCTTGAAACTGACATAAATAGGGCCATAAAATAATGCTTGAGTTTTTAAAAAGAGGCTTTGAAAAGACCTTTGGAGCGATAAGCTCGGCTAAAAAGTCAAAAAAGATCGACAAAGAGAGCTTAGAAGAAATTTTACTAGAAGCTGACGTGGCTTACGAGATCGTGGAGGAGATTTTATACTACTTGCCGCCACAAGATGAAGTGAGTAGAGCCGATCTTAGACGCGTTATGAGTAGCTATTTTATCTACGAAAACGAGCGCGTGATCGAGCCTGACAAGCCATTTGTCGATCTCATCCTTGGCGTAAATGGCGCTGGCAAGACGACAACCATCGCAAAGCTAGCAAATTTATATAAAAATAATGGCAAAAGCGTCATCTTAGGCGCTTGTGATACATTTAGAGCTGGGGCGATCGAGCAGCTGCGCCAGTGGTCACTTAGACTAAATGTGCCGATAGTCGCCACCCAGCAAGGACATGATCCTTCAGCTGTGGCCTACGATACGATCAGCTCGGCCCTTGCAAAAGGCATCGACCGCGTCATCTTAGACACAGCCGGCAGACTTCAAAACCAAACAAATCTGGCAAATGAGCTTGACAAGATCGTTCGTATCAGCAAAAAAGCCTACGAGAAAGCGCCTCACCGCAAGATCCTCATCCTTGATGGCACGCAGGGCAACGCTGGCGTCGCGCAGGCAAAGGCATTTAACGAGATCGTCTCGCTTGATGGCGTCATCATCACAAAGCTTGACGGCACTGCAAAGGGCGGAGCGCTATTTGGCGTGGCAAGGGAGCTTGAGCTACCTATATTTTATATAGGCGTTGGTGAGAGCATGGACGATATCATCAAATTTAACCCAGACGAGTTTTTAGACGAGCTGATGGACGCCATTTTTGAGTAGGGTAAAATTTCTTAGTAAAATTTGCTTTTTCGCTGCTCTTTTGGCGATTGATTTTCTTGCATTTACTCCAAAAAGTCCCGCAATCATCGAAAATTCGTGGGACAAAGCAAATCATTTTTTGGCTTTTTTCGTCCTTTATATACTGCTCTACCTTGGCTATGAGTTTAAAATTTTTAAAAATTTAGCCCTACTTTTAGCCTTTGGCGTGCAGATAGAACTCGTTCAGGCATTTTTGCCAAATAGGAGCTTTAGCTTGCTTGACATCGTAGCAGACATGATCGGAGCGGGATTTGGAGTGATAGTAGTTGAAATTTTAAAAAGGATATATTATGGCAAAAGCAAAGCCAGTTTTTGAGTGTCAAGCCTGCGGTAATCAACAGGCAAAGTGGCTGGGCAAATGCCCACAATGTGGGGCTTGGGATAGCTTTGTCGAGCTTAGTCAGCAAGAGATAAAGATAAGCAAAGAGATAGCAAAAAGTAGTGGCACACCTAGCAAAGCCATAAGCATAGACGAAGTTGAAATTCAAAATTTCACGAGATTTAGCACCAAAGATAGCGAGCTAGACCTTGTTCTTGGTGGTGGCGTGGTCGAGGGCTCACTTGTGCTTATAGGCGGTAGCCCAGGCATCGGCAAATCAACCCTGCTTCTAAAAATCGGCTCAAATTTAGCAAAAGACGGCAAAAAAACCCTCTATGTAAGCGGCGAAGAGAGCCAAAGCCAGGTAAAAATGAGAGCTGACAGGCTAAATGCGGTGGATAAAAATTTATACCTGCTAACTGAAATTTGCCTAGAAGATATCCTGCTAGAGGTGCAAAAGAGCGACTACAAGGTGCTAGTCATTGACTCCATACAAACGCTTTATAGCCAAAATATAACCTCCGCGCCAGGTTCGATCACGCAGGTTCGCGAGATCACATTTGAGCTGATGAGACTTGCAAAGAGCCAAAATATTTGCGTTTTCATCATCGGACACATAACCAAAGAGGGTTCGATCGCAGGGCCTAGAGTGCTTGAACACATGGTCGATGTGGTGCTTTATTTTGAGGGTGACGCGAGTAGAGAGCTGAGAATTTTGCGTGGGTTTAAAAACCGCTTTGGCTCGACGAGCGAGGTTGGTATATTTGAGATGAGCCAGCAAGGCCTTGTGAGCGCAAACGAAGTTTCGAGTAAATTTTTCACACGTGGCGGGGCGATGAGTGGCAGTGCTATCACCATTATAATGGAGGGCTCAAGGGCGCTTAGCATCGAAATTCAAGCGCTGGTTTGTGAAAGTGCCTATCCAAAGCGAAGCTCAACTGGCTTTGAGAAAAACCGCCTAGATATGCTGCTGGCACTTCTTGAGCGAAAGCTTGAAATTCCACTTGGGCACTACGACGTCTTCATAAACGTTTCAGGTGGTGTTAAGATAAGCGAGACCGCTGCCGATCTAGCCGTCATCGCAGCGATAATCAGCAGCTTCAAAAACCGCCCTATCAGCAAGGATAGTATCTTCATCGGCGAGCTAAGCCTAAACGGCGAGATAAGAGAAATTTTTAACCTCGATCAGCGCTTAAAAGAGGCAAAAACGCAGAAATTTAAAAATGCGATCATCCCAAACAAACCGCTTGACACGCAAGGTCTAAAGTGCTTTTATGCCAAAGATATCACGCAAGTGCTTGAGTGGATGTAGGGATAGTTTCGGTATGCTTTTTGCACAAAATGACAGTGATCTACAAAGCCATAAAGAGATAATTTATGCTTTTGTTTCAAAAGATAAAAGATTTTTTAGCGAATATCAAAAAGAGCTCACACGAAATTTACCACTTTATCCTAGCTTAGAACTATTGCTTATCGATTTTGCGGTTATTTTGGTGGAAAATTTTGATGAATTAAGCGAGCAAGATAAGCTAGAAATTTTTAGTTTAGTTGAGAAAAATATTAAGAGCGATAACTACGTTGGCGCGGCATTTTTGACTGACTTTATTGAGACGATACAAAATGTTTCAAACAAAGAGCAATATAAGAAAATTGAGAAATATTTTGGTGAAAATACAAAAAATAAGGCAAAGCCATGCTAGCCCAAAAAGACATTTTTGTATATGAAGATTTTTTATATATTTTTATATCAAAGGACATTAGATATTTTGAAATTTATCAATCCGAACTTTTAAATTTTATTCCAGATACCCCAGGATTACTTACTTTATTGGAAAATTTTGCAAATGTTACAGTTTATGTTTTTGATGAATTAAGTGAGCAAGATAAGCTAGAAATTTTTGACTTAGTTGAAAAAAATATTAAGAGCGATAACTACGTTAGCACGGCATTTTTGATCGGCTTTATTGAGACGATACAAAATGTTTCAAATAAAGAGCAATATAAGAAAATTGAGAAGTATTTTGGTAAAGAAACTTTATCACTCGCAAACGAGCTGATAGAATTTTGGGGTATATAAGCTTTTATAAAAACATTTAAATTTACTCATCAAGCACCGATATCCCACTTGGACAAATTTTAGCAAGTGGGTTGTTGTACTCTTGCTTGCATTTTTCACACTTTATAACGCCTAGTTCTGCACTTACCTGCTCTGCGTTATAGCAATGCGGACAAACTACGTAGCCATCTGCTTGCGTATCTACTCCTGTAGCTTTAATACTTGGATCTTGATAGTCGTTAAAGATTTTTCTAAATTCGCTTTTATAAATTTTAAAATCAATAAAACCAGCAAACTCGACTACATAATTTCTGAACGCAAAATAATATCTCTTCTCTTTCTCTCTAAAATTTAGATCATCTTCAAAAATTTCTTGCAAATCAGACCAAAAATTTTCATAATTAATATTCTCTGGAGCAATGCTTAGGACATCATTTATCCTAACAACATTCCATCTATTTGGGATACTGCCATCAATAATATCAAAAAGCTCAGCATTAAATCCGCAAATACCATCAAAATCATCCTTGTTATACACGATGATAAGTTTTACCTTGCCTTCATACATCTCCATCAGCAAGACATCATAAATAGTATCCTTTTCAAGCCGATCAAATGCGTTTAGCTCACGAAGCTCAAGCGATGAAATATCAACGGTTGTTTTTAGTTTTACTTTCAAATTTATCCTTTAGATTATGTCGTCTCTATAAATTTAATAGCTCTTTTAAGTACAAAATTTAGCCTATCAACGCTTGTCATCGCTTCAAATTTGCCGTCATCTAGCTTCATATAACACCAGCTTTGACCGCTATTTTTTAAATACTCATATCTTGTTTTATTGTCAATATTTATGTTTATTTTAACTAGCTGATGTTCAAAATTTAGTTTAAAGTCAGATATCTTGCCTAGTGTTTGAAAGCCATTTATAGCCTTTAACTTTAATTCTATGCCATTTTTAAGTCTGTTTTGCACAACTTCTTTATCAATCTCTCTTTTTCTTTGCATAAAATTTTCCAAATACCATGGATCTTTATCTGATAATAAATAATAATATTTACCAAAATCGGACGCTATCTCATTGTATGAATAAATGATAACAAGCTCTCTTTTTGATAGCACCCAAGAAGTCGGCACAAAGTTATCTATAATGTCAAAATATTTAGAGTCATAGAAGAAAGGATAGCCATCACCCAGAGGATCAAGAAGATAACTAACCTCCATATCCTCAAAATGCAAACCATATACTATATATTTTTTATGTAATTTCAACTCCTCTCGCTTCTCGTTTGTTTTTACACATCTAACTATCACTTAAGCTCCTCCATTAACTTTCAAATTTGTATTTAGTAGCTCAAGTATACGAAATTTAAATCATTTTTTATATATATTATGCTTTAAAATTTTAAAATAGATAAATTTCACACGATTATCACTGCAGCTGCAGCAAATCCGCCGTCGTGAGTTATACTAAGGCTTGCTTCTTTAATATTAAAGCTTGTATAAATTCTTGGGCTAAATTTTATCTTTGGTGCGTTTCTTGCATCTTTACTGAGCATAATGTCTAAAAAGCCACACTCTTTGCTGATACCCACACCAAGGGCTTTGCTAGCTGCTTCTTTGGCCGCCCAAAATCCAGCCAAAGTCGCATCATTTTTTGCTAGCGCGATCTCACTATCACTTAAAAATCTCTTTAAAAAAAGCTCGCCGTGACGAGCCTTAAGTCTTGAAATTCTATCTATCTTAACGATATCGATGCCTATCATTGCACCACAAAATCAGTAAAAAATATGTTTTTGATGTAGCCATCATTTAGCACTTCATTTAGCTTGCCGACGATCTCGTCTTTTAGCCTATCCTTACCCTTTGCAGTGCTTACTTCTTCGTAAGTTTTAGAAGAGAGTGTTCTTATGATGATATCTCTTAAAAGTGCCTTTTTCTTATCAAGCTCGGCAGTTAGTAGCTCGTCGCTTTGTTCTAGATCGATCTTAGTTTTGAGAAATCTTGACCCATTTTCACTAAGTAAATTTACGACAAACTGATCAAGCGGATATATCGGTCCCATGTTCGAATAGTCGTTGCCACCGCGTTTTGCTTTGTTTTGAGCGGGTGCTGGTTGAGTTTGAGTCTGAGCTGGTGTTTGCGCCATATTTGCCTCTTTTGGCTCGTCTGAACTAAGCATCAAAAATGCCACTAGCCCTCCGATAACTAGCAATAAAACAAATATCGCGATGATGATTATCATCAAAGCGCCATTGCCACCTTTTTTTGCTTTTTTCTCTTCAACTTCTTCAGCCATCTTTCCTCCTTTAAGTTTTGGCTATAATTATACAAAAAATTCACAAAAATGAGAAAAGATGATACATAAAACCAACGCCGCTAGGCTTTTAGACAAGCTAAAAATAGACTACGAGATACTTGAATACGAAGTCGATCTAAACGACCTTTCAGCCATTCACGTAGCAGCTAGCACCAAGCAAGATATAAAGCAAATTTACAAAACGATCGTCTGCCAGTGCGAGCCTAAAAATTTTGTCGTTGCCTGCTTGCAAGGCGATCTGGAGCTTGATCTAAAGGCACTTGCTCATGCATGCGGAGCCAAACGCTGCGAGCTTATAAATTTAAAAGATCTAGAGAAGATCACCGGCTACATCAGAGGCGGCTGCTCGCCACTTGCTATGAAAAAGCACTTTGCCACATTCATCGATGAGCGAGCAAAAGAGCAAGAGTACGTGCTAGTAAGCGCTGGAGTAAGAGGCAAGCAGATAAAGATAGCACCAAATGACCTTTTAAAGGCTTGTGAGGCGAGTTACGCTGATATCGCTAGGCTAGCTCTTTAAAAACTCTATAAATTTAAACTTCTCGCCTAAAAACTCGGGCGAGAGTAGAAATTTTGCCTGTTTGGTGACATTTTCATAGGCTTGCTTGCTCCCTTTTTCAAGCACCAAAGATAAAATTTCATCAACGCCAAGATCATTAACCAAAGCTTCATTTTGTTTTTTAAATTTGACCATTTTAAAGCCAGCCAGAGAGAAAGCCTCTTTTACCTGCTTAAAACACAGGCTATAAGTTAGATCTGAGTTTTTAAAATATGGCTCGAGATTTGAAATTTCAAACAAAGAAAAAACTTGATGATCTTTAAAAACTCTTAGGCTAAATTCATTTTTTGGCTCAAATTCGCCGTAGTCAAAGCTTAAAAATCTAATTTTTTTAGCCGCATTTGCAAGCTGAGCTGCAAATTTAGAGTAGCTAACTGAAATTTCGCCCCTTTTTATGCCAAATTTCTTTGCTAAATTTATCAAATTTTGATCTGCCTTTTGCCAGTGAAATTTTAGGTCACTATCCACAAAAAGCATATTTTGCCCATCTATCACCTCGCAGCTAAATGCGTCAAGCAGCTCATTTGAGATGACAAAAATTTCATCAAACGAGCATTCATCCAAATTTTCATAGTGTTTTATTTTTATCTCATTACCAAAGCGATTTTTAAAGGTTTCAAGCTGTTTTTTACGTAAAATTTCATGAGGCTCGATGATGATAAACTCTAAATTTGGCAAAATTTCTGGTTCAAGTGTAAAGATGCCTTGCGCAAAATCAGCCAGCATATCGCCTGAGTTTGCGCCGATCTCCACGACCTTGCATGAGCTAGAAATTTCGCCGTTTTTTCGTAGTTTTAAAAAGTAGTTTGCAAGGCAGGCGCCAAAGAGGTAGCCAACGCTTACATTTGTGTAAAAGTCGCCCTTTTTGCCGATATCCACGCCAAATTTATAGTAGTTTTCATTGACCCAGATATCAAAAAACTCGCTAAATTTCATAGATCAGGCAGCTTCCAGCCTCTGTAAAATGCAAACATCCTGACCGTTATGCCAGCAGCAAGCAAAAGCATGGTAAAAAATATGTTGGTAAGGCCTAGATGATAGAGGATAAAGTAGGCAAGCCCCACGCCAAGGCTTATCGTGCCGTAAAGTCCTGTGCGCAAAAACCATGGGACTTCATTTAGCAAGATATCTCTTAAGATACCGCCGCCAACGCCGTTAAAAAAGGCGATCATCATGACGCCAAAGATGTTGTAGCCGTACTCGATGGCAACCATCGCTCCAACGATAGAAAAGCAGATAACGTCGATCGCATCGGCAAAGATAAAGACAAATTTCTTCTCCAAACCATCTCTTTTTATATGTAAATTTGTGATCCTAGATGCAACAAGCATAAAGATGACGACGCTTACTGGCATGTAGTGAGTGAATGAATAAACCGCCCTGCCAACGAGCATATCACGCATGATACCGCCTCCAAGTGCAGTCAAAAATGCGGACAAAAAGACGCCAAGCCAGTCGCACTCCCTCTTTACTGCAAACAAAAAGCCACTAAGCGCAGCTGATGCGATACCAACGTACTCCACAAAAAGTATTAAGCTCATATTTTTTCCTTAAAAATGGGCATTTTATAATGAAATCTCATAAAAGTTCATTAATAAATTTTTAAATAATAGTTTATTTTAGGCTATAATAACAAAAATTTTAAATAAGGAAATTTGATGAAAAAAATTCTAACTTTACTCTTTTTGATCGGCTCATTTTTTGCGTTAAATTTAAACGCTGATGTGATTCAAAACCAAAAATTAAAAAATGCGATAAACATTTTAAATGCTTTTGGCACTAGAAATTTAAAACCAAATACCAAATTTACAGGCATCAAAGCCATCGCTATCATCCCAGACGTGACAAAAGCAGGTGCTATCATCACTGGCTCAAAAGGCAGAGGCGTATTTATCGCTAAAAACGACGATGGCGAGTGGTCAAGCCCATTTTTTGTAAATTACACATCTGGCAGCATCGGACTTCAGCTAGGATATAGCTCGGCTGATATGATCATTTTGTTTAAAAACTCGGAAGCCTATGCAAGCTTGTTTAACGCAAAAGATACGATCAGCCTAAAAGCAGAAGCAACTGGCGGCGTTGGCAACGAAGTGGCGATAACTAGTGATTTGCCTGAAATTTCAGCATTTGTCGAGGAGCGTGGCAAGACAAGTGGAGCTTTTGTTGGCGTTAGCTTAGATGTTGCAAGACTTAAGATAAATGCACAAGATACAAACGACTACTACGAGAGAATGTATGACTTTGAAGATATCTACAACAACAGCCCAAAAGCTAGTAAATATACAATCAAATTTAAAGAGATAATCTCAAAATACTTCTTATAATAACCTCATATCTTGGCTCTTTTAGAAGAGTCAAGCTCTTTTTTTACATTTTAAAGATTTTAGAAATTTTAGTTTATAAATTTAGCAAGATTATGGCTTAGCCTTTTGCTAAACCATAAATAGTGATACAAAGCGTTTTTTAGGGATTGGAGAAAATTGAGTCATATATTCAAACGCCTCTTCGTAGTCGCCGTCTGTATATTGCGCGACTTGCTCGATAAGCTCGTAAAGCTCTTCGTCATCCATCGAGTCAAAGCTGCCTCTATTTTCCAAAACCTCTAACAAAACGGCGTCTAATTCTAGCTCGTCGTAAGTCATTTCGTTCCTTAATTCTGATTTAAAAAATGCGAAACTATACCAAAAGAAGCTTATAAAATACTTTACTTTAAATTCGTAAGAAATTTTATGCATTTTTTAGTAGAAAAGTTGTAAAATCTTTACATTCATTATCAATTTTATAGGGATTTTGTGGAAGACTTTGAACTATTTTACAAGCATTTTAACGAGTTTTTAAAAGCTTTTGGTCAAAAAGGCTCTGAGATAAAAGAGCAAATTTTGCGTGTGCTTTTTGCAAGCAAGTCACATCTAAATGCTCAAGAAATTTGTCAAAAAATTTATGAAACTTACAAAAATGAAATTTCAATGACTTCTATATATACCTTTTTAAATTTTCTAGAAAACCACCATTTGGCAAATAGTTTTGAGCAAAATGGTGTTAAAAATTACGAGTTAAATTTAAAATCCTCTCACGATCACTTGATATGTGAAATTTGCGGAAAGGTGGTTGATTTTGAAGATGAGATGATAGAGCAAAGGCAGGAGCAAATTTGTATCCAAAGTTCATTTAGCGCAGAGTCTCACAAGATGATACTTTATGGAATTTGTAGTGATTGCCAAGCAAAAAATGGGGTTTAAATTTATCATTTAATTTTGCTTTTTGATAATGAAAGACAAAAAAATTTCAGATTGATTTAAGTTGCAGGTTAGATAATACGCTGACAAAATAAAAGGATGAAAATGGATATAAAAACACAAACTTTAGCACAAGTTGCAAGCTATTTTTCGATGATAGCTCACACAAATGGCAGACTAAGAGTAAGGGTTAGCCCAAAGATCAAAGAGCTAAGTAGTAGCGTAAATTTAGCTAGTTTAGATGATATGATCGCTCAGATAAATGGCATAAAAAATGTTAAATTTAACAAGATAATCGGCTCTGTAACGATCGAATACGACCATGAAATTTTCCCTAAAAATCTCTGGGAGGATCTCTTAAAAGGGCAAAATTTAGAAGAAATTTCAGCTAAAGTAAATGAAGTAGCAAAAGAAGTAAAATATGCTTAATGAGCTTTTAAACGCCTCTTATACGAGCGAAAAAAACGCACTTAGGCTATATGAAGGTCTGGCTTCGTTTGGCGAAGTATTTGATCAAATCGCAAGCGTAAGAAAAAATGCGATCATCTTGATAGAAAAATTTGCAAATGCGCATGAGTATGAGCTTGTTTGTGAAAATGAAGCTATCTTTTTGCCGGCAAAAAATAAAGAAGATGCGCTGATAGAGGCACTAAACTATGAAAATGAGCTAAACAAAATGTATGAAAAATTTTGTGAAAGCTTAGATGATGAGGAGTTAAAAGATCTATTTTTTAGACTTTGGGCTACTTCAAATAACGAATACATAGCCTCTTTAAAGCACTGCTTAAAAGAAATTTATAGTGGAGCTGTGGCAAAAAATGAGCTAAATTTAAATGAAATTTCACAAAATTTTGAGCAAAATGGCATAACAAATATTTTAGAAAGCTATCAAAATGACTTTAATGAGATAACTAAAAGCTTGCAAAATATCGCAAGTGGCAAGGCTGATAAAAGCGAGTTGGCAAAGATCACAAACAACCCAAATTTCTCGTTTTTTAGCGGGCTTGCGCTTGGGGCATTAGGCATTTCAGTAGTTAGCAAAAATTTAAATAAGGATGAAGAAGATGAATAATTTACAAAATCAAACAAAGAAAGGATTTAAAATGGCATTACCATTTTTAGCAGGTTTAGCAGTAGGCGGTTTGGCAGTAGTTGCTTGGAGTAAAAGAGATAAGATCAAAGAGTGTGCAAAAGACGGCCTAGATAAAGGCAAAGAGGCTGCAAAAGATCTTTATAAAAAAGGCAAAAACGTCGCAAAAGATGCAAAAGACTTCATGGTCAAAGAAGAGAAAAAAGCAAAACGTGGCGTTAAAAAAGTAGAAAAAGAGGCTGAAAAAGTGGTTAAAAAAACAAGAAAACCACGCGCTAAAAAGCCAGCAGCTCCAAAAGCTATCACACCAAACGATATAGCTTAAGGATAGAAAATGCAAGAAAATAGTCTTTTTACACTTTCAAACACAAGACTTCCATTTGATCACTTCATCAGTGGAGCCTTGATCGCTGGCATGGGTGCGGCTGCGCTTGGCTTTAGCGACTATCTAAACAACAGAGCAACTAAAAAAGATGTCGCTAAAAAGATAGCAAAATACGCAGTAACTGGCGGTTTTGTAGGTGCTGTTGGCATTCACGCTTCAAATTTGATAGCACAAAAAAAATATCTAAACGCAGCAGCTTTTACTGCAGCTGGTATCGGCGGTCTTTTGATAGCTGAAGAACTAATAAAATTGGAGAGTAAATAATGAATAACCCTTATATCAATGAAGAAAACGCAAACGAAGTAGCAAATAACGCAGCAGCAACTCAGCCAAGCGCGGTTGATAATGCGATAAACAATGCAGCTCAAAATTTACCATTTGTACCTGAAAATTTTAACGCAGCTGGCTTTGTAAAAGGCCTACTTTTAGGCGGCATAGCAGCTTATGTGCTAACTAATCCAAAAGCACAAGAGTGCGTATTTAAAGCGATCATCAAAGGTGGCGAGCTAATAAACGCTGGCATAGAAGAACTAAAAGAGCGTTTTGAAGATGTCAAAGCTGAACTTGACTCACAAAAATAAGGTCACTCTAGCTCACAAGAGCAAAAATAGAGCGAGGTTTATTTGCGAGAGCCTAAACGCTAGAAGCGATGTCAGCGCCATAGAGGCTGCGATCTCAGAGCGAACCGATGCAAAAAGCGTGCGTGTAAATAAATACGCAAAAAGCATCGTTGTTGAGTTTGATAAGAGCTATGAGAAAATTTTAGATTTTATAAAAAGCTATGATTTTCCAACTAAGCCAAAAGATGAGAGCCTGCCTAGCAAAGCAAATATCTACAAAGCTGCTGCTGCACTTGGTGTAACGCCATTTATGAGCAACAAAACTCTAAAATCAGCCGTAACTCTTTACGCCACAGCTCCAAATTTAATAGAAGGAGCAAAAGAGCTAAGGCATGAGGGCATCACCTCAAAAGTTCTCGAGGCAACAGCCATAGGCACAAGCCTTGCAATGGGTGATCATTTGGCTGCAAATAGCACAAATTTGATGATAAATATCGGCGAATACATGGAAGAAAGTGCTAGCCACAGAAGTGATGATCTCATAAAAGAGCTAGCCAAACCAAACATCGAAGAGGTCTGGGTCGAGCGAAATTTAAACGGCGAAAAGACGCTTGAAAAGGTAAAAACCGAAAATTTAAAAAAAGGCGACATCGTAGTCGTGGGAGCTGGCGAGACGATAGGCGTTGATGGCTACATCGTCGAGGGCAATGCTGATGTTAATCAAGTCTCAATGACTGGAGAAGCAGAACCAGTAGCAAAAGCTAGAGGCGACCGCGTCATAAGTGGCACTGTTGTCGATGAGGGCAGGATCAAAATTTGGGCTGAAAACGTAGGTAGCGACACCGCAACCGCAAGGATCAAAGAGTACATCCAAACTTCACTTAATGAAAAATCAGCCATCGGCGTAAAAGCTCTAAAACTAGCTGATAAACTAGTGCCAGTCACACTCTCTCTTGCTGGGCTTTCGTATGTTATAAATAAAAATATGAACAGCGTTGCAAGCGTGCTTCAAGCTGACTACTCATGCGCGCTTAAGCTTGCTACGCCAGTTGCGTTTAAGTCAAGCATCTCAAAGGCTGGCAGAAACGGCATCCTCATAAAAGGCGCAAAGGCGATCGAGGCTCTAAGCTCGGTTGATACATTTGTCTTTGACAAAACCGGTACTCTAACTCACGGACGCCTAAGTGTGGTTGAAATTTACTCTTTTAAAGATGGATTTTCAGAGGCTGATATCTTAAATTTAACCGCAAGTGCCGAGGAGCACTACTTCCACCCAGTAGCTGAAGCGATAGTTGAGGCAGCAAACAAGCGTGGATTTAGCCACATTCACCACGACGAGGTTGAATTTATCGTGGCTCACGGCGTAAAAACTGCGATGCACGGCAAAGAGGTCGTTATCGGTAGTAGGCACTTCTTAGAAGATGATGAGATGATAAGCTTTAAAGCTCACGAAACGCTTATAAATAAGGCTTTACAAAGCGGTCTAACCTTGCTTTACGTGGGATACGATAAAGAGCTTGTTGGTGTGATCGCTATGAAAGATGATATGAGAGCAAACGCTAAAGATATGGTGGCAAAGCTACGAAATCTTGGCGTAAAAGAGATAGTTATGCTAAGTGGCGACATAAAGAGCAAAGCTGAAGAGGTAGCACGCGAGCTGGGGCTTGATAGGGTCTATGCTGAGTGCTTGCCAACTGATAAAGCAGCGATCATCGAAGAGCTAAAGAGTGAGGGCAAAAAGGTCGCTTTTGTAGGTGATGGCATAAATGACGCGCCAAGTCTAACAAAAGCAAATGTTGGCATCAGCATGCACAAAGGTGCTGATATCGCTAAAGCAACGGCTGATATAAGCCTTTTAAAAGATGACATCATGAGCGTAGCGCTTGCAAAAGAGCTTGCTAATAAAACTATGAAGTTAATTAGCTCAAATTTCCGCTCAACCGTTGGCGTAAATACAGCCATACTAAGTGCCGCAACGCTTGGCATGCTAAATCCAATAGCAACTGCTATGCTTCACAATGGCACGACGATCTGGCTTCTGCTCAACTCAATGAAGGGCGTAAAGATCAAGTCAAAATAAATTTGAAAGGATAGATGGTGTTTGAGAATTTCTTAAACTTTTTAAACGGCAAAATGGATGTAGCCAACGACTTTTTATATGGATATTTTTTGGTTATCATCCTTGTAGCTTCAGGAATTTACTTTAGCTACCTTACCCGTTTTGTGCAGTTTAGGATGTTCTTTGAAGCTTGCAGAGTTTTGGTAGAGAAAAAGGATAAGTATAACAAGCACCATCTAACGCCATTTCAAGCGCTGATGATCTCGACTGCTTCACGTGTCGGCATCGGCAACATCGCTGGAATTTCAGCTGCCATCGTCGCAGGTGGTCCAGGGGCACTTTTTTGGATGTGTTTGATGGCGTTTTTAGGCTCAGCTTCAGCCTTTATCGAGAGCACTTTGGCTCAAATTTATAAGACTAAAGATGTCTTTGGCTTTAAAGGCGGACCGGCTTACTACATCAAAAATGGGCTTGGCATAAAGTGGCTTGGCTCTTTGTTTGCCATCATTCTTATCATCACCTATGCTTATGGCTTTAATGGACTTCAAAGCTACACCATGACCTCTGCTTTTGAAATTTACTACGACAAAGCAGGTAGCAACATCACCTTTGCACAAAGCGGCTTGCCTATTGGCATCGGACTTATCCTTACAGCATTTACAGCTGTAATGTTTTTTAGCAAGAGCCACATCATCGGTAAAGTTAGCTCATATATCGTGCCTTTCATGGCGCTTACTTACATCTTGCTAGCTATCATCGCGATCGTTTTAAATTTCAAAGAAATTCCAGCCGTTATCAAGATGATCATAGAAAGCGCCTTTGATTTTAAAGCGATATTTGGCGGATTTGCTGGAAGCGTGATCGTAATAGGCATAAAAAGAGGACTTTTCTCAAACGAAGCTGGCATGGGCTCAGCGCCAAATGCAGCGGCTGCAGCGCACACAAGCCACCCAGTCAAACAAGGACTAGTGCAAGCAATGGCGGTCTTTATCGATATGACGATATGCATCGCCTCTGGTATGATCGTGCTTTTTTCTCAAGCATATCTTACAAAACAAACTGGCGTAAGTGGCGAAGTGCTAACCGCCCTACCTCTCGTTCAAGCAGCGATGAAAGAGTATTTTGGCGACTTTGGACTACACTTTACAACCCTTGCAGTAGTGCTATTTGCCATCACATCGCTCATCGGTAACTACTACTACGCCCAGGCAAATATGAAATTTCTAACAAAAAGTAAAAATTTAACGCTAGCATTTAAGATCACAGCAGTGATTATGATATTTATAGGCGCTCAGATGAACTTAAAACTAGCTTGGAATATCGCTGATATCACGATGGCAGCTATGGCTACAATAAATATCATCGCCATTTTCTTGCTATCAAAAGTGGTGATAATAGCGATAAGAGACTACGAAGCTCAAAGAAAAGCTGGTAAAAATCCAGAATTTGACCCAGAGAGTCTAGGCATCAAAAATACAAGCTGCTGGAGCAAAAACTAAAGGAGAAAATTTGGGAAAAGATATAAAGATAAGCGGCAAACTACTAGACCTAAACACCCACAGACAAGTAGCAAAGGTCGGCATGAGCGTCACTTTGGCATCTGTTTGCCTAAGCGCACTTTTTATGAAAAATAGATCTGTTAAAAAATTCCACGTAGCTTCTGGCATCGCATTTACATGCTTTGCGCTTTATCACGCTGGACTTTACGATAACGGCATCTTTAAAAAGATGATCGTAAAAGCAAAAACCGCTTCAAAAAAGGCATAAAATGAGACTAAGCGACGCTGAAATTTTAGACTACATAAACGAGGACCTACCCTACTTTGACCTCACAACGTCGCTTCAAGATATCGATAAAAAAGCCTCGCTTGAAATTTACTCGCGTGATGAAATTTGCGTTAGCTGCGTAGATGTGGTAGCAAGCATAGCAAGGCTACTTGGCTGCGAGAGCGAAATTTTTGTCAAAAACTCTCAAATTTGCAAGGCTGGCGATGTGATCATAAAAATTTATGGTAGCTACGAAGATGTGCATAAGGCTTGGAAACTGGCCCAAGTCGCACTAGAATACGCCAGCGCCATCGCAACCTACACAAGCAAAATAGTAAAAGCAGCAAAAAGCGTCAATGAAAAATGCGAGGTCTTAGCAACCAGAAAGAGTTTCCCATTTACGAAGAAATTTTGTGTAAAAGCCGTGCTTGAAGGTGGTGGTGGTATGCACAGACTTGGACTTAGCGACAGCGTTCTTTTCTTTAAAAACCACATAAAAGTCTACGCTAGCTTTGATGAATTTCTGTCACATTTGCCAGAATTTAAAGCCAAAATGGTCGAGCGAAAGATCTGCGTCGAGGCTGAAAATTTAGATGAGACGAGCAAGCTTTTGAAAGCAAGATGCGACGTCGTGCAGTGTGATAAATTTAGCCCAGAGCTTATCAAAAACGTGCTAGCTTTAAGAGATGAAATTTCACCAAATACTATGATACTAGCAGCTGGCGGCGTAAATTTATCAAATGCAAAAGATTATGCAAGTGCCGATGCGATAGTCACTTCTGCTATGTATTCAAAAGGCGTTGCAGATATCAGCGCAAGACTTGAAATTTTGTAAAATTTTACAAATAAAAATACATATAATTTATATATAAAATAATAAATATCTCTAAAATTTTAAAATTTATTGGCAAACATACCATATCACTAAATTTAAACTTGCTAGAGTTTTAATTCGCATGCAGTGCAAAGCACTGAAGCATGCACTTCTAACGTCGGGCTTTACTTCGACTTCGTCTCGTAACTGCAAGCAGACCGTAATTCAAATCCCATTGTCTCCCTTTTGGATAAAAGAGTTTATAAATTTAAAGTTGAGATTTCAAAAATAGAAATTTGCTATTTTGCAAATTTTAAAATTCCATTCACTCGCAAGAGTTGACTACTAAAATTTGGCTTCGCTTGCTGCTTAGCTCAAATTTTAGAGCCGAAATTACTCGTTCATAAATTTTAAGATAATTCTTGAGTGTTAAATTTAAGATTTAGAATTTATAAATATACAAATCCCAACCCAGTCTAAACCAGGTTGAAATTTATGAAGATTTATGAAGCAGTTTGATTAAAATTTATTCTTTCTTACTTCACTTACTATTGTCTTTGCCATATTATCAACATCGCTT
>NZ_JAAKZD010000020.1:0-13390 GCF_015230035.1 Campylobacter concisus
TCTTTGTAAGCAATTATCCTTTCTTTGCAAGAGAATTATCCGCTCTTTGTAAGCAATTATCCTTTCTTTGCAAGAGAATTATCCGCTCTTTGTAAGCAATTATCCTTTCTTTGCAAGAGAATTATCCTATATATTATTATAAAGTATAATTAAAGACACTAATAGTATAATTTCATTCTGAAACCACAAAAAAGAGCGTTATGAAAAATCGCAATATAATCGTTCATAGTGATAAAATAACAAAGGGTAGAAGTAAGCTTAATCTCTCTGAAATGAAGGTTTTTTTGGCCACTATTACTACGATCGATGCCAAAAATGACGATGAATTTAAAGAAATTACACTTGATAGGCAAGATTTTTGTGAAGATACTAATTTAGATTTTAGAACTGTAAAATCGGTCTGTAGAACACTTTTGAAGCAGGTCTATGAGATAGAAACCGAAAAGGTCTGGGAAGCATACCCTATTTATCAAGTTTTTAAATACGACAAGGATACAGGAGAAATCAAATTTAAATTTAATGACTATATGCGCCCATATTTATTAAAAATAGTTGAAAGTTTTACAAAATACCAAATTAAAAATATTATCAATATGACTTCTAAATATTCAATAAGGATATATCAAATTCTAAAAGATCTGAGAAATATAACAAGGCAAAAAGAATTTGAATTAGAAGAGTTTTGCGATTGGCTAGAAGTCCCAAAAAACAAAAGGCGTTGGGGAAATTTACAGTTTGATATTTTAGAGTTGGCCAAAAAGGAAATAAATGAACTGACCGACATTAAAATACTAGGCATATATCCTGAACGCAAAAAAGGAAAAAAAGTCTTATCGTTTAGTATAAAATTTATCACCTCTGAGGAACTAGACAACCTAAAACAGCTTGGTGGAGATGAAAGCTATTTAACTAATGCTGGACTAAGAGAGATCGAGATTTTTGATAGAAAGCTAGTTAGCTTTAACGATAAATATGTGATGATTGATAGCAATATAAGGAGAATTCTATCTACAAGCTCCGATGAAGGAAAAATTAGGGTTCTTTTTTCAAAAACAGGAACAGATATAAATTTCTTTTGGTTTAATACAATTAAAGACCTTGAAATAGCTGTTAAAAATGCAGAGACTATAAAAGATACAGAACCTACACTTTTTGATTAAAAAATAATAAAAAATTCTTATAAATAATATTGAGTTAAATTATCATTAATATAGTAAAAAAGTGATATCATTTTAGAAATCTTTTATAAAGGAGACAACATGCTAAAGATCTTTAAAGTTGCGCTACTAAGTGCTGTAGTAGTTGCTGGATTGAGTGCAAATGATAATCTTTTATCAAAAGTCACAAATGGAGTTGTCGCAGATAATGCTACTGGCGTTAAAATTCTAAGTGATGGCGAAATGAATCAGGTGCTAGGAGGCTATTACTTTAAAAGAGAACCTCAATTTGATCATAGAGGCGCTATGCCGTCAGTTGCATATAAAGTATCTGAAGGCTCTAGCGATCCAAGGCTAAGTGTAACAAATGGTGATTTTGTTGTAGCTAAAGTAAGGATTGGAACAAATGGAAGAAAACAATATTATTTACAACTATACAGAAGTGACAACCGACCAGCAGGAGCTTATGCAGGCGTTGGAGCCAGTAAAATATTAGATGATATGAAAAAAATGGGGTTATAAAAAATAGGCACAACTTTTGCTTACTCTTTGAAGCTAAATTTCAAGGAGTAAGCTATGAAAGTCTCTTATAACTCCATCTTAACAAAACAGCATTACCAAAAACAGACAAAAAGCGAAGGCTTTGCAAATTTCTTGCCTAACACTCCAAATATAAATTCGATCAGCCAAACCACTATTCCTAAAAATGACTTTGTTTCATCTAGTAGTATCGACTCTCTTTATCAGGCCAAATTTACTTCACAAGAGGACTATGGATATAGTGTAGATGCTAAAGGATTTATGGGAGCTGACTTTAACAAAGCTGCAGGCTTGCCACAGGACTTTAAAATCCACAAAAGCACGCTTGATGCGATAGTGCTACACAATCAAAAGCACCCAAACTTTACAAATTTTTCAATGAATACAAAAAAAGATAATGCGCTATTTGGAGAGGATAGCTTTGCAAATATCGATCTAGCAGACACAATAAAGCAATACTATAAAATTTTTGATCAAATTTCAGCTGGAGTTATTAGCAAGGGTAAAGAGTTTTACTCAAATGAAGATCTAGCAAAGATGCCAAAGGGCTACTTTTCAAAAGATAAAAAAATAGATTATTCCGAATATCTAATGGGTAGGATGTCAAGTGACGAGATAGATGGGCTAACCGATAGAAGCAATGAGAAGGTAACTCATGTATTTAGAACAGCACAAGACGCAGACGATGCACGTAAGCTAATGAATGATCTAAGTGATATAAATGTAGAAGTCAATGGAAATTTCCTTGACTTTTCTCCAGAAGTGATGACAACTGAGCATACTATCCCTTATATGTGGGTTAGTAGTGCTGGATATGACTTCAAGCCTGATATGTCCGTATATGATAGCGAACAAGGTTATACAAAGGAGCAAATCTTTGTGGCATTTTTGAAAAACGAGCAAGGTCTTGTGCTGCAAGGTGGCACAACAAGGATTACTGATGAGGCTCGCAATGTATATAGAGACAAACTCATACTTACAAAGCAAGATAGAAGTGAGATAGGCATACCAAAGGCTTATTATGATGAGATACTATCTGGCAAGAAAGATCTAAAAGATATACTAGCTAGGATTTTAAAGCTTAGAAATTTAGAGCTTAAAAAAGATCACACGCTTGAGGGGCTAGCAAGTAAGATAATGGATGTTTTAAAAGAATTTGATGAGAGGACGAAAGTTTAGTTGTATTTATACAATATATATAATACAATATTGTATATATGTTTTATATTATATTAACATAATTATCATATAATATGTTATTAACATACTATATGATAAAAAGGATTAATATGAATTTAGCAGTTTTACAACTAAAAGGTGGGGTTGGAAAGACACCGCTTAGTTTTAGTTTGGCAAAAGACCTTGGACTAAAATGGCAAAGCAATGATGACTCTGTGGTACCACAGTTTTACAAAGATGGCAAAATATTAGATAAGTGCATTTTTGAACCAAATACTATGTATGACTTTGGAGGATTTGCCTCGGCTGGAGTGCTAGAGATACTAAAACATTGTAGTATTGTTATTGTTCCCATTACTTCTAATCCAAATTCCATTAAAAGAGCAGCAAGCACCATATCACAGATCAAACCTCTTGGCTGCAAAACACTAGGCCTTATAACAGATGTCTCTTCTCAAAAAGAGCTAGAAGAAACAGTAACAATGATAAAAGCTGCTAGCATTGCTTGCACAAAATTTCTTATTTTAAAAAGCTCTAAAATATTTGAAAATGCTATGACAACTGGACTAAGTTTTTTAGAGCTATACAACGAAAGCAATCTCTCAAAAAGACAATATCAGTCATTTATAGATATGTATCAAAAAGTCGTTAATTACATAAAGGATAATAAATAATGACAAAATTGAATTTAGATCTTACAGAGATAGAGCTAAACGAACTAAGCACAGCAAGCTTTCAAGAACAAGACGAAAAACAAGAGATAAAAAAAACTGGCGGCAGACCAAAAAGTGCCAATCCTGCCGACAAAAGAACGACAATGTTTTTGTCTAGTGAAGAGCTGAATTTTTTAGACGAAATGGGACATATAACTAGAACAAATAGAACCCAATATCTAAGATCGATCATCAGAGAAAAAATGGAAGATTTTAAAAGCAAAAAGCAATAAATATGCTAAAATAAAACAATTTCTTAACAAGGAGTTTAAATGGAAAAGCTATTTAAAGTTGCACTAGCTAGTGCTTTAATGTTAAGTGGTGCCTTTGCAAATGATTTGCTTTCTAAAGCTACAAATGGAGCCGCAGATAATAATTCAGTTGGTGTGAAAACACTAAATAGCTTGGATCTAGAGCAAGTTAATGGTGGGTATAGCATAAATATACAGCCTTTTTCTAAGTCTCAAAATATTTCACAGTCAGTAGCTCTGGTTAAATTCTCAGAATACGAGACAAGAAACAAAGTTTCTTGTGGCTTAAACATATCAAGTGACTGCTCTGGTTATTATGCTAGAAGTAATTTTCAAGAAGTGATGAGTCAAGTTGATTATAGTAACGGTGAATATTTGGGTATTCTGGCAACAAAGGTGAATAAGCCTTATGGTTTTGGCAGCATTCCACAATATTCTTACTCTGTTGCTTCTTTTAAAAATGTAAATGGGCAGCTTATGAGACTTAAAACTATAACCAACAGACCATATATAGCAAGTGAACTAATAAATTCAAAAGCTGTTAGAAATCAACTAACTATGAGTCTTGGCTTTTAATTGAGATTACAACCCTGGCTTGAGCTAGGGTTTTATTTTTAATAAGGATTTGAAAATGTTAAATGGACTTAACAACAACACATATACACAAAGTTATAAAGCAAGCATAAATTCTAAACAAGTAGCAAGTCTTAGCACGGTCACCAACCAAACCAGCTCTGAGGTTTTAGGTTACAAGGTAGATAAGGATGGCTACTTTACAGATGAGTTTAATAAACAAGCTGGCATCCCAAGTGATTATAAAATTCACTCAAGCACGCTAGAGTCGTTAGTCAGATCAAACGATATAATGGACCCAGACATCAAGAATTTTAAAAGTATCGATATAGCTAAAACAGTTGGCAACGCTTATAGGCTGCTAGCTCAAGTAGTTGGTGAGGAGACACTAAATTCAAAAGAAAGCTTTAGTGCAGATGATATAAGAAATTTCCCTCAAGGCTTTTCTTATGATCGTCAAAGCCTACAAGTAGATAAAAGATATGCTAGTGCTAGTGAGTATTCTGCGGTAGAAGATAGCTTTGTGCATACACCAACAAAGACCATAAGCACACTATTTTATAATGGCTCTTTATCTATCGGACCAGACAAGCAGATACATCCAAAAAACGTAACATACATCTTTAACAACGCAAATGGCGGCAAAGAAAACACTGTCATTGGTATATTTATGGATCCACACGGAGAGAAATACACAAATAAAGATGGCTCTATAACCAAAGGCGGTCTTATAGCTGGCGTGCTAAATCACAACCTAGACATATACGATGGCGAAACCACTGCGATAGGAAAATATGGTGGCTATGATAAAAACATCAACGCAAAAGAATTTCAAAGGTCATTTAATGCCTTTAATGCTATGTGGCAAATGGCTTATGGGGTAAATTTCTCAAAAGCAGATGATGGTGCTGTCTCTATGCTGCCTGATTATATGCAAGATTATGTAAGACACAGACAAAGCCTTGATAAATTTAGCGACCAAGAAGACGAACTCTCATTTAAAAAGATGATGGAGCATAATCTAAAAATGCTAAAGCTACTCTTTGGCGAGATAGACAAAGATGGCAAAAAGAGCAAGGACTTTATGGATAGCTTTTTGAAATTTAGTATGCCACCTTTAAATTTAGTAAAAGAGCTAAATGAAAACCCAGCTGGAAAATACCTAGTAGATATGCTTGGTATAAAAAAAGATGTTGATATAAAGGCGTAGTAGTAGAAATTAGTTATCTTTTTTAAGTTTTCTCTATTTAAAAACAAATTTTTGCCGATTTCTTAAGTGATTTTTCTACTTTAAGCAATAGAAAGCTTAAGATGATCGTTTTGTATATGTAGAGATGCGGCAAAATAGGCATTTGTTAAAAGTTGTATTGAAAAGTAAGATTTTCATAGGTAGGTTTTAAAAGATAATAATTGATATCAATTAAAACTAAATTAGTGCTATAATTCTTATAAAACTTTTTACAGGAGGAAGTTATGTTTAAAGTTCTTAAAATAGCCATGATTGGCGGAATTTTAGTTGCAGGTGCTAATGCTGAAGATTTTCTAGCAAAGGTTACAGCTGGTGCTTTGAGTGATATCTCTAGTAATGTTAAAAAACTAGATGTCACTGATATGAATAAGGTTAAAGGAG
Source organism: Campylobacter concisus (assembly GCF_015230035.1). Classification (GTDB taxonomy): domain Bacteria; phylum Campylobacterota; class Campylobacteria; order Campylobacterales; family Campylobacteraceae; genus Campylobacter_A; species Campylobacter_A concisus_BK. Next base: position 6,044 of record NZ_JAAKZD010000020.1, read on the forward strand.
GGCTAGAGTTAGTAGGTCCTAAGAATTTTTCATATAATGAATCTGGGGCATATGCCGTCATAGAAAACGACAAAGACGGTGACTACATAAAATTACAATATAGACAGGGATTAGGCGCTTATGATATGCCTGGCTATTATCTTGCATACACTGTCAAAAGAGAGATAAAATCTAGTCGTTATGGTAGATATCCTTTATTTACTTACAGCGCTGCAGCGTATAACAAACAGACTGGAGAGTATCATAAGATATCTAGCAGTTTTGTTCTGAATAACAATGCAGTTGTTAGACAGCTAAGAGATAATTTTAAAAGGCAAATGGAATCTGACCTAGGCGGTTGGTAAATTTTTTAGTAGCCTACAGTATAACTTGTAGGCTGCTTATACTTTAAAAGGAGTTAAAATGATAACTAGCATAAACGGACTTAGCAACACACCGATACAAGACAACACTATCCATAAAGAAAATATAGCCAAAGAAGGCAAGCAAGATAAAAGCGTCATCGAAGAAAAATTTGATTACTCAAAGTATATGTTTAGACCCTGGACTGATAATGTAAAAGAATTTATTGATATAGACCAAAGTAAAGAGGGCTGGATAACAGATACTATAAATCGAATAGATAGTATGCTGTCTGATTACCCCATGAAAGAAAGAAGAGCTTTAGCATCAAAATATCCAGAAACTATGGAAGAATTTAGAGTTGGAGAGTTACAAAGCTATATGGATTGGCTACTTACCAACTCTGTTGATGGCAAGCCAACCATGTTAGGAAAATTAATAGGTATCGGCACAAAAGAAGAAGAAGATGAACTAGATGCTTTTATGGAAACTATGTCGTCTCTTTATCCAAATAATAATGACGAGTCGCTTAGTCTTTTAAATAGAACCGATCTAAGCATAGATGAATTTAAGACTTTATTTGCCAAAGCAAGAGAGAAAGCAACAAAGGATGTTGCAGAACAAAGAAAGCAGATAATCAAAGAAGAGCAAGAATATAATGCAAATTTTGCCAAAGAGCAGGCTGAGAAGAAATTTAAACCTATGCAGGTTAAGAAGAAGTATGAGACTTATGATATAAATAAGGATCAAAAATTTCTCTATGCAAGAGAGCTTTTAAATTTCAAAGAAAAAAGAGGCATAGATGTCTTAGAGCTTATGCAAAAGATAGATAAGAAGCAAATTTTAAATAAGATGGCTTGATGGATAAAAAACTAGAGTTTATCAAATAGTGCTTTGTTATCTATAGGTAAGTCTAGCTTATATTCTCTATGTATATCGTTCTTTGGACCAAGTATTAAGACATAACCCCCTTGCTTATGTTTATCCCATATATTATAAAACTGATCCTTTGAGCTTATATATTTGCCATAGCTTGGATCAAGGATGGTTATAAAATCGCCTTGATGATTTATCACAACAACAAAATGTGGAAAACGAGGATCATCCTCTATCTTTACCAGGACTGGCAAGTTTATCTTTTCAAAAGTAGCACGATCAAGCTGATAGCCCTCAGAGTCATAGGATAGCTTAGCAGCAGCTTGCTTTAACTGCAAAAAACTCACCATATCGGTATTTAGTTTTTTGTCGCCTTTATCCATCTGCTCTAGGACGTCTTTTTCTGTTAGAATTTTAAAATCAAGCGTATTAATGAGTGTTGCTAATGATGCTGCACCACAAGACTCTTCATAGTTTTGCCTAATTACATCTTGATTTCTTAGCTCCTCGTATGATCTAACAGCAAAACCAGCATAAAGTGGCAAAGATGCCACCGCTGCACAAAAAAGTAGTTTTAGAATTTTTGCCAAATGCTAATACCAAATATGCTATCAGGTGCTGCACTAGAGCCACCCATACTAGCAGATATAGAAATAGAAGTGTCATTACTAAAACTATAAGTAGATCCTACACTATACGTTGGGATAGATCTAAGATTTGTAGTTTTTCTATTATTTATTTTATTTGCTGTTTGAAATCTCTGCTCGATGCCAAGATCAAGTGTGATCTTTGGGCTTAAAACAATAGACAAATCTCCACCAAAGAACACAGTATTGCCATAGTTTAGCTTCGCAAAGTCGAATTTTCTATCTGCGTTGTAGCCAAATCCAGTATATATGCTATAAATTACTGGATCAGAATATCCTTTTAGGCTGCCTTTTATTGAATAAGACTTAAAGCTAAAATTTTTACTCTGTCTAAGCGCACTCTCTCTTTGATAAAGTGCTGTCTGAAGAGTAAGCATAGGCACTAGCTCGCCAATTCTATCTCCTCTATAATTTACTCCTAGCCACACAGAATCAAACTGAGTTTTGCTCTCACTTTTTGGCTCTAGGGTAAAATAATCCATATACTCGCTTCTCTTGTAACTTCCGCTAAAAGATGTTAAAACATCTAATTTTGAAGTAAGAGCATACATAAGCGTCTGGGTAAGAGTTAGCTGTTTTGTGTCATCCCAAACAACTGGATCACCATTTATTACAAGATTTGGAGTGCTTGTGTATACGTTAGGATTGCCGCTGCTAAGCAAAGACAAATTTGTAACACTTCTTAATCCAACCTGTTGCTTATAAAGGCTATCTATCGTGATAGGATCTGATGCTAATGCAAGAGTAGTGAGTAGTGAAGCTAGAAGTAATGATTGTTTCAAATTTAATCCTTTAGATTTTTGTCTCGTTTTGAAGCTTTGTGGCATGAGCTAGCACACTATCTACTATCTCGCCAGCACTTTTACCATCTTTTGAAGTGAGTAAATTTCTCTTTAGTAGCTCTTCTAAGATAAATTTGATCATCTTCTCATTTTTCAAAAGCCTTGAGAGAGGCACTACATCATCAGCTAAGCTTTGTTCGTTCATTAGCTTTGAGTAAGAGCTTGCCTCTACGCTAAGCTTCGTCTCACCACTATCACTTGCGATAGGACTAAAGCTCTTTAAAAATCCCACAAACACGCCAGCATTGCTATAAGTGTCATCTGCTTGATATACAGACATATCAGGATTAAATGTATATTCGTCGCTGGCTTTTGCATCAAGATGCTCTTTGCTAAAATTTAGCTCATAGACCTCGTGGCTTACTCCAAGGCCTCTAAGTTCATCTCTAACGCTCTTTGCTTCACTAACTTGATCAAATGTTTTATATACATTTGTAACAGATATTAGGCTGACATCTTTTAAGAAATTTGCATTTTTACCAAATGTTTTTTGGTTGGTATCCAAGCTAAAGCCTTTTGGTAAATTTGCTAGATCAGCTTCGCTATATCTATCTTTTTCATCCCCTACAATGCTTTTAAAAAGTTTATAGTAGTGCTTTGTAGTATCAGCTACGTCTATCTTTTCAAAGGCAGCCTTGCTTCTATCTTGCGTGAAGAGATATGTTTTGTTGTTGTATCTAACTATCTCATCAAGTGTGCTTTTATGGATTTTAAAGTCTTGCGGCAAGCCTGCTGCTTTGTTAAAATCAGCTCCCATAAAGCCTAGCCCATCAGTTTTATAACCATATGCATAATTTACACTTGAGGCTGGAAGACCTATGTTATTTTCAGGTTGATAAACCGAAGACTTTTTATGATTTTCTGATTTTTTATATTCTTGGTTTAATTCATCCATTATATCTACAAAATTTATATCACTGTTTTTATACTTTTGCTTTTCGTTAAACAATCCATGACCTATTGTTTTTAGATTATTGATAGCTACCATATCCATAAAGCATATCCTTTAATAAAATATTAAGCTCATAGACCGTAATTATTTCTTAGGTATTTATTAAAATCCCTTAAGATATTATCTCCTCGTTCATTATTTAAATAATCTCTAATTTTTTGCCTAGTATTTAGATCATAAATTTGCAAATATGTCTCTTTTCTACCATTAATGATTCTTAGCTTAGCCACAAGAACTTGTGTGTTTGGCAAACCAACTTCTTTATTTATAGGCTCTATATACCCTTCGTCATCAGCTACAAGAAATGCATAAGATGGCAAACCACTACCACGAAAATCAAATTCTGCATATCTACCAAAAGCATAGCCTCCCTTAACATCTTTCATCTCGCTGTCATTTAAGGCTTTGATTCCGCTAGTATTAATAGCTCCATTTGTAGCTAAATCTAATAGATCCTTTGCATTTAAGCCAACAACCAACAAAACACTTAATAGTGCAACTTTTAAAAGATTTCTCATTTTAAGCTCCTTTAATAAATTTTTTCATTTTAAAATCAAAAAATTCAAAAAAAATCTGGTGTCTTTTTGCCACTCTTATGCCAAAAATAAGCAACTACGAAGCTTACAAGCAATACCAATGGCACTACTAAACTAATATCATTCATTATTTAATTCCTTATCTAGTTCATCAATCTTTTGCGTCAGGTCACTAAATTTTAATAAATTCATCCCAACTCCAAATCCGAACACAAAAATCAAAATCAGTGAAATTATAACCAAAAAATCAACATTATTATAATGAGAAGATATAAAAGCCCAACATCCAGCTATCCCAGCAGAAAATACTAAAAGTTTGCTTTTTACTATGTCAATCTTTTTGGATAATAACTCAATCTTTAATTTTATCTTTTCCAAAAATTTTCCTTTTTGTGTGAGATTATACCATAGTCTAAATATTATTTGCAATCTATTCTAGTTATGCTATAATGCTTCATAATAAAATGCTGGGCGAGCATACCCCTTGTATATACAAAATCCTGACGGTTTTGTATATACTGCGGGTGCTCGTAAGGGGGAAAATCCCCCTTAACCCCCTTTGTAAAGAGCTGCTTAGGAGTAGTAAAAATGAGTAGATTTCAGTATCTTAATCTTGCTATATTTTTTGGATTAGGATTCTTTTTGTATGGATTTATTTTTGCGAAGTATCACTACAAATTTACGATCTTTTTTGGGTTTTTAGGTTTGTTTTGGGGTGGCTTAGTGGCATTTCTTATTCTAATGGCATGGAATGATGATGAAAGAGAATAAGACAATAACCAAAATTTTAAGATTAACACCTAGCGAAAATGAAAAAATTCAAGATAAGCTTGATAAATTAGGTGGGATTACATTTTCAAAATTTGCTATAAATTCGATGCTTTCACGACCACTTACAAAGACACCAATTACTAAAGAACTAATCTTAGAGCTATCGCGACAAGGAAGTAACCTAAATCAGATAGCAAGGAGTTTAAATCAAAACAAGAGTCTTGATCGAGTGGCGCTCTCATTAATAAATCAATCACTGGAGCGCCTAAATGAACTATATGAGATATTGAGCGATGATAGTTAAATTTTTACCAACTAGAGACGGCGGCGGACTTGGCAGCGTAAATTATTTGCTCAATGAACGACAAGAACAAGGCACAGCACGAGTCTTAAAAGGTAATGAAGCACAGACTAGAGCTATTATAAGTCAAATTCACTACAAGCAAAAAACAACCTTTGGAGTGTTGTCGTTTGCAGAAAAAGCCAGTGACATAAGCGATGAAACAAAGCAAGAGATTATAAAAGACTTTGAACGACATCTACTCGGTGATTATATGAAAGATCGAGTAAATATTCTTTGGGTAGAGCATAGCGATAAAGATGGACGACTAGAGCTAAATTTTCTAATCCCTAAAATTGATCTAGTGAGTGGTAAAAGTTTTAATCCATACTATGATAAGCGTGATCGCACAAATATTAACTTATGGAAAAGAACTATTAACGATGAATATAATTTCATCAGCCCAGACGATCCAAAAAATCAGTATAACCAGAACCGTCACAAAGCTACGATAGAGCGGCACAACACAATTATAGAATTAGACAATCAATTAAAAGATCTTGTATCACAAGGATTAATAATAAATCGCACGCATCTAATAGAGCTTTTAAGCTCTAGTGGCTACGAAGTTACAAGGCAGCCAAAAAGTGGCATAAGTATCAAAATACCGAATCAAAAAAAACCATTTAGACTAAAAGGAGGCATCTACAGTGCAGAATTCACAGACCTTAAAGGACTTAGCGAACTCGGCGAAAGCCAATCAAGACGAATTCAACAATACGCTAATAGAGATACACAAGCAGAGTGTATCGCAAATAGAGCAAGACTTGAAAAATTCATATCGACACGAGATAAACGAAATCAAAAACGATATAAAGAACAGACTATCTCCGACAATATCGCAAATAGCGAACATAAGAAGCGAGATAATACAGCAAGTTACTCCAAGCTTAACGGAAAAAATATTCAATGGCTTGGTGTTATCAATCGCAATGATATCTCTATGCCTAGGATTTTTAGCGTGTTTCTGGCTCAATCGGACAGAAATACAATATTATCAATCAGAGAACGAGAGATTAAGAGAAGAGAACAAAGTGCTAAACGAGTGGCAAATTCCAGTGAATTATCGAACAGAACAAGCCAACAAAACAACTGGCAAAGCAGAGAGGTATCTGGTGGTGCCGCCACAAACATTATCACAGATGAAGGACGGAACTCAATATTTACAACTGAATTATGGGGGTCTGTAAATGACGGCGTTAGAGACCGAATTATTGAACGAGATAGAGAGATTGCAAGACGAAATTCTGAAATTACAGGACGTGATAAAGAACAAGCAGAACGAAAATATAGAGCTGCAAGGAGCTTACGAGAATTTGCGCAAAGCGAGAACGTCTCTATATTACAGCGACTTGGCAGAGAAATACAAGCAAGAGCTAGAGAATATATTATTAACACACAAGAACGAACTAGACAACTTAGACAAAGAGCAGAGCGAGATAGGGAATACCAAAGTCGAATTAAATCAGCTCTTAGAGAATGGCAAGAGCGAATATTTAATAGCGGAATATCACAAATTAGAGAACGATTACAAGGCTTTGCAAAACAATTATATCTTATTAGAAACCGAGTTATTGACAATCAAAGAGACACTAAACAAAAGCTTGGAGGATATGGAGAAGTTGTTTCAGGAAGCATACAACGAATTAACAATCAATATGGCGGAAAATTTAGAGAAAGCCTGGAAAAGCAAACTGCAGCAGCTATTACCACTTGTGGATATGAAATTGAACGAGAGCTAAAAAAGCCTGAAAGGCAAAGGATGGTAGAGTTAAGAAGAAAAAAGGAGAGATCTCACCATATTCAAATGGGTTTTTAGTTTTTCTTAAGATAGCTTTTGAATTTGATATAAAAATAAATTTGAAGAATTTGTAGGCTAAATTTATACCCTAAAATAGGGGCCTAGAATGCAATAATTATCCGCTCTTTGTAAGCAATTATCCTTTCTTTGCAAGAGAATTATCCGCTCTTTGTAAGCAATTATCCTTTCTTTGCAAGAGAATTATCCGCTCTTTGTAAGCAATTATCCTTTCTTTGCAAG
>NZ_JAAKZD010000021.1:0-9284 GCF_015230035.1 Campylobacter concisus
AGAGGTTCAAATCCTCTAAGGGTCGCCAGATATTTTAAATTTTAGGTCGCTTAGCTCAGTTGGTAGAGCGCCACCCTTACAAGGTGGATGTCATAAGTTCGAGTCTTATAGCGACCACCATTACTTTTAGGTGCAGCGGTAGTTCAGTTGGTTAGAATGCCGCCCTGTCACGGCGGAGGTCGCGGGTTCGAGCCCCGTCCGCTGCGCCATCTACTAAACCTTAGGTTAAGGTTCTTGATTCTATTTTTTCTTGTTTTTTTGAGTGATCAAATTAAATTTTAAGATTATAAGTTCTAAGATAACACTTTATGATTTGTTATTGATACTTAATCTTGCCTCGTTAGCTCAGTTGGTAGAGCATATCACTCTTAATGATGGGGTCGTAGGTTCGAGACCTACACGGGGCACCATCTTTTGGCCCATTCGTCTAGCGGTTAGGACACCAGCCTCTCACGTTGGTAACACGAGTTCGAGTCTCGTATGGGTCACCATTTTTCTTTTAAATTTAACTCAAATTTTGAAAAATTACTGCTGGTGCAATAAATTTGACTAGTAAATATTTGATCTGTAATAAACTGAACGTATTTTGCTACCGAAATTCTAAAATTGAACTTTGGTGTAAAAAATGTTTAAAATGCCTTTTTGTTTTATAAAAGGTAAATTTGTGTTAAAAACTACTAGAGTTGCGCATATAGAAAGCATATGAAAGGCAATTGGGATATTTAAATAGTAGATTTTGTATAAAAATGCCGCATTCTAAAATCTCATAATTCTTTGCTGAAGCTCTAAAAACTTGTTTTAATAACTAGGTGCTTGAGTTTCGTAAAAGGTTTTAGGCGAAAACGGATCAGCAGTTTTTAAAAGTTTAAAGATTACAAATAATGATGACATTATGACTGCTGGAGTTATTAAATCTTTTAGAAATACATAAATTTATAATTTAGCCGCAATATAAATTTACTGATTTTGTCTTGATAAATTTGACTTATAAGATAAAAAGAGTAGGGCGCATTTTGACTACGCCCTTTTATAAATTAAAAATGAAAATTAAATTTGACCTATTTTAGCTCAAACGCAAGAGTTGCTGCGATCGTCTCGTCATCGCAAATTTTTGAGTTGGCAAATGGCATTTTATGCACTGTTTGTAGCAGCCATTTTCCAGGTTTAAGTGCAAGCACCTCTATCGTGCCGTCTGGCTCAGTTTGGCCATGAAATGCACTTTTTTCTTTTAAAAATCCATCAAATGTTCCATCAAGCGTAGCATTTTCTAAAGGTTTGCCCTCAAATAGAATCTTCACTTTAAATGGCACACCAACTTTGAAATTTGCTGGATTGTCAAGTGGGACTATCTCTAAGCGCTGCTGTGAAGGCTTTGTCACAGAGTCGTCCTTGGCGTTTTTGTTTATGACACCTTTTGCGCTCATGCTCGCTTTTTTGCAGTATTTGGCGTCCTTGATGTCCTCTTTGGTTTTGCCCATGTGCCATGTGCCATCGCTTGCTTTTGTCCAAAACGTAGGCTTATACTCGCCAGCTATAAGGTATGAGCCGTTTTCTAGTTTGGCCCTTTCATAGTGGTAGTTTTCGCCACTTTGTTTCAGGCTTAGTTTTTCGCCATTTTTGTTTATAACGTATGGGGCTTCAAATAGGGCGATCCTATTATCTGGGATCTTTTCAACAGTTGGGAAGTCGTCTGCGTAGCCGATATCAACGCTAGTTACCTCCTTACTGCTACCAAAAAGCCAAAATTCGTGAGCTAAAGAGTGACTGCTAAATGCCGCCAAAGCCAAAAGTGCAAATAAATGCTTGTTCATTGCCTATCCTTTCAGATTAAATTGTCTATTTTTATATTTCTAATATATGTCACAAAAATATTGTTAAATTTTTATATATATAAATTTCGTTAATTTTTATAAAATTTAGTAATCAAAACCAAATTTACTTTATCAAATTTATAAAAATAGCTTTACTATAAAAATAATTTAACTACTGAAATTACGAAATATAAATCAGTTGTGTAATTATATCAAAATAATAATTAATATCAATATAAAACTAAATTTTATCTATAAAGTGATAAACCAAGATAAATTTGCCTTTGCCATTTAGATAGCTAAAAGTTTCATTTTTGAAATATTTTATATAAAAATTCTTTTTTCTAATTATATTTTAATATTAGATTAAGATTATATCCTTTATAATGTCACTAAATTATTTTAAAAAATATAACTTTATAGTTATTTCCAAGGAAGGTTAAGATGAGAACTCTCTTATCTTTAGGCATGGTGTGTGCTGCGCTACTTGCTAATGAGACTAATCTAAAAAATGAGTTAAACAACGAAGAGATTAGGGCGAATATGGCAAGCTCTTTTAACGAAAGCTCCAACATAAATTTACTTAACGAAAAACGAACTTCAGAAGGTAAGCTAAATTTAAATGAAACCCCATGCTTTAAAATAGATAAAATTTCACTTCTTAGTGAGAACGAAGTAGCTAGCTTTAACGCTAGTAGTGGTGCTGATGAGGCTATAATAAGAAAAGCTTATAATGCAAACTACTCTAAATTTAACTCCATCTTAGAGGCTAGCTTAAACAAGCTTGACTTTAAATCAGGTAGCTGTCTTGGCAAAAACTCTATCAATCTAATCATAAACTCTTTTAACAACGAGATAATAAAAAGTGGCTATATCACTTCAAGTGCGAGCCTAGTTACAAAGAGCTTAAAAGATGCCAAGCTAGAGTTTGTGATAAATCTTGGCTTAATAGATGATATAAGCATAAACGAAATCGATAGTCAAAGAAACAGAGCGAGCTTATTTAGCGCATTTGGCGAGTACTCTCATAAAAATAAAGTGGCAAATATAAGAGATATCGAGCAGGCCCTTGAGTCACTTCAAAACGTCTCGAAAAATGATGTTAGCATTAAATTCTTACCTTCAAATAGAGCTGGCTTTTCAAATATAGTAATAACTAGAGTTGATAGCTTCCCTCTAAAAGCTGCTATTAGCATTGATAACCTTGGCTCAAAACAAAGCGGCAAGTACCAAGGCATGGTAAATTTAAGCACCCTAAATTTACTTGGATTTAACGAAATTTTTAGCTTCTCACGCGGCAAAGATATATTTAAAAAATATGAGGTCACAAATAAATTTAATGGCGCCACTGATCACGGAGCTTCAAATAACTACTATTACGGCTTTAGTATCCCATTTGGCTACTTCATGCTTGAGTATGAAAAGAGCAAATATGACTACGCCCAGATCATAAATGCAGCCTATAATCTCTACACATATAAAGGTAGAAGTGAGAGCGACTCACTAAGCCTTGCTTATACATTTTATAGGGACTCAAATTTTAAAAATAGCGCTTACGTAAAGCTATTTAAGAGAAAAAATAAAAACTACCTAGAGGACTACGAGCTAGATAACCAAGCTAGAAGAAATGCTGGATATGAGGTAGGCGTAAAATCAAGCTACAACTCATATAACCAAGCTTTTAGTGCCAAGCTAGCTTACAAAAAGGGCACTGGTATATTTAGATCACAGCCTGATCCACTAGAAGATAGCGGCGAGGCTACATCTAGGTTTGCTCTAATAAATTTAAACCTAAACTACAAATATAAATTTGAACTTCCACTAAGCTATGATCTAAATATCAACGCAAGATATGGTCTAAATAAACTAAGCTTGCAAGATCGTTTTAGCATCGGTGGATATCACAGTGTTAGGGGATTTGACGGGGAGAGCTCACTTGTTGGAAACCACGGAGTAAGCGTAAGAAATACTCTCTCATATAACTACTATAAGAGTAACTCTGTCTATGCAGGGCTTGACGCTGGCATGGTAAGGGCAGCGAGCAGTGGTATAAAGGATAAAAACACCCTTGCAGGATACGCCATAGGTCTAAGAGGCAGCATAAAAGCCTACAATAACCTAAGCTACGACATATCTGTCTCAAAACCTCTTTATAAACCAAAGAGCTATGAAACTAAATCAACAAATGTAAATTTCATCATAAGCTACGAATTTTAAGGATAAAATATGCTAAAGAACAACCAAATTTCAAATGCGCAAAAGCCTAGCCTTTTAACCATAGGCTTAAATTTCTACGTAAGTCTCTCTTTGCTGCTTGGCACTATGCCCGCCCTTGCAAATGAGCCAAGTATCATAGCTGACCCAGGTGCTTTCACCCGCCCTGATATACTAAAAGCTCCTAATGAGACGCTAATCATAAACATCACAAACCCTGATAGCAAGGGCGTATCTATAAATGAATATAGCAGGTTTAATACCCCTCCAACTGGCACTATCCTTAATAACTCTAATAAAAACATAGATACTAAGATAGCTGGCCAGATAGATGCAAACTATAGGCTCACAAAAGAGGCAAGCCTTATTATCAACAAAGTAAATTCGGCTGAGAAATCATCTCTAAAAGGAAATTTAGAGGTTGCTGGTAGCAGAGCTGATGTGGTCATAGCAAACCCAAATGGCATAAGCGTAGATGGTCTAAATATGATCAACTCTCGCTCACTCACACTAACAACAGGTAGTATCAATAAACTAAGTCCTAAAGAGATAGAGCTAATATCTGATAAGTCTATCGACATCGTAGGGGACGGCCTAAACGATAAGAGCAGCGACTATACTAATGTGATCTCAAATGCCATAAATTTAAACTCAAATATCCACGCAAATGAGCTAAACATCATCGGTGAAAAGGCGGTAGCTTCAAGCAAAGATAGACTTTACAACGACATAAAAGCTAAAAACCAAGAAAACAGCTTTAGCCTAGATAGTAGCGCGCTTGGTGGCATGTATGCTAATAAAATCAAACTAGTTGGCACAAGTAACGGAGTAGGCGTAAATAATAATGGTCTAGTTATAGCAAATAACAACATAGAGATAAGCCTTGATGGTGATATAGTTAATGCTGGTGCTATCGCTTCTAATAAAGAGGCTAAGATAGAGGCAAAGACTATAACAAACAAAGATGAAGCGCTAATAGCAGCCAAAGAGAGCCTTAATATAAAAGCAGACAATTTGGTAAATACCTCAAGCCAGATTTATGCTAAAGATATAAATGTAGAGGCTAAAAAGCTGGTAAATAACTCAAGCTCGCAGGCTAGGGTGGATACAGTGCATAAACAAGGCACTATGCATCTAAAAAAAGAGGGAGTAAATAGATATAAGCTTGGTGTAAATTTAAAAGAGCTAAAAGAGAAAATAAGCACCAAACTAGCTAAAAAACTAGGTAAAGATATAAGTGAGCTAGATGAAAACGAGGTAAATGAGCTAGTATTAAAAGAGGCTGCAAATAAAGATGGTGCTCTATATGCTCTAAATTTACACAAAGACTCATATCTATATGGCACATCAACAAAGGTATTTGGTAATCTAAGACTAGACATCGACAAAAACGAAGTAGTACTTGATACTAGCAAAGCAAAAGACCGCGAAGTGCTCAAGAGAATTTACTACTCTATAAACAAAGAAATTTTAAATGAAGATGATAAGGCAAATTTTATCCCAGGCAGCATAGTAGCAAGCAATGATATAAATTTAAAAACAGATGAGCTACTAAATGATAAGAGCTTTATCTATGCAGGCAACGACCTCGTGCTTGATAGCAAAGATATAACAAACGTGGCGCTAAATTTAAGAAGAGATGTTAGCAGCTTTAACGAATTTAAATGGAAGCAACAAGAGTGGAAAGGAAAAATGGGAAAAGTCACTGGCAAAAAGAAATGGGTGACTAAAGGTGGAAAAAGCACGAATTTTAACTTCTCATACACTGATGTTGGCTTGCCAACAGTCTTTGCAGCGGGCAATAACATAGTAGGAAGCACACAGGACTTTTCAAGCTACGCACTAAATGATGATATAAAGCTAGCAAATGTTGATCTGGATAAATTCTCTGAGCCAATATTTAATAGCCCAATCATCAAAAACCTAAATAGAAGGGTTAAAAATCAAGGGTATTACTACAGCCTTGATAGTATAAACTCTGCTTATATAGCAAATATCCTTGATGGCTTATATGAAGCTAGAAACGAGAGCATAAGTAAATTTAAAAAGGAAGCTAAAGATAAAAATGTAAAAGCTTCAGCTCTTGTAATGGCAAATAACATAGACCTAGACGCCAAAGGCAACATAAGCCTAGCTGGTAGCGTAGTGGCTGATAATGTAAATTTAAACTCACAAAATTTAAACCTAAATCACCTAGAGTTAAACTCTAAAGATCTAAATTTAAAAGCAGGCGCAGTAAACATCAATTCAAGCGACATCAGCGCTAAAAATATAAATGTAAATGCCAATAATATAAGCTTAGACAAAGAGTCATCTCAGTTTAGTAAGGCGTCAAATTTAAAAGCAGACGAGAGCTTAAATTTAAGTGCTAAAGAAAATCTAAACATCGCTGGCGGAGGTTTGGAGGCTGACAAGCTAAATTTAAGTGCAGATAATATAAATATAAACGCCAAAGAGTTTGCCTACAGCCATAGCGCAAAAGAAAAGGGCGTGGAATTTAACCAAAACATCCAAACGCTAAATAGCGCAAACCTAGATGCTAAGGATATAAATTTAAACTCTAAGTCAAATACCAACATAAGCTCAAGCAATCTAAGAGCTACTAACAAGCTAAACGTAGAAGCCGGAAATGATATATATGTAGTAGGTGCTAATACAAACGAGAGCACAGAAACTAAAGAGAAGTCAAAAGGCTTTTTCTCTAAAAAAGAGTCTCAGCTAATGGCTATAAATCAAAAGGTCATTAGCTCAAATTTAAACGCAGGTGATATCAGCCTAAAGGCTGGGGGTAATGCAATAGTAACTGGCTCAAATTTAAGCGCTAAAAACGATATAAACATAGATGCAAATAATATAAGTATAAATCCTAGCGCATATGAGAGCTTAGAGTATTCTCAAACTAATAAAAGAGACTTTGGCGGACTTAAAAGATCTATTGATATGCACTCTTTATCAAATTTGAACCTAATCTCTTCATCGCTACTAACAAATAGTGGCAACATAAATTTAAATGCAAATAACGACATCTCTATCATCTCTTCAAATATAAACTCAGCATCAGTTCTAAATTTAAATGCCTTAAATACCATCTCTATACTAGCAGCCAAAGAGCAAAGCAAAGAGATAAGTATTCACAAAAGCTCCACTTTTAATCCTCTTGGAATTTTAACCTATGTTGCTACCCTTGGAACCAGTGGTGGCAAGATATATAGTGCAAAACATAACGAACAAGGCACACTTGATGGCATATCAAAGCTTTCAAATATATCAGCTAAAGATAACATAAACTTAAACACATCTGATGCGACAATCACAGCAAATTTAAGTTCAGATAAAAACATAGAGATAAAAGCAAACCAGGCCTCTATCCTAAACACTACTAATACCCATGAAAGCTACAGCATATCTAAAAGCAAGAGTATAAGCATAGCTAGATTGCAAGATATATTAAAAGATATTAAACCAAAAAGCCTAAGTGAGCTTAAAAAAGATACTAGCATAAAGCTAAGAGTGGCAGACGCTAAATATAAAGAAGCTACTAATAACACCTCTTCTTTAAATTCCATTAGTTCTACCTTAAATGCCAATAATATCAATATAGATACTAACTATGATATAAGTATAAAAGGCTCAAACCTAAACGCAAAAGAAGATATTAGCTTAATTAGTAAAAATGGCAACATCTACATCTCAAATAGCACAGATACAATCGATTCCACCTCCACTTTAAAAGAGGCACAGGCTGCCCTCTCCATCACTATGCAAAACGAATATGCACAGATAGCTCCAGCCACTATAGCCCTACAAGAAGCAGTTAAACAACTAAATAGCGTAAAAAAAGAATACGAACAATATAAGAATAAAAAATCAAATTTACAAACCAAACTAAATGAACTAAAGCAAAGATATAAAAACAAAGAAGCAGGCATCAATGCTTCTGACATAGAAGATCTAAGTGATATATTAGATAATATAAAAGATGAAGAGAGATACTATATAACAAACGTAGCACTAGCTACTACAAATGTAGCCTCTAAAACAACAGCTCTAATATCTCAAATAGCAGCAGCATCTGTAAGCTCAGGAACATATGGCTTTAGCGTAGGAGTAGCAGCAAATATAAGTGGCACACAAACAAATACTAAAAACAAACAAACCATCTCTTCACCTTCAAATTTAAATGCTTTAAATATAAGACTAACAACCAATAAAGATAAAGAGAGTAGCACTAACATAACTGGCTCAAATCTACTAGCTAATAATAATATAGATATAAACACTAAAGATCTAAATATAAACTCTAGCCAAGATAGATTTGAATCAGATGAAAATAGTAAGTCTCTTAGCGGAAGTGCTAAATTTACTATGTATGGAGGAGGTGGTGGAAGCTTAGGTCTAGACCACTCACAATCAAACAGCTATAGTGAAAGCATCACTAATAATAACTCAAAGCTAATATCTAATAAAGATATAAATATAAACACAGCTAATGATACAACCATTAAAGGAGCAAATTTAAGAGCTGATGGAACAATAAATTTAAAAGTAGGAAATAATCTAAGCTTAGAGAGCCTAAGAGATAGATATACCTCTAATCAAAAAGACTTTAGTATATCAGCAGGAGTTGGCTTTAGTGGTAATACTATAGCTAAGAGTAATGGTATAACTACAACAGGGTTATTTGATAAAAACCATTTCGTAGATATTAACACCATAGATAAATCTAGCACCAATGCAAATTTCTCTAGATCAAGCTCAAATACAATAACTAAACAAACTATCCTCTCATCTATAACAGCCAATGAGCTAAACGTAGAGGTAGGTAAAAACACTCATCTAAAAGGATCACTTCTAGCAGCAGGAGAGTATGATAAAGATAATACCTTTATAGATAACCATAACCTAAATTTAAAAACAGACACCCTAAGCTATGAGAATCTATCAAATACAAGCTACAACAAAGGAACAAACTTTAGTATAGGAGCTAACTATATCCTAGAAGATAAAAACAATAAAGATAGCAGATCAAATAACAATCAAGAAGATAAATTTACAGGTCTTAAATCAATAGATCTATCTAACCATAGAAATTTAAGCTACACACTATCTAAAAACCTAACAACTCTAGGCAGTGGCAACATAGAGATAGCTGATAAAGATAGCTCTGATGATCTAACAAGACTAAATAGAGATACAACTAAACTAACAAAAGATCTAGTAAATACTAGCATAAGCTCAAATGTAGATGCTAGTATGGAT
>NZ_JAAKZD010000022.1:0-5701 GCF_015230035.1 Campylobacter concisus
AAACCAATATTTTATACTTAAACAGCAATAAACACTAATAAAAACTAGAATCAAATAATATAAGAATTAAAGCAGACAAACAACAAAGCCCGCAACGACCTACTTTTCCAACATCCCAGTAAGGGAGAGTATCATCAGCCAGGACGAGCTTAGCTTCTTGGTTCGAGATGGAGCAAGGCGTTTCCTCGTCTGTATAGTCACGGGCAGTGTTAAATAAAAGATATAATAGATAAATCTCTTATTTAACACTACTAGATAAAGTTAAAAGTCATAAACAAAGTTCTATAAAAACATATCTTATTAAGTTTTTATCCTTAACAAGGAAGTGATGCTTATTAAAAGATAAGCAGACGAGCTATTAGTACTGGTCAGCTAAAGGACTTTCATCCATTACACACCCAGCCTATCAAACACATAGTCTATATGAGCTCTTAAAAGAAGATTCATCTTGGAGTTGGCTTCCTGCTTAGATGCTTTCAGCAGTTATCACATCCCAACATAGCTACCGAGCGGTGCCCTTGGCAGGACAACTCGTACACCAGTGGTTGGTTCGACCCGGTCCTCTCGTACTAGGGTCAACTCTCCTCAATCTTCTTGCGCCCACGGCAGATAGGGACCGAACTGTCTCACGACGTTCTGAACCCAGCTCGCGTACCGCTTTAAATGGCGAACAGCCATACCCTTGGGACCTGCTCCAGCCCCAGGATGCGATGAGCCGACATCGAGGTGCCAAACCTCCCCGTCGATGTGAGCTCTTGGGGGAGATCAGCCTGTTATCCCCGGGGTACCTTTTATCCTTTGAGCGATGGCCCTTCCACACAGAACCACCGGATCACTAAGACCGACTTTCGTCTCTGCTTGACGTGTATGTCTCGCAGTTAAGCTGGCTTATGCCTTTATACTCTACGAACGATTTCCAACCGTTCTGAGCCAACCTTTGTAAGCCTCCGTTACATTTTGGGAGGCGACCGCCCCAGTCAAACTACCCACCAGACATTGTCCTACTTGAGGATAACTCAAGCTAGTTAGCTATCAGAATAAAAAAGAGCGGTATCTCAACAATGGCTCACCATAAACTGGCGTCTATGGATCAAAGCCTCCCGCCTATCCTGCACATTTTTATCCCAATAGCAGTGTCAAGCTGTAGTAAAGGTCCACGGGGTCTTTCCGTCTTGCCGCGGGTAGGAGGAATTTTCACCTCCACTACAATTTCACTGGATCCCTCTTCGAGACAGCTCCCATCTCGTTACGCCATTCATGCAGGTCGATATTTAATCGACAAGGAATTTCGCTACCTTAGGACCGTTATAGTTACGGCCGCCGTTTACTCGGGCTTCGATCAAACGCTTCGCAGAGCTAACGTCATCAATTAACCTTCGAGCACCGGGCAGGCGTCACACCCTATACATCCTCTTACGAGTTAGCAGAGTGCTGTGTTTTTGGTAAACAGTCGGGAGGGACTCTTTGTTGTAACCTTCAATGCTTACGGAGTAAATCCTTCACAAAGTTAGGCACACCTTATACCGAAGATACGGTGCTATTTTGCAGAGTTCCTTGAAGAGAGTTCTTCCACGCGCCTTAGAATACTCATCCCACCCACCTGTGTCGGTTTACGGTACGGGCAACTATAACTAAACTTAGAAACTTTTCTTGGCTCGACAGTATCAAGGATTTACGATTCATTCCGAAGAACTTCACGCACCTGTAAGGCCTCGGCTTAAAGGAGTTCGGATTTGCCTGAACTCCAACCTGCACCTTTCGACCAGCACTACCATCCGCTGGCTCCTCTAACTCTAAGCGTCCTTCCATCGCACATTATAGTTGGCATTGGAATATTAACCAATTTTCCATCGCATACCCCTTTCGGACTTTGCTTAGGTCCCGGCTAACCCTACGATGACGAGCATCGCGTAGGAAACCTTGGGTTTACGGCGTTGGGGATTCTCACCCCAATTATCGCTACTCATGCCTGCATGCTCACTTGTATTCGCTCCAGCACTCCTTACCGGTATACCTTCAACGCAAATACAACGCTCTCCTACCACTTAGTAAAACTAAGTCTAAAGCTTCGGTACTCATTTTAGCCCCGTTATATTTTCCGCGCAGAATCACTAGACCAGTGAGCTATTACGCTTTCTTTAAAGGATGGCTGCTTCTAAGCCAACCTCCTGGTTGTTTAAGTAACTCCACATCGTTTTCCACTTAAATGAGATTTAGGGACCTTAGCTGTTAGTCTGGGTTGTTCCCCTCTCGACGACGGATTTTATCACTCGCCGCCTGACTGCCATGATTACACACTAGGTATTCGGAGTTTGATAGGGTTTGGTACATTGGTGTATGCCCTAGCCCATTCAGTGCTCTACCCCCTAGTGTTACTACATGACGCTATACCTAAATATATTTCGGAGAGAACCAGCTATCACGATGTTTGATTGGCCTTTCACCCCTATCCACAAGTCATCCCATAGCTTTTCAACGCTAGCGGGTTCGGTCCTCCACCGGCTCTTACACCGGTTTCAACCTGCTCATGGATAGATCACATCGTTTCGGGTCTGCAACGTCTGACTAAACGCCCTATTAAGACTCGCTTTCGCTACGGCTCCGGGTTTCCTTAACCTTGCCAGACATCACAACTCGCAGGCTCATTATGCAAAAGGCAGTCCATCACCCTGATAAATCATAGGGCTCTGAATGATTGTAAGCAAATGGTTTCAGGTTCTATTTCACTCTGATCACCTCAGTTCTTTTCACCTTTCCCTCACGGTACTTGTGCACTATCGGTCTAGTAGTAGTATTTAGGGTTGGATAGTGGTCTACCCAGCTTCAGACAGAATATCACGTGTTCCGCCCTACTCAGGATACTGCTAAGTAAAACAAAGCTTTCATATACGGGGGTATCACCCTCTGTGCCTAACCTTTCCAGGTTGTTCTATTAGCTAAGTTTAGTCCATATTGCAGTCCTACAACCCCACTAGTAAACTAGTGGTTTGCCCTCTTACGCGTTCGCTCGCCGCTACTAGCGTAATCTCTTTTGATTTCTTTTCCTGAGGGTACTAAGATGTTTCAATTCCCCTCGTTCGCTCCGTTATACGGTAACTAATATCTCTATTAGTTGGGTTGCCCCATTCAGAAATTCCCGGATCAAAGCCCCTTGACGGCTCCCCGAGACTTATCGCAGCCTGGCACGTCTTTCATCGCCTCTACTAGCCAAGGCATCCACCACTTGCTCTTTGTAGCTTACCTTTTCTATATTAGATTATTCTAATTCGCATCACTTCCTTGTTAAAGATAACTTTATGTTACTACATTTAAATTCTAACTCTCAAGACGGAAAGCATTGACTACTATTTAGATAAGTTTTAAATCCTAAATAGATTGTGATGTCAAACTTTTGCATTAAATGCAAAGAGAATAGAAATTTAAACCTTTAACAAGTCCTGTAAAATTGTTTTTAAAACTTGCTTGTGACTATTAACAATATTAATTAAAAGAACATTTAGACTTCGCAGACTAGCAAGCTAGCCTTTACGACCAAAGAGTTACACCCTTTGGAAACCCCTAAAGCACAAAGTTGCTTTCGGCAACTTCGTAATCAGTAAAGATTAAGACGCTTAAAAGTCTAAAGTAAATGTTTCTTAAAACACTTAATATAGACTTTTACTGTTAAACTATTTTATGGTGGAGAATAGCGGGATCGAACCGCTGACCTCCTGCGTGCAAAGCAGGCGCTCTCCCAGCTGAGCTAATTCCCCAATTAAATTCTCTGGTGGGCCTAACAAGACTTGAACTTGTGACCTCACCCTTATCAGGGGTGCACTCTAACCAGCTGAGCTATAGGCCCCTATAGGTCTATCAATCTTTCAAAACTAAACAAGGATGATTGAGAATATCTTTCTTATAGATATCTTGTGAGAGAATATCTATATGTACTCTAGAAAGGAGGTGATCCAACCGCAGGTTCTCCTACGGTTACCTTGTTACGACTTCACCCCAGTCGCTGATTCCACTGTGGACGGTAACTAATTTAGTATTCCGGCTTCGAGTGAAATCAACTCCCATGGTGTGACGGGCGGTGAGTACAAGACCCGGGAACGTATTCACCGTAGCATGGCTGATCTACGATTACTAGCGATTCCGGCTTCATGGAGTCGAGTTGCAGACTCCAATCCGAACTGGGACATATTTTATAGATTTGCTCCATCTCGCGATATTGCTTCTCATTGTATATGCCATTGTAGCACGTGTGTCGCCCCGGACATAAGGGCCATGATGACTTGACGTCGTCCACACCTTCCTCCTCCTTACGAAGGCAGTCTCATTAGAGTGCTCAGCCGAACTGTTAGCAACTAATGACGTGGGTTGCGCTCGTTGCGGGACTTAACCCAACATCTCACGACACGAGCTGACGACAGCCGTGCAGCACCTGTCTTAACATTTCTGCAAGCAGACACTCTTCTATCTCTAGATGATTTGTTAGATATCAAGTCCGGGTAAGGTTCTTCGCGTATCTTCGAATTAAACCACATGCTCCACCGCTTGTGCGGGTCCCCGTCTATTCCTTTGAGTTTTAATCTTGCGACCGTACTCCCCAGGCGGTATACTTAATCCGTTAGGTGCATTACTGCCAAGACTAGCTTAGCAACAACTAGTATACATCGTTTAGGGCGTGGACTACCAGGGTATCTAATCCTGTTTGCTCCCCACGCTTTCACGCATTAGCGTCAGTTGAGTTCCAGCAGATCGCCTTCGCAATGGGTATTCCTGGTGATCTCTACGGATTTTACCCCTACACCACCAATTCCATCTGCCTCTCCCTCACTCTAGATTATCAGTTTCCCAAGCAGTTCTATGGTTAAGCCATAGGATTTCACAAGAGACTTGATAATCCGCCTACGCGTCCTTTACGCCCAGTGATTCCGAGTAACGCTTGCACCCTCCGTATTACCGCGGCTGCTGGCACGGAGTTAGCCGGTGCTTATTCGTTAGGTACAGTCATTGTTCTTCCCTAACAAAAGGAGTTTACGCTCCGAAAAGTGTCATCCTCCACGCGGCGTTGCTGCTTCAGGGTTTCCCCCATTGAGCAATATTCCCTACTGCTGCCTCCCGTAGGAGTCTGGACCGTGTCTCAGTTCCAGTGTGACTGATCATCCTCTCAGACCAGTTATGCGTCATAGCCTTGGTGAGCCATTACCTCACCAACTAGCTGATACAATATAGCCTCATCCTACACCGAAAAACTTTCCCTATCTAACTTATGTTAGATAGGAGTATAGAGTATTAGCAGTCGTTTCCAACTGTTGTCCTCTAGTGTAGGGCAGATTAGCTATACATTACTCACCCGTGCGCCACTAACTCATAAGAGCAAGCTCTTACTTGTCCGTTCGACTTGCATGTATTAGGCACGCCGCCAGCGTTCACTCTGAGCCAGGATCAAACTCTCCATATTAACCTTCTTTAGCGTAAAGCAAAGCTTTACTAAGAAGCAACACTAAAGACTAAGATTGCTAATGCAATCTAGTAATAATGTTTTTACTAAAATTGCTTTTAGTATTTATTATGAAGTTTTTAATCAAAAAAAACTTTTAGTTTTTATAATTAGTTTGTCTAATCTATTATTTAATCATAATAGACTGGCTCAATCGATCACTTGTTTAGATTTCAAAGATTGACTAATAGTTTAACAATTGTAAGTTAAAAGAAC
>NZ_JAAKZD010000023.1:0-4296 GCF_015230035.1 Campylobacter concisus
AACTGTAACATTCCCTGATGGAAGCACAGATACTGCAAAAGTAAATGATGATGGTAGCTGGGAAGTTCCAACTTCAGGTCATACCCCACTTAAACCAGGTGAGACTGTAACAGCAACAGCAGAAGATAATGGTGGCTCAAGTAACCCAGTAAATTCTAATCCAACAACTGACGTTACTCCAGCAAAAGATCCAACAATCAATCCAATTGATAACGATGACACTACTGTATCTGGTAAAGTTCCTAATGCTGAGCCAAACACTACTGTAACTGTTAAATTCCCTGATGGAAGCACAGCTACTACAACAGTAGATAACAATGGTAACTGGACTGTTCCAACTCCAGGTAATAACCCACTTACTCCAGGCTCTACTGTAACAGCAACAGCAGAAGATAATGGTGGCTCAAGTAACCCAGTAAATTCTAATCCAACAACTGACGTTACTCCAGCAAAAGATCCAACAATCAATCCAATTGATAACGATGACACTACTGTATCTGGTAAAGTTCCTAATGCTGAGCCAAACACTACTGTAACTGTTAAATTCCCTGATGGAAGCACAGCTACTACAACAGTAGATAACAATGGTAACTGGACTGTTCCAACTCCAGGTAATAACCCACTTACTCCAGGCTCTACTGTAACAGCAACAGCAGAAGATAATGGTGGCTCAAGTAACCCAGTAAATTCTAATCCAACAACTGACGTTGTGCCGCCTCACGCTGAGCTTACTCCAAACCCTGATGGCACAGTTAGCGTTGTCTCACATGATGGTGATGCATCTAAAGTTGAAATTTCATACACTGACAATAACGGCAACCCACAAACCATCACTGTGGTCAAAAACCCAAGTGCTGGCTGGGTCGTAGATAGCACTCCAGGTAAGACAACAGCGCCTGCAACTGACTTTACACTTGATCCACACAGCGGTAAGGTCGTAGTTAGCGATAACGCTACAAAAGATGGCACGTCTATAACTGCAAAAGTGACTGATAATGCTGGTAACTCAAGTGAAGATAGTGCTACTACACCAGATAAGATTAGTATCAAATTTAATGACGATACTACACCTGATGGCATCATTACAAGAGCTGAGAACTATGCTGATGAAGGCACAAAAGCCACTGCAACTATCAGCATACCAAACCTTGCAAAAGATGGTAGCAAGATAAAAATTTCAGGCACTGGTATAAACGATGGTGAATTTACAGTTCATAA
Organism: Campylobacter concisus; assembly: GCF_015230035.1. Taxonomy (GTDB): domain Bacteria; phylum Campylobacterota; class Campylobacteria; order Campylobacterales; family Campylobacteraceae; genus Campylobacter_A; species Campylobacter_A concisus_BK. The sequence goes on from NZ_JAAKZD010000023.1 coordinate 1,219, forward strand.
AGATGCTAGCGGCAACGTCATAAGTGTTACTGACAGTAATAACAAAAACGTATTTGACGGCAATAACGGCTTTACTATCGCGTATAAATATACAGCTGGTGGAAGCAATGTCAATATCACAGCACAGCTTGATAACACAGCTCTTAAGACAACAGGAAGCGTTAAATTTGAAAATGTCAAAATGGCTGACGTTGAATTTGTAGAGCTTGATAGCCATGGTAATGTTCTAAGTGATAAGAAAACTACGAACACTGATACTGTCAAAGGCTATAATAGAGCTGAAGCTGCACTTGATGGCGACATCAACCACACCACAGCACGTATCTCACTACCTGATAATGTCCAAGATGGCGACGTTATAACCGTAAAATATGGTTTTGGACCTAATGCTGCATCTTTGGCTGCAACAGGTGGCACAGATACAACTGCGTATAAGTATTTCTTAGTTCATAAAGCAGCTGATGGCTCTATGACAGTTGATCAGATCACTTCAGCTACTGACAAGACAGTTATCAAGTCAGGTCTTACATCTACAAACGGCGCTGGAGAGAAATTTGGTATAGATATCCATGATATGCCAACAGCTGTCATTTATAAAACTACATCACGTGGTATAGAAGTAAGCATAAAAGGCGAAGATGATGCAAGTGTAAGTATGAACCCTAGATGGACAAATAGGGGCAGGGTTGAACCAGAAGTTGTTTTTGTGGAAGGTAATAAAACATACACTAACAGTCAAGTTGGCGATGGTGCAAATCCAAACAGTGGTGGCATGAAACTAGCAGAAGCTATGAGAGATGGCGATATAGATCACACAACTGCACGTGTAGTTATAAAAAATGGCATAGTCGATGGCGATAAGATAACAGTATCGATAACTGACTTTAATAAAATTTATGCAGACACTGGTGTGAAAGTATATCCAAGCAACAACCCAGCTCCGACAGAAGTGAAGACATTTATCGCACATAAAGCAGCTGATGGCACAGTGACATTTGACGAGGTTGATGCGAGTGGTCACGTCATACATGCAGGCATCCCATCAGTAAATAACAATGCCATAGATATACCTGGCATAGGCATGATGAGTATATCTAGCGATAAATTCGTTCATGCTACTGAGGTCACAGCAAAAGTCTCTGATACACCTGATAATGAACTACTTAATGGTAATGAAAATGTATCTAGCACTAGCTATGTATTCCTTGAAAACATCAGTAATGTGCAAGAACCTACTATCACAACCATATATGATGATTTTGGTAGCACAACAGGAGATGTATCAAAAAATGGCAAGACTGACGATAAAACTCCAGAGTTAAAAGGCAAGGCAGAGAAATTTGCTACAGTTGAAATTTTTGATGGCACACACTCTTTGGGCACAACTAAGGCTGACAAAGATGGCAACTGGAATTTCACTCCTAAAACTCCACTAAATGACGGCGAGCATAATTTCACAGCTAAAACAATCATCGGTGGAGTTAGCAGCAACGCAAGTGATGGATATGCGATAACTATCGATAATACCATAGGAACTATAGAGGCTAGATTTGTCGAAGATGGAAATAACGATGGCAGACTAACATATCAAGAAAATATGAGTGATGGAAATAGAAAATCTACTTCACTTGAGCTAAAAGTGAGCGGTAGCTTTGAAGATGGCGATAAGATCACTTTACACCTAGACGATCCTATTAAGGGTAGTGGTGATATAGTCTTGAAAAAAGTAGGTAATAGTGCAGTTGTCGAAAGCGCTAGCGAGTCACTTAAAGGAATGGCTCCAATAGGCGCAGCAGCTCCTATCAACAACGGTGTTATCATGATAAGTAAGATAGGTATGTTGAATGGACAAAAGACAATTGCAAAAGCATATATCACTGATGATGCTGGCAATAAGTCTAATGTTGCAACAGATGAATTTACATATGTAGATCGTGAGATTAAACCTGTTCAAGTTGTTGATACTTTGGCAGTATGGGGAAATAATAGAGTTGGCTTATTGTTGGAAAGTGATAAAATGCGAGATACTGAACTTCAGTCTCATATAAATGGCAATAACGACTATAAGCTAGATGTAAAAACCATAACTAACTACTCACACTTAACTTTTGGAGATGGTAATGATGAGATTACTGTCCATACAAAAGGCGGTGGCTGGGGTAACATATTTAGAGGTGCTGAATTAAATTTAGGCGGCGGAGACAACAAGCTAACCGTAGAAAGAGACATCGATGCTGCAAAAGTTACAGCTGGTAGTGGCGATGATACAGTAACTGTTCATCACTGGGTTAGAGCAGATTCTACTATAGATTTAGGTGCTGGCGATAACAAGCTAACTGTAGATGATCAAATATATAATTCTACTGTTACAACCAAAGGTGGTAATGATGAAGTAAGCACCAATGGTCTTGTAGGTGCTACTATAAATCTTGGTGCTGGTGATGACACTATAAAAGTTGGTCAGATTATTGGCAATAGCAACATCAATGGCGGAGACGGCTATGATAAACTAGCTATCACCAACCCAGGTACAAATGTAGATCTAAGCAATATCGCAAACAAAGCACATAACTTTGAAGAGCTTGACATCTCTAACAAGGGTCAAAATACTACTTTAAATGTCAAACTATCTGATGTAATAAATTTAACAGATAATGACAATATACTTAAGATCACAGCTGATGCTGGAGACAAAGTAGCATTTAAAGATGGTGGATGGCAAAAAGGTGCCTCAGCTGATGGCTATACTACATATACAAATGATACTACAGGAACAACTGTTACCGTCGAGATCAAAGACGAAGTAACACAACCTATGTAATATCATAGATGTAAATTTGCTGCTAAATGGCAGTGCTAAATCAAAATGGAGAGCAAGGAAGCTCTCCAAATTTCTATCTCAAAAATAAAATTTAAATTTATCAAATATTTTTTACAATCTTTCAACTTCTTTTAAGCATCCCTCATATATAATTCCAGCTCACGAAACGAGAAACCACCTTTAACTTCAACGTTAATAAAGCCTTTTTCTTATCGTTGTTCTTTTAACTTACAATTGTTAAACTATTAGTCAATCTT
>NZ_JAAKZD010000024.1:0-3115 GCF_015230035.1 Campylobacter concisus
AGAGGTTCAAATCCTCTAAGGGTCGCCAGATATTTTAAATTTTAGGTCGCTTAGCTCAGTTGGTAGAGCGCCACCCTTACAAGGTGGATGTCATAAGTTCGAGTCTTATAGCGACCACCATTACTTTAGGTGCAGCGGTAGTTCAGTTGGTTAGAATGCCGCCCTGTCACGGCGGAGGTCGCGGGTTCGAGCCCCGTCCGCTGCGCCATCTACTTTTAAATTTTTCATTTTTTTATTTTTGTCTTTATTTTTTAAGTTTAATGCATTTTTTATAAAAATATTTTGTTAAATAATATGTAAAATAATACATAAAATATTGTTTTTAGAAAAATTTAAAATATATTTTTCTCTATTAAAAATTTTTACTTTTTATAGCAAAAATAACGATAACAAGCTAATTTATAATCGCACTTCTAAACAAAGAATATTTAAATTTTAAAATTAAATTTAATATAAAATTTCTATTATTTTTATAAGTGTTATTAACAAATAAAAATTTATCTTTGCCTAAATTTTAAGACATATTTTAAAATTTAAAGTCAAAATTTATTTTATCGCACAAACATACATTTAAATTTTTATGCCTATATGAGATAAATTTATCCTGCCAAATGGCTAATATCAACCTCAAAAGCTTAAATTTTGGTGTAAATTCTATTTTTTTCTCAAAAGCGATTACTGACAAAGAAAAAATATGGTTTTTATCTTTTGATTATCAAAATATCAATATAATCGTGAAAATTTATAAAAGGATAATTATGGCAATTGAAAATGTATTAAGAGTGATTGAGGATATAAAAAATGGCAAAATGGTCGTCATGGTCGATGACGAGGACCGCGAAAATGAGGGTGATCTGGTCTTTTCAGCAGCTAGTAGCGACATGCAAAAGGTAAATTTTGCCATCACTCATGCAAAGGGTGTGCTCTGTCTTGCGATGGACGAGGCAAACGCCAAAAGGCTTGATCTGCCGCTAATGGTAGCCAAAAACACATCGAGCCACGAGACAGCTTTTACGGTCACGATAGACGCAAAAGACGCAACAACGGGCGTTAGCGCATACGAGCGCGATATGACGATCAGGCTTGCAGCTGAGGCTAGCTCAAAGCCTGAAGACTTCGTGCGTCCAGGACATATTTTCCCACTCATAGCCAAAAATGGCGGCGTACTAGTTCGCACAGGCCACACCGAGGGCTCAGTCGATCTTTGCAAGCTTGCTGGTGTTGCTCCGATGGCTTCGATATGCGAGATCGTAAAAGAAGATGGCACCATGGCAAGGCGTGATTATTTAGAGGAGTTTTGTAAGAAATTTGGGCTAAATATGATCAGCGTTTCTGATCTGGTCGAGTATAGACTAAGCCATGAAAGCCTCATAAGAGTTGGCGAAAAAAGTGACGTCAAGATCGCAAACTGCACGGCTATAAGATACGATATTACAGATCACAAGTGCAAAATTCATTCAGCCTATCTTTTTGGTGAGCCAAAGAGCAAGGCAAATGTCAAATTTCAAAAAATTCTAGCCGATCACGAGCTTTTGAGCAGTCCAAAATACGAAGAGCTTTTAAAAACTATCAAATTTCTAAGCCAAAATGGTGGAATTTTGATCTTTTTGGATAGCGACAACTCAAATACAAGCAAAGACTACGGCATCGGAGCGCAAATTTTAAATCACTTTGGCGTAAAGGATATCGAACTTCTAAGCTCAAATAAAAATAAAGAATTTGTAAGCTTAGCTGGTTTTGGGCTAAATATAGTCGGTTATAAGGAAATTTAAATATCACCAAATTTAGCCAGTTTAGCTTAGCTCTGGCTAAATTTATAATACTTTCTGCATCATTTTTTACAGATAACACACATTTAAATTAGTATTACACATTAAATTTAAGAAGTTTCTTTTTTGTTTAAGTTTAACTAGCATAATTTTAGTTCATAAACCAGTTTTCATGCTAAAAATTAAATATTTTACTTCAAATATATTTTATAAAATAAATCAAATTTAATTAAAAAATTTCTATTATATTGCTAATTTACGTTGTTTTTATAGATTTAATCACTATTTAATATAAAATATTATTTGAAACAAAAGATTAAATTTATATTTTAAATATTATAATTCTACTAATATTTCACAAGGAGGATGAAATGAGATCTATATCAAACAAGATCGCATTGACGCTTATTGTTCTTTTGAGTGTATGCTTTGCTGCGATGTCTGCTGTTAGCTACTTTAACGCAAAGGATGAGGTGGTGAAGCTGATCAGCCAAAACCAAGATCAAATTCTATCTGACATAAAGTCTGTGACGCAAAGTTTTATTGATGACTATATGGAAGACTCGCAAAAGCTAGCTAGCAAGCTAGTAGGCAGTGTGGATAACAAAGACGAAATTCTTGCTCGTTTAAAAAATCTACAAAAGAAAATTTAAAATCAATAGTCATAGGTGCCTATTTTGCAGCAGAGAGCAACGGCTATACTTATGGCTCAAATGGTAAAACCTTAACCCCAGAAAAAGATAAATACGAACCAAGGGGTAGGGGCTGGTATATCGCTGCAAAAAGTAGTGGAAAAACTATCTTTACAAAGCCCTATATCGATATGGTCGCTCCAGAGCACGATCTGTGCATGACTTTTTCTACTCCGATAGTGGAGGGCGGCAAGCTTTTGGGAGCTACATTTACTGATGTTAATATAAGGCTTTTAAGCAAAAAGCTTCTAAAGATGGGTAAAACCGAGTTTGGCTATGTTTATTTTATGGACAAAGATGGTGTTATCTTGCTACATGATGATGAAAGTCTTATAAACAGTTCTGTTGAAGCGACTAAGACCTTGGCTGCTAAATTTGCAAGTAAAGACTTTGATGAAAACGGACTAATCTCTTATAAAAATGCAAAAAATGAAAATGTCTTGGCTAAAATTTTACCTATAAACGACGACGGCTGGCTCGCAGTTGCTGCGATAAATGCCGATACTTTTGCCAGCCAGACTATGCCCCTCCTAAAGATCCAGCTAATCCTAGCAGTGCTATTTATCGTTATCCTCTCAGCATTTGTCTATTTCTTACTTAAAAAGTCTCTTAACCCTATAAAAACTATCCAGTCTAAGCTTGATGATCTATTTA
>NZ_JAAKZD010000025.1:0-2979 GCF_015230035.1 Campylobacter concisus
ACAACATCTAGTTCATTAAACATTTTATATCCTACTTTTTCGTCGGAATAGCTGTTATCAACCTAATATTCCCATCTTTATTTTTTATCCAAACAAATTTTACATCAATGTTTTTACTATTAGCACCAACAATAGGAATAATTTGTTCGTATTTTTGTCCATATTGTGTTAATTCAGTTTTTATTGCTACTTTTTCATCAAATTTGATTTGCCTTGCTAAATCATCGGCATTTGTTTTTATAAAACCCAATGCTTCTTTAAACCATTGAGCCTTAGTAGCTCCTGTTTTATGTGTTGGGTCTAAAAGATAGTTATTCAATTTTATATCTATACTTTCTTTTGTAATATCATTTACAATCTCACTTCCCCCAGCAAGAACTATTCCATCATTACCATTATTGTTCCAATTGTTTGCGTTATTATTTGAATTTGTAGTAGCCGATTTAGTATCGCTTGGTTTATTGTTTTTAACTATATTGTCGCCATTTTTACCAATATTTGCTAGTTTGCTACTATTTTTTGCTATTTGTCCTACTTTACCAGCTGCTCCAAGAGAACCTATATTTTCACCTAGTGCGTGATAACTTCTATAATTTATAGAGCTTTGATCACCTAAGACACTATCTACAAAATTTTCAGCCATAAATTCTTGTATGTTTGCATTTACATTTTTGGCTGTTAGGATAGGGTGATAAAAAGCATTATTTAAACCGTTTATTGAATCTACTGGATGTAAGATAATATTTCCTATATCAGCAAGTCCTTCAATCCCACCTACTGCAAATCCGCCTAGACCATATATGGTTGATTTTGTATAATCTAATATGCCATGGTTTGTTTTAATATACAAATTATTTTTGTAAAAATCTGAATTATCATATGCCTTTGAAGCATACATATACCTATCCTCATATTGCTTCTTATCTGGGTTAAAGGCATTTGTATTATCTAGGCTTGTATTATAAAAGCTACTTTGCTTTATGAAATTTGTTGCTAGTTCTATATTATATAGATCATTTGAGCTTAGGCTTTGTCTATAAGTTTCATTAAATGATTTATCTGTTAGAGACACTGCTGCTTTTGCTAGGATAGATTTTGCTTCATCATCACTATAAATTTTATTTGTTGTAGTTTGAAGCTTTGATTTAAAGCTTTCTATATTGTTTTTATTGTTTATAAAGTCTATCTCTCTTTGATGAAGCTGTCTATTATAAGTAATCTGCACTTGTAGTTATTTTATAGCCTGTGTTTGCTCCTTTATCGCCATTAGCTATGCCTCCAGCTATTATGCCTATTAGCTGAGATGCTAGTAGGCGTTTGTTGTTATAAGCTTCTATCTCTTTAGTGCTCATATTTGATGTATCTTTATGTAGTGCAGAAGAGATTGCTTCATTTACTGCCCCGCTTAATGCACCAGCTGCAACGTTTTCATGAGACAATTTTGCTGATAGTGCTCCTACGGCTGAGTGAAGAGCTATCTTGCCTAGATCTGATTCTTTAAATAATTGGTTAGAGTTTATATTTGCTTCATTGCTTGAGTAGCTTCCTACTGCCTTGTAAGCATTATCTGTTGCTTTAGAGATTAAATTTGATAGTAGTGCATCTTTAAAGTTTGTTTTATAGATAGCAGAGTTTATTGCTGCGTTTGATGTGGAGCTTAGTAGGTCTGCATATGAGAAAGTATAAGTTGGTGTGTTTATGATATTGGTATTACTTAGAGTGCTTATGCTTGATATGTAGTTACTAACATATGAGCCTACCCCTGCACTAATGGCTGATTTAGCTAGGGATGATGCGTCAAATTTTACCTTGCCATGAGATAAGAGATTGTTTGTTAGCTGGACTGTTGAGTTTGCTATGACAGCTGTTGTCATAGCTGATATGGCTAAACCTGCGGTTGAGCTAGCTGCTGCTGCACTACCTAGAACACCTGCTGCTACCGCACCACCAGCTCCTGCTGTTAGAAATGTAACTATGGCTGTTATTATTAGAGCTCCCATTCCACTAAGAGTAGTGGTATTATCTTCCCACTCTTTAGAATTTAGAACTGCTTTTACTTGTTTTATCGTCTCTTCGTCTATTGGAGTATCTGAGTTTGATCTTAGCTCTCTTATAACTCCCTCTTTAAATTCCTCTGAGTTTAAAGAGTCGTTTATAGTTTTAAAGGTTGTGGCATCTAGTTTATTAGTTATATTCTTGCCATTTAGTGTAAATTTATCTTTTACCTTGATGATAGCTGGGATTTCTACCTCTTCTATCTTGCCTTTATTTTTTACAGTAGCTGTTAAAACTCCTGCGTTGTTGCTTAGGCTTGTATTTACAGATGTGCTCTTTGCTGAGACTAAATTTAAAAGCTTTGTATTTACATCTACATTAGTAGCCTCTATGATAGAAGCTAGAGCGTTTATGGTATTTGAGTTTAGACTTATATCTTTTGCTGATAGTGTGCTTATGGCAAGATTATAGTTTGAGCTACTCTCTTCGCCATTTGACTTCATTAGGTCTCCAAAGCCTGAGTCTTTAAATTTAGATGAGCTCTCTAAGCTATATGAGGCTGGGAGTAAATTTATATTATCAGCTTTTATATCTAAGCTCTCATCTGCGCTGATATTTGAGCCTGAGAGTGTAGTATCTTGGTTTGAAGCTATGTTTATGTTTTTGGCGTTTAAATTAAAATCGTTTAAATCAATTTTTTAATATTTGGTGTCACTCAAATCAACACTTATGTCAAATTTAAAACATGTCCCTCAATTTTGCATGTTTATGAAGTACTGTTTTGATATATCCCAAAATTCTATTAGCTCATTCGCTAACGATATAATGGCTACATTGTAGTGCTTATTCAAAATCAAATTCGATTTTACCATTTTCATTTATCCAACCTATTCTAGGGCAAAAATCTCCGAAACAATATTCATCACTTTTAATTTGACTAAAATTATTATGTAATTCTTCTGGGATAGTACTACGCATATAAGC
>NZ_JAAKZD010000026.1:0-1194 GCF_015230035.1 Campylobacter concisus
AAATATACAAATCCCAACCCAGTCTAAACCAGGTTGAAATTTATGAAGATTTATGAAGCAGTTTGATTAAAATTTATTCTTTCTTACTTCACTTACTATTGTCTTTGCCATATTATCAACATCGCTTGTTACTTCATTAGCCCTATTAGCAATTACAACGTTTTCTTTTGTTAGATTATCTATTTGAGCAACTGATTGATTTATCATATTGATACCTTCACTTTGCTCTTTTATTGATTCACTCATCTCGTTTATTGATTGAGCTAGGACATTTGTATTTGCTTCTATCTCACCAAGTGATTTTTGAGTTCTCTCAGCTAGCTTTCTAACTTCATCAGCAACAACTGCAAATCCTCTGCCATGCTCTCCAGCCCTTGCTGCTTCAATAGCAGCATTAAGAGCAAGTAAATTTGTTTGATCTGCTATATCTCTAATGATAGTTATGATGTTTTTGATCTCATCACTTTGTCTTATAACATCAGCTGTCTTTTGAGAGATGGCGTTCATTGAGCTAGACATTTGCTCAACTGCAGCAGCGCTTTCTTGAAGTGAGCTTGCTTGAGTGCTAGCACCTTGTGTGAGCTCTTTCATAGCCAAAGCCAAGGTTGTAGCCTTTTCTTCAAGCATCTTGGCATCATTTAAATTTGAGTTTAGCATAGTGCAAATTACTTCACCCATATTTGATACTCCAAGTATCATAGCCTTTAGATCAGCCTCTAGCTCTTCATTTATCTCAACCTTTGCTGTAAAGTCGTTTTTAGTATATGAGCTAAGAACATTTGTTATGCCCTTTAAATTTGCTGAGATAGATGTAAAGAATTTATTTAGTAGCTCTTTTAGTTCATTTAGCGATGGGTTGTTAGGAGTTGAGCCTATCTTTGCTCCAAGGTTTCCTTTGATCATTAGATTTGCTACTTTATTTAGCTCATCTATCATAGTGCTATCTTTTTTGATGCCAGCTACGACTTTATCGATGTTTTCATTTATAGCTTTACTCATCTCACCAAATTCATCATTTGATCTTACCTCTAGCTTGCTTGGTGCTTTTGCTTCGTAAGTTACAAATTTAAATAGATCATCAAGCTTAGACTGGATAGTTTTTATAGGGTTAAGAGACTTTTTAAGTAAGAAATAGACAAATGCTGAGAGGATAACGATAAATAGCACTGCTAGGATTAGCTGGATCTTTAGGAG
>NZ_JAAKZD010000027.1:0-1016 GCF_015230035.1 Campylobacter concisus
TAACTATCTCCACCTCATTTATATCTTCAAATTTGATCTTAGTTTTTACGATCATGAGGGTTTTATCTTTGAAATTTACATCCGAGACTAGGCCGCCAGATCTTACGTAAGTAAAGCCGTCGTGGTAGCTCACACGCACTTCGTCAGCTATCTTTAGATCGCTTATCTTTTTTAAAATTTCATCAACTTTGCTCTCGTCAAGCTCGAGCTTTTCGCATTTTTCTCGCTCTTTTTGACGCAAGGCTCGCTCTAAGGTAGAAAGAGGATTAAACGAGCTAAAAATTTTCGCCCTATCTTTACTCACCGCTCTTGTGCCCTCCGATCTTTTTGTTTCTATCTTGCCCAGTTGCTTCTGGCAGCAGGTCGATCGCGCGCAGGATCGAGTTTTTACCAAATTTCTCTTTTATCAAATTTAGCGACTTTAGCACCGCTTTTTCTTTAGCGTCATCTTCAAATAGGCTAAACTCAACCAAATTTTCTTTTACCACATCGTTTGCAGATATGCCTATTTGCCTGATTAGCCCGACATTTTTTATCTTGTTTAAAAGTAGCTCCTCAGCCGCACTCATCAGCACGCTTGAGATGTTTGTGGGCGTTTTAAACCTCAGGCTTGCACGTTGCTGCGGCTCAAGCTTATCGGCAAATCTCACATTGATCGTTAGCCCACTCGCCTTGACCTCTTTATTTATGAGCCTAAGTGCGAGCCTGTCAGCCATCTCTTTTAGCACGATCACCGCCTCACAGCGCTCGTAGTCTCTAGGCAAAATTTCCGAGCTAAAGTAGGACTTCGTGCTTGGTTTATAGGCCTTTATTTCAGCTATCGTCGTTGGCTCTATGCCGTTAGCGTGATCTATCGTGATATAGGCATCGACGCCAAAAATTTTTTCAAGCAGGCTTTTTGGCGCATTTGCGATATCTTTCATGCAAAAGATGCCGCATTTTTCGAGCTTTAGCCTAGTTTGCTTACCGATACGCCAAAAGTCACTTAGCGGTTGATGTGTCCAGAGCTGCTTTTT
>NZ_JAAKZD010000028.1:0-936 GCF_015230035.1 Campylobacter concisus
CCCCTGCTCTTGTTGGCTTTAGCGTGCAAAAAGATGAGTTTTGGTTTAAAGAGCTTAGTGGCGTTAGTCTAAGTGCGGATGTAGTGATAAATACCAAAAATGAGAGCCATAAATTTAGCGGCGATCTACTTTTTACACATAGAGGCATAAGCGGTCCAGCGATACTAAATGCCTCACTCTTTTGGCAAAAGGGGCGAATTTGCATAAATTTTTTGCCTAAATTTAGTGAGAAAAATTTAGTAAATGGTAAAAAGCAGCTTAGCTCGGTTTTACCTTTGCCAAAGAGATTTGTGCTGGAGTTTTTAAGAAATTTTGGTTTAAAAGATAGAGCATTTTATGAATTTAGTGATGATGAAAAAAGTATCATAAAAAGGCTTTTTGCATATCATTTTGCTCCAGCTGGGACATTTGGCTTTGAAAGGGCTGAAGTTACAAAAGGTGGCGTAAAAACTAATTTTTTAGATGAAAATTTAGAGTGTAAAAGTGTAAAAGGGCTTTATTTTATAGGTGAAGTTTTAGATATCACTGGTATGCTTGGTGGATACAACTTACATTTTGCGTTTGCAAGTGCTTTCAAGGTAGCTAGCGCTTTAAAAAATAGCTAATTAAATAGAAGTGAATTTAGCTAGTGGCAGCAAAGACTGCCACTAAATTTACTACCTCTGGTTTAGATACTCTTGCAAGCTTTTTACTTCAAGCGCTTTGCCAGTTTGAACTGTGCTTAGTGACTTAGCAGCTGCAAGTGCTGCACGGATAGTTGTGAAGTAAGGGATCTTAAATCTAAGCACATTTTGGCGGATCTTTTTGCCATCATCCACGCTTGATTTAGTATCGCTTGTGTTTATAACAAGTGCTATGTCGCCATTTTTTAGCCTATCTTCGACGTTTGGTCTGCCCTCGCTTATCTTATAGACAAACTCGGCCTCCACGCCAGCT
>NZ_JAAKZD010000029.1:0-688 GCF_015230035.1 Campylobacter concisus
AAAGAGATAGAAAAAGGAAATTTAAAAGCTAGGATCACAGAAAACCCAGCTAACCCAAAACTAGTAGAACTTAAAAATGTTCTAAATAAAATGCTTGATGTTCTTGAAGCAAAAGTAGGTAGTGATCTAAATGTTATCCAAAAAGTATTTGATAGCTATAGAAGATCAGACTTTACCTCTAGGATAGATAATGCAAATGGTGAAGTAGAAAAGGTAACAAATGCTCTAGGCACAGAAATCTCTAGAATGCTAAACTATAACCTAGAAAAAGCTAAAACCCTAGAAGAAAAAGCTAAACTTCTAGCTGAGTCAGTATCTCAAGTAACAAGCTCAGCTAGCACACAAGCAAGCTCACTTCAAGAATCTGCTGCTGCAGTTGAGCAAATGTCTAGCTCAATGAATGCCATCTCTCAAAAGACAGCTGATGTTATAAGACAATCAGATGAAATTAAAAACATCATAACTATCATTAGAGATATAGCAGATCAAACAAATTTACTTGCTCTTAATGCTGCAATTGAAGCTGCACGTGCAGGAGAACACGGTAGAGGCTTTGCAGTCGTGGCTGATGAAGTTAGAAAGCTAGCTGAGAGAACTCAAAAATCACTTGGTGAGATAGAAGCAAATACAAATGTCCTAGCTCAATCAATAAATGAGATGAGTGAATCAATCAAAGAGCAAAGTGAAG